>CAZJPG010000007.1:0-46439 GCA_964547855.1 uncultured Gammaproteobacteria bacterium | reverse complement strand
CTTGAGAAAGGCAGACTCACCGATGACGACAACTTAGATTTGATACAAGAGCAGCTGATGGAATTATTCAATGACGTTGAGGATCGTGAGGCTGATGAATAAAAATATTTCCACAAGAAAACAAAAACAAAACCCACTTTACACCAATACAAACAAAAAACGCCCGCAAAAAGCGGACGTTTTTTGTTTATCACTGAAACAATTTAAAAAAATTATTTCAGCACATTCAATGAGTTCGATGACAAATTATCGTCTTGAGGAAGCTTGGTCAATTCAATTTTTGTGGCTTCAAACTCTGCCTTATTCGAAACATCATCAGATGCTTCAACGACGATCTCCACTACACCATTTAAATCAGAAGGTTTAACATCATAAGGAGAGGTATCGCTCATTTTTTCTTTATAAATTTTTACTATTTCCTCTCTTAATTTATCCAATTCCTCTTGATACCCCAAACAAACTCCGCTACCACGTTCATCTAGTTTACAAGCGGAAATTTTACTTTTTAATTCACCAGACCTCTTTTCTAGTGGCTCAAGCATGGCACTCCCTTCGATATTATCTTTTTTCTGTTCGGTCAAGCTCTTTCTTTTTTTAACGATAACCTCAGTTTGAGCGGTTATCAATGCAGTTCTTGTCTTTAAAGAATCATTAAGAAGCGGACTTGGCAAAGGAGCATTAAAAACTATTTTTCCATCGCTAGCCTCAACCACTTCACCAGACAATGTTTTAACTCCGTCCTTGCCCAACATGCCAGAAGATATCAACTTACTATTGGCTGCCGCCATTGCATTGTTATAGGCACCATCATAATCCGATTTACCAAGGACCGAATTATTGCCCAACCAAAACGCTCCGACAATTACCCCAAAAATCAATCCGGCCGACAACGATGAAAAAACCATTATTATTAAAGATGACGATGTGCCGGAATAGCTTGTTTTTTTGTTCTTCGTCATATTTTTTTATTTTATTTTATTTTCCAAATCTTCAACGCGAGCTTTTAGGTCATCATTTTGCTTCTTTAATTCTTTTATTGCCTCTATCAAATAGGCGTTGAAATCATTCGGATAACTAATGGTATATGTCTTTCCATCAGGGCCAACTAAATCCTTGTCCTTACCGGTCGCAGTCGTCTCTTCTACCCAATCAGGGAAAACCTCCTTAAGATTTTGAGCTATAACGCTAGCACGGTAACCAGTGACGCCGTCGTGCTCCTCTGGATTTTTCCATTTAAACGTAACAGGGTTGAGTTGATTCAACTTGTCCAAGGCTTCAGTGCCAGAAAGAGGACTTACATCTTTCTTTAACCTACTATCAGAGCTTGAATAAAATGTACCGCCGCTAGGTTTATAGACGGAGTCCGTATTAAACCAAACGCCTGAACGACCATAAAGATGAAGCTGATCGGCGCCACCTGATTCACCAATCCAGACATAAGAATGATCGCCATCGCCAAAATTAATATAATTATCACTACCAGAACTCCAAATCGATCCACTTCCAACCTGAATCTTGCTCCCAGACCCACCACCGCCAACAGCTTTCATGCCATTGCCAGCATAAACAGTTCCATACGCAGAGGTAATATTGCCTTCAGTGCCAATATTTCCAAAGGTGGCAAGATCTCCGGAAAAAGTTACACCACCCAAAACACTAAGACCAGCCGTGGAGTAAAGCATGCCTGTGGCATGAACATTAGCGGCTTGGATGTTTCCACCAAAGGTGGTATTGGACACTCCCCAGCCATCATCATATCCAATATAAAAATTTTTATTGGTATACCTAATGCTACTGACGGAATTCTCAGAATCATGGAAGCCTATACTAGTATAGTCTGAACCATTTAATTGCAAAGTGTAATTCCAATTACTTGATGCTGGCAAATAGTTAGTGGATGTATTTCCAGTTTCCGTCCTGCCTGTAGTTCTAGTGCTTCCTTCGAAATAACCAGCCAAACCAGTAGAGGAAAAACCATGAACACCATTACCAGCACCGAGCGATTGTCCATAAACACCATCTCCATAGTTTTGAACTTGACCCCAAACGCCTATGTTTGTGTTTGTTCCGTTTCCAGAAACATACCCCGTAACACCTATACCTGTTTTTTGAAAATTAGCATTACTCCAACCAGTAATTCCGGTTTGGTAAGAGTTACCACCTCCGAATATGGCGGTTGTATTAAATCCTGCTTGTCCGCCGACCGAAAGTTTGGAAGCTGGACTAGCTGTTCCAATACCAACGTTTCCAGATGTGTTGGCAAAAAGAACGTTAGTTCTATATGCGAAATTACCACCATTATCAACATTCAATGTTCCTCCGCTAGAACCGACTTGGAATGTTCCATCCGTCCTTAAAACACCAGTGTTCTGATAGATATTTTTATCTCCGTATGACCTGATCCATGAAGAGTCGGTCATATACCAACCGCCACCGTAGGTTCCATTGTACCAACCAGTAGAGCCATAGCTCCTATGCCAACCAGCATTGCCATCTATGACCGTAGACCCATTAACTACAACATTTCCATTGCCAGTGACCTGAAACTTACTATTGTTATTAATTCCGTTGGCCGAATAAAGCTCCAGTAAATAAGAGCTAGCCGATGCATTTGTTCCAGCATTGACACGTAAACCATATCCTCCGCCATGAGCCACATAAATCTTGCTTCCATTGGCGTCATTATCAAAACGATAGCCCCAACCACCAAGATTGGTCCTTCCGTATACCCTATAAGTAGAGACGTCCGTAGTTCCGATACCGACATTTCCAGAAGTCATATAAACATTACCTGTACCAGTCCAAGAATCGTTGGTGGTGTCCATACCAGAGGAGGTAGGGGCAAAGCAGTTGTTTCCAGAGGCATCGCAAATATTGTTAGAGCGAACAGTCGAGATATAGCCGGAGAGCGTCATGTTACCAGAACGGTCAACAGTCATTCTATCGACGCCATTGTTGTATTGCAGTTTCAACAAGCTGCCATACGAACTGCCTAAGGCATTCCCGTAAAACAAGTTTTCGTTACCAGACAAGTCATCCATCCTTGTCTTAACATTGATTCCTGTGTCAGCTGCAGCTGGCAAAGTTGGGGCCAAAACAAGAATCGCGACGACGAAAAGAAAAGCCTTTCGCCAAAGAGTCCTTTTTTTCATAAAAGATTAAATTATAATATCGAACAAATAAAAACTAACAACTCTCCGCATAACTCAAAAGAGAATTATACTTATAAATATTTTAACATAAAAACACATAACTACGCAAGAAAATTATTTTACTATTAAGTCAAAAAAAAATGTTTCTTGTTTGCCTATTAACACTACTTAAAAACCGGCCATTCAGAAACTGAACGACCGGTTTTAAAGTACTCGCATAAATGACTCACAGAAACTCAACATCAACCAGAAAAGTTCCGATCGCACCTATGCTAATGGTCATCTTGGCAAGCGACGATGCTGCTCCATACCTCGTCAATTCAATAGTCGTTGAAATATTCAACGAAGGCTTAAGAGCAACGACACTAGACCCTTTGTAATATGTTCCGTCATTTAAAAATATAACAACGGCAACCGTATACGGAGTCTCCTTTGTTGCAGAACTAGGACTAATCCCCAAGAGCTTGTCAACTTTAACCGTGTCAACTGTCCCCGGAGAAAACTTCGTGATCGAAGTATCGGGATGTCCCCATTCTCCACTTACAGGAGTATTCTGCGTTATTACCATAACACTACACGCCTTGGAAGCTACCACTGTTCCACTTATTGGGACATTAGCCAAAAACTGTTCCACCCCGGCATGAAGTGTCATAGACACTGCAAATGTATCGGAATTTGGGACAGTATAACTAATCGGCACACAAGCATTAAGCTGAAGACCATCGCTATTCATCGCTCTTGCTGATAACTGGTATGTCTCACCTCTTTCGAAACCATTTATATAACCAACCACCGGGCTTGTTCCAGAGATAAGAATAGTGTCAGGAATCCATTCCCCAAACTGATTCATTACACGACCATTGACCAGTATCATCGTCGGCGTCTTGTTCGAGGCCGCAACCTTTCCAAGGACACCAATTTTTTCGAGATTGATAGTGACTTTCGCCACCGCTTCTCCGGAAACCGGAGATACTGAGACAGGGCTGTTCGAACAACCAATAGAAACCAGCGCCATAAGCGCCGCCAACAGAATGAATAATACAGCTTTCATGATTTCCTCCTATTTGATTTCCGTAGTGACAGTAAAAACTCCTATACTGTCGATTGTGATATTGAAATTGCCGGTGGTGCCTTCCGGCACCAGTTTTACGTCAGCGGGTTGTCCGCTGACGACTGTCATAGAGGCTGGTTTATAGCCTTCGACCTCGAACGAGGCCTTATATGACGACGTTGCCGCCGTCTTGGCTAAAACCGATGCTTCCTCGACTCCTTGTTCGCTAATGACCAAAAAGTTACGATTTTTCATCGGATTCAAACATAGGGCTTTAAAGCCCGCGCCTCCTTTGCTGCGAAACAGCAGACAGCCGGAAGATATTCTGCTTTCCCCAACCACGCAACCTCTTAGGTTGATGGCCATCAGATCATCGCTGCTCGCTCGCACAACCCTTACGGGTTTGATCGAGTGAATAATCGAAGTTGATATAGGAATAGCGAGAACGAATTTTCCACTGTCATCAGTCAACGTCGAACATGGCTTCGCGACTATATTCACCTTTACTCCTTTTAAAGGAGTGCCGGTCATTGAGTCTTTCACCGTGCCCGTGAGCGTATCAGCCGCCCAGAGATTCTGTACCGTCGGTACCAAAATAAAAACCATTAATAATGTAGAGAACAAATGAACCTTCATCTCTCTACCTCCTTTTTAAGCCAATGTGAGATGGAATGACGCTAGAAAGAGTGCGTCGTTTAACTATAGAGCATAATAACAAAAAAATAGAAAAAAGTCAATAACACACAAAAAAACAGGCTAATAATAGCTTGTTTTTTTGTGTGTTATTTCAAGAGTTTCAAAATCACCTTCGACTAAATACTGAATTTTTATTTATCATAGCTCTTTAACTATGTACCCAGAGCAACAAATAGAAAGACATGCATTCAGCATTCAGCTCTACACCCTAATAACTACTGGCAACACCATTGGTCGGCGTTGTGTTTTATTGAACAAAAACTGCCCAATCTCATCGCGAACTCTGTTTTTAAGATAATCTATATCAGTAGAAGTCCTAGAATCGTGCGACTCGACCATTTTCTTAACTTTCATTCTAGTCGTTTCGATTAATTCGCGATTCTCTTTCATATAAACGAAGCCGCGAGAAATAATATCCGGATTTCCAATTGTCTTGCCGGACTTACTGTCGACCGTAGAGATTATAACGATCATACCATCTTCGGCCATGACACGACGATCACGCAAAACGATATTAGAGACATCACCAACTCCAAGGCCATCGACCATAACATAGTCGGTCGGCACCTTTTCATTGGTTAGCTTGCCAATGACTTGACCATCGGCACCTTTACGGAATTCGGCCACCTGACCATTATCTCCGACAAAGACGTTTTCTTTTGGCAATCCAACTTGCACACCAAGATCGCCATGAGCTTTAAGCATATAATGGTTGCCTTCGATCGGCATCAAGTAT
This sequence comes from uncultured Gammaproteobacteria bacterium, assembly GCA_964547855.1. Classification (GTDB taxonomy): domain Bacteria; phylum Patescibacteriota; class Patescibacteriia; order Patescibacteriales; family WJLG01; genus JBAZHE01. The sequence goes on along the minus strand of CAZJPG010000007.1, from coordinate 40,804 downwards.
TGCGGCTTAAAGAGACGCATCATTAATTTCAAGTCTTCCTGTTTAGCATGTCCGCCGGCATGAACGTCCATCATTTCATAATTAATGACGTCAGCTCCTTGGCGAGTGATCATGTCCATCAAATTCTGAATGCTTCGCTCATTGCCAGGAATGACCGAGGAAGAGAAGATGACAGTATCTCCCTCCTTAAGATGGATGGTCTTATGCTCATGAGAAACGACGCGAACCAAGAAAGCGTTGGACTCTCCTTGAGCTCCAGTTCCAAGAATGATCACCTTATTATCTGGTAACTTCGAAAGTTCGGCATCCCTAATCAAGAGACGAGGGCTAAATTTCAAATAACCTATCTGATGAGCGATCTCGACGTTATCGTTCATGGAGCGCCCTTGTAAATAAACGCGACGACCATGTTTTTCGGCCAAGTTCAAAATATTCTGAACACGAGCCAGCTGCGAAGCGAAGGTTCCGATAATAATACGTCCTTCGATCTTCTCAAAAATTTTATCCATCTCGCTGCCGATCGCCGATTCGGATATCTGATATCCAGGATGAGTGGAATCGGTCGAGTCAGCCATCAAAAGCATAACTCCTTCGCTGCCGATCTGAGCGACGCGCTGTAAATCGGCTGGCTTATCATTAACAGGAGAATAATCGATCTTGAAATCGCCAGTATGGATCAATCTGCCGACTGGGGTATCGACGATAATAGCGAAACAATCCGGTATCGAGTGATTTACGCGCAAGAAACTGACTCGGAAATTCTTACCAAGTTTCAAAACAGAATTCTCATCGACGACCTGATCGTTCAACTTAGGGCACTTCTTATGCTCCACGCATTTCTTCTTGACTAACCCAGCGGTCAGCTTGCCCATAAATATCGGAGGATTGCCGATCTCTCCCATGATATGAGGAATGCCACCGATATGATCGAAGTGACCATGAGTAATGATCACGCCCTTTATCCAGTCGATCTTATCTTTAAGATAAGTGACATTAGGAATGATGTAATCGATACCAGGCATGTCTTCCTCTGGAAATTGGAGGCCCATGTCGATGATGATTATCTCTTTCTCATATTCTACTACGGTCATGTTTCGTCCGACCTCTTCAAGGCCACCCAAAACTATAACGCGCAACTTACCATCAGGACCATATTGAGAAACAGATGGTTCCATGGTGTTCTCTGTGCGGCGAAAACCAGTATATGGTTTCCGTTTCTCGCCGGCGGACTCGCGAGAACGCTGCGTAGTCCGGCTTTTGTACTTTGTTATCATTTCTTTGTTACAAGAGGCGTCAAATACGAACCAAAAGAGTTCTTAGTGTTTGACATTATTCGCCCCTAAAAGAGAATTATTTTTAAATAATTTCTAACTTCAATCGGAAAAACTACTAACGATTAAAATTAAAAGAGATCCAAAAATATATTAAAAAATTTCTTGCATTTCCTGTGGCCACAGCAATAGATCCTTTATCTAGCTCAAAATAGAAAGCAAAAAGAGTTGCTTAGCGCCTAAGACAACGAGCATTTAAATTACCACTCGAAGCGGCGGCCGGTCTTTATATACCAATTCTCTATACCAGCAAAACGATCGGCCGGATCGGAAATCGTCTTTACAGAAAAATTCTTCACCCTCTTGCTCTGCGGATATATATAGTATGGAGAGAATAAAAACACAGCTGGAATATCTTGATTGATGAGTTCTTGGACTTTTTTATATTTCTCGATTCTCTCGTCTTGGCTCAAAACCGTCCTGCCATCCTCTAAAAGCTTATCCACTTCCTCGTTCTTATAATTTGAAAGATTCAAACCTCCTTCTCCTGCTTGGGAAGAATGCCAAAAGAAATAAATGTCAGGGTCGTTGCCTACCAATTCCGAGAACAACAATGCCTCATATCTTCTCGGTTTTATAACCGACGACTGGACTGAAGCTGCAGAGACCAAATCCAAACTAACTTTTGCACCAAGCCTTTCCCATGACTGAACCAAAAAGCGGCCAGTGTCGGCGTTCTCTTCATCATTTAAAACAGTCAAGGTAAAAGTTAAATAAGTCTTTATTGTCTCTGTGCTCTTTTTATTGCTCTTATCTTTTAACTCTTCTTTATACAACCACTCCCCCTCACCCAAAGCTAACTTGATTTTTTCTTCATCGGAAAGAGCTGAAGAGCTGGTGGCTTCGTTTTGTTTTGTTTCTAGGGCGGTGATATCATCGGCGGTCAAAGTCTCTTTCTTCCAACCAGCATCGGACAATATCTTTGAAGCCTCCTCTATATTAAAATTATATTTTTCAATATCCTGATTATAGGCAAAATCGCTTTGAGGTATCGGCCCATATGACTGATCAGCTTCCGAATCAAGGACCTGGTTTATTATCTCCTTACGAGGAGAGCTCAAAGCTAAGGCGCGGCGAACGACTTTATCCTTTAAAAGAGAGTTGTTACTGGCATTAAAGAAAACGGCGCGCACCTTAGGCATCAACAACTTATTTAAATTAAGAGAGTTCTTAGCTATTAAGTTGGATTTTTCTCCTTTTGGTAAATAAGATAAGCCATCCACATCTCCATTATTCAAAGAATTAACCGCCTCCGTAAAATTGGCATAGAACTTAAAAGTTAAATCCTTGATCATTGGCTTGCCGCCGTAATAATCTTTGTTGGCCTCTAATTTATAAACCTTGATATTACCAGATTTGTCTTTAGCCCATGACACAGCCTTATACGGTCCGGAGCCGATCGGTTTCAAGTTGGTATCAGCCAAAGGCGCTGACTGTGGAGGTATTTGCCCCCAAACTGAAACTGGCATAATGCCAAAAGTCAACAAATTAAGAAAAGGCGCATACCTCTCCGGCAAAACAAAATCTATAGTATCCTCATTTTCTATCTTAGCTTCAATGCCAGCAAAAGAAGGTTTTAGCGGTGAGTTATAGGCTGAATCCTTAATGGCTTGGAAGGTGAAAAAGATGTCATCGACGGTCAATTCGCCGCCCTGATGCCACTCGACACCATGTCTTATTTTAAAAGAGTAGGTCTTACCATCCTCACTGATCGTATAATCCTCAACCAAATCTTTCTCCAACTTACCGTTTTGATCGAATTTAAAGAGCGAAGAATATATCAATCTAGTCAAATCAGCATCGACATCATTAACAGAAGCATATAAAGGGTTGATGTGCTGCGGTGAGCCTAAAGCACCTTCGGTATATTGCCCACCAAAGACAGGAACGACCTTAAGATGTTCTTTGTACAAATTAACACCTAGAAAACCAAGGCTTAAAAACAACAGTAAAGAGAAAACACGAACGATAAAAATCTCTTTCTTATTCAAAAATCTGCCGACATACTTAACTTGTCGCCAAGATGGTATCCTTGATTTCGACAAGGAATAGACCAATTTTTTGTCGGCGTCTCCACCAGACAAAGTTTTGTCTCGTTTAGCAAAGAATAACCCACGCCCCTTACGAGGCAAAGGATTTGATTCTTTGTCATTTTGAGAGTTTTTTTTCTTTAGCAAACCCACAAGGTTTTTGCTTTTAATCGTCCTCGCCGACTAAAACCGCCGCCTTTCCTTGAAAAAGACGCATCGCACGAAGATCGCCTCCTTATTATGAAAACGAAAAACGAAAGCCTAGAGAATTATGGCAGCCAAGGATAAACCGAAGAATATCACCACTAAAACGATCGTGGCATAGACCAAAAATTTATCAAAGCCCCTCTTGGTCATATAAACATTGCCACCACCACCAAAAACACCGGAAACGGCTGAGCCCTTATTTTGAAGTAAGATGGCCAACATCAAGAGAACGGCCACTACTATCTGAATTATCTTCAACCAAATCATAGCTTTATTTCGTTATTTGTTCAAATCGGCCTAAAATTATTTGGCCGTCTTAACGGTCGAAGCGGCTTTGGCCTTTTCGACGATTGCAGCGAAAACAGCTGGCTCTTTAGCGGCCAAATCAGACAAGACCTTACGATCGATTTCAATTTTAGCGGCCTTTAAGGCGCCAATGAATTTAGAATAAGAGATCTCGTGCTCAGCCAAAGCGGCGCTGATGCGGATCTGCCACAAAGCACGGAAAGTGCGCTTTTTCTTGCGACGATCTACATAGGCATGAACACCAGCCTTTATAGCGGCGGTTCTACCTTGGCGGACAGTATTCTTTCTGCCCCACTTATATCCTTTTACCTTAGAACGTAATTTTCTTCTTTTTTTGAGATGAATAACTGCTCTTTTTACTCTAGGCATATTATTAAGACTATCAAAACGGTTACTCCGGTTTGAGTTTATTTATTAGGAATCAGGTTGATGATATTCTTTGAATCCTGTTTGTTACTGTAAGTGATGTCACGGCGCTTGTTTCTTTTGGTGTTGCCAGTCTCGCGAGAGTTAAAATGATCCTGTCCGCACTTCCTCTTCATAACCTTCTTTTTCTTAGTGACGGCGAACCTTTTGGCAGTGGCCTTGTGATTCTTTATTTTCGGCATATCTTGAATATAAAATTCAGGCTATTCACCTGAATTTAGCAAATATTATTTTTTATTCGTTAAGACTATACTAAACCTTCCGTTCATTCTTGTCAAGGGCTGTTCCATACCAAGATTAAACTCGCCAGTGGCGCGTAAATCGGCCTCAAAACGCTTTATCATGTCAATAGCTATCTCTGGGTGCTGTCTTTCGCGACCCTTTTGGACAACCTCAACCTTGATCTTATCACCATCATTCAAAAATTCCTTGGCTTTTTCAAGCCTGACATTATAATCATGGTCGCCTATGCGAACAGATAGTCTAATTTCTTTAGTATCGATCTTCTTTTGAGCCAATTTTTGCTTATGTAAGCGCTTTTCTGTCTCATATTTCAATTGTCCAAGATCTGCTATCTTGGCAACTGGCGGATCGGCCTTAGGATTGACCAAAACTAAGTCCAATTCAGCGTCTTTGGCCATTTTTATCGCTTTTTCCAGATCAATTTCATTATGAGCTTCTCCATTATCGTCTATCAAAAAAACCTTGTCAGCTCTAATGAATTCATTGACAATAAATTTCACTTCCTCTACTTTTGGTTTCGTTTTGTGCCACCTACGACGCATAAATTGGGTTTAATCTTAAATTAGCCAAATTAAATTTTATTATATCCGGCTTATTTCAAAGCGTCAAGGTTGACACAAAGTTCATCCTCCCAGATCATCTCTGGATAGCCTTCTAGTATGCCACGAGCGTACTCCTTTCTTTTTTCATAAACATCTTTATCCTTAGCCTCGAAACGCACCGTTATATATGGGCCGTTTTGAGAGTAGCGGAAAATCATCATTCCATCCTCAAAGTCGATACGTACACCATCATTATTAGGAATGTCCTTATCATCACTGATCACCCCTTCAGGAAAGTCCTTTTTAAATTTATCAGACAAAGTCTTAATGACGTCTATTTTTTTATCATCTGGGCAACCGATCTTAATCTCTGGTGAAGAAAAATATTTAGGATAACGATCAAAAATATCGCTTAGCTTCTGGTCTTTCTCGGACATATATTCCAATAAGCGCAAAGTCGCATAACTACCATCATCATGACCATAAAAATTATCCTTAAAAAAGAAATGTCCAGAAAGCTCACCACCAAAAGCCGCATTCTCTTTAGCTATTTTGGATTTAATGAAAGCATGGCCAGTCAACCACATAATCGGCACTCCGCCAGCCTGTTTAATAGCCCAAGGGACTATTTGAGTACAGAGATTGTTATAAATGATCTTGGATCCAGGGAATCTCTCTAATATCTCTTGAGCGAAAATAGCCACCATAATATCATTCCACATGATACGTCCCCTTTCATCAACCATGCCTATGCGGTCTCCGTCACCGTCATAGCAAAGACCGATGTCGAAATTACCATTTTTAACCTCCTCGCCAAGACCGCGCATATAGTGCTCATCTGTTGGATCAGGAGTGCCGCCGGGGAAGCGCCCATCAACATTGTCATTCTTAGCAACCACCTCACAACCAGCCTCGCGCAATATATCAGGTATATACATGCCAGGTGTGCCATGACGAAAATCCAACAAAACCTTGAATTTTTTCTTTAACTTCACTCTCTTTAAAACATCCTTTTTGTATATTTCACCAATATCAGCTTTGGTCACTGAACCCTTTCGAGGAGCATTATAGAAAGAATCTTCTAGAGCAACTTTTTTTATTTCCTGAACATCTGGTATTAAAGTTGTCTGGGAATAAGAAGTGGCTATCTTAAATCCATTATAATTCCAAGGATTGTGCGAAGCAGTGATCATGGTTCCGCCATTGGTCTGAAAATAATATTGAGCAAAGTAAACCATTTGAGTCATAACCATGCCAATATCGATCACGTCTATTCCAGCAGATGTTAAACCATCTATATAAGCCGCACTAAACTCCTTGCCAGACAGACGACAATCATGTCCAACTACGGCTTGATAGATTTTGCGGCGATATAAAAACGTTCCATAAGAACGGCCTATGGCTTTCACTTTTTCGGCATCAAGCTCTTCTGGTAAACGTCCACGAATGTCATAATTACGAAAAATAAAAGGAGTGATATTCATATCAATGATTTAATATCTTTATCGGCTTAATCGCCGAATTTATATTTTTTCTTAATTGGTTCCTCCACCTTCCAAACGCACTTAGCGCCATCAGGAAAAACGACTAGATCGCCAGGCCCGAAAGAAGCTGGTTTGCCATTTTCCGGAGTGACGGTCGCACGACCTTCCATTATGTAGCAAGTTTCTTTATCGGAATATTCCCACGGGAACTCCGAAACTTCTTTCTCCCAATCACCCCAATTCTCCGCCTCTTTAATGTCGTCTTCAGTGGCCTTTTTAACTTGTATATCCATACAATATTTTGATTAATTTATCTTCTCTTATTATAACACGTGTTTTGTTATATACTAGTAGTATACTATTAATCAGTACCGCTTTCACTTTAGGCGGTCACCATTTATTATGATAAAAAAACATCTTTTTCTGCTGGCGGCTATTTTCATGGCCACCACCCCATTAACGGCTATGGCCGCCGACTCCATGTCGTCCTCCCTTAAGGGAAGGATCCTTCTTCAAGTCGAGTCCAAAGGAGAGGCTTGGTATGTCGACCCATCGTCTGGCAATAGAGTCTATCTCGGACGTCCAGCTGACGCCTTTGCGGTCATGAGAAGCTATGGACTTGGAATAAGCAATGCTGACCTGGCTAAGATCGCCGCTCCGAATGAGAAAGACAAAGACTTGTCCTTCGCTAAAAAGCTAGCCGGAAGAATAGTGATAGCCGTGCAAGCCAACGGCGAAGCCTACTACATAAACCCCTTGGACTTTAAAAAATACTATCTCGGACGTCCATCCGACGCTTTTGCCTTAATGCGCAGCAAAGGACTTGGCATAACCAATGCCAACTTAAATAAAATACCATCGGCAAAATCAACTACTCCAACCACCACCCCAACAACAACTCCAGACGAAAAGACTAAGCCGACCGAAGAATCTACAACAACCACAGAAGAGAGTAATAATACGACTGAGAACCCTGTCGCTACTTCAACTGAAAATACCAACGTTCAGCCAAAGGAATCAACAACAAGCGAAGAGGTAGTATCATCAGAAAATCTCGCCTGGAGAGGCTCAGAAAAAATAGCCTCGAATCGCTATGTTCCTCAAGCCTATTACTCCCCTAAAGGCGATCTATGGATATTCTATGCCGACAAATACAACAACCTATACTACCGCGTCAGGAGAAGCAATGAGGTTTATTTTAATAATGAAGTATTGCTAGTCAATAATGCCCAAAAAGCACATCCTTGGTTCGATGCTCAAGGCGATATAAGCAAGTTGGCGGTCTCTGGCAATGGTCAGACTCATATCATGGAAACGTTCGACAATGGAAATTCATGGAGAATGATAAAGACCTATCTCAATCAAGACAGCTCTTGCAGCCCATCGTATCCAGAGGCGATCATCACAGGAGAAAACGGGAACGTCCTCGTCTTCAATTACAAAGTTAACACTCAACTTTTTGGTTGTGCCTACAAGATACGTTCAGTTGTTTCCGATGGCTCTACTTGGGGAAATGACGTCAAGGATGTCGGCGACGGGATTCTGGCAGCGGCCTATGCGACCGGTCAAAAAATAACCATAGTTGGAAGCAATTGGATGTTCCAAAGCCTTGACGGAGGATCAAATTATTCAGAGATCAGAGGCGGCGATACCACCGAAACTAGACTTGGCTCTCAATCAGCGATGTTTATAAACGGAAAGGTTTTTCTTGGGCGATCCTATTCCTACGGCCCAGAATCCGAAGCTAACAAGCACCTAGGAATAGTGTTAGGCGGAAGCGATCTCTCGTCACCAGAAAGAATCTTGATACAGTCCAGTAATTCATACTATCGTAATTTTCAAATAACCGGCAGCGCCAATATTTTCTTAGCCACATGGACATCAATGGGCGCCAATGGAAGACTCAAAGGGTCTTTAAGTTATGACAATGGAAAGACTTGGACTGACGCCTTTGATATCGCTAGGGCCGCGACCGGATATGAAATTCCTTTTCCGGTCACAGAAGAGGATGTTGGTCTCAAGGCGACATCACTGCACGGCAACATGGCCGTCGTCTACTCCACGCAAAAAGGCACGGCTAGTGATATATACTTAGCTGAATATAGATAAAATAAAAAACCGTCGAGCGAATAAATGCTTCGACGGTTTTGTTTTAGGCTATTATCATGGTGCCTGAACCGACTGTGGTCAAAATCTCAGAAAGGATCGAACCGTTTTTATAACTAATGATATGACAAGACTTGACCCCAAAAGAGAAAGCACTGGCCGCCGCACGGATCTTGGGTATCATGCCGCCGGAAATAATTCCGCGTTCTATAAGTTTTTCCGATTCGACCGTCGTTATGCTTGATACTAACTTATTGTCAGATATCACGCCTTCGACATTAGTCAAAAAGATCAATTTTTCAGCTCCAAGGCTTTTGGCCACCGTCATGGCGACATCGTCGGCGTTGGCATTTAAAAACCGATCTTTTTCTCCGACAGAACTTAAATGAATACAGACCGGACTAAAGACATACAGACAACCACGCCCCAAAATATCACCACCCAAAACCTTGATAGGTTCTCCGGTCAACTCATTTTCTTCTCCCAGCGGCTCTGCCGAACAAAAAGAACGAATAGTCGTTACACCCAACTGAGTTGCTTTTACTATCGACTCTATCTTATAATACTCTTCATCCGCGACCTCGGAGACGATTTTCATAGCCTCTGGAGATGTTATTCTGCGACCGTTGATCTTTGTTATTTTAAGTTCTTGTACTCGCATCCTTTCATCTATTTGCTGTCCAGAACCAAAGACCAGGACGATCTTTATTCCGGTCGCGGCCAACAGAGAAAGATCTTCGATCATTTGCTTGAAGCAAGGACTTATCAACGCCTCTCCACCGATCTTAACGACAAAAACTTTTCCAAAAAACTTGGCAAGCTGCGCAAGACATTCACGAAGAACAGCTGCTTGTTCCATAACGATCTCCTTTTGAAATGTAAAAGTGCTTGAAAAAATATACCGTCAAAAATGAGTCATGTCAACCGAATACAATGGTGGTAAAAAATAAAAAAACAATAAACAAAAAACAGAGTTTTCAAACTCTGCTTCTTGTAAGAAATTCGTGAGCGGGTAACGGGAATCGGACCCGTTTCTCTACCATGGCAAGGTAGCATAATAGCCATTATACGATACCCGCAAAAAAATAAATTTCAAATCTTGAATTTGAAATTCTCAAAAAATACCAATTCTCTAATTTCAAAATCTATAATATCAGACAGACCAATAAAAATCAAGTTTTAAAATTTGGCTAACTTTAAATTGCTAATCTTTAAGATCTTTTGTGCCGCGAGTGGGAATCGAACCCACACTCCGGTTGAATGGAAAGGGATTTTAAGTCCCTCGCGTCTACCAATTCCGCCATCGCGGCAAGCACAAAATAATAAACACTACGTGGAGATGGCGGGAGTTGAACCCGCGTCTAACAAGTTCTTGTCGGCGCTTCTACAAGGTTATCCCGGCTTAATTTTTTTAATCCGAAGTTAAAAAGTCAGGAGAGAAATAATTTCGGACGAGCCCTTTGTTGCTTTCGGGGAACCACCTAAAAGACTTAAGGTAATACCCTATCCTCTGATTTGACACCCCAACCCCGTTAGAGGAGTGGCGAAGCGGGATGCGTCGCAAAGCTTAATTATTAAGCGGCGACGGGAGCGAAAGCTGGAACCTTCCAAGAGAAGGCGGCCTTCGCGAAGTTTTTGGCATTTATGCCTTTGGGACGTTTTAACGCGATGCCCCAACGCGCCCTGCACGCGGAAAAGAAGGATCTCGTTATCGATTCCCTTCATCCCCAATATCGATTTTCAATTTGCATTCTTGAATTATCAAACAATCCCCAATTTTAAAATTATAAAATTTAAAATTGTTTCAAAATTCAAACACCCTTAATCCAGCCTCTCTCCTTTTAATAGTCTCCGCTTCTCACGATCAAGGTCTTTCTTTTTCATATCGTCGCGCTTGTCATATTGCTTCTTGCCTCTACCCATGCCAAGCTCCAGTTTCAAAAAGCTTCCTTTAGTATAGATACGCAAAGGCACTAGAGTCAAGCCCTGCTCTTTTCTTTTGCCAAAAAGACGCTCTAAATCCCTTTTATTTAAAAGCAGTTTTCTACTTCTTGTCGGATCATAATCCTCGACCGTACTGGCATATTTATATAAAGAGATGTGAGCATTGATCAAATAAGCCTCTGGCAAACCGTTCGGGCCGTCCTTTAAAGTCACGTAAGAACCGCTAAAAGAAACATTACCCGATCGCACAGATTTAACTTCATGACCGAACAAAACTAAACCGGCCTCGTATTTTTCCAGTATTTCATAATCGAATGTCGCTCGTTTGTTTATGGCCAATATAGGCATAATTATTCCAATATTTTACATTTCTCTATCGTTTTTTCCCCAGATTTTCAACAACTCGGCATTTAAATCGTCGCTATCATTCTCTGCGGCCGTTTTATCTGTCAAATCAGCTAAGAGCAAAGACTCGACCTTGGCATCCATCTTGTCGGCGAACTCCGTAGAACGGGCCACTTTAACGCGATTGCGTTTAGTATGGTAAGCGATCGCCGCTTTCAATTTCTCCGCCAACTCGACGTCGTCGGTTATAACATCTATTTCTTCTTTAAAATCATCATCAGATAAATAACCAAGGACTATTTCCAATACTTTATCATCGGCACCATCATAGAAATCGTCACGCGGCGTGCGAATGATCTCAAAATTATCCTCAACATAACGATCGCCCATGGGATCGACTGAATCAAAGATCAAGAAGACCTTGGGAGACTTGCCAGCAAAATACGCCTTTAAGCGGTCGATAAGTATCTTATCAAAACCGTCCTCACCCAGCAAACCGAGTTTGCCGGACAGATTATTGGCGTCGATTATATACAGCATAGTAAATTTTTTGTGTAGTTAATGTTTTGAGGAAATCGAAATTTGTAGCGATTTTTAGCCGGAGACGAAGTTAAAAATCTCACGTGTTTGAAGCCCTGCTAAAAGCAGGGCAAGTTGTGAGATTTCTTCGTCGAAGGCGCTAAAAATCGTCCAAAATTTCGCCAGACGAGAAACACTAACTACACAAAAACATCTCAAACGAAATGCCCGACCAAGAGAAGAATCGGGCATTATCGCTTTATCTTTATTTGTCCTTTTTCTCTTCTTCAGCATTCCACTTAACCAAGCCTTCCACCACTTTCTGATTGACAATTGAATTCTTGAGATAGGTCTTATACCCAGGGTCCTTGATGCGATCTTCGACCTTAGCATATCCCTTGTACTGCTCAAGTAACGCATTCTGTTTATCCTCAACTTCCTTGTCAGTGGCGTCCATCTTCTCGACCTGTGCTATCTTGCGAATCATCAAAGCGGTCTTAACTCTACGAATGGCCTCTGGGAGCATATCCATAACCAATTGATCAGAGGTTTTTTTAATGCTCTTTAGATAATCCTCCATCTTACCGCCCTGGCGATTAACATTCTCCTCGAGCTCCATCATCATCTTTTGCGACTCGTTATTAATGAGCATCTCTGGGATGTCTCCAAATTTAGCTCCAGCAAGAACCTTGTCTAAGACATCAAGCTCGGTCTTACGATCAGCCTCGAACTTCTTATGAGCCTCGACATCTTTTTTGATATTGTCTTTAAGATCAGCGAGATCCTTACCTCCAAAAGCCTTAGCCATTTCATCATCGGCAACTGGAACCTCTCTTTCGAATACATCTTTAACTTTGACGCGGAATTCAACATTCTTTCCGGCAAGATTCTTTTGATGAAAGTCTTTTGGATAAGGAAGGGTGAATTCTCTCACTTCGTCCTTTTTAGCTCCAACGATCTTATCATCAAAACCAGCCACGAAATATTCTTTACCGACCATTATAGTCGTGTCCTTAGCCTGACCGCCTTCTAACGGGACATTGTCCAAGAACATTTCGACATTAGCTATCACCTTGTCACCTTTTTTGATCTCACGATCCACGGCAACCTCCTTGGCGCGACTCTCACACAAATATTCTATAGTTCTCTTTACCTCCTCATCGTCGGCTTTAGCCACGGTTCTCTTAACCTTCAAGTCTTTATAGACTCCAAGTTCGACCGAAGGCAAGATGGCCATGGTTATTTTAAAACCAAAAGGATTCTCCGGAGCTAGCTTGGTGATATCAACCGCTGGCTGACCGATAGCCTCATCCTCTTTAAGATGCTCGTCCAATATTTTGGCGAATAACTTGTTGATGGCGATATGAGCGGCTTGCTGCAAAATAGCCATTTCTCCGACCTTGGCCTTAACTATATTTAAAGGCGCTTTACCAGGACGAAAACCCTCTATCTTAACGTCCTTTGAAAGCTCTTGTGCTCCTTGTTCCACGAACGGCTTGAACTCCTCATACGGAAGCTCTACTGAAAACTCAATTTGAGATTTCTCCAATTTCTTTTTTTCTATATTCATAATATTTCTAAAGAGAGTTAGGTGGGATGTTTTAAAAAGCTTCCGTTCGTCTGAATTGCTTGGTTCTTCCTAAAAGGAAAAAATTCGGACGAAGCGGTAGAGCAAGTTTTCGCCGCCGGAGCGAAAACGAGCGTCTTTTTAAAATATTCCGCCTAACTCTCTGCTTCTATGATTTATTTATCAAACACCTCTGTCATCATCGGCACGACCTGCTTCTTGCGAGACATAATGCCATCGACATAAACACGATTGTTTTCCAATGATTTTCCCAAAGCTTTTTCAATCGCAGGCATATCGGAAGATGAGATCAAAAACTGAGAACCTTCCTTCATTATGTCTGTAATGAAAAGAATGACACTGTGATAGCCACCTTCATCCCTAATCTTGTCCAAACCAGCAACGAGCACGTCTTCGCGTGAAGAGAAGTCGGATAAGTCGACTGTCTCGATCTGTCCGATGCCGAACTTACCAGCCTTGAACTCGAAATCCTTGTAATCATTCTTTATGATATCCTCATCTCTCATCTCCGAAACCGCGCCGCGCACCTTAAAAATTTCCATTCCAAAAGCTTGCCAATCATCGATTCCGGCTATCTTAGCCAGCTCTGGGATGATCTTCTTGTCAACTTCTGTGCAGGTAGGTGATTTGGTTATGACTGTATCGACCAAAACAGCTGACAATAATAGACCAGCTAATTCTTTAGACAACTCTATCTCTTTCCAAAAATAATGTTGAGCGATTATAGTTGCCGTTGAGCCCCATGGTAAGTTTTTAAACTCGATCGGCTTGTCGCATTTAAAAGCTATTTTGTGATGATCCCAAACACCGACGATCTCAGCGCCAACGCCGCCTCCGGCGATTTGGGTCTCCTCGTTATGATCGACCAAAAAAACCTCTTTACCATCTAAAGATTCTATTTTCTCTGGGACGGAAAAGCCGAATTTCTCCAAACAATAAGCGGTCTCCTTGTTGACATCGCCAGCAATGGCTGGAGTGTGATCATTGGAGTTAGCCTCTTTATTTTTAAAATCGGCTAAAGCTATGGCCGCGGCCACGCTATCCAAGTCCGGAGATTTATGCCCGATGACGTATATCATATTTTTGTTTTAAGGATTAACTTAACTTTTATTATTCCTCGGCCTCAGAAGACTCTTCTTCGCTTTCATCTTCAGAATCCTCTTTCTTTTTGCGACCACGTTTCTTTGGCTTCTCTTCAGACTCGGAAGACTCGCCAGCTTCAACTGGCTGAGCTAATTTGTCGGCCAAACTGGCAGTATCTTCAGCCTCGCCAGCAGCCTCGTCGGCCTCTTGCGCGGTCAATTTCTCGGAAGTTCCGTCGCCATCTTCCATAATATCTATCTTCCAACCGGTCAAGCGAGCGGCTAAGCGAACATTCTGTCCTTTCTTGCCGATAGCCAAGGAAAGTTGATCTGGCAGAACTTTGACCAAAGCCTTCTTTTCAGATTGATCGAGAGTTACGCTTAAAACTTTAGCTGGAGAAAGAGAATTGGAAATAAATTTTATAGGATCGTCGTCGTATTTAACGATATCGATACGTTCTCCTCCAAGCTCACTGGTAATGGTTTGAATGCGGCTACCGCGCTGACCAACACACGAACCGATCGGATCGACATTGTCGGCATCGGTCCAAATAGCGACCTTAGAACGAGATCCGGCCTCGCGAGCGACGCCCCTGATCTCAAGAATACCATTGGAGATCTCTGGGATTTCCATCATGAAGACCTTCTTCAATATCTCCTCGCTAGTGCGAGACAATATTATCTCTGGACCGCGATTACCGGAACGGACCTCCTTAACATAGACTTTGATCTTGTCACCAGGCTCATAATACTCACCATAGATCTGTTCTTCCATTGGCAAGCGACCAACGGCCTTGCCCATGTCGACCAAGACATTGCGTCCTTCACGGCGCTGGACGATGCCAGTGACGACTTCATTCTCTTTATCTTTAAATTCATCCAAGATCATCTCGCGCTCGGCTTCACGCAACTTCTGGATAATGACTTGTTTGGCGGTTTGAGCGGCCATGCGACCATACTCCTTAGGAGCCGTCAATTCGGTGATTATCTCCTCGCCAAGTCCGGCATCGTGCTTAACCATTAAAGCATCTTTAAGCTGAATTTCGGTCTTAGGATTGAATTTTATAACGTCCTCATCTTCTTCGGAAATAACATCATCCTCTGAGGCTGTGGCATTTTCCATGCCATCCTCTCCTTCTTCTTTTCTTGGACGATACTTTTCGCTCACCTTGCCTTCTTCATCGAAGTAGTCATCAGGCAGGTCAACAACGACAGTTTTAACGTCGAAAATCTTAGTATCACCGGTCTCTGGATTGAATTCGACTTTAACATTCTGGTTCTTTTGACCGTAATCCTTGCGATAGGCAGCGGCCAAAGCCATTTCTATGGTCTCGATAACAGAGTCATAGGAAAGGCCCTTCTCCTCGCAAACTGCGCGGATGGCATTAGATAGTTCTGACATAAATTTTGTATGTGCGCCTTTTATCGGGGCGCGATATTTAATTGTCTACTTTTAATAAAAATGGCTAATTGTCCGTAGGAACAACTAGCCAGAAATAATATGATAACACTCTTAATAAAGACTGTCAAATACCAAAAAATCAACCTTGATACTTGACAAAAACTTGTTTTAAGGAGGCTTTTTTATTTATCAAAACAAAACTACCCACCAATAGTGGGTAGTTAATCATAACTCAACAATCAAACAAGCATTTATTTAGTCAGCACCAAATAATAATTGAAGCGATCCCTGAACATTTTTTCGATCTTAAAGCCAGCCTTTTTTGCTAATTTTTTTAACTCATGACGCCTAAAAGCATGATAATACCTCTTGCTAGTGGCCGGACCGCGCTTCCAATCAAAGAGAACATCACCAAAATCCATTGGATTGCGTTTGAGTAGTTTCAAAAAGAAAAATTTCCAAATCATCTTTCTAAACTTTGTCTCTGACCACATATTCCAAACCGTGATCACGACTTTACCGTCATCGTCTATCTTGTTTCTTAATTGCCTCAGGGCATTCAAGCGCATATCAAAACCCGGCAAGTGATGTAAGACCGCTACGCAAAACACCCAGTTAAAATCATAATCAGAAAGACCTCCCAAATTAGCTATATCCAAACGCTCGAATTTACTGCGTGGATATTTCTGGCGACATATATCGACTAAACGTTGGCTTTGATCGACCCCGACATATTCAGCTCCCTGCTCAGACAAAGCCTTAAGGATGCGGCCATTGCCACAACCGACATCTAAAACGCGTTCGCCGCGCTTAACTTCTTTAAGCATTTCCAAAAGCGGCGGCCAAATCGGTTTTTCTCTGGTCTCGTCAAAGCTCTCAGCTATCTCTTCGTAATTGTTTCTAACTATTTTAAGTATCTCGTTTTGTTTGTCTTTGTTCATTTTTTTCTTGAATAAGCCCTAGTGATCTTTATTTCTTCCCAGGAAAAATCATCTCCGAGCTCTTCTTTTATCGGTGTTAACTTTTCAACTCCAACCTCTTTTATGGCGGCTAATATTTTAGTCTGTTTTTTCTTGTCGACCAAGGCATCGATATTTTTTATCAAACCCTTCTCTATTAAAAAGCATAGATGGTCAGTGACGGTGTTGATAGTAAGGTCTCTCGTCTTGGCTATTTCTTCGATCTTATTACCTTTAAGAAAAAGGTCTAGCGTCTCCAGTTGCGTCAATTTGGTCGGCATGACTTCTTTTTTAACTTTCATGTCGTTAAAATCTGTTTTAGGCAACGCTTCTGTCCTTTTGCCCCAGAACCTCTTTGTGCGACTACGCTTATCTTCATCAACCTCAATGTCATCACCTTCTTCCAATTTCCGCCGGCGAGAATCCAGCTCCTGCCTACGGCCGCCAGTCAAACAATTATCGCATTTACCGCATGGTTTCGCACTCAACTCTCCAAAATAATCCAATATATATTGAGGGCGACAACCAACAGTATAGACATAATCCTCCATGTCGTCCAACTTCTGATAGGCTCGACGCGCTTTTTCTTTTAGAGCCGCTAGATCAATCTTTACCTCATCTCGTTCGACGCGCTTTAATATCCTTATTTCTGTTCCCCTCTTGGGCGGGTCATACTCCACTAGCTCCGCCTTCTTCCAACTATTTATAGCACGAACCAATGATTCGCGACCTACATCGATAGTGCCAGAAACTTCATCAAGATCAAGCTGCCAACCCTCGAAGAGTTCGGAAGCGAAACGATTGTTCAGCTTCTCCAGTATCTCTAATTGCTTTTTAGCTTTTTTGGAAACAAAATCTAAGGTGGTCTTATAGTCGTTGACCATCCTCAAAAAAGCCGGGCTGTTCTTCTCTGACGACCGAGACAAATATCCCTCTCTTTCCAATATCTTCAAACAGGTGCCGACGGCCATGTCTGGAACATCATTAGAGAGCCCCTCTTTGATCTCTGAATAAGTTGTGAATATTCTATCAGTCTCATAATTCAATAGTGTCTGATATATGTCCAAGACCGTCTCCGGCGACGGGTTATCACCCTGAATAAAAAACTCGCGCAAAAAACGATCTTTAGGGGCATAGAACATTAGACATAAAGACGGCTGCCCATCACGTCCGGCGCGCCCAGCCTCTTGATAATAGGCCTCGATCGTCCCTGGTAAATCATGATGGATCACGAAACGCACATCTTTTTTGTCTATACCCAAACCAAAAGCGTTGGTGGCGACTATAACTTTAGTTTTGCCTTTTAAAAAATTATCCTGCGTCCAACTTCTACTCTCGGCATCCATGCCAGCATGATAAAAGACAGCCTCGACTCCGGCCTCAAGTAATTTATCGGTCAGCTCTTCGGCCTTATTGCGCGTGCCGGTATATATTATTCCACAACCTTCCACGCCTTGAACGGCATCGACTATCATTTGTAGCTTCTGTGAATCGCTAGCCTTTACGACTCCAAACTGTAGATTCGGGCGTGCAAAACCAGTCACCACCCTCTCTTGTTCGGACATGTGGAGCTGTTTCATTATATCTTCCTTGACTTCTGGAGTGGCCGTGGCCGTCAAGGCGACAATTGGAGGACGGCCGCACAATTCGACTGCACGAAAAAGTTTCATATAGCTCGGTCTAAAATCATGACCCCACTGCGAGATGCAGTGAGCCTCGTCGACAGCAAATAACGAAACATTCAGACCGGCCAAAGAGGCAGCGAACTCATCATTATAAAAACGCTCCGGGGCTATATAAAGCAACTTATAAAAACCTTGTTTAACAGCATTGAGGCGTTCTCGTGCCTCATCAGGAGAAATAGAAGAATTGATAAAGGTGGCCGGAATACCAACTCTATTCATAGAATCGACCTGATCTTTCATTAAGGCGATCAGCGGAGAGATGACTATAGTAGCTCCATCCAATACTAAAGACGGCAACTGATATATAAGCGACTTTCCACCTCCGGTCGGCATAACGACCAAAACATCCTTACCAGAAAGAATGGCGTCAACGGCCTTTTCTTGTCCAGGACGAAAAGACGAGAATCCGTAGTGGATTCTCAATAATTCCTTTGCTTGTTCCTTTTTTTGTTTAAAATCAGCCATTTTTATTTATATTTTTTGCTCGAACATCAATCTATCCTTGTAAACTCTAATGATATAAAAAACACCCCTAATAAGCAATAGCGGTAAAAAAAGTCACCGCCGTCCAACGAACTGGCAATGACTGTTAAAGAACGAACATTCATCGACCCCTCTCCAATAAAAGATAAACCCTCTTCTTATCCAACTCGACTTCACCCGCCGGCACAAATGGCCAATCCGGCATTGGTTTCGGGGAAAGCGAGTAAGAGAACATCAGTCTGCGCTTACTCGTCCCTTGATGGCTTATGATCGGAGACGCGGAGAACAACAAACTACTATCGCTGTCTCCATTCTCGATCTTTTTCATCTGAACGACGCTTCTATCTACTCTGATCAGTACAACAGACGGTATGGACGTCGGTCTGTCGATCCGCAAATGAATCGATGAGTCTTTCATAACCCCTCCCTTCTTTTTGTAAAAAGTACTAGCGAAAGACGTTGAATTATTTAGTCGATATTCCACCATCGGCACGATCGATCATGAATTTTACGGCATCATTAGTGTTTATCGCCTGCAATTTTATATCAGGAAATTTTTCACGGAAGACCCTAAAAACTTCATCGGCAAAAGCCTGTCCTATCATGGGCACACCGGAAAAATCAAAAATGATCGATTTAAACTTATTCAACCCGAACAAAAGACGCCTAGCCTGAGAGCGCGATACATGCACACCACCGACGGTGTACATCTTTATTCTTATTTCCGTCTTATCAAAACCAGGCACGCCATCGTCATTCTCGATAGTGTATTTATTAAAAATATCTATAAGATGTCGCCCTGAATCAATAGCGATAGAAAAAACGACTTTGGTTCCTTTTTTAGACCTCTTAGACTGGCCAAAGAACACATCGTCGATCTTGTTGTCGACGATCAAATCATATTCGAAGCTCTCTAAGGCAAAAAAATCAGAGGCGCGAGAAGTGAAGTATATCCCTTCACCGCTATGGGACTTTGGCATGGTCGTCATCTTTCCTTTAAGCAACTCTTGAACTGCCTCCAATTCTGAATTTAACCCTTTTTTTTGCTTAATATTTCTAAACACGCCGATACCGAAGTCATTAACCGTAAAAAAAAGTTTTTTATCACGAACCGATACCGAGATGTTTATTGTCTCAGATTCGGAATGCTCAATGGCATTATTAAGCATTTCAGAAAAGGCATAGACGAAGATACTCCTGACATTCTCCGGCAACTCGGCCAAAGGAGGGAATTTTCTCTCTAACTCATCCAAAACTTTATGCTCCTCCAACTTATGATTGGATAATTTTTTTTCAAAATGATCAGGAATGAGCTCTGACTCCTTGGAAGCGATGTCGGGCAAGACATAAAAAGAATTCTTGGTCGACCCGAATTTAAGCAGTTTATGCTCCAAAACCAAAGAATTAATCAAAGAATTAGCGTACTGCCTAGAAACATTAAAAACCGTAGAAACATCCGACGTTTTTAATTTTTTATTTATTTTGGCTAATTCTATTATTTTTTCTCTATTGATCATATATTACAATTCAATTGTAATATAATTGTAAACTATAAAAAAATAATTGTCAAGTAATTGTAATCAAAAAACTCTTTTTGTAATAAAAACAAGGATTGGCGCAGACACCTTTTGGTTGGTGCGTCGCATCAAGCAATTGCTTTGGCGATGTGTTGCGAGCGAAGCGGAGCAACACAGAAGCCTGGCAGGTGCTGGCAAGCGCGCCACGTTACGCAAAAGAGATAGCTCGCGAGCGAATAGCGAAGCGAGCAACATTTTGCGTAACAGTCAGGAATATCTGATGTTTTTGTGCAGCGATAGCGGAGCAAAAATATGGGTGAAATAATTTTTCATTCCTTATTATCGTTTATATTGAAAAATTATTGAACCAGATATTCCTTGTTGTGCGATGTAAATTTTTTATCTTGTTTTTTGTTGAGCTAAGCTCTGAACTGCATCTAAGAAAATTTGATTTTTTTGTTTTTTATTTTGGGCAGAGGGGTTAGGGGTGAATGCCCAAAATAAAAAACTCCTTTTTGAATAATTATTTCAATTTTTTAATCTTCTCTATATTAGTGTCGTACCAGCTCCACCACTTATCACTTAAAATTTGTCCTTGCATTAATTTATCATTATTACGTTCTTCCCAGCCGACTATTACTAACGCCAATCCTCCGATAAAATTTTCTTTATACTGATTACCAAAATCCTTATAGTCATTATTCAATTTTTCTATATCAACGGTTTTTGCCTTTTCCAAAGAACTCTTCTGATATTCCAAAAACTTCGTGTATTCATCTGCCGTGAACTGTCTTTTTTCGTCACCCGCTTTATTTGAGATTTCCGTAGCTTTATTTTTTAAATCAAGCGATTCACTAAAATTTTTAATATTTTCATTGCTTTCAGCAACAAAAGAACATCCACTAACCACAAAGATTAATGACAAAAACAAAAGTGAACGTAATAATTTTATTCTCATAAAATTTCAATTAGCTTATAAATTTAACCTCTGTTCTTATTTTTTCATAATCATCTTATTAATTATCTCCTCATCTTCTTGGTTTGTAATTATTTCAACCTGTTCACCAATTTTTATAAAACTAGCAAACAATGAATTAATGCAGTCGTTTAACATTGACATAAAAAGCACGTTTCTTGGCCTTTTCTCAAACCTTTCTACAATGTTTTTTGCGACATAAATAAACGGGTCTTCTAAAGAAAAATCTGTTAATTTTTGAAATATCAGAAGATCTTTTTCAACATCCTCTTTAAGTACTTTTTGATCCTTGTATACAAAATTGTATAGCTTATTGAAGACATTTAATACATCAACGGCCTCTTTTGGAAATGCCTTAGGAATTGAGAGTTTTGTTAAATACAAAATAAGCGCCATGTAAACATTAGAAAAATGTCTGCGTTTAAATATTCTGTACTCAGGAATTTGCAATAGTTTATACTCTTTTTCGGATGGTTTACGACTAACACCATCAAACATACTTCTAACCACTGTTAACACAGTCATTTGTTTCTTCATAGATATTTCAAAAATATTTATATATACTTTTTTCTGCAATTCCAAAAGCAGAAAAAATACCTTATTCCCCCTAAAAATTAATAAAAAAATCAAATTTTCTACCCCTTTTTAAATCACCAACTTTAAAACTGCCACAAAGATAAAAAATTTATTTCGTACAACGTGGCGCGCTTGATGCGAAGTGCTCGGATCCGAAGAGCGACAGCGAATTCGGAGACGGGCATTTCGCATAAGCAGCTGTTAGGCGAAGTGTTGCGAGCGAAGCGGAGCAACACGGAAGCCTAGCAGGTGCTGCCAAGCGCGCCACGTTACGCAAAAGAGATGGCTCGCGAGCGTTAGCGGAGCGAGCAACATTTTGCGTAACAAGGTATATGCGAAGTCGTTGTTATTTGTTTTAAAATTAGTTAAAATTTTGGTCTAAATTTTCATCCATAACAACCTTCTGATCGATTTTATTTTATAAAATACCGCCTGCGTAAAAACTGGCGGTATTTTTATTATTTTTTGATTTTCTTTTTCCAAATTTCCAGAACATTCTTCAGGGCTGCGGCAATGGTTATTGGTCCGACTCCTCCTGGAACTGGTGTTAGCCACTCCGCCTTATCCTTAACGCTTTCAGCATCAGCGTCGCCATAGACTTTACCGTCTGCCTCCTTTGTTATGCCGATATCTATGATCAATGCGCCTTTCTTTATATGTTCGGATTTTATCAAACCAGGAAGCCCGACTGCCGTTATAAGAATGTCGGCCTTCGACGAGACATCAACTAAATCATCGTCTTGTGAAGAAACGACCTTGGTCAAAACTCCTTTGTCTTCCAACACCTTGGCCATAGTGAACCCCAAGACCTCAGAATTGACCACAATACAAGCTGACTTACCCTCGGCGTTAAAACCTGTGTCACTTAAAACCTCTAAAACCACCTGAGCCAAAGGAGGAAGTATGTCATCCTGACCGAACTTCTTTACATTCTCCGGATGAAAGCGATCCACATCTTTCTCTGGATCGATCAGTGCCACTATGCGATCAGTATCGAACCCTTCTGGCAAGGGCAATTGCAGAAGTATCCCATCGATCGAATCGTCGCTATTCAAAAAACGAATCGTCTCTTCTAACTCCTTCTCTTGAATGTCTGCCGCCAACCGATATAAACTAGTATCGACTCCGACTTTTTTAGCCTCCCTCTCTTTTAAGGAAACATATAAAACCGAGTCTGGCCGTTCACCAACCAGAACAATGGCCAGTGAGGGTCGGTGAGAACAAAAAGCGTCGCCGCCATTGCAATGCAATATCTCGGCGACGACCTCGTCTTTTATTCTGTCGGCTATTTTTTTACCATCGACTATCTTCATTTTTTTATTTAGTGGTGCTTTCCACGTAATCCTTTACTTTTAAAAATATCTTCTCATGACCGAAATCATTGGGATGCAAACCATCTTCTCCAATATCTCCATCATCAAGAATTCCATTCATATCTATATAATCGGCTCCTAATTCAGCTGCGATGTTCTTGAGTTGTTCATCGTAAGAAGCGATACTTGAATTCCTATAATTAAGCCCCTTAAGACGATCCTCTACTACGTTGGTCAGGCCGACAAATGCGACCTTGTTAGAGCTCTTTGCGGCTTTCTTATATATCTCCGTCAGATTGTTTTTAAAAACATCTGACTGCATCGAGCGAGCCGAATCGTTAATGCCAACGGCGACGATAGTGATATCAGCCCCCTGTGAACCACAACCGGAATCAAAAAGATCTCTAACTCCTAAAGCCGTAGCCCCTGGTAAACTATAGTTACCAACCGAACTTCCAGGATATCTATCTAAAAGATAATATTCCAATCTATCAGCCCAACCGCCAGCCGAATCGCCAGTACCATAAGCTATGCTGTCGCCCGTTACGCAAACGGAATAAGTAATGCTGGCCATGGCCTCTGCCGGTCCGCACTTACCACTGTCACAGCTGCCAGAATTAAGATACCAGATTATGCTAGATACAGAAATGAGAAAAACGGCGGCTACACCGAAAAGGAGACGAATTTTGTTTTTCATATTTTTATTTTAATTCAAGCTTATTTCGATCGACGGACGAAAACCGCCATCGCTGACGCTGTTGATGAAAGTCGCCAACAGCGAAACGCAGCCCAAAAATATCACTATGACCGCGCAAGCCTTTAAAGTCTCTAACATTCTTTAAGCGGTCGGAAGTGGGAACTTTGAGCATAATTCCCTTACCTCTTTCTTTAATTTGAAAAGTTGATTTTCGTCAGCGCGAGCGGCGATCGTCCTATCTATCATATCGGCTATTTGAACTATCTCCGCCTCTTTCATCCCCCTAGTGGTCAATGCTGGAGTACCGAAACGAACTCCAGAAGGATTATATGGAGGATTTGGGTCGTTCGGTATCGTCGAACGAGACACCGATATACCAACGGCCTCCAAGGCCTTTTCCGCCTCTTTGCCGGTCAAACCCTTACTAGTCATATCGACTACCATTAAATGATTATCTGTACCACTGGATATAACTCGGTATCCACGCTTAATGAATTCCTCGGCCAAAGACTTGGCATTAACTATCGTTTGTTTGGCATATTCTTTAAACTCCGGTTTCAGAGCCTCGCCGAAAGCCACAGCCTTAGCCGCGGTTATATGATCATGTGGTCCACCCTGCATTCCAGGAAAGACCGCCTTATCTATCTCTTTCGCATACTTTTCTTTGCACATGATCATCGCTCCTCTTGGTCCGCGCAACGTCTTGTGAGTAGTGGTCGTAACGACGTCAAAAAAAGGAACCGGACTAGCCATCTGGCCAGCGGCGATCAACCCAGCGGTGTGGGCGATATCGGCAAAAGTATAAGCCTCGACCTCGTCGGCTATTTTCTTAAAACCTTCCCAATCTATTTCGCGCGAATAAGCACTAGCGCCAACGACTATCATCTTTGGTTTTTCTTTTAAGGCCATCATTCTCACTTCGTCCATGTCGATACGGCCGGTCTCGGAATCTATTCCATATTGCACGAAGTTGTAGAGCATGCCGGAAAAATTAACGGAGTGCCCATGAGAAAGGTGTCCGCCATGATCGAGGCGCATACCAAGAACCTTGTCGCCAGGCTTCAAAAAAGCAAAATAGACAGCGGCATTAGCAGGAGAACCGGATAATGGCTGAACATTGACGTGCTCGGCTCCGAATAATTTTTTCGCGCGTTCAACGGCCAAGACCTCGATCTCGTCGATCACTTGATTGCCTCCGTAATATCTCTTACCTGGGTAACCTTCGCTATATTTATTGGTCAAAACCGAACCCATAGCCTCTAAAACGGCTGACGAGACATAATTCTCCGAAGCGATCATCTCTAGTTCATCGGCCTGACGAGATGCTTCCTTTTCTATTATAGAAAAGACTTCTTTATCGTTATTATTGAGATTTTCGTATTTAAACATTTTTATGGCTTTATTTTCTTAATCGGCGCCGCCAAAATCATAAAGATCGGCCTTGCGCCTTGAAACCTCCTTTTCTAAATAATATTCACTCTTGTTAGATCATAGCCGATTAAAAAGCCTAATAAAATTACTTTAATTTTACCTTGTTTATTAATACCTTGTCAAAATCTAATTCAAAAAGGCACCGGAACGACGTCCGATGCCTTTTACTAACCACTAAAAATAAGTCATTATCCCCAAAAATCCGTGTAGTAAAGCCAGTGCGATCGTTAGTCTGGCCATAAAGATGTGCTGATTGAAATTGAACCGAGCTGGCCATTTCTTTCGCAACACAGGAATGGATGCGGTGCACAATAGACACAGTAAAGTTAATATCCCACCATACATAATAAGCGGCTTCCCAAATATTGGGAAAAATGCGATTTGTGTGAACATATTATCTTTTTAGAGATCCTATATAATATTTTTCTAACATCGTCCTGGCGCGATCGGAGTGCGGAGTCCCTGAGCCAGAGGGTCTGGTCTCAAAAAGTTCTGTAGCATCTTTACCGCACCCATCGACTATGGCCTTTCCACCAGGATGCGAAGAAATAAAATCAGTGACATTATATACATTATTATTGATCACTATCCAGCAATTATCAGTAGTGCTGTGCTCGACCACTGTTTCGATCGAGATACCCCTATTCTCCTCGACTTTGAATGTTGGCGATGGCGTCTTCCCACAACCGGACAATACCAACAAAGAAGAAATGAGAAAAAACAAAGAAAAAGTTTTTTTCATAATTACTGCTCTTTAGATTTTAAGCCGGCAATAGCAATGATCAAAACCACTGTATACATAACGAAGCCATAAACACAGGCCGGAATAGCGGCGATCGATGGGCAACCACCCATCGGACAAACACCGCGCGTCAACTCTTCCAAAGAAAGATAGCCAGAGAACAACATCCCAGCGATCGAGATCGCTAAAATAGTCTTTAAAGCATTTTTTCTTTTCATATGATCATCTTTATATATTGATTATGTCAGGTTTAATACCGGCGACCAAAAAACGATTTAATAAGTTTTTAGCACCGCCACACTTGCCTTAGTTAACTACCGTAAAATCATCTCCGCTTTTCTTTTCTTTTTTGAGTTCCATCTTCTTTAGCTCCTTCAAATCGCTTAATGAGTTAACCTTAAGATATTTATTGGAGAAAGTATAGAGATCGTCGCTGATATAAAGACTCCTTAAAACATTATTGTCATAATAGCAGTACCCCCACCAACAATCCTGGATACCAGCCTTACCTCCATCGGAATGATCGATCTTCCCTTTAAGCTCAAAACCTGATTCGTCAACATGGAAAACCAAAGCGCCGGAAAAGACCATTTGCCCCCAGCCTCGACCCTCTTTGTCTTCGGTTATTGTCGCCGGCACAGATAACAAATTTTTGTCTTTTGAAAAAAGGAAAGCCTTGTGATCGCTTAAGGCGATCGAGTCGCTGCCAGCGTCACCGACGACATAAGTATCAACCTCTTTAGGATTGGCCACATCAGAGACATCGAACAAAGACAACTTTAGTCCTTTAGTTTTAACTCCACCCCATTCGCTAGCGGCCGTATCCTTACCAAAACCAATCAGCAAGTTATCGTTATAAGGATGCAAATAGCTAGAGTATCCTGGTATTTTAAGCTCTCCTAAGACCTTGGGGGCTGTCGGATCGGAAAGATCGATAGCGAATAATGGGTCTGTCTGCACGAAAGTCACCAAATAAACACGATTACCCATAAACCTAGCCGAGTATATCTTTTCGCCCTTGGCTAAGTCCTCCAGCGATCCGACGACTTTCATGTTCTCATCCAAAACATAAACATTACTATAAGAATCTTTTTCATCATCGCTGGCATACTGTGACCAAGCACGATTCTTGGTGGTGGCGATGCGGAAATATCCATTCGACTCGTCCATAGAGAACTGATTCAAGACAGAGCCAGTCACCTCACCAAAAGCTTTATAGGATAAATCTCCTTTATTGATCGCTATCTTGTGAATGACTGTCTTCTCTAATTCCTTAGCGATGCTTTGGTACTTATCCTTCATTCTCTTCTCTAATTCTCCTTGCAACTGGTCTTGCTCATCAGAAGAAAGCGAAGCCATATACCTTTCGACGATCATCGATATCTTCGACATCTTTTCATTGTCATTCAATATATAATTCTTAACCGATTCGATCTCTTTGATCTTGTCCTGTTGCGACTGGGCCAATTTCGGCAAGACCATTTCTTTTAAAACCATCATGGTCAACTGATACTCACTGACATATTTAGTATAGGCGATATAAATATTGTCCTGCGATACATACATATTTTGACCACCGGATAATACATATATCTCTCCTTTCACGTTCTCTTCCGGATTCTTTATATTGATCGATGCGACTTGAGTGAAATTATAGGAGTCATAAGGGATATCGAAATAATAGACCTCCGGAGCGAAACACTTGGCATTGCCGCTGCACTTTGTCGATACTGCCTCTCCGTCCTCCAAGAGACGAGGAATGATCGGGTCGGTCGGCAAATAATAATAATTGTAGTTGTTGGTCACAAAATAAACATAGTCGCCAATGAGACGTGAATCGAAATAATTGCCCTCAAAGTCCAAGCTCCTTACCTGCTTTGGATTCTTCTTATCCTTAATATCAAAAACCTTCAAAAAAGTGAAAGGTGATTGGCGACGAAAATTCTGGTAGAGATCGGATTTGTAAATAACCTGATTATTACCAAAGATAACCAGGCGGTCGCCACTTATATAAATATCTTGGGGGCGGGACTCGAAAGCAATCTTAGAAACTATCTCCATCTGATCCACTGGATAAGCTTTAACGATAAAAAGATCATTATTAGACACAGCGTATATATACTCTCCGTCCGTTTTGACTATATCAGACTCATCGACTCCCTCGACTTGGATATTAGTCTTAGAAAAATCCTGACTACCACCAGAACTCTGCTCACTAATGACTTCGTTGACGGCCAGAGCTGGCATAGCGATATCGACAGCTGCGGTCGGAGCCACAGACTTTTCCATGGCCATATCCGTTCTAACACTTCCAACGAACCCACGCCCATTGGAATAGCCATAGCTAGCTCCCGCTGGCCCCTCGTCTAAAAAGGCAGCTAACTCTTCATAGTCTTTAAACTTCTTAACCTTGCTTTGTTCGTCCAGACTTTGCTGAATCTCTGGAGAGACTTCTTCCGTTTGATTGTTTTGATCGGTTTGCTCGATCTTTTCAGGAGGGGTCGTAACTGGTTTTTTGTTGGCCGTCCAAGAGCAGCCGCTCAAAGTTAGCGACGACAAAACAATGGCCGCCGCCAATCTAATTTTAAGAGTTCTTTTCATATTTTTATAGTTATATATAAATATACGACTAGCAAGAACAAAAGTAACTTGATTTTTATATTATAACACAAAAAAACCGCAGTCCGAACAAAGACTGCGGCGGCAACGATTTAAATTTAATGATGAAATATTTTTTTTATCTCCTCTTTGATTCCCGTCTTATAAACATCTTTCAACATCCCCATGGCACCATATTTTGACGGTCGACCAACGAGCTCTAAGAACCCTTTCCCTTTTATAGTCTTGCCATTGACTTTGGCCTTGACCTGAATCGGCCCTTCCCAGTAATTTAAGGCCCCAAAGACCATTTCTTGTTCCTTGATCATTGGCTCTATCTCTAAAACCATCTTTTTAGCCGGAATCTCGATGCGCCAAGAAAGGTGGTATTCCGCCTTAGTCTTTTTACTCTTCCACTTATTGCCGACCGGAGAAATTAAAATATCATCATTCTTGTAGTGCTCCGCTTTATTGTTGCGAAGACACAGGTCGGCCAGGGCGTCTCTTTTTTTATCTCCATACTCAACGATCATCGCCTCCAGCCCATTATCAAGCTGTATAGAAAACCACGTCCAACGATCTTTGTTATATGGAGTGTCCGCCCACTGATGGTCCATCCAAGCTTTTCCTTTTACATTAACTGTCTTATCTCCTATATATATCTGTCCCTCAGCATCGAGACTGGTCAAAGAATAATAATAAGTCTTGCGCCCATGCAAATTTAAAAAACCCCTTCCGCCTTCCAATAATGGAGACTTCTTTGATTTGAGGCTTAAATCGAAGTTCTCGGTTTTAATTCTAAAATCAAACAGCTTCGTTTCTTTTATAAGATTGACGACGAACCCACGCAAAACATCGATCGGGTCGGCTGCTATATATTCGACGAACATTAATGGCCGTTTAAAACTTTGGCGCGACGGTATCACTACATAATCGATCACTGGATAAACTTTCTTTCTCTCTATATCTGATAATATCGAATGCGAAAAATAAACCGTCTTTAGTGGTATTTTGAATAACGGAATTTTAACCTTCTTGGCATTTGCCTTAAAGAGACAATCCATAAAAGAATAATCTCTGCCATCATCGCCTTTCAAGTGTCCATTAAAATACCACCACTCGATTATTTTATTATGAGGCTTGCCGTCTTGGGGAAGTGAAAGCTTTTTCATATTTATATTATACACCACCAAAAAAACTAAAGACATGCCGAACGCGACCAAAAACAAAAACCGCCAGCATTTAAGCCAGCGATCTTTTATTTAAAAATTGTATATGAAGCTATTAAGAACACAACTACCTGCGTGGCTATCCCCCAAACCAAGGTCTTGGTCTGACGATACCACTTAATGCCTGGGCGAGGAACAAACTTATCGAAACGCTTAAGATCTTTTTTCCAAATAATAAAAGTAAAAAGATCCGGCAAGAATCCGAACAACGCACCAACCGACATATGAAAAGAATAGCCAGGATTGGCGTGAACGAAAAGAATGAATATGGAAAGACCCAGCAACGGCTCGATCCCTTTGATGGCTAATTCTTTTTTTCTAACTCCTTTAAGACCACTCTCTTTATAGCCCTTGATATAAGGCATGCTCCGATGCGGGATCATGTCCAGTATGTAGTGAGAAAGAAAAGAAAAAAATATCACCAACCAAATATTTTCTACGTGCCGACCAATAGCTGCGCCGACCAACAAATGTTGAGTTAAAAGCATTTTCTTTAATATTAACCAGGTTAATAGTATATCTAAAAAATCATCAGAGAACAACCACACTAAATCGCCTTCGTTTTAATTAAAGACTTGGCCATGTACCCATTTTTAAGCTTATAGGAGTTCTTTCTATAATAACCTCTCACGCCGACACCAGAAATAACGGCTATCGAGTTAAATTTATTCTTACGCGCCAAGTCTTCGGCTTTGGCTAAAAGTTTTTTTCCTAAGCCAGAATGCTGCGTCTTCTTCTTCCCTCCAATCGGGGTCAACTCTCCGTAGACATGCAGCTCTCTTATTATCGCTGTGTTATTTAAAAAAGAAAAAATCTCAGAATCGATCTTTGGAATTTTGTTTTCATTTTTTAACTGCGGCAAAAACAATCTACAAAATCCGTAAAGCATTCTGTCTTTTTTAGAAACGAATTGAATAAAAAATTCATGCCCACCAATTACCTCATATTCGATCGCTTCCAAATTATTATCGGAAATTTTTTCTCCTCGACACTCGCGGCAACGTATACAATGACACTTAACACCTCTTTGCTCCATGACTTGGCGCAAGTTAGTCACTTTGTTTCCGGCTTCTATAGACTCTCCAGGAATGTCGCGAATCAGACGAATGATGCGGACATATTCCGGAATCGCGGCCTTGCAATCAGCGATCAAGCCTTCTAGTTCTTTATTCGAATATGGTTTATATTTTCCAGCCTTCCACCATTTATATAATTCACTGCCTTTAACTACGACGGCTGGATAGAATTTTATCTGATCTGGTTGAAAGTGTGGATCGGAAAATATCATCTTGAACATGTCTAAGTCTTTTTTTGGCGTTGACCCCGGTAAGCCAGGCATCAGATGATAAGTGATCTTAAATCCGAAAGCGCGCAAAAGAGCCGTGGCCTCGACTACCTCTTTGACTCCATGTCCGCGCTTATTCTTCTTTAATATTTTATCGTCAGGGGCCTGCACGCCAAGCTCTACCCTTGTAGCTCCTAATTCTCGCATCTCGATCAACTCGTCTTCGTTTATATAGTCCGGCCTCGTCTCTAAAGTCACTCCGATTATTTTATACTTAGTGCTCTCGTTCTTTTTTTGTTCTCTGGACAAGGATTTTTTTAATTCCGATATTTTGTTTTCTTTTTTTGCCTTTTCTTTTTTATTTCTTCTCTGAAAATCATTCGCCGCCCGAAAACATTCCTTAATAAACCAAAACTTATAAGCGCGAGGCAGAACGCTCCATGATCCCCCGATAACTATCAATTCAATCTTCTCCGGTTTATGTCCATTAGCCTCTAAAGCGGCTAGACGCGAATAAGTCTGATCATAAGGATCGTACTTGTTTCTGATCGCACGCATCACTGCCGGCTCATTGGAAAGATAGCTGGTAGGAACGTCCTTTTCATGAGGGCAATAGGCACAAGTACCTGGGCAAGGCCATGGCTTAGTCAAAACAGCCACCGGAGCTATTCCAGACATAGTTCTAATAGCTCTTTTCCTTAATAAAAGCTCTAAATTAAGATTTTGCTTTATTTTACCCAAAGATAAAAGTCGCTGATATTCCTTAAAAATATCCGAATTACTCCAAATCTCCGCCCCAAATTTCTTAGCCAAAACTCTTTTGACGGCCGTCAACTCTTTAATATTTTTTGGCTTATTTTTAATAATTTCTAAAACTATTTCTTGCATATTTTAATTCTAAGAGAAAACCTGGTTTTTGGCAAATATAATCATTGACAAAGAGACAAAATATATGATATTGTCTTAGTGAATTGACGCCTTTGTCAATTCTTAATTATTATTGCCTTTTCTTGGACGCGGACGTTCTCGACCGCGCCTCGGAATAAGGAAAGAAAAAGACATGTTAGAGAAAAAACTCAAAGAGAAGATCATTAAGAAGTTTCAGACCCACGCCTCCGACACCGGTTCTCCACAGGTTCAGATCGCTATCCTCACCGAGGAAATCAAGCTGCTCACCAAGCACTTGCAGGATCATCGCAAAGACCATTCTTCCCGTCGCGGTCTTTTAAAGAAGGTTAGCGAAAGAAGAAAACTTCTTAAGTATCTCCAGAAAGAAGACGAGAATTCCTTTAAGGATTTGGCCACTAAGTTGAAATTGAAGATCGCCAAGAAGATGGAGGAAGATAAGGCCAAAGAAGATGAATTGGCCAAGATTATTACTCCTAACGAAGAAGGGGCCGAAGAAGAGGAAGTTGAAGAAGACAAAGAAATATAAATATAGATATAGGCCCCTTATTATAAGTGGGCCTATATTGTTTTAAAAATATGGCAAAATACAAGGAGCAAAGAGTTGGAGTGTTGGTTGACGCTTCGAACATGTATCATTCCGCCAGGAATATTTACAACGCTAAGGTCAACTACCGCGAGATTTTAGGCAAGGCCGTAGCCGGACGAGAGCTTATACGCGCCATCGCTTACGTCGTGACCAGTGAAAATACCGAAGAGACCCCATTCTTCGAAGCCTTGGACCAACTTGGCTTCGAAGTAAAAATGAAGCCGTTGCAAATATTTGCCGGCGGACACAAAAAAGGTGATTGGGATGTTGGTATCACGATCGATGCGATCAAATTAGCTGAAAAACTCGACGTAATAATTCTGGTCACCGGCGATGGAGACTATCTTCCTTTAGTCGAGTATCTCCAAAACACCAGAGGGTGCTTGGTCGAGGTCGTAGCCTTTCGCCAATCCGCTTCGGCACATTTGGTCGAAGTGGCCGACGACTTCATCGACTTATCGGACAATCCAAAATTTCTGATAAAATAAAAATATCCCTTGCTTAAGGCAGGGGCCGGAAACGAAAATTTCTTTCGTCGCCAGCTTCCGCCTTAAACGGAAAAATAAAAAATAACGCTTGACCGATGAACACGCAGAACTGCGAAGGGCTGTCATTGACACTCCTTTAAAACAGGTCTGAAGTTTGTCGGCCAAGCAGAAAAAAATGCAACAGACATTCAAAGAAGTGAAGGTCTCCGGCCAATGGCTCGGACGCGAACTCACTTTAAAGACCGGCAAAGTCGCCTTACAGGCCAATGCCGCCGTCTTGGCTCAATACGGTGAGACAACCGTCTTGGCCACTGTCACTCGCGCCAAAGAAGACAAGCCAGTCGACTTCTTTCCTTTGACCGTAGATTTCGAAGAGCGTCTTTACGCCGCCGGGATCATCAAAGGTTCACGCTGGATCAAGCGTGAAGGCCGTCCATCTGACGACGCCGTCTTGACCGGACGCTTGATCGATCGCTCGATCCGTCCACTCTTCGACCAGTCATCTCGCAAAGAGACTCAGGTCGTCATCACCGTCATGTCCGTCGATGGTGAGAACAGTTATGACACCGTCGCTCTCGTAGCCGCTTCCGCTGCCCTTTCTATCTCTGGCTTAGAGTGGAACGGTCCATTGTCCGGAGCTCGTGTCGGCATCACCGATGGTCAAATGATCGTCAACCCGACTTACGCCCAAATGGAAAACAGCCCATTAGATCTATTCGTCTCTGGTACTGAGAAGAAAAGCATCATGATCGAAGCTGGCGCTCACGAGGTCAAAGAAGATCAGATGTTCGAGGCTATCAAGTTGGCTCAAAAAGAGATGCAACCGGCCATTTCCATAATCAAACAGCTCAAAGAAGCTGTCGGACCAAAGATTATAACCGAGAAGGTTAAGTTGATTAGCGAAGAACAGAAGGCCAAGGAAGAAGAGAAACTTAAGTTGATCGCTACTGCCGAAGGATGGCTCAAAGAGAACGTCAATGCCATTCTTTTCGACAAAGTCTATTACACTAAGGGTGAGCGCAAGGCCGCCGTCAGCGCCATCAAGGAAGGATTGAACAAGTTCCTCTTCGATCAAGGTTTGGACGAATCGACCAGAAAAATGATCATCGACAAGACCGTCGAAGACGCTATCGATGCCGAGATCACTAAAGAAATATTGGATAACGATCGCCGCGTCGACGGACGTAAGCTCGACGAGATTCGCCCTCTTTGGAGTGAAGTATCTTTGTTGCCACATAACCATGGTAGCGCTTTATTCATGAGAGGTGAGACTCAAATTCTATCCGTCGTCACTTTGGGCGCCCCTGGTCTTGAACAGAATCTTGAAGGTTTAGAAGGCACCAGCAAAAAGCGTTACATGCACCACTACAACTTCCCTCCATATTCAGTCGGCGAGACTGGTCGTATGGGTTCTCCGGGTCGCCGTGAGATCGGTCATGGTGCTTTGGCTGAAAAAGCCTTGTTGCCAGTTATTCCTGGAAAAGAAGAGTTCCCATACACCATCCGCGTCGTTTCCGAGACCATGGGTTCCAATGGTTCGTCCTCTATGGGCTCTACTTGCGGCTCCACTTTGGCTTTGATGGACGCTGGTGTTCCAATAAAACGTCCAGTCGCTGGTTTGGCCATCGGCCTTGCCTCCAATAAAGACATGAGTCGTTGGAAAGTTTTGACCGACATCCAAGACTTGGAAGATGGTGACGGAGGAATGGATTTCAAAATTACCGGAACCACCGAAGGCATCACCGCCGTGCAGCTCGATACCAAAACCGACGGCTTGACCGAAGAGATAATCAAAGAAGCTTTGAATCGCGGTTACAAAGGCCGCTTAGAGATACTTAACGTCATCAACGAGGCCATCCCAGCCCCAAGACCAGAGTTATCCAAATACGCCCCACGCGTCGTTTCTTTCAAGATCAATCCTGAAAGAATTCGCGACGTCATCGGCTCTGGTGGAAAGGTCATCAACAAGATCATCGAAGAGACCGAGGTCTCGATCGATATCGAGGACGATGGCTCCGTCTTCGTTTGTGGCGTCAATGCCGACAACGTAGCTAAGGCCGTAAAGATAATAGAGGATATAGTCCATGAATTCTCTGTCGGAGAGATCTTCACTGGACGCGTAGCCAGAATGTTAGACTTCGGCGCCTTCGTCGAACTCACCCCTGGAAACGATGGCATGGTCCATGTTTCAAAGATGGCCCCATATAGAGTCGGTAAGCCAAGTGACCTTTTGGAGGTCGGCCAAATGGTGACCGTCAAAGTCGAAGAGATCGATGATCAGGGACGCGTCAACTTAACCATGAAAGATTGCCCAGAAAACGCCGAGCTTTGGAAAGATCGCAAAGGCGAACAGACCGGCGGAGGATCCTTTGGCGGCGGAGATCGCCGCGGAGGCAGACCTCATGGCGGATTCAGAAGAGATGGTAATGGAGGAGGCAGAGACAGAAGATAAATTACAGAAAATCACATAGCAAAAAACACTCGTCACTTTCGACGGGTGTTTTTTTTGAATAAAAGAAGAGGCGCTCACTAATAGTGTGCGCCTTTGTTGGTACGTGCCAGTCAAAAGACTAGCAATGAGGACAAAAATTGTATATAATTATATTATATCATATTTATACAAAAAAGTCAATAGACATCTATCTCTTGACTGTTAAAAACTTGTGGATATTGTGTTATAATTAAGCCATAAGCATCGTTATACTAATATGGCTAAAATAAGGTCAGAAATCAGAAAATCCTATATTTTCGACAAATACGTCGTCATAACCCCTAAAAGAGCTCAAAGACCAAGGGATATTCAAGAAGAGGAGATCATAAAACGTAATCCTGACTGTCCTTTTTGTCCAGAAAACCTAAAAAATAGCGTTTTAACCGACAAAATTAAAGATAAATCCGGTAAAAGCTGGGAAGTCGCATCCTTAAAGAACATCTATCCGGCCGTAACACTAGATAATCCTAAGGCTTATGGCTATCAAGAGGTGATAATAGAAACGCCCAACCATAAAAAAGATTTAGCTAAGCTTTCAGAAAACGACATCGAAGCCGTATTAGAAATGTTCTCTCTCCGAACCAAAGCCTTGACCAAGTTGCCCAAAATAGATTACGTGCTTTGCTTTAAAAACCAAGGGCTGCAATCTGGCGCTTCTATAACTCATGCTCATTCCCAAATATTCGCTACTGCCATAGTTCCAGAGAACCTTAAAGAAGAGGCTAAAAGAATATCCGAATACAAATCTGAAAAAAAATCATGCGCCTATTGCGATATCCTTAAAAAAGAATTAAAATCTTCGCGCCGCATCTTTGAAGATAATAATGTCGGAGCTTTCGCGCCTTATGCCAGCGAATATCATTATGAGGCTTGGATATTTCCCAAAAGACATTTAGATAACATAACCGAGCTTAACCGAAAAGAAAAGAGATCATTCGCTAGGGCACTTAAAAAAATACTAACAAAAATAGATTTACTGGGTTTGTCTTATAACTTTTTTCTACACAATGTCATTAGTGACCAAAACCAACACTTCTATATTAAAATACAGCCGCGCGGATCTATATTCGGTGGGATCGAATTAGGCTCTGGGCTGGTAATTAATTCTATTCCCCCAGAAGAGGCAGCCCGTTTCTATAGAAAATAGAGGAAAAAGGTCTAGCTTCAAACACTTGAAGCCTCTCCTTTCTTCTTTATATTATAAAACTGAAGCAAAACATCTTCTTAGTGTTTATTGTTTCGTGTTTATTGTTTTATGGATTTTCAAAAATCTTGGAAAGACCGACAACAAAAAGTCTTTCCTGCAAAAATGAAATCATCTGGCAGCAGTTGGAAAAAAAATGGTTTTTCCTTTAAGGCCATCATCACCAACCCGTTAATACTTAAAATAGCGGCCATCTTGATCTTGTTGTGCTTTATTGGTGGTATGGCAGGTATCGCCTGGATATCCAAAGAGTTGCCCAACCCAAACCAATTACAAGACAGGCAAGTCGCCCAGAGTACAAAGATATACGACCGCACCGGAGAGAATATTTTATACGACATTCACGGAGAAGAACAAAGAACATTGGTAGAGTTAAAAGATATTCCTAACAACGTTAAGTGGGCGACTATCGCGATTGAAGACAAGGATTTTTATAAACACGGTGGTTTTTCTATTTGGGCCATCTTCCGCACCATAGTTACTAATGTAATTTTTCGCCAAAAGGCCGGCGCATCTACATTGACCCAGCAATTTGTTAAAAACGCCATTTTAACCAGCGAAAAAAGTTACATCCGTAAAGCCAAAGAATTGATTCTAGCTTATCGCATCGAAAAAAAATTCTCCAAAGACCAAATTTTGCAAATGTATCTCAATGAGATACCTTACGGTTCCACTGCTTATGGTATAGAAGCCGCGTCTCAAAAATACTTCGGCAAAAAAGTTAGTGACGTAAGCTTGGCCGAGGCAGCTGTCTTAGCTGCCCTACCACAATCTCCTTCTTATTATTCTCCTTACGGAAACCACAAGGACGCACTTATTGGTCGACAAAGAAAAGTGTTAAAAGTCATGGTCGAGCAGGGATATATAAGTGAAGAAGAGGCTGAAGCAGCTCGCAATGAAGAGCTTGAATTCGCACCACCAACAGCGAATTTTACCGCCCCGCACTTCGTGATGTATGTCAAAGAGATGCTAACTGAAAAATACGGAGAAAAGATGGTCGAGCAGGGAGGATTAAAGATCTACACCACCTTAGATCTTTATAAACAAGAAAAAGCCGAAGATGCTATTGCTCATTGGTGGGAAAAGAACGTTGATCCAAAGAATGCCTCTACCACGACTTTCGGAGCGACCAACGCCGCCTTAATATCGATCGACCCCAAGACCGGACAAGTTTTGGCCATGGTCGGCTCACGTGATTATTTCAACGACGACATCGATGGTCAGGTCAATATAACTACTTCAGCCCGCCAACCAGGATCATCGCTTAAGCCCTTGGTCTATGGCACATTATTCACAAAAGGATATACGCCAAACACCATTCTTTATGATGTCGTGACTAATTTTTCCTCTGACCCAAACAAACCATATGAGCCAAAGAATTATAATTTCAAAGAATATGGACCGATACAAATCAAAAAGGCTTTAGGCGGATCATTGAACATACCAGCGGTCAAAGCTACTTATTTAGCCGGATTGGATGATGTTTTGAAGGTGGCTAAAGACTTTGGCTACACAACCCTGGAAGATAAGGAGCGCTTTGGCATGTCTTTCGCCTTAGGTGGAGCTGAAGTGAGATTAATAGAACACGCCAACGCCTATGCCGTCTTCGCTCGCGAAGGAAAATATCACCCCTTGGCCGTAATACTAAAAGTGGAGGACAAGAACGGAAAAATATTAGAGGAGTGGAAACCAGAAGAAAAAGAAGTTATGGACGCCAATGTCGCTCGCATGGTCAACGACGTCCTTTCCGACAACTCTAATCGCGCTTACATCTTCGGCGAATACAACACTTTAATACTTCCTAACCGCCCAGTCGCCGCCAAAACCGGAACGACGAACGACTACCGAGATGCTTGGACCATGGGATATACTCCTTCATTGGTCACTGGTGTTTGGGTCGGTAACAGCAATAACGCCGCCATGAAAAAAGGCTCATCCGGAGGAAGTGCGGCAGCGCCGATCTGGAATGAATATATGAAAACAGTTTTGGGTGATACACCAGTGGAAACATTCAAAAAACCAGACATCAAAGAAACTGGAAAACCGATCTTAGACGGACAATTGACTGGAGCGCCTGTCAAAGTCGATTCCTCGACCGGTTTACTAGCCACAGAATTCACCCCACTAGAACTAGTTGAAGAAAGAATCTATCAAGAACACCATTCAATTCTTTATTACGTAGACAAGAACGATCCACTTGGTTCAGCACCAAAAGACCCAAGCAGTGATCCTCAATTCGATGAATGGGAAAAGAAGGTTCAAGAATGGGCCGCTAAACAAGCCGCCTCTTCAAGCGCCTCGTCAACGATGTTTATCTTGGCCTCTGGAACAGCACCAACAGCTTATGACAATGTACACACCCCAGAGAACAAGCCTCGTGTCAGAATAGTTAAGCCGGCTAATAATGAAATTCTAACAGAAGCTAAATTGACAACCGATATTTTAGCGGAATCACCAAGAGGCATAGCCAAGGTCTACTACTACATAAACAATAACCTTTTCGCCGAGAAGGGCGGTTACTTCTTCAACTTAAGCGATGCGCCGATAGATTTCTTAGGAAGTGGTTATCACAATTTAAAAGTTCGCGCCTGCGACGACGTTAATAATTGCAGTGAGGCGTCAGTTGAAATAAACCTGGCACTAAACGAAGAATCGATCAAATCAGAATCAAACGCGACTATAACCTGGCCATTGAACGGCTTGGCGGTCTCAAACATAGACTTCCCGCTAAATGTAAAGATAGAAATAAATAACCCACGCCAAGTGGCCGAAATAGATCTTTACTACAAATCTGGCGGACAAGAAAAGTTAATAGGAAAGGCCGACCCGGCTGGTCAAGAAGATTTAGCCATAACCTGGAGAAAACCACCAGCAGAAGGAGACTATGAATTATATGCCAAAATGATCGGCTGGGGAGGGGAGATCAAAGAGACTAATCACTCTTCAATAATCTACAACAAATAAATAATAAAAAAAACACTAGCACATTAGCTGGTGTTTTTTTATTTAAGTGATGCTTTTTAAAGTCGTTGAAACAAAAAACCGCCAGCATAGTAACTGACGGCCACAAAAAAAGATCAAAGAATAATATTAAAGAAGATTCGCTATCCGCTCAAGCCCTTTAGTGATGATCTCTTGGGGTTGGGCATAACAAATCCTAATATGCCCTGGGCATCCAAAAGCGCTTCCATCGATAACACCAACGCCATTCTTGAGAGCCTTTTGCCAAAAAGGAGCATCATCATCGTCCATTATTGATAAAAAGGCATAAAAAGCACCATCAAGAGGGGCGAACCCAATATTCTTCTTCCTTAAAAACTGCTCGACCAAATCCCTGTTCTTCGCCAACTGCTTAACCATAAACAATGATTCGTCTTGGCAATTCTTCATAATAGAGAGAGCTAATCTCTGGCCAAAAGTATTAGCCGCTGAAGATACCTGACTTTGCATGTCTGCCAATTTCAGAACGACATCCTTCTCGGCCAAAACATAACCTATTCGATACCCCATCATGGCATAAGTCTTACTAAAACTATTGACCGTAATGAACCTGTTTTTTTCTCGGGGGAATAATTGTTTTAAAGACGTGAATTTAGAATTGCCATAAATGAAGTTGTCATAGACTTCATCCGATATGACAATCAAATCATTCTCAATGGCGACCATCCCCAAATTATACAGGTCTTTAGCAGACCAGACGACGCCAGTCGGGTTTACTGGATTATTCAATATAACCACCCTAGCCCTCGATCCAGAGATAAAACCTTTAAACTCATCCTTATTGAACCGATCCCAAAAATAAAAAGGCTTTGGAATTCCACCAGCTAAACAAATTAAATCCGGATAACTGGTCCAATAAGGAGAAAAGATGACCACCCCCTCCCCAGGGTCTATTAAAGCCTCTAGGATTAGGTGTATGGCCTGTTTAGCCCCTCCCGCGCTAACAAACACGTTTTCAAAGTCAACGTCGCATTTACCGGCTATAGCCTGCCTTAATTCACGCAACCCTGCGTTTGGGGCATAACGATTATTGCCGTCTTTTTTTATTATCTCGGCCGCTAACCGCTTAGCTCGATCGGA
>CAZJPG010000006.1:0-66480 GCA_964547855.1 uncultured Gammaproteobacteria bacterium | reverse complement strand
AGTCAGAATAGGTGTTAGAAACTGGATAGTCGAAAAATATCGATGCTATGATTTTGAATTTTCCATTGATCAAACCCAAAAAACCGAAAGCTATTCGGTTATTGAGAAGAAGATTGGCTGACAATATGATGGTTTTTCTAAGCAGTTCATTCGCCTTTCTCCATCCCACGGCTTTCCTCCTTGTTTTGTATTGCTAAAAGAACGTTTGAAATTTATTTTAAAATAAGATCTTTTATATTCCTCATTACGTCATTAGGGTTAAAGTTCGATTTGGTAAAATATCCTTTAGCCCCAAGTGCCATTCCTTCACTGATCGTCACGTCATCAGCCAGATTGCTCATGATCATGACAGGGATCTTGGCCATTAGTTGATCGTTTTTAAGCTCCTTTAAGACATCTAAGCCATTCTTCTCTCCTGGAAGAAGTATATCTAGTAGTATGGCGCTAGGTTTTTCCCTAAAGGCTATCTTTAAACCATCCTCTCCTGTTTTGGCGAGGAATATATTGAAACCTTCTTTTTCAAAGGTGGTCAAATAGATATTGGCCAATAGGTCATCGTCTTCGACTATCAATATTTTAGCTTTTTGATCTTCCGACATATTTTTTTAAGCTTATATGATTAATTATAGTATATATCCTTAAAAATATCAAAAAAACACCACCCTGCCGGGGCGGTGTTTTATCTTCCTTCTATTTTTTATTGTAATCAACCTCTACTATCGTTCTGCCGTCTCGTCCATTCTCTATTTCAACATCAACGGTTTGTTTTAGGACGTGGCATCCGACCACCATTCCTCTTTTACCATCGACGCTTATTCTTTCCCCGATAGGTGGCAGCTTAGCGGCCATTTCTTTATATCCTTCATATTCATAGGCTAAGCAGCACATTAAACGACCACAACAGCCAGAGATGCGTTCACTGCCGCGGTGTATGACTTGTTGGGCTTCGGCCATGTCTGATCCGATCGAGGAAAAATCCCTTAAAAATCCACGGCAGCATAGCTGGCGACCGCAATGGCCGCAGTCACCAGAGAAACGAGCTTCATCGCGAATGCCGATCTGGGTTAGACGTATGAGTTTGTTGAAATGTGATGTTAAGTCTTTGACTAGGTCGCGAAAATCCACTCTTCCGTCAGCGATAAAAGCAAAATTGACGCGATTGCCGACAAAAGAAAAATGGACGTCGACAAGCTTCATTGGAAGTTCTCGTTTTTCTATTAATTGTCGACAAACAGATAAGGCCTCTTTCTTTTCTTTGCCTGTTGGTAATTTTCCCAAGTCTTCGGCAGTAGCTATTCTGACTACGGTCTTCATCCCTTCGCTGGAGGCGCCTTCCTTACTTGGTTGATCGGAAAGACCGACTACCTCGCCTATTTCTTGTCCGAGCTCTGTTTCTACTACGACTAAATCGCCCTTAGACAGGTTGAGCGCCCCGGAAAGGAAGTCGTATACTTTATCCCATTTGGAGAATTGTATCTTAGCTATGTTCATAGCAAATAGTTTACCCTTAACGCTTTAAAAAGTAAAATCTTCTAATAAAGACAAAGGGGTCGCCGCCGCTTGTTCAAATGCTAACGACAACCCCTTTGCCAGATATTCGCAAAATCTATAATTACATGCCAAATCTCTTGAAATCGACGATCTTGGCTCCATCAAGGACCTGTTCGACTTTTTTGTCGTCATCCTTAATGAATTCCTGCTTAACAAGGCAGTTATTCTCGAAATATTTGTTGATCTTACCTTCAAGTATCTTTTCGATGACGTTGGCAGGCTTGCCTTCCTTGGTAAGTATCTCGCGTTCGATCTCCTTCTCTTTCTCTATGTTCTCGGCTGGAACTTGTTCTGGGCTGATATAAGAAGGGTTTGAGGCAGCCACTTGCATAGCTATGTCAGTAGCGAGTTCATTTTTGCCAGCGACGTCCAAAGCAAGTAAGACTCCGATCTTTCCGCCCATGTGAGAATAAGCACCAACAGTAGGAGCCGATAAAACGGTGAACTGTTTTAAGCTGAGTTTCTCACCGATAGTTCCGGATAGCTCGTCGATAGCCTCTTTGACAGTAGTCCCTCCTAAAGGCAGGGCCAGTAGAGCGTCCATGTCGGCTGGTTTTCCAGCTTTGACGGCCTCCAAGACACTCTGAGCTAACTCACGGAATTTATCGTTACGAGCTACGAAGTCGGTCTCGGAATTAAGCTCGATCATGTAGCCTTCGTTGCCAGCTTCATTGACCGACAATTCGATAACGCCTTCGTTGGCATCGCGGTCGCCTCTTTTGGCGGCCTTAGCGATACCTTTCTTACGAAGCAATTCCAAGGCGGCTTCGATGTCGTTATTGGACTCTTCTAGCGCTTTTTTGCAGTCCATCATTCCAGCGCCGCTTCTTTCACGCAATTCTTTGATGAGTTCCATAGGTTTATCGGTCCTCCTCTTCGCGCCATGGGCCCGAGAGGAAGTCCATTTTTTATTTTGTTTTTACTGCTTAGCCGGATTCTTTTTGGCCTCCAGGACATTGTCCTTGACGCAGTCTAGTATGAGATTGACGGCCTTAGTGGCATCGTCATTTGAAGGTATTGGGTAGTTGACCAATGTCGGATTGACATTGGTGTCGCAGACAGCGATGATAGGGATATTCTTCTGTTTAGCTTCGGCGATGGCGGTAGCTTCTTTTTTGACATCCCAGATGAACAAGGCATCTGGAAGCTTATTAAGATTAACCAATCCTCCAACCTTCTTCTCAAGACGTTCGATCTCTCTGTCGAAATCCAAACGTTCTTTCTTGGTGTAGCGATCGAGTTTACCGAGTTTTTTCTCTTCAGTGAGGTCTCTGTACTTCTTGATCATCTTCTTGAAGACGGTGAAATTCGTTAACAAACCGCAAAGCCATTTCTCGGAGATGTATGGCATCTCCATGGCCGATGCTGCTTCTTTCATTTTAGCCTTTACCTGGTTCTTAGTGCCGACAAAAAGAATTGTCTTGCTCTCACGGACCAAGTTCTCCATAAAGGAG
Source organism: uncultured Gammaproteobacteria bacterium (assembly GCA_964547855.1). Lineage (GTDB taxonomy): Bacteria > Patescibacteriota > Patescibacteriia > Patescibacteriales > WJLG01 > JBAZHE01. The sequence goes on along the minus strand of CAZJPG010000006.1, from coordinate 63,475 downwards.
AGGGCGCTATCAAAAGCCTTAGAAGTTTTAGAAAGGTCAATGATATAGATACCTTTCTTGGCTCCGAAGATGTAAGGCTTCATCTTTGGGTGCCATCTTTGGGTGCTGTGGCCGAAGTGCATACCAGCCTCCAGCATCTGCTCGATTTTAGGCGTTTTAGCCATAGTGTTTTTCCTTTTTACCGAAATGATTCGGTTCCTCCGTCCTGACAATTGGATCCCTTGGCGTTATATCCAAGGAACAAGGTTTCCCTTAAAGCGTTCAGGGCGTGGGTTTTATTAAAATAAATAAAATAGAAAGTCCTATTTAAAATAGGCTTTCTTTGTTTAATTTTAGTATAAGTTATAGAAAAAGTCAAATATCGGCGGATATTTAGTGGTTAGGTATAAAATAGCTTATTTTAAATAAAAAAGGAGCAACCGCGAATGGTCGTTCCTTTGACGCTACTTAATAGACAAGAACAAAATACGTCGCCTCTCTTTCTTTCATTAGGGATATGAATTGGTCTATCCCATTTTTCCACCCCTTTAGGAATTGTAAAGGAGTGTCGTTGACACCGTTTTGATCGGCATCGACGAAGAAAGATCCAGAGCCTTTGCGAACTTTTTCCATGTAATAACTCTCTCCGACTTTTCTTGGAATCATATTCCAATCGGATTCGACGCAAAAGCCATCCCAAATTGGGGTAGATGAGACTTGAGAGGAGTAAATTTCGGCGGCTAGTGCTATGTATTCTTTGTTTTGGCGGAGAGAATCATCCGCGCTAACATTAAAAACATACGCACCCCCCTCTCGGGGGTCGACCACCGGCCTGCCGGCCGAATCTTTAAGCCAAATAGATTCGCCCAGTTGTTGCGCGCGGCGAAGCAATTCTCCTTGTATTGGACGAAATGCTCCGATCGGAAATTTAGTTCCAGTCAGATTGATACGAGCTATGATCTTCATTTTTGGCTTGATGATCTTGATCAATCTGATGATCTCCGGATTGTTGACAGAATTCTCCACGTCGATTATCGCTACGTCGGCTTTAATGGCTATCATTTCAGCCTCTTCGCAGCTCATAAAAGGTTTGTCGTGGCAAGTGACATAAACTCTGTCTTCAGATAAAGACAGGCCGGTCAAAGACGATAGTATTATCGTCAGGTAGATGATTTTTTTCATTTCTCCTCCCTTTCAGGGTGGATTTGAAGGTACTTCTAACAATGGTTAAATTAAAGTCCTTTTTTGACTTTTTGTCAATATCATTTTATTATAGCCCCTCCTAAGAGCTCGTCGTTTTTATAGAAAACTATGCTTTGTCCTGGGGTTATCGCTCTTTGTGCGTTCAAAAATTTCACTGTTATTTCACCATTTTCTTTGCTATAGACAGTACAAGGCACGGGCTTGTGTCGATAACGTATGACAGTCGAGCATTTAAATGGTGATTTTGGCGTTTTTCCAGATATCCAGTTAATGTTTTCAGCTTCGACGGACTTGCCATAAAGAGATTCTTCGTCTGGCTTATTAGTCACGTATAAAGTATTTGTCTTTGTGTCTCCTTTGACCACGTAATATGGCCCCTTGCCACCGATCTCGACCCCCTTCCTCTGCCCTATGGTATATAGTGGCAGACCTTGATGTTCGCCAACGACCTCGCCGTCCAGAGTTTTTATTACCCCCTTTTTTAATTTAAGGTTGTTCTTTAAAAATTCATTATGGTCACCGGCCAAGAAGCAGATGTCCTGTGACTCTTTCTTTAAAAATGGCAAATCGTCTTTTGTCGCTTTGTTTTTAAGTTTCTCCTTTAAAGAATCACCTAATGGAAAAAGTATTTTTGACAGATCATTTTGAGTAAGGTTGTAGAGAAAGTAAGATTGGTCCTTGGACGAATCTTTAGCCTTGTAAAGTTTATATGTGCTACCGATCTTTTTTATCTTTATATAATGACCTGTGGCCAGGTAATCACAGCCTAAATCCCCTGCTTTTTTAAGCAACTCTCCGAACTTTATGAATTTATTACAAGCCACGCAAGGGTTGGGTGTGATACCTTTTTCGTAAGCTTTCAAGAAATAATCTTTAACTTCTTTTCTAAATTTAACTCGCACGTCTACGGGGTAAAATTTTATTCCTAGTTTTGTGCAAACTCTTCTGGCCGCAGCCTCATCACAACAACCACGTTCTATCCCAAGGCGCATGAAAACCCCAACGCAATCATAACCTTTATCGCGCAACATTCTGGCGACAGTCGATGAGTCAACGCCTCCGGACATGGCTATTGCGACTCGACGTTGAGTTGTATTTTTTTTAACGCTTTTTAGCATAATTACTTTTTTCTTGGTTTATCGATCTTAATATTGAAAGATATTCCTCTGCTGTTCTTTGCCAACTAAAATTTTTAGCCCGCAAAAGACCTTTTTCCGAATAAGTCCGACGCAATTCTTCGCTAGACGATAATGATTTGATGGTGATCGCTAGGTCATTGTCATTACTAGGGTTAACGAGCACAGCCGCATCGCCAGCTATCTCCGGCATCGACGATACATTACTAGTTATTACCGGACAGCCGCAAGCCATCGCCTCTAATACAGGAAGTCCAAAACCCTCATAAAACGAAACGTAAGAGAATGCACTGGCCAAATTATAAAGATAAGGTCTGTCTTCTTTGTCTATGTACCCCAGACATTTTATATTATCCTTTTTTCGTTCTTCGAGTTTTTTGCGTAATTCTTTATTTTTCCATCCGTCAGCCCCCACTAAGACAAGTTGCCATCCTTCCAGTTCGGCTTGATCGAACGCCCTTATTAAGCCGGCTATATTCTTGCGCGGCTCGGTAGTACCTATGCTCAGTATGAACTTTTCACCAAGGCCATATTTATCCTTGACTTGCTTTAGTTTTGCATCGTCGGACGATATAGGGCGAAATTCATTTCCAGAACCAGAGTACACGATGACTATTTTGTCTTTGCTGGATGGAAAAAAATTAACAAGGTCCATTTTAGTGCTTTCCGAGATGGCCACGATCTTATCGGCTCTGTTTATAAGTTTTTTTAGACCCATAAAAGAATGCCAAATGCTTTTGCGCCAAGAGAAAAATTCCGGGAAAATTAAAAACGATAGATCGTGTACAGTTAAAATAACCTTTGTTTTATTAGAAAAAGACGAAAAATTTATGTGCGGTTGCCAAAATACGTCAACTTCACCTACTACACCATCAAGCTTCGGCCAATTGAATATTTTTTGCAGTATGTAGTTAAAGAATTTGTTAGGATAACTAGTGTTGATGGTTTTGACATTGCTCTGTTCGAATTTCGGCATGCGGTCGGAGATATCATGCCCGGAATTGTAATATAGAATGTATTCATTAGCCTTGTCTTGTCTCAATATTTCCATTAACAAATCGAACGTGTACCAAGACACGCCCGAATATTGTTTATCCATTAAAGTTCTTATATCAACCCCTATTCGCATAACGAATTCCCACTAAGGAATTTTATTTTTTGTTATTTGATTTGAATTTTTCGTATTCCGTATCTACGAATTCTTTTATCCTCTTTTTGAATTCGATGGTACTGAATTTTTCGGCTTGGGCTCGTATATCGCTTTCTTTAAGGTCTTGGCCGCGAAAATCTTTAACAGCCGTTATAATAGCCTCCTTTTTTTGTTCCTCGAAGAACATTCCGGTCACACCTTCGACGACTGTCTCTGTGGCTCCGCCCTTACGATAGGCTATGACAGGACAGCCGCAGGCCATCGCTTCGACCGGAGAAATGCCAAAATCTTCCTCTTGAGGATGGATGAAGGCCTTAGCGTTACGGTACAATTTAGCCAAAATATCATCCTCTACTCTCCCTAAGAATTCTATATTAGTCGCCCCTTCGGCTAAAGACATTAAACGTTTCATGTCGACGCCGTCTCCGAAGATTTTTAATTTTTTATCAGGCATCTCCTTGAAGGCCTTTATGACGATGTCTACGCGTTTATAAGGAGCTAAACGACATCCAATGAGAAAATATTCCTCTTTTTTCAAAGCTTCATCGATAAGGCTCTGTGACAATGAATATTTTTCAGTATCCACTGGCGGATATATTAGACTGGAATCTCTTCTGTAATATTTTTCGATGCGTTTTTGAACGGTCTTTGAGTTAGCGATGAAAAGATCGACGCGATCGGCGGCTTGGCGGTCCCAGATTCTTATATAGTTCAAGGCCAAGGAAATTATCTTTTTAAAGAATTTGTTGTATTTAAGCTCGTTTATATATTGATGCGTGTCACTCCAGGCATATCTTGTCGGGGTATGGCAATAATCGATGTGCAGAGTTTCCGGCTTAGTGATAACTCCTTTGGCGAACGAGCTTGAGTCCGACAACACTAAATCGTAGGCCGATAAATCGAAGAATTCGACGGCCATAGGCATAAAAGGCATATACCACTGATAGTGTTTAACGCCTCCAGGAAGCCTCTGGATTATAGAAGTGTCTATTCTGCGGTCCTTGTAGTATTTATCGACATTGCCTTGTTCGCAAAGTAGTGTGAATATAGGCGCTTCGGGGAACATTTCGGCAAAGACCTTGAGGACTTTTTCAGCTCCACCGTCCTGTGCCAAATGGTCATGTATGAGTGCTACTTTCATTTTTTTATTCAGCGGCTCGTCTTCTTAAAACGGCCAACGGCGTCCTTAATAATATGGTTAAGTCCATTATAATAGACCAATTCTCTATGTAGTAAGTGTCTAATTTCACTTCCTCTTCGAAGGTCAAATCGCTTCGACCGGATATTTGGGCCATGCCGGTTATTCCAGGTTTTATGGTCAAAACTTTTCTGTGGTGTCGCTCATATTTAGCGACTTCCTCTGGTAAATGCGGACGCGGACCGACTAAGGACATGTCGCCTTTGAGGACAAGGAAAAATTCCGGCAATTCGTCGATCGAGAATCTTCGCAAGAATCTTCCGAATTTCGTAACGCGAGGATCGTCCTTTATCTTCACTAATGGGCCGTCCTTTCGCAAATTGTTACTAGCCAGTTCGTTATAGCGCATGCTATCGCTTTTGTCTCTCATAGAACGGAATTTGAAGTAGCGAAAGAGTTTGCCTCCTTGCCCAACGCGATATAACGGAGAATCGTCATCGCGACGCGAGAAGAATATCGGTCCGTGCGATTCCAATTTTATGACAATGGCCACTAAAACGATTAGTGGCAGTAAGATGACTATAAGCAAAAGCGAGATCGCTATATCGAATATTCGCTTAGCTATACGCCCCCAGCCATCCAAGGTCGTCCTTTTTACCTCCATTATCGGGATTCCGGCTAATTCCGAGAATTCGGTTTTCAAAACCTTGGTATCCAATATGTCAGCGACGTATTTAAAGGTCAGGTGATTCTCGTCGGCAAAATCATATAGTCTTATAACTTCGGCCTTGGTCAGATTAGGGTCGGCTTGTAATATCTCATCCACCTCTTTGGAATTTATAAGATCCGCCAGCTCTTGCGAGGTCTCTAATTCGAAATCATGGACACGTTTGACTATCTTATATCCAAGCCCTTTGTTCTTGGAGAAATAGCTAACAAGAGAATCGGCAGTCTTACCGGCTCCTACTAAGATTATTTCTTTGGTGCCAATATTGGCATTGTAAAGCATCCTTTGGGACAATCTGATCAAAGAACGGCCAAAACTTACAAAAATTATAGCTAAAAACCAGCCGGCTAAGATTATAAAACGAGAATCAAAGAGTTCTCGACGAATAAATATCAAAATAACGACCAACATGAAGCCCGTAGAGCAGGCCAGGACAACGCGATAAAGTTCTCTGAACAACTTACGAGCACTGCGAATATTATAGAGGCCAGTCAAGGAGAAAACTATTAACCAAAGCGCACCAAGCGGCAATAGAGCCTTGATGTAGGAATCGAATGGCAACTCGAAGACCACCGGCCTCAAGCCTTTTAAGAGTCCGGAAAAACGCAAATGATAAGCAGCTATTCCAGCCAAGACTATCATCGCGTAGTCAAGCGGAACCAAGAGAAACGAAAAGAAAAGCTCAGAACGTTTCATAATAAAACAAATAATGCGTGTTATGCGCGACGCATGCGCCACGATTTTAAATCCCAATAATCCCAGGGTGAGCTATAAGCCGGATTCTGTCCCTTCGTAAAGGGAGCGACCATTTATCTTGGCCGATCGTTACCGGTCGGCTCGAGCGGGCTACGTTCCTTTGGGTTTTTAAGGCCCAAGTTTGCCCTTGCTTTAGGCGGGGTTTACCACGGCACCCCGATCGCTCGGGGGCGAGATTGGTAGCGAAGACTGACTAGGATATCCTAAAAGCCAATATTCACACCCATTCTCTTTTCACCTTTCACCTCTTGCCTTTAGGCAAAAGGTTAGTATAGTCTCTGTGGCACTTTCCGTAGGATCTCTCCTCGTGGGCGTTATCCACCGCCGCTTTCATATTCAGCCTCAAGAAGGCCAAATATTCAAAGTCCGGACTTTCCTCTCAACGCAAAAACGCCGAGCGGTCGCTCGTTCACCCTGGAATTGCTGGGATTTAAAGGACTTATTTATATATGGCTAATATAGCACGCAAAAGGCTAAAAGTCAACGAAAGTGTTGACATTTGGCTAAAATTATGCTATATTATAATAATTACCGAACATTTTAAACAACTTTGAGAGGAGACTCATGGCAAAAGCCACCGTCAAAACAATAGCTGTCGACTTCTTTGATGAAGTCGAAAAATCACAAAATTGCCCTTATTATCCAGCCGCTTGTTGCTTTTGTGGCAAAAACGAAGCCTATCACATAGGCAACTCCATCTTCTTGCCATGCGGTAGGAAAAAATAACCCCCCGTTCATTCACGAAAAACAAAACGACCAAACCATAATCGGTGTGGTCGTTTTTTCTTTTATTTCAGGCTTTTCATTAATTCAGAATAAAATTCTAGATTATTCAGGCTAGCCAGGCGAGACCCAAGAGGGTCGTTTATCTTAAAAAGATGATGCAAGTAGGCTAGGGTGTGTTTGCGCAGAAGCTTGATCTTGCTCTTTGCATTTATTGGCGAGAAGTCAGTGGCAAAACGACTATTTCCAATATTCACTGTATGGTAAAAATCTTTTTGGCCGACCTTTTTCCCCTTTGTTCGGAAAAAAAGTTTTCCATGCCGACCTTCGCGTGTCGGCATAACACAATCGAACATCTCCCAGCCAATCTTGCGGCAACGCACTATGTCTTCCGGGGAACCTATGCCAAGTGCGAATTTTAGTGAATTTTTCGGTAACGGTCTCAGAACCGCCTTAAGAGCCTCTTCTAAGAATTTTCCATCCTTATCAAAATGGCGACCGCCAAACCCATAACCATCGAAGCCTATTTTAACTAATTTTTTAGCACACTCCTCTCTTAAGTCTGGATATTGACCACCTTGAACGACCGCAAATAATAAAGGACGCGAACCTTTCTTTATTCCCCGCTTCTTTATTTGTTTTTCATATTCTTTCTTACAGCGCCCAGCCCATTTTACGGTTCTGTCTATCGCCTTCTCTATCTGTTCGCGCGAGAATTCATTTGGCGGACAATCATCAAGACAAACCATCATATCGACACCAAGATCGAATTGTATTTGGATGGATTTTTCTGGAGTCAAAGAATGCAGTGATCCGTCTGATGGCGATTTAAAAGTCGCCCCCTTATCGTCTATCTTGCCCATCTTTGGATTCTTGTGTATCAAAGAAAAGACCTGGTACCCGCCAGAATCTGATAAAAGCGGACCATTCCAGTCCATGAATCTATGAACTCCGCCAGCCTTTTTTATTATTTTCATGCCCGGCTCAAGATATAAATGAAGTGTATTTACCACCAGGGCGCCTATTCCAGAAGAAGATACCTCGTCTACTGACAAGAATTTAACTAAGGCGCGAGTTGCGTCTGGCATAAAAAACGGAATCGACAGCTCTCCGTGATTTGTCTTTATATTTTTATTCATAATTTTAGTTTAAAATAGCCGGCGATTTTTAGTCACCGGCTTTTGATTCAATATTAGCAATAAATCATTTTACAAAAACTTTGTCAAGACAATATGTTTTAGCGACCTCACCTTTGATTAAGTTACAATCCTCTTCTTTTGTGGCATTTTTAGCTATTTTGGCGTCATTAAGGTATGAAACATATTCAGAACAAAAAGCCTTTTCTCTTTCTGGTAGGTTTTGGCAATTATAGTCTGATAATCCGTTCGCGTTTATAACATTCTTGACGCACGCCCCTGAAAGTTCGTCGTCCTTGATGCTGGAACATTTACTAGCCTCACCATCCTTAACAGCCCTGTCAAAAGAAACGGTATCGACACACTTAACCATTTCCAGTTGGTTTTTTATGTCAGAACAAAAAGAAGTATCATTAAGATTTTGTGCCATAGAAGTCACGCAAGCAGCAATAAGTCGTTCATTTCCCAGCTCAAGACATTTTGATGAATTTTTCAAATCGATCGCTGTCTTGACTACGCTACCACCAGCAGAAGGTGATGTCGGCTTAGTCGATGTCGGTTCCTCGATGATCTTTTTCTCGGCAGTTTTTGTTTCTGGTGGTTGGGTGCTTTCAATAATCTTAGGTTTCATTACTCCTGAAAAGATCAAAAAACCTATTATGGCAAGAAATACCAAGATCGAGGGGAAAAGTATTAAATAAATTTTCTTGTCCTGCATATCTTTTGGCCACTAATCCACTATTCGCAAAGTGGGATTATGTTTAATTTGAAGTTATTAAATTCCACTTCGCCCGTGCCTGTGAAAGAAGTGCTTAAATTGAAATAAGACGGATTACAAGGAGTTTGTCCTGATATATCGCAATTGTTCGGTGGTGTAAAAGGAATATTGGTGTAAGTGGTTAGATTTTGTGTGACACCGTTAACAGTGTATTTTATATTCGTTGGGACACGACTTAAAATTTGTTGAATAATGCTATCATATATGACATTTAGCTCGTTAAGAACAACGCTAGGGTCAGTTGAAGCTGACATTTTGCGGCGAGTGTAGGCGTCAGTGTAGCAAACAGAGGTATTTCCATTGTCGCTGGAATTATCGCACATAGACCTTAAATTTCTACAAACATAACAAACTCCATAGCTGCAAGAACAACCGCCACCATTCGTAGCCCAGGTATCGACCCAATTAGAGAAAGCTATGTTATAGATCTTTATTCCAGCATTCTTAGCAGCTGTTGACTCCGCACCTCCGCCAGTTGGATAACCGTCAGTCAATATTATTATATATTTTTCATCTGGGGCAGCAAAAGAATAACTGTTAAGCATGTTAGCTGCTTGATTATAGGAAGCGGCAAAATTCGGGCTATCCCCCATCGTGGCATAAGTATTGATGCTATTGTCTAAGCTAACTTTTTGCGCGTCTCCTCCGTATTTATCGAGCAAATTACCTAAAGGAACTATCTTGTCGACTTTATTTAAGTAAGTGGTTATAGTTCCTATGTGAATGTTTACATTTTTAGAGTTAGCTTCGTTGTAAAATTTATTTACGCTCGAAAGCATTGTTTGTTTAGCTGATTCATAAGTAGTATCGAACATGCTACCGGAAATATCCGTAATAAAAACAATAGCTGTTCCAGCCTGAGGATCAAGAGCTGAACCATAGGGTCTAGGGGTCGCGTCAAAGACTCCTCCAACGACACCGCGGCAAGAAGGTATATTTACTGTCATGGTTCCACCATTAGACAAAGAAGAGCTATTAGGTACGTCCACCCATCTAGTTGGACCAGTGGTCCAATGACAATCGGAGCAGCAATTTGTGTTTTTATTTGTTCCATCAGGATTAGCACCAAAATCACATTGTTCGGTAACATCATACTCTGAAGCGCCGTCGTGACGACGATAGCTTGGCGTCACAGTATTGTCGCCACATTCCCATTGACAAACTGGAGCTCCATTTTTAAATGTATTACAACCATCTCCAGGAGTGTCGTTTCCGTCATCACATTGCTCTCCATATTTAGTTTGCGCCACTTCATCTCCGCACCAACCATCATGAAGCGAGGTGCAGGTCGAAGAGTTGCAGCCATACTGCCAAGATATGTTGGATTGATAAGGCCAAGGCGTGCCGTTGTGGTCGTCGCAATCCTCAAAGCCATCGTCGCGCGGCCCTCCCTTGCCTTCCATATTAGGGGTCTGTTTTTGTTCATCGCCACAAAAATCAGCGATCTTGAGCGGTAGGGTGACAGAGTTGCCGGTAGCACCAAATTCGTCGGTGGCCGCTATGGATATTTTGTAGCTTCCGACGGTAGAGATAGTACTGGGGAAACCAGCCAAAGACCCAGTCCCGTCAGGATTGGTATAGACCGTCATGCCAGGAGGAACTGGATCGACGTGGTATGAAGATATTCGATGCCCATCAGGATCGACGGCCGATAGTTTGCAAGTATAGTCATAGTGACCAGGGGCGCCGCCGCTAGGATAGCGACTGACACGTACCACGTTGTCGCATTTGAGCGTATTCATGACCGGCGGATTGTTGTAGGCCTCGACGGTGAAATGCTGCGAGGTGGAAGTATCACCAGAGCTATTCGTGGCATTGACCGTGAAGCCAAGGGTCGAAGGCGAAGTTAAAGTGAAGGATATGTCGCACTTGTAGCGACCATCGCTCAGCCTGATCGGAGTACCACTGTTGCAGGATATAGAACGACGACTAAGGTCCTCGGAAAAATTATATGACAATCCACTGTAATCATCCTCAGAATGGTTCACATAGACGGAAAAGTTGATCGGCTTGCCGACCAATACGCGCTGATTAGCCACTGGGTAGGTAATGAAAGCCTCGTCCTGGGCATTGACCGAACAATTGAAGAATCCATAATTGCTATGTTCGTCGATGGCATAACCAGAGAATGTATATGTTCCAGGAGCAGAAACGGATGAAGAATAGATATGTTTGGACGCATTGCTTCCAGCCGATTCGATCGAGAATGAAGTCGGGTATGACATGACCACGAGAGTGACATTGGCGTCATCGACGTCATGAGCAGTAATATATCCCTCGAACGGCTGACCGACGATGGCCATCAAACTGCCGCAATCCACGGTCGGAGGCTGATTGGCATTGTAGCTGCCGCGACAGGCTCCAAGAGAGCCATCAACCAATAGTCCTGACTCCATATAGGCGCAAGCATTGTAGCTCTCGCCATTGTCGAGTACTTGATATATGAAAGCACTGCTGGATGCCGGCAGGTTGATCGACGGGTCTATTGGGTCGGAGTCGGCAAAACTCTTGGCTTGATCGTTCCAGCAAGTAGTCGGATCATAACTAGAATCGCACTTGCCGAGTTTGTTGACCGGATCGATCGGAGGTTGCGTTCCTAGGGCATTGGCCAATTCAGTGTTCCATGATGGCCAAGTCGAGACAGTTATACCAGGAAGATATGTACCAGCTGACAAAACCGGGTATTTACCATATTTCTTGGCATACTCCTCCACTTTTTCGCGAAGATCGACGACGTCGCCTAAACGCTTGATATCGCGTACCAATCTGGCCTTCTCGCTGTCGCAGAATAATCCGCTTGGACAATCTGAATCGGCAAGACAGGTCTTGGCATCACTAGCCGTACCGTTAACCTCGTCGGAACATTTTCCTGGAGTGGTCAAATTGCTGTTAAAACGCCATTTGGACAATATATTATCGAATATAGACAAAGTCTCAGGAGTAGCGTCCTGATTATATGAGATCAAATAGATGTTCGTGTAGAGATCGCTGCCGGCAACATTGGCCACATTGACGTAGACGGTGCGGCCGTCACGGACGGCCTCGTAGCCATCTACCTTTATCGGTATTGGACTACCTTTGAATCCTTGCTTCTGGTACCAAGTCATCGGAGAATAGTGCTCCGGATTAGGCAGAACGCGGACGGCGATGGCGTCGCCGGTTTGAGCTTGAGCTTGCCAAGGGGTGTTTCCAAAAAACACAAACATCCCAACGATCAAAAAGACGAGGGATATTCTTAGCAGAAATCGAGAACCCTTATTCATATTTTATTTTTGTTAAAAGCAAAAATTCGTATCTATCGTTCGCAACTCATATTATAACACAAAAAACGTCGAATCGAAAAATTATTTTTTTATTTCGAAGTCGTTTTTAACTTTTGGATCAGTTTTCATGGTCAACTCTTGATAATCCGAGATCCCATCGCCGTCTGTATCGACTTTATTTGGGTCTGTACCATATTCAAGTTCTTTTTCGTCTGGTATGCCGTCGTTATCAGAATCTTTTGAATCAAGTTCTATGGTATATGATAAAATCTTTCCCTGATCATTGCGTCGTATGACTTTTATTTTTTGAAAATCTAAAACGCCCAAACTTTTTCTTTCGTCTAACGTAGCTTCAGATTCGTTTCCGGAGGCATCATGGCCCATAGCATTGCTATCGCCATTGTTGTTACCAGGGATAACAACGTTTTCGATCGCTTGATCCACCCCATTTTTGTTTGCTGGCTGATTACCAGCCTCTTTTTGATTTTTTGAAGCTCCTAACTTCAAGCCAATGCTAAGAGCTATGAAAAAAACAACGACAAGTAATACAACAACGGCTGAAACCCAAATAAATAAGCTCTGTTTAGGTGTTGTTTTTTCTGGAAGATTGTATTGATTTTCCATATTTTTATTGTTTTAAATAAATCAAGGAACGGTCGAGCTATAAACATCCTGACAAATAATACTATTTCGTCCGGTTAAGTTATAAAAACTATTACTTGGTTCACCGAATGAGGCATAGAATTTAAAGACACTCCAGTATCTTTCCGCATGATTAGAAGCCTTACACTCTCTAAGCAATTCAGCCTTACCAAGATTATTCAGGTAGAATAGCCTGACAGTAGCTGTATTTGGAAAGGTTCCACCACTATAATTATAGACGTAGTAATTGTATAAATTCAGAGCTTCACCACCAGGAGCGACATAAGTAGTGTACATACTTATAGTCTCTTGCCCCTTGTTTAGATTGTTGTCAGGTGGCGTTTGTGAAGTTGAGTTTTGGTCATCTCGGTCAAGCATTAGACCAGAGCACATCACCCCCTTATTGCTATAACTAATGTCGCAGGTGCTGAATTTAAGATGCGCATCAAGGTCTAGAGGTGGTGTGTTCCAATTTAAAACAATGGCGAATTGTCCATTCCAGCCACTGGGGAATAAATAATATTCCTTGTTTGGTCCTGAGACAGACAGACTTAAGTCCTCGGAAGTATCCCTAAAGCCAGTTGCCGATACAACCATTTTTTTCGTCACACCTATTAAATCACGGTTCGGAATATTAGCGATCGTGAAAACACCATTTGCATCGGAAAAAGCCTCGTAATTCTTACCCTCCTTATTAGTGTATTCGAGTGATGCCTTTGCTCCAGAAATAACATCTCCAGTTAGAGCATTTATCACCGTTCCAGTAATGGTGACCGTAGTACCGTCTCCACAAGAACCTATCTGTGTGATCGGTTGTATGGTCCCAGCCATACCAGTAAAAGCTAAAGTTTCCCAATAATTCTGCGAGGTATTAGAGCAACCATAATTACTCTGTCCTATTAAATACGTCCCACTGCCGGTTCGATTGAAATATTTAACATTGACTTGGTTATTGAATGCACCTCCGCCACTAAACTCATGTCCGTAATTATGGACATACAAATAATAATCTTGACCGACTTCCCAACTAGAGAGTGAAATAACTTCGTGTCCATTAGTGGTTAGGTCATCCCAGTCCAAGGATGCACCCGGCGCTGTTCTGGCTTGGTAATAAACGTGATTGGAGCCATATTTTAAGTGAGCATCAAGGTCTTTTGGTCCGTTCCAACTCAAAACAAAGGCATATTGCCCAGACCAATCGCTTGGAAACACATAAAGCTCAATATTAGGACCACCAGAAGGATTATAAGTGATCGGACCGTTCATGACCCTTGTTTCACTTGTACCTAAACAATTAGTGGTGCCACTTTTCGATCTGTCCGCATAAGAACAATCGCCGCCGGAAGTTACTATTGTGTGAGTAGTTGGTGCGCGATGTGGGACATTTTTAATAGTAAAATATCCGTTAGCGTCCGATTGAGCGGAGTACGTTACGCCGTCATAAGTGATAGATACTAAAACATTCCTAGCTGGCGATCCATTCAAGGCTTGCCCGACATGCCCACTAACATCGTCGTAATAAACACAATGACCGGTGTCATATCTACAACTTGAAGCTGTGCAATGCAAGCTTCCGCCTTCCCAAGCCCTTCCGGAAATTGGTCCGTAAAAATTTTTACATGTCCTGCCATCCAATTCTTCGGCGGTATTGGCATCTCTACGTACGACTTCGCATTGTTCGTCTTTGTCGGTATTCAAGCGACCATCACCACAGACAAAACGACAATTGGCCGAAAACGTATTACAACCATCACCATCGATCGTATTGCCATCATCACACTCTTCCACTTGGCCGACCGAATTATTGGAAGTGTCTACTGAGTGGTAATAGGTTTTTCTGCCCCAAAGGGGTAAATCGATGTTTTCAAAGCCTTCAGGAAAATAAGTATGCAAGCCATCATTCGTCGTGCCATCTCCGCACTGCCATTTACAAGAAGCTACTCCCGAGACATAAGTGTTGCAACCATCGCCATTGATATTGTTGCCATCATCGCACTGCTCTCCGTAATTAGCTGGGTAGTGAGTGTAGATTCTGTTCGTTCCATCGACAATCTCTGACTCCTCTACTCCTAGCAATGACGACAAGCCGTCCTGCGCCACCTCGTCTCCGCACCAACCGTCATGGAGCGAGGTGCAGGTCGAAGAGTTGCAGCCATATTGCCAAGAGATGTTGGATTGATATGGCCAAGGCGTGCCGTTGTGGTCGTCGCAGTCCTCGAAACCATCGTCGCGCGGCCCTCCCTTGCCTTCCATATTAGGGGTCTGTTTCTGCTCGTCGCCGCAAAAATCGGCGATTTTGAGCGGTAGGGTGACAGAGTCGCCGGTAGCACCGAATTCGTCGGTGGCCGATATCGATATCTTGTAATTGCCGGCGGTCGAGATAGTGCTAGGGAAGCCGGCCAATGAACCGGTTCCGTCGGGGTTGAGATAGACGGTCATGCCGGGAGGCGTCGGATCAACATGGAATGAGGATATGCGATGTCCGTCCGGATCGACGGCTGACAGTTTGCAGGAATAGTCGTAATGCCCAGGAGCCCCGCCACTGGGGTAGCGGCTGACGCGAACCAGATTGTCGCACTTGAGAGCGTTCATCACTGGCGGGTTGTTGTAGGCCTCGACGGTGAAATGCTGCGAGGTGGAAGTATCACCAGAGCCATTCGTGGCATTGACCGTGAAGCCAAGGGTCGAAGGCGAGGTTAAAGTGAAAGATATGTCGCACTTGTAGCGACCATCGCTTAGTCTGATCGGAGTACCACTGTTGCAGGATATAGAACGACGACTAAGGTCCTCGGAAAAATTATATGACAATCCACTGTAATCATCCTCAGAATGGTTCACATAGACGGAAAAGTTGATCGGCTTGCCGACCAATACGCGCTGATTAGCCACTGGGTAGGTAATGAAAGCCTCGTCCTGGGCATTGACCGAACAATTGAAGAATCCATAATTGCTATGTTCGTCGATGGCATAACCAGAGAATGTATATGTTCCAGGAGCAGAAACGGATGAAGAATAGATATGTTTGGACGCATTGCTTCCAGCCGATTCGATCGAGAATGAAGTCGGGTATGACATGACCACGAGAGTGACATTGGCGTCATCGACGTCATGAGCAGTAATATATCCCTCGAACGGCTGACCGACGATGGCCATCAAACTGCCGCAATCCACGGTCGGAGGCTGATTGGCATTGTAGCTGCCGCGACAGGCTCCAAGAGAGCCATCAACCAATAGTCCTGACTCCATATAGGCGCAAGCATTGTAGCTCTCGCCATTGTCGAGTACTTGATATATGAAAGCACTGCTGGATGCCGGCAGGTTGATCGACGGGTCTATTGGGTCGGAGTCGGCAAAACTCTTGGCTTGATCGTTCCAGCAAGTAGTCGGATCATAACTAGAATCGCACTTGCCGAGTTTGTTGACCGGATCGATCGGAGGTTGCGTTCCTAGGGCATTGGCCAATTCAGTGTTCCATGATGGCCAAGTCGAGACAGTTATACCAGGAAGATATGTACCAGCTGACAAAACCGGGTATTTACCATATTTCTTGGCATACTCCTCCACTTTTTCGCGAAGATCGACGACGTCGCCTAAACGCTTGATATCGCGTACCAATCTGGCCTTCTCGCTGTCGCAGAATAATCCGCTTGGACAATCTGAATCGGCAAGACAGGTCTTGGCATCACTAGCCGTACCGTTAACCTCGTCGGAACATTTTCCTGGAGTGGTCAAATTGCTGTTAAAACGCCATTTGGACAATATATTATCGAATATAGACAAAGTCTCAGGAGTAGCGTCCTGATTATATGAGATCAAATAGATGTTCGTGTAGAGATCGCTGCCGGCAACATTGGCCACATTGACGTAGACGGTGCGGCCGTCACGGACGGCCTCGTAGCCATCTACCTTTATCGGTATTGGACTACCTTTGAATCCTTGCTTCTGGTACCAAGTCATCGGAGAATAGTGCTCCGGATTAGGCAGAACGCGGACGGCGATGGCGTCGCCGGTTTGAGAAAAGGCCGTGTGAACGGAAAACAAACACGGCAAGAAAAGAAAAACAAAAGACAGGAACAATAAAGCAAAAACCTTTCGCGTTACTTTTTCACTCCCCCTTGTCATATATTGGTGTTTATTATAGATCTTATCTTATTCTGCCATCCGATGACATATTAGCTATCTCATCATCGTCTAGTTTTGTTGTTTTAGGTTGTCCATTCTTTTCAATGGACGATCCTGTTTTAGAATCGACCGCCTTAACATCAGCTCCAGGTAGTAGAACAACTATTCGATTGCGATCGTCCTCTTTAGGTGTAAAGGAGACATTAAATTCAGCGTCTGCTCTAAAAACAGTTATTGGCAATCTCCCGATTTGCCAGACAACCTTTCTCTGTGCCTCATCATAAGTAATAGTACCAACAGAAGTGCGATTATGATCGTCCCATTCTACGCCTTCTGGCAACGTAGTTTCGACGCTCAACTCATTCAGGTCGTGCAAATTATTTCCAATATTCCAATAAGCCTTGAAACTTGTAGTTTCGCCGACCTTTGGTGGCAAAGGACCATTGCCAACTGGAAGGTTATTCTCATCAAAGTATCTCAACTCCTCACGGAAACTCATATCGCTATTAATAAGGCTAATTATAGTATTACTGCGGCTATCTTGATCTTCAGCTGGCACAGTTGAAGACCCACCCTCTCCGGCTAATGATCCTATATTGTATTGAGCAAAGGCCTTTATTTGAAAATCTTTAGAAAGATCATTCTCGGAAAATGGTAAAACATTAACAGAGAAGTCTATTGATCCACCCTTATCGACCCCCACCTCCTCTAATGCTGGTATTTCGTTTTTCGTCCAAACTATCGTATTCCCTTTTTCTGAACCATTATTTTTATCTTTAAGTGACGCCCAATCGACAAAATCACTATCCAAAACAGCCATGATCACCACGTCCTTCATGGCAGTTTCGCCTTTGTTAGAATAAGCTATCGAGTAATTAAGAGTATCGCCAAAATTAACCGGTTTATTAGACTGCGAACCATTCATTATCAAATTCAAATTAAGGTCGCTATTCATGACATCCAAAGAAATATCCTTCTCCCAAAAGATATATTTCTTACCGCCAATATCCTGTTTAAGATAGACTTTTATATTCTCTTTGTCATTGACCTTTTCTTTTGTTTTATAAATTATTTCAAAACTTTCGTTATTATTAAGTCCTGAGGCGAGCCAGGAATTATTAACGTCTTTTATATTATCTACCTTAAATGAGCCAGTCGGAATTTTTTCATTCGGCCTGCGACCGCTAACTATGGTATTCTTGATATCGATATTATCGCTTTTCTCAATGGCAATAATAAACTCTTGGAAGTTGTTACCATCGAGTGGTTTAAAATTCAACTTTATCTCGCCCTGTTGATTGACCAAAGCAGTATTGGAATAATCAGCACTAACATCAAAACCGACATCGCGAACTAGTGTAGTGGCTGATGTCTCTTTCTTGAACTCGCTGGAGAAATTTTCAGGCATATAGGTCATTTCTGCCAACATGACCGATGACGCCTTAGCTTTATCGATTATTTTACCCTTAACCGTTACTTCTCCGCTGCTTCTGGCATCTATACGCCCTAGATCCCAAGTCTTAGCCTCGCCTATTATTTTCGGTTCAGTATCTACGACTATAAAATTATCAGAATTCGTCAGGGACAAAGAAACATTTTTCAAAGCGACATATTCAGGATTATTGTATTTTATTTTATAAGTAAACTCTTCCCCTGCCGCCACTGAAGATGGGCACTCTATCTCTAATTTTAAAGACGATGAATCAGCTTCGTTGCCATAAACAAAATAATAATAGATGCCGATACTGACAACCACTGCTATCAAGCCAATGACCAAAGCGTTGAAGAACCAGAAAAGAAAGCCTTGGCGCCTTTTTATCTTCATGCGATTGACGTCTATCTTTTTCCCATCGTCATCGCGATATATTTCAGAAAGGCTTTTTTCTATTTCGGCTTCGCGCCTGTCTTCCATTTCATGGCGCAAACGATCGCGCCTTTCTGAAAGTTTTTTGGAAAGCACCTCCCTTTCTTTGTCGTTGAATTCGACTTTGACTTTATTTGGCATAGGTCTATTGATTTTGATCGTTTAAAGGATTAGCCTTCTCTAATAAGACTGCCCAATATTTATCACTATCAAGATCAGTTGATAATTCTGGATTAGTATCTGATATTTCAGCTGGATACCTCCAAACGACATTGAACAGATCTGAAGTTTTTAGCGACGACGACACTGAAGAAAATCTCATTCCAGGCTGTTTTTGAACAAGCAACGAATAAACATAAAGATCCTTTTTCTTCATCTTAGTGAATCTTTCAAAAAATCTATCTATGGAATTTTTAGCTTCTGGACCAAGCGTTCTCTTTTCTAGCTTGAAAGGCAGTTTATATTTCAAAGTTATAGTCACTTCTTTGCCTGGGTCGACCATCACCCAGTTAGCAAAAACCGTTTTGCCAGATTCTTGGTATATCTTAGTGTTCATGTTCTTGGTGTCGATGGTTGCGTTGCTACCTTCTTCCGAAGCCACGTCAATGTCCTGTTTCCAGTCATTATCTGGATAGTCGAAATATATCGGATCAGGCCCCCTGAAACCATCGGCTTCGAGCAACTTGCTTCCCATTGGCACATAGACTCTTAGCCAATTAACGTTTCTAACGCCAAAATACGGCTCACCATCAACGCCTGTGTGCGTTTTTTTAATAGTTACGGTGTCTATAACAGAGCCATCGTCCGATACTTCTGCTTTGTGCGTTATCTCTTCCTTCATCTTGCCATCGCTTTTACCTCCAGCAATATTAGTGTTAACGACGAACAGATAGTCCTTTGAAGTGTCTTTGATCCTACCGGCCCAATTTCTTTTTTCCGCCTCATCTTGCAATGACTTATCGTTAAAATAGAAAAGCATCTGCTTATCGTTCAAGCTGTCGTTTATTGAAGATATGAGATCTGGTAAATTGTCTTTGTTTATACGCCTTGGCATCTCTTCGGCTATTTTCGATAAAAGATCGCCAATGATCTTTTTCGGTTCTTTTCCGGACATGTCCTGGGAAATTTCATCTTCTTTTTCTTTCTCTATCACATCGCGCAAATTGATCCAAAGATTATCGGAATCGATAACCATTCCATATTTTTCAGTCATATCGATAGGACCAATTACCTCAAGAATTTTTTCAAGCATGCTTGGAGTGAAGGCTATTACGCCATCAACGCTAGGCCCACCGCTTTTTCCATAGAACCACTCGAGCTTCTCGGCGCTTTTCTTCCAGTCTGGCCACCAATTAGCGTCCCAGAAATGCCAAAGAGGGTTAACGAGCCAAAGTGGTTCTGGGGCGGTTACGAACTCGGTCAATCCTCCTTCTGTGTCATAACTGCCACCACCAGGAACCTCGATATTCTTTATCTTGCCCCTAGAGATGTCTACCAAGGCAAAGCTGCCGACAAAACCACCGGACGCCCTTATTTCGCTATTATTTTCAAAGACCAAAAGATAACGCTTGTCTTCTTTTGATCCAATGAATATTTTAGCCTTTTCCATTATATCAGAGGCGCTTGATAGCATTACTACAAGGTCGTCTACGCTAGTTTTAAGTTCATTGAATTGACCCTGGCGATCGTCTGGCAAAACAGCTGGATCTATTTTTTTCATTATGTCGGATAAATCGACGGCATCGGAAATTGCGGCCTTTTCATAAACTAAAAACTCATCGATCATTGCTGGTAAGTCCTTGCCGCTCCCAGAAGAGAAAGCTCCGGCCGCTAAAAACATATTTTGCCCCAAAGATGAAGCTGTTTCGCCAGCCGACAAAAAATCCTTACCATATGAAGCTAGACGGATCTTCTTATTTGGTGCTAGCTTGCCTATTTCCAATAGCAAAGAATTGACTTTTTCCAATTCAGATTTAGCTTGCGTAAACCCGTTTTTAGCCGAAGACAGCTGCTGGGCCGCCCCATAAAAATCAAGGGATGATGCCATGTTAGCAGCTGAACCTATGTCGCCGACAGCACTTTCTGAAGCGCCCAATACCCTACCTTTTAAATCATTAAAATCGACTATTCTATAGTAGCTCATGGCTTTGATCGGCAGCATAACCACCAAGATTATAACCATGAACGGCAAAAGACGCCTAAAAGGGCTAATTCTTTTCTTGGCCATTTCATCGAGTAAAACTCTTTGATAAAGATAATCCTCTGTCGTCCTGCCAGAGATGAATCTTATTATTAATTTTGGCCAAGAAAATAAAAAAGCTAGCAAATCTAAAATTGCAGAACTTTTGGATGGTCCTTCCTTAATTGGCTTAATCGTTAGTACGAGCCTGTCTGGATCGCCTTTTTTAGGCTTGTCATGATTGAATACGGAGAAAATCCTCCACAACAACCCAAGAATAAAAAGCGGCATTTGAGGGGCTTTTGCTATTCCGGAGACGAATTTAAAAAAAGACGACAACGAATCTTTCTTTTTCTCCTCCTCTATCTCTTCCAGGTAGTCGCGCATCATTTCCTGCTCTATGAATTCCTGCTCTTTTTCTTTCGTTAAGTATGGTTTTAAAAAATTAGGAGTATCTTTCTTTTTAAGCCAAAACAGCCTTAGTTTCCTTTTTCCGGAAATAAGACTATTAGCGTCTTTATTTTTTTCACATTCTGATGCGGCTTTCCTCAAGTCAATGACCCTACCCATAGTAGGCTGAGGAATTTTTTGTTCCGAATCATCTCTCTCTTCAAGCATTTACTGTTATTATTTTAAAACGCTTTTATAGATATCCAATGTTTTTCGCGCGCATTCCCACCAATTATATCTTTTAACTTGCTGATATCCTTTTTTTATCAAGACTTCTCTCAATCGAGCGTCACTGAGCATTGTCTCTATTTTAGCGGCAACATCTGATTTATCCTCTGGATCAAAATATACAGCGGCGTCACCAAGTATTTCTGGCAACGAAGATCTATTAGAACTGGCCACTGGGCACCCTTTAGCCATAGCTTCTAGCGCAGGAAGACCAAAGCCCTCGTACAAAGAAGGAAAAACATACAATCTAGCTTGGCGGTAAAGAACCTCTAATTCCGCATCTGGCACATAACCAGGAAAAACAACTGGACTCTCTAGTACGTTCTCGTGCCAAAGTGATAATTTTTCAGCTACTTCTTTAAGTCTTTTGTAAAAATAATCCTCTCGCCCAACAAGCACCAAGCGCAAGCTAGGATGATCTTGTCGCAAGCCTGAAAATACTGAAAGCAGAACTTCGAGATTTTTATGCGGATAAGCATTGCCGACATATAAAATGAAATCATCGGCAAGGCTATTTTTAGCTTCGTCTTTAGATATTATATTATAACTTAAAAGAGTCTTCTTGTCATCAAGTTTTTGAACAAATAAAGAATCGCGCCCCTTGGAAAGATTTGCCACTCCTTCAAGTGTAACGTCGATTTTATTAAGCGGCACATTAAACTTTTCAGAAACATCCTTTTTTGTAAACTCGGAAACGGCGATGACTTTTTTTGCTCGTTTGACGGCCAATGATATGACTGCCTTGTATGCCAAATTCTTGATTTTATATATTAAAGGCGAAAGAGTTGTGGCACGGATAGTGGGAAATTTCGTCAATATTAGATCGTGAACAGTCACAACGAATTTGGTTGGGCAAAATATCGGCACGTTAAAATGAGGGAAATGCATCAAATCAATGCCTTGTCCTGCTACAAGGAATGGAATGACAAATTGTTCGGCCAAGGTATACCAACGCACTGGAGCCAGGACTTTCTTTACTCTCTTGCCATCGGCGATGAATTCATCGAAATTCTCGCGTGACAAAAAGATCACATATTCATTCTCCTGATCTATTTTTATGACGTTATCCACTATTTCCTGGACATATCTCCCCAGTCCTTTTCCTAACGGACCATAGAAACGAGCATCAATACCGATGCGGTGAACACCTTTTTTATTTAATATCCTCATATTCAATATTATACAGCTTATTAGCTGGCTTTCAATGTGTATAAATAAAACGATGAATGTTGACAATATTGGTATAAATTGCAATAATCTATCTTGTTATTTCAAAACCAACCCTAAAAAAACATGAGGAGGCTTGATGTTGCCAAGAGATTTCGAAATCGATGTCGCAGACCTAGAAAGACCGATCGTCAAAAGAGATATTCCGCGAGTCGGAGAATATCCGGTAACGGAAATTCGCTCCATACTCGAAGAGCTAGCCGAAACATTCGGTAATAAAGGCGGATTTATCCGTCTATATCTGATCGGTGAAGATAGTAAATGGAGAAACGAAGTGTTTTCCGAGCCTTTTGGGATATTTGATGAACCCAAAAAAAATCGCCCTTTATTCGAAAAATTCTCCCAGGAAAAGGCCCTGCGCCTTTTTAAAAACCCTGAACACGACTCTAGCCACCAGAGCCGTAACACGGCAAAACAACTTTATGGTGGCGCCATCAGGGCCAAAAATTTCATAGTCTCTTGTTCTGGCATGTCAGAGCTTGAAGATGAGGCCTTTTCACTGATATTGGCTATCAGACTCGGCTGGATCAGAGAACACGAAGCCAACAAAATAGCAAATAAAAACCGGTTTTATAAAAAATTCGTAAAACCCGCAACAATGGTCGCCGCTTAAGCGATCAAAAATCCCACCGACAATGAATCGGTGGGATCGTTTTTTTTATTTGAGTTGATTCAATAATGATATTCTTTGCCACGCATTATCGTCGCAGCTCGATATATCTGCTCAATAAGCACTAAACGCGCTAATTCATGAGGCATCGTCATGCGAGAAAGTGATACTTGGCGATATTTATCAAGAATGGCCTCAGAGAACCCAAGCGCACCGCCGATGACGAACACGGCTCGACCATTGCCATTCTCTATCTTTCTAGCAAAATCCTCTGAAGTGAACTCCTGACCTTTTTCATGCAAAAGCCAAATCGATTCCGAGCGATATTTATCCAAAATTTTTAAAAGCCTCTCCCCTTCAACTTTTTTAGCTTTTTCCTTTGTTCCAACACCAAAAGACTCGGGTCTAACCTCCTCTATTTTGACAGAGGCGTAAGGCTTTAGGCGTATTAAATATTCGGTTATCGCCCCGGTCAGGTCGTTATTGCGAACCTTGTCCACGGCCACTATCGTTATATCGAGCATATATTAAAGATTAGCATATATTTTTTGTTTACACTATTTAACTGGAGAATTAAAAAACCGCTCAAAAAGAGCGGTTAAAAGAACTTTGGAGCTTTTTGGGATGTTAGTAAGCTAATTTCCCTAAAGCGCCAAGAATGACACCGTGACCGGCCGCCAAAACAATGGCTGGAAGAGAAGCGACAAGGTCATCGGCAAGAGTCGGGTCATTAGCCTCAGTGGCTACTATCACTCCACCCTCTTCGTCGATATCGACGTAATTGTTATTATAAGCCTGTTCATATCGGCTTAGTAAGTTTGCTGTTGCGTTCATAGCTCCCTCCTTATTAGGTTAAACGCTTGCTATATCTTTAACACAAAAAAATAAAAGTGTCAACCTGCGGCCATTCCGCGGTCGAGTGGGCTAAGGATTCATTCAAGTAATTTAAAAACCCTCAAAAAAGAGGGTTAATTTCAACTATTTTTATCTCGTTTATTCCTTTTAGTGCAAATAAATATGCGAATAAACATATAGCCAATAGCCAAACAAGCTAAAAGACTAGATAATTCCCACACCCAAAGAGCATTAGTCATTATCCCTCCTTTTTTAAAGACATCTTTATTCAATAATAAGCCAAATTGCCGCCACTAGACAAAGCCATTCCATTATCCCCCACCAACGCGGAACAGACCAAACAATCCATGGTTTAAAAAAGTCTTTGCGGCCATTGTCAGTGCTTAGCGCACCCTTGATCATTTCCATGCGAGTAAGTTTTTTAGGAAAAGACAAAACTTTCCAGGGTTGCAGATATATTTTTTTAAACCAATCATCGGTCTGATGTTTTTTAATTCTTTTGTTGCGTACTTCGTCGTCGGCAAAGACATAAACCACTTTTTTATGATAAAAAGCTTTATATATCTTATCAGAAAGAGGTAAAAACAACTTAACACCCCAGCCAATCCCGTAAAGGTCTAGCAATGGATGCGTCATCATTGCCAAGGATATCAAAAGAGACATTTTCCAACCAAGCCAAAAGGCTGTGGCGAAGAAAACTAAGATAGGCAAAAAGACAGAGTGCGAGAAATTATCACGATGCGAATGATACCACTTGTCATATCGCACCCGTTTATTCAAGAAATAACTCAACAAATCAGGGAAAAAACCGCAAAAAGCGCCAAACATTAAAAATGTTGGCGTTATAGTAAAACCAAGCCATTTACCCAAAATAAGGAAAACTAACTCCCCAGCAAAAAAATGCTCAAACATAATTTTATTATAACATTAAAACATATCGACATCAAAATATTTTAAAAATAAAAAACCCATTTATTCTTAAAAAAGAAAAATGGGTTTCACGGAAAGAGCGAAACAGTTTCAGGCCACCTCGATCGTTGCTTTAGCCTCTTTGACATCTTCACAATTGCGAAGAGACCTCCGAAATCGATCAATGAACCAAAGTTTCAATCGAACCACCGCATAAGATAACCCACGACAAGTGTTATCGCGAAAGTCTTTACGCAATAGTTCTGCCTCTGGAAAATGGGCTTTGATCGCCTGATGCACATCTCGCCAATGAAAACGTTTGCAAGAATGAATCAGTATCACAAACCCTCCAGTGACCCCAGAAACCTTAATTTCTGGCCAGCTATCAAGACTCATTATCGAGGTCATGAGCGGCTGATTCACAGACAAAGCATCAGTACCAAAATCTGGCACACTCAGAGAGTCGATGATCATTGGACTCAAAGCTTTCATACCAATGGCTTCGCGAACTTTGTCGGTCAAAGTGGCTAGCCCGCTACGAGTGAGTTTTTCGTGATGCACTCGATAGGTAGCCACCATTACAAGCGATGGGAAGTCCCCCTTGATAAAAGTGTTGGTCATTTTCGACCCCCTTAATTGTTTATTGTTAAAAAGAACTATTTTCCTGATCTTTCATTATCGATCGATGTAATAACTTGTCAGGCTTGGATTGGCATTCTACCGACCCAAGTCTGCAAACTTATTACTTATGCTCCAATAATTTTTGCCAAAATAAAAAACCCGCCCGAATGTTATTCGGCGAGCCGTAAAGCTCTTCATCCCACTAACTTGTAAGAGGTGTGTCCACCCAAAATGGCGCGAACGACGATGCTTTTCATCTCCTAGTTAAGTAGATTGTTTTTGCTGTTGTCAGCGAAACGCTCTCATGAAAAAATGATTAAAATCTTATGAAAAATATAATAAAGCATATTTAAAAATATGTAAAGACCTTGCTTTGACTTTTTTGTCCAACTGGGTTAATATAACCACTTCAATCCTTGACAACGCATTTTTAAAACAACCAAAAGGAGGTTTTCGTATGAGAAAAGTGATTTTTCTGATCGGGTCAGAGAATGACCTGCCACAGTGTTTAAAGGGGTTTGAATATTTCGCCTCGAACACTGATCTCGTTTCTGTTCTACAGGTCCATGTCGCCAGTCAGCACCGTCACACCAGACGTGTAGAGGAAATACTTGAGGACCTGGCCTGCGACCCAACAAATCAGGATGTCATCATTATAACCGCCGCTGGATCGGCCGCGCATTTGCCGGGATGCTCCGATGCTTTCTTGCGTTATACCATGATCAACGACAAACTTGTCGTCATTGGTGTGCCACTAGAAGACAAAAAGCAAACCAGTGCAAGCGCCGACAACGATCACAACACCGCCGCAATACTAAGCATTAGCTGCGTCCCCGGAACACAGGTCATCTACAGAGATGAAGAAGGCATCTTTTTTGGCGAGCAAGGCTTCTATCGTGCCTGTGTCTATGCCGCGACCGGAGAATTACCCAAAATCGAACTGAAAAAAATACCGCCACAGCTCAATATGACGCTGTCAGAGGCGATAGAGTTAGCAAAATTAAAATCACAACCACAATAAAAGAAGGAGGCTTCATGCCTAAAATACCGTCTTGCGTGGCGGAAAGCCCGCACAGCTATCATCTGTCATCGTACAGTCTTGATCGGATACACCAGGGCAAAGTTCGTGATACTTACAAAATAAACGAAAGGGAGTTGCTGGTCGTGGCCACTGACCGCCTAAGTATCTTTGATTTTGTCCTCTCTGCGATCATCCCCTTTAAAGGAGAATGCTTGACCGCCTTGACTCATTTCTGGTTAACCACGATTCTCAGCGACTACCCCAACCACCTATCAATGGATATGGCAAAGGCGTTGCATACGTACAAAAAATGGTACCCAGAACTTCAACTGGAAAGATCTTTGCTTGTCAGAGATCTCTCAGGCAAACTTCTGCCATTCGAGCTTATATATCGACACCACATCGGTGGTTCGGTGTACAAAAAGTATATCGAGAATGATGGCTACGTGGCAGAAAAATATTTACCGCCGAATCTGCCGAAATGGAGCAAGCTCGAAGAACCGATCTTTACACCAACCACCAAAGCTGATAATGGACATGATTTACCGGTCGAACCGTCAAAATTTTTCGAGGCAACCGGCAATACCGGGTCAGACATGGTGCACATGCTTTCCGACATGTATGCAGATGCCTACGAATACGCAGAAAAACGCGGCATTTTGATACTCGACACAAAATTCGAGTCTTCGGATAGTTGCGTAGTTGATGAAATATTGACGCCAGACTCTTCTCGCTTTGCCGATAAAAAGGATTGGGAAAAAGCCCTTGCCAACGGTAAAGAACCTACTTTTTACGACAAAGAAGTCGTAAGACAATGGGGCAAAGGAGTTGAGACGCCTTTCAATGTCGTTGGGATCAACAACCTTGACCCGGAGAACGATGAGCATGTCGCTTTCGTTCACTCGCTCAAGGTTCCTCAGGACGTCATCGATGAAGCCGGAAGACGTTATAATGAAATAGTTTTGCGCTTAACCGGCTTAACGCTCAAACAATATCAAAAAGACGCTATGCGCGTCTAAATCCAACCACCGCCCTTCATCCACTACAAAGTGATGGGGGCGGTTTTTTTTACATTTTAAAATTACGTAATTAATTACATAATTACGGCACAAGAATATATTTGAGAGAGGATCCTTATTTCGCCGATCTTTTTTCTATTATTTTTTTAATTCCTTCGATTATTTCACCTAACGTGACATTGGCTTTTACCCAATAATCCTCCGCTCCGAATTCCTTCATTTTTTTAACGTCATCTTCTTTGTCTCCAAGATTGGTCAATATAACTACCGGAATATCCTTAAATTTTGGATCGTCTTTTATAGCTTTTAGGGTTTCGAAGCCATTCATCTTCGGCATCATCACATCCAAAAGGATTATGTCCGGCTTTTTTTTCTTTAATGCCTTCATTGCCTCGATGCCATTGAATGCCAACGTCAAATCAAATCCTTCTATATTTAATTTGCGCTCGTACATCCTTATGATCATTGGATCGTCCTCCACTAAAAATACTTTTATCTTTTTTTTCATATTAACTCGGCATCTTGGCCGCAAATAATAAAAATTAACTATACTCAATTAGTCGTTCAGCCACTAAAATTGGTCATTAGGCCTTCTTTTCTTCGTAATCGTAAGGGAAGGTGGCGTGGAATGTCGTTCCTGCATTTTCCTTAGATTCGAACCACAACTTTCCCCCTCCGCTCTCCACGATAGCTTTGGCTATGTATAAACCAAGGCCGCTTCCACCACCTGGGTCAAGCTTTGTGGAATTTGAACCTCTTGAAAACCTCTCGAACATCTTTCCTTGCTCTTTTTCTGGGATGCCTATGCCATTATCCGCAACTAAAAATTCTATAAACTTCACTCCTTCTCTTAATTGGATATTGACCTCGCCTTTCTTCTGTCCACTACTGTATTTAATGGCGTTATCGATAAGATTTTGCAGAACCTGTCCAACTCTTTGGCTATTTATTTTTACTGGTGCAAGAGAGTCTTTGGGGCGGTCATAGCTCAAAGACACCTTTTTTTCTTTTGCGAACGGTTTGAGTGCGTTTACGACATTATCGACCAGATCTTCTAAATGCACAGACTCCGTGTTCAAAACAAATTTACCTTCGTCTATTTTGGCGACATCCATCAAGTCATTTATAAGTCTTATCATTCGCTGGTTACCAAGATAAGTATCGTCCAGCAACTCTTTTTGCTTCTTATTAACCTTTCCTAGGTCGCCGCCAAGGATCATCTCTAAATTACCTTTTACTATCGTCGAAGGCGTCCTTAGTTGATGAGAAGTGATCGATATTATCTCAGTCCTCATCTTGTCTAATTCCTTCTCTTCGGTTATATCCTCCATGACCATAACGGCTCCAATGAATACTTTTTCCGCTATATCACGAACTGGGGACATGAAAAAGCGAAAATATCTATCATTGATCATGGCCTCTTGAATATTTAAGAATTTTCCCGATTTTACATAGTAACTCAAGGCCTGAGAGACATCCATTTTCCCCTTTATTTTCTTTGACAGCTCCTTAAAAGAGAAATCCTTATCTGGAGACCCAGACACAACGCTTTTCGCGGCCGAGTTAGCCAAAATAACATTTAAATTCAAATCGACCATAACAACACCAAGTCTAACACCCTCGACCAGTGATGACAGTTTGCTATGCTCGCGAGACAGATCTTCCATGTTCTTTTCTATGTGACGACGCGATTCCAATAATTTTTTGACCATCTGGTTGAAACTTGCCGCTAGCTCGCCTATTTCATCTTCTGTCTTAATGTCTATTTTTGTATCGAGTTTACCCTTTTTTATTTCGTCCGCATATCGCTTTAATTTGAAAATATTTCTCAACACCAATCTATACAGCAAAATATGTATTGAAAGATAAGAAACGATTATGCCAACCAGGGATATCGATATTATAAAGATCGAATATTGTCTTACACGAGAAAAATACTCCTCCCTGGACAATACTTGATGCAGGACGGCCACGACCTTATTATTGACCACTAGCGGCGTCACAACGGACAATACCGGCTCTCCATTATCACCAACTTCATTCTTTATTGTCTCAAAACCAGCAAAGGCATTATCAACGTCATTCTTTTCACTTTCACTTATTAGTGGCAAAGCTGAATTTTCCGATGAATAGACTACGGAATAGTCATTTCGCAATATCTCGGACAAAACGACCTTTTCGCTTAGCAAATTCTCTAATTTAGCCTTGTCTTGCGTTGTGTCGAAACTTAAATCCCCGCTTTCTAAAAGAACGCGAAAAGAATTAAAGCGATCTAAGAGTAGTTGATTTTCTGCATTTTTCTCGTTGTTTACGGTCAATCCGCCAATAAGCGTCAATATGATTCCTATTGGCGTCAAAATCAACACCAGCATTTTTCTCCTTATACTTATCATCTTATTTTTTGCTATCCACCGCCTTCATGTCCGAAAGGATGGCATCATACGCCTCGTCGGCTGTCATTTTTCCATCCATAACAGCGCCCAGGTGCATAGTGAAAGATAATGTTAGATCTTTATATTTATCTCCGAGAATATAATCAACCGTCTTTGAGTCGAACACATTTCCACCGTATTTATTAGAGATATATGTTATAAATCTATCGAACTGATCGGTCTTTTGAGAGACATCTCCAGCAGAACTTATATTGCCCTTAATTCCGGACGGCGCCTTAGCATATCTAATCCATTTCTCGGCCGTATTAGGAGTGCTGAAAGACATTAATAATTCAACCGCCTCGTCACGGACCGGAGAATCTTTGGCTACGGCGAACATTGGATTGTAGCCGCCCATATAATGGCCAACTGGCTGATACATCGGCATCTCTACTGGGACCATCTTCATGGTCTTCTTGGCGTCTATGCCATGCCAATGACTATACATCCAACTTGCTCCACAAACAGTGAAGACTGCCTTATCTTCTAAAACATAGTAACGAGTATCGAACCAATTTAAATTTTCCCAATCTTGAATCAGTGGTTTATATGCACTCAATTCCTCTAATGACCCCAAGGCCTTTTTTACAGCGCTCATCTTCTCTTCTGAATGTTCGACGCTCTCTATTTTTGATAAGTCAGAGAACTCCGACCTAAAAAGACTCTGGAAAATATTCCAAGTGCTAGGAGCATACCCGATACCGCCTTTATAGTCGCCACTATCGTAAAGTATTGGGATGTTGGTATCGTTGGCCTCATTATAATCGGCTATTTGCTTAAAATAACCCTTAAGGTCGTCAAAGGTCATTCCATTATCCTTAATGTTCAGGCCTATTTTATCGGCCAAATCCTTGTTATAGAAAAAAGGTTGGTAGAAGCCCTCTATATAAGGACCAGTTATTACCCCATTCATATGATTGCGATACTGAGGGTCTGACAATATGAATGTTTTTTGTGTCTCACTAAAACCTGGCACTTTTTCAAAATCAACTAAATATTTGTTAGCCCAGTCCTGATCATTCAATCCTTCGGCTATTTCTTGATAGTAGAAAGGCTCTAACCAGATAATATCCCAGTCTATCTTTCCAGTCTTGAATTGATTGATCGTTGATCGCAAAGCTCCTTCGCGCCCATCTGGAAAATCTAAATTCCACTTAATGTTAACTTTTGTATCAGGATTCCTAGTCTCGAATTCTTTGATCGTTTCCATTACGAAATTCTCCCTAAGATCCTCGCCCTTCCAATGTCCTTGCATGTTTATCGTCTTCTCTTCTCCTGTATCTTTATTAACGTCCACTCTTTTTATCTTAACTACATCTTTAGAGCCATGGTAAGCAAGATACCAAAATACCACACCACCAATAGCTAGAAAAAAAAGAATGAAGACCGCAATTAAAATAGCTTTGTTTTTCATGCTTAATTTTTAATTATATTTATATTTATATTATACTAAATTTGGTTTTTGCACACAACATAAAATACCTAATTTGCCATCATACATCATGCCGCGCCAAATAAAAACCGCCCCGCCCTGATAATACAGGCGGAGCGGTCGATTGATAGTGGATTTAGAACTCCTCTTCTTCCTCGTCAGAGTCGTTATACTCTTCATCGAGTGATTCCAGGTCGTCCTCTGATTCGTCGTCTTCGTCAACAGAGAGGTCATCTCCGAGACCGTCTTCGTTTAGGTCATCATCCTGGAAATCGTCGTTTGGATCGAAAAACATATTCGTTTTTTTTATTATCTTTTATAAGGGCCAAACAGCCCCTTTAAAAATATATCGATATTTTATCACCCAATAAAAAATTGTAAAGAGGCCTACTGAACGAAGCCGATTTGCATATACCAGCCCTGTGGTTTCTTGCAAACTGGGCAGACATGAGGGGCTTCGGAGCCTTTATGAATATAACCGCAATTAAGGCATTTCCACTCTGTTCCCTCGCCTTGTCCAGAAAGCAAATTGCCCTGCTCCAAACGGTCGGCTATCTTTGTGTAACGCTCATAATGCTTCTCCTCAACTTCGGCTATCTCGTGAAACAATGTTGCAGCAGCCTCATCACCTTCTTCTTTGGCTTTGGCTTCAAAAGTTGGGTACATGACCTCAAATTCATACTTCTCGCCAGCGGCGGCATTACGTAAATTCTCCAGCGTCGCGGCAAGAGGATGAATGTCATAAGTATTGGTCATTTCTGTGACCTTGTCGATCTGTTCAAGCTCTTCCTCAGCATGAGCACGCTCATTGTCAGCTGTCTCCTCAAAGATCTTTGATATCCAAATAAGACCTTCTTTGGCAGCTATCTTGGCAAAAAAAGTGTATTTATTTCTAGCCATCGACTCTCCTGCTATGGCCTTTAAAAGATTTGGTTTTGTCTCCATAGTTTTATTTTAATTGTTAAGTTATACAATTTTACCTTTTTTATAGCCCTTCGGCAAGTCTATTATCATACCCAAAAGTTAGATAATGTTAATAGTTTTTCTTATTTGTCGATAATCAGGAATCGTCTTTTCGACTAAATCCCAAAATCTTTTAGAATGATTGAATTCTTTAAGATGACAAAGTTCGTGAACTACCACATAGTTAATGACTTTATCAGAATAAGCGGTCAATTGATAGCTAAAATTAAGGTTGCCACGACGAGAACAGCTCCCAAGTCTGGTCTTTGTATTTTTTATCGAAACGACCTTATAAATAAATCCGTAATAAGAATTGAATTTTTCTAATTTTTCCCTGATGAGACGTTGAAATTTATAACGGTTGGCCAAAAAATCCTCCCTAGTAGGCATTATAAGACCCAAATCTTTTTTAACGGCTATACGTCTAAGGCATTCCTCTACCCAGTCTTTCTTGCTTTTAACGAAGGCTTCGACAAGTTTAGACGAGATCCTTCTGGGCTTGGTCGCCACAACCTTGCCGTCACGAGAAACAGTTAATCTTATGTTTTTAGCTCTCGCTGATTCTTTTATTGTATATTCGAATTCCATTACAATATTATATAAAATAAAAGACCCCCTAGCCAGCCTTTGCTGATCTAGGGGGGTATCCTATAACTTATTGACCTGAATTATTTTTAAAAACACCCAGACAAACTACCTTCTTTTCCAAATAAACATTATCGTCAACGTGAATTCTATTTAGACTTTTTCTTTTTATTAGCTAAATAATGCTTGAAAAGCTTTAGTACATCAGAAACTTGCATCCAAATAAACGACCAAACCCAAACAAAGGCCACTAAAGACCAAGGGATTGGGTGCATTAAGGCACCGAAAGCGGCCAAGAAAGTGCCCAAGGCTTGAGTAGCTAAGACGGCGATAACGACTTCTTTGCTGGGTAAAAATTTATACCATGGCTTATCGGTATGAGCTACGAATAACAGCATGTGTCCAGAAACGGTCAGCTTAAGGAAAAAGGCAGTGGATATAATACTCCAACCGTAATGAAAATAGTTAATCGCTATAACAAGAAATAGTAAGCTATTGACTATGCCCACCAAGCCAAAAAGAGTGCTTAAAATAAAGCGCCCCTTAACGTCTATGGTCGACGGTCTCTTGGCTATGTTAACGCGGTTAAAGGCCAAGGAAACCATCGGAATGTCATTTAGTATAGCCAAAAGGATAAGTTATATTGGTGTTAATGGATACTCACGCAATATAAGTCCTAAAACAAGAATAGTTATTATCACGCGAAAACTTTCAGAGATGCGATAAACCGAATAGCTATAAATGCGGGCGAATATACGACGCGCCTCGATTATAGCCGTAGTGATCACAGAAATACCGGAAGACAACAACACCATATCAGCCGCACCCTTCAAAGCTGGGACAGCATTACTAACAGCGAAGCCGACATCTGCAGCCTTTAGAGCCGGAAGGTCGTTAACACCATCACCGGTTACAGCCACTACGTTTTTAGCCTTGGCTTTGGCGACAAGATTATACTTATCAGCAGGTAAAACCTCGCAATAAATATCTTTTTTGGATATGCCAAGTGATTCGCCGACACGCATGCCAATGGCATGATGATCTCCGGTCAACATTTTGACTCGTACACCACGGCTACGCAAAAATTCTATGGTAGTCTTAGCGTCATCCCTTAACTCATCAGAAAGCATTATCAGACCTATTAAGCGCATGCCGCCCTCCTCTCCTTTTTCAAAATTAACAGCCACGGCCAAAGTGCGAAATCCATGCTCGGCCGCCTTATAAACATCGTTTTGAAATCTTTCCGAAAAAGACTCATCCATCAAACAAAGCCCGGCGATCACTTGTGGCGCCCCAACAGAAACGTACATCTCCTTACCATCCTTCTCTATTAAAGCAGAGCTTCTCTTGCGGCTGGAATCAGCCGGAATGAAATCGAGACCCTTCAAGCCGTCTTCGTCCACCTTTCTCTTTTCGAATTCACTGACTATCGCTTGATCTATGACTCCTTGGCAATTTTCACAAGCCGGCATGCGGGCATAGCGCAAAACATGCCCCTCATCACCCTCATAAGGCAATATCTGACTGACAACAATTTTATTTTTAGTCAATGTGCCGGTCTTGTCGGTGAAAAGCAAATTGACGTTGGCCAAATTCTCTAAAGAAGAGAGGCGCCTAACGACCACATTTTCGCGCGAAAGCTTTTGTACACCCAAAGAAATTATAAGCGTCATTATCGTCGGCAAAGCTATCGGTATTCCTGCAATAACCAAACTCAAATCAAGCGTCAATATTTCCAGCAACGGAAAATTCTTAACAAAAAACACCGTAGAAAGCACGACCACAGCTATAAAAGAAAGCACTGATAAGAATTTCGAAATGGTTATAATATCCCTCTCCAACAAGCTACGCTTAGCTCCATTCTCAATAGACATAATGACCTTGCCGAAATATGTACCTTTTCCGGTCGCAGTCACTTCAGCCACGGACTGACCGGTAACCACGAAAGCACCGGAATAAACAGTCGCCCCAGAAAGTTTTTCGACCGGCAAAGATTCTCCAGTTAAAGCGGCCTCATTGACGGAAAAATTACTCTCATCGACAACCTTGAGATCGGCCGGAATAACATCTCCGACAAAAACCTCGATAATGTCACCAGGAACGAGCAAAGACGAATCAACGCTATTCCATTTTCCGCCGCGCAACACGCGAACATCGATCTTAAGATATTTATTGAGCTGCTTGATGGCATTATCAGCCTTGCGTTCTTGCCAAAAACTGACGGAAAAATTTATCAACCAAAGCAATAAGATAAAATAAAAATCAAATATTTTATGGTCTAAATAAGACAATCCTGCCGCTAAAATAAACATCAGAGAGATGGGTGATGTTATTTCTTTTATCATCTTAGCGATAAGACTAACTTTTTTCTCTTCAATGACATTTGGCCCGTACGACTTTAAACGCCTAGCCGCCTCAGCAGGAGACAAACCTTTTAATTTTTCCTTTATTCCTTCCATATTTTTATTTTATTGTTTTTTGTTTAAACCTAAACAAAAAATGCCCACCACTTCAAAGGGCATTTTGTTCACTTCTTAATTAGTTCCTCTTCTAATTTCATCGCCAAGCCCTGCCATCTCTGGCAAGTATTCTCTAGTCGGTAATAATGCACCACATAAAAAACAGTGGTGATGAGCAAAATCAAGAAAATAATCGGGAAATACAAACTTACACTTATTAAGACGACCCAGCCAGAGAACAACGAAACACCGCCAAAAAAAAGAGTGACAAAAAGATGTATCATCCTCTCATGTTGCAGAAAAGATATTCTTTTTTCGAACGCATCCAGCAGGGCGCGCTTACTCTTCACCCCAGAGCGACGCCAAGAAGTGGCCAAAGCCATTTCTATACTAAGATATGAATCTTCTTTGTTCTTTTTCATCTCCATATTATAACACCATTCCTAACAAAATAAAAAAATATCCTATTTCTTTATCTTCATTTTACAATCGCGACAATCGAAAGATAGTTCATATTTTTTACCATCACGAACAAGATATAATGGCTCCTTGAGTTTTAACTCATTACCACCCTTTGAGCAGGCTCCAAGCCAATGCTTTAAACAATGCTTGGTCGTCATTAAATACCCATTTGGAACATCTCCTCTTTTTTCAAAAGCTGGTTCGATCGATTTTGCCCCAGATTCTTTATAAAAATCCTCAGCCAACCTATTAGAGACATTATATGAACTATCTATAATTTCATTATCTATAATTTTTTTATCTTTTTCAGTAGCCGCTCTTCTTTTAAAAGGATAATTCTTAGCACGAACCGACAAAAGCTCATCCACTGCTCTCCGGCGCCATTGATTCAACATCGAAAGTGGAACGAAAAATGGTTTATGCCATTTAAAATCAACATTGCGAACATAAAATATCGTCTCACCTATTTTAGATAACTGCTTGCGCCAATTATCGATCGCCACATCTTCTTTTTCAGCTAGTATCTTCTTATGTTCAAAATCAATAGCTGTGCAGTTACCATCCTCGTCTTTAACCCCTATTCTAAAACCGCTGCCACTTTCCCCGATAGCCCAATCTATGGCAACTCGACGATCCGCCCCAGAGACAACAGCTCTCTCGAAAGTCGAATTTTGATTACGATATATCTCAGCACCCTTAAAAGGAGTAGAATGATTGGGGTATATCCTCCCCTCCTTAACGGTATTTATATTCGTACCAATAAGCTCACCCTGGGCAGTGAGCCAACAAATACCATCTCCATTCTTCAAATCGTTTTTATCGCCAATCGTAAAATAAGACCCCTCAACACTATCAACGACACCGATCATCTCACCAAGGGATTTTTGATTATTTGGCGAAATGACTTGTTCTTGCCGATCATTAAAAAAATATTCCGTATAACCGCGATTAAAAGTCTTATTTAAGTCAGGTTCATAATTCAATTCTATCCGGCCAGAAGAAGATCTATCGTATTTTCCGCAGCTACCATCTATTAGCTCATCAAGTTTGCGTCGATAATAAGCAGTGACATTGCCAACATAAGAAGCGTCTTTTAGTCGACCTTCTATCTTAAAAGATGTTACACCAGCTTCAGTCAGCTCTTTTAAGTGCTCAGAAAGATTCAAATCCTTAAGTGATAAAAGATATTTATCCTTGACCAAGACCTTACCATCGCCATCGATCAAATCGAACGGTAAACGACAAATCTGCTGACAACGACCTCGATTGGCGCTGCGCCCAGAGATGGCTTGCGAAAAATAACACTGTCCAGACAAAGACACGCACAAAGCTCCATGAACAAAAGACTCTAGCTCCACCGAACGAGGCAGCTCCTTGCCGATATCGGATATTTCCTTTAACGATAATTCCCTAGCCAAAATTATGCGCTCCAAACCAGCCTCGGATAAAAACTTGATCCTATTCAGCTCATAATTATTAGTTTGTGTAGAGGCGAATAAACGTATCGGCGGCAAATCCATTTTTAAAATCCCCAAATCCTGAATAATAACAGCATCCACCCCGATCTCATAGGCCTTTTCGATGGATTTTTTGGCAGCAGAGAGTTCGTTGTCGAAAAGAATTGTATTCAAAGCTAAATACACCCTAGCGTAATACCCGTGCGCAAATTCAACTAGTTTTTGGATATCATCCCAGTGATTACTGGCAGCGGCCCGAGCAGAAAAATCCGGCCCACCAATATAAACAGCGTCGGCCCCAGATAGGATGGCCAACTTACCACACTCTAAATCCTTGGCCGGCGATAAAAGCTCTAATTTTATATTATTTTTAATATTTTTATTCATAAAGAAAGTATAATATAACACAAAAAGTTTATTTTGACAATCAAACAACATTATATTTGACAAAAAGACCTCTTACTGTAATATACCAATCAAAGCTCTTTTTCACCTTTCACAAGTTAGGGGTAAAAATGGAAATAGTCAAAATTGTCTTATTGGCGATAGCCTCACTCCTACCGCTAATCACAATGACAGAGGCTAAAACCTATCAAAAGGTCATAAACCTCATTTCATTATTGATTCTTGGAACATATGCCACGCTGATCGCGTTGCCAATAAAAGAAATAGTGGCCCCACCACTCTGGATTCCGGCCCTCATCGCTTCAGTCTCGCTTTTTTGGACCATGTACGTATCAGTCGATAATGCCGGGCCACCCAATAATTTCTTGACAGAAGAAGAGACCTCACATTTTTCCAATAGGTCGACCCCAAAAAAACCGTAAATCATTTTGATGATTACGATCGGAACCACAACCAAAAGGTTCCGATTTTTTATTTCCAAAAACACATATTTATGCTATAATTAATATATAAAAATATATCATCTTAAAGCCTATGCTTTTTGTTAAGCCAGAAAAAACCACTAAAAAACAAAAACGGATAACAGTTGATAGATTATTCGAACAAAGCGCTCCTAGTTTTGATTTTTTTCTTTTGCTTATAATATCAACACTAATAACTACTCTAGGACTAACACTCGACAATGTTGCCATAGTTATAGGTGGCATGTTGGTGGCACCTATGTTATTTCCAATGCTTTGTTTAGGGATGGGGTTAGTCGTTGGAGAGTTAAAACTGATTGAAAGGTCTTCCTTGGTCATACTGCGCGCGATCATTTTAACCCTAATAGTTTCTTTTTCCGTAGCGGTCCTCATGCCAGAAAAACAAATGTTGGGAAGTTTACTATCCCACACTTACCCAAGCTTAGCATACTTCCTTGTGGCCCTATTTTCCGGCGTAGCCGTGGCCTACGTAATAACCAAAGACAATATATCTGACGTGGTCCCAGGTGTAGCCATCTCGGTCTCGCTATTGCCACCATTGGTCGCCGCTGGCATCGGTCTCTCTATGCTCGACTGGAAATTGGCCGTTAATGCAGGAGAGATGTTCGGCATCAACTTGTTAGGAATAGTCTTTGCCTCAATGGTTGTCTTTTCATTGATGAAATTCTTTGAAGTCAAGGATTCCGTAGAAAAAAATATCAAAGCCGAGGAAAAAATCGCCAAAGAAGAAAAAAAAGAAGAAGATAAGGCTAACATAAAAAAACTGGAGAAACAGGTCAGGGAAGCGACCGAAGCGATAAAAGAAAAAAAAGAAGAAATGGGCCAACAATAAAAAAATAAAAAACAGCCGATCGTATAAAACGATTCGGCCGTTCAAAGATCAACCATAGCAGAAACCAGTTTCCACAAAATAATTCCCAGTATTACGCTTCATGGCAGAGCAACCTCGGCAGCATTTATGACTAAGCTCGCACGATTCGCATTCTTGTTCTCTACCTTTTAATCCGTCTAGTCGCTCCTTTATATCATGACGGTGCAAAAAGGCTCGGTATTCAGCTGCGGTAGAAAAATCCGTACCGATTTTGCCAAGTATTTCGGAAGTCATGATATTGCACGGTATTAAATTGCCATGCGGATCAAAAATCAACGAATTATTATTACGAAAGAAGCAATTGGTCAACACATTGAGCATGGATAGGCGCTTATTCATCCCCTTACCTCTAAACAGACAAAGAGGCATGTCCAAACGCAACGTATAATCCAGTCCACTGTCAGAAAGAAGGTTTGAATTATCAATAATGAATTCAACCGCCTCCTTATCCGAAACAATGGTTCCGCCGCCAGTATGATCGCTTCCCTCTATAGCCTTAGCCACATTAACAGCCGTTGATTTAACCCCCAGACTCTGCATCAAATCTATCGCTTCACGAAAATTTTCCATCAAATAGCGATTAAGGGTCAGACTGACTATTAGCGACAATTTCTGATAAGATATTAGATTACGGATGGCTTTGCACTGAAGTTCAAAGCCATCAAAACCAGTAATAGAGACGAAATCATTCCTATTAACCGCTTTAAGGGATATATTAGCCAACGAAAGACCGTTACCAATAGCCGTTTCCGTAAAAGTCGGATCAGCGAAGGCAAGACCATTACTATTGACCATGGACTTTATATGCATTGATTTGCAGCGAGCCAGCATTGAAATGAATTTTGGATGAAGAGTTGGCTCTCCACCAGAAAAAAGCATTCGACGCACAGCCATATCAGACAACAGATTCATGATATCACTGAATACTTCATCACTCATGAAGTAATGATCATTCGATGGGCATGAATAACAGTGGGGACAAGAAAAAATACATTCATAGGTCAAATTGACCCATGGCAGGATCGACATACAATTTTTTTCAGAATATTCATGTGCCAATTTAAGCTCCTTTTCGAAATTTATTTTAAGGTCAATGTGCGAAATAACAAACTAACAAGTAATAATGAAAACGTCAATCAAATGATTAGGTCGCCATTTTATGTGCTATAATAAAAAGATATGAAAACACTTTTTAAATTATTCTTATTGCTGCTAGTTTTATCTAGCGCATACTGGTTTTTAATAGTTAAGGGCGGGCACCCAACGAACGACAAAGACTGGGCTATTGATCAAGCTGTAATGCCTTACGCCGAAATAAATGGCAACTCCATAACCATTCATGATATACGAAACTTTTTCTATCGTAGTGCCACTGAATACGACCCCAATTATTATGACGCGACCTTCGACCTGGGCAAGTTAGAGACAGTTGATTTTATAATGGTCCCCTTCTCTTCGTTGCCAGGGGCTGCCCATGTATTTCTGTCTTTCGGTTTTTCTGATGGACGATACGTCGCTATTTCACCAGAGGCCCGCCGAGAAAAAGATCAGTCATATACCGCCCTTAACGGCCTATTTAATAAATACGAATTGATGTATGTCATAGCGGACGAGCGCGACGTGATCGGAGTTCGCGCCAACTATCGCCTAGACGACGTTTATGTCTATCCTGCCAAGGTATCAAAGGAGAATGCTCAAAAATTATTCATAGGCATGCTCAATAAGGCTAACGACCTATACGATAAGCCGGAATTCTATAATACCTTCTTTAACTCATGTTCCACAAACTTAGCTGATCGCATCAACGAAGTCACGCCAGGTAAAGTTCGATTTGACATGCGCGTCTTATATCCAAGTAAATCCGATGAACTGGCTTTTGAGCTAGATCTTCTAAACATAAACGGTCCGATCAGTGAGACTAGAAAAAATTACAAAGTAAACGATCGAGCCGACATGTTTCGAGAATCCTTGAATTTCTCGCAAAAAATAAGAGAAGGTAGGGATCAGCAGTAAGCATTCTTTGAAAAATATATTCATCATAAAAAATGACCGTCTTCCATTTTTAGGAGACGGTCTTTTCGTAAAAAATCCAACATTTTGGCTTATGCCTTCTTTTTATTTTTTCCCTCTTTTTTATTGATTGGCCTTTTGTTAAAGCGCCCACTTCGATAAAAAAGACCGATAGACAAGTCTGTGCGATCGTGAATATAGCGACCATCTTCATGGTGGACTAAACCACAAATACTGCACGGATAGACCTCTGTTAGACAAGCGCAACCGGAAAAAGGAATAGCATTATCGTCAAGCGTACTCACCTTTCCGCTGCATCCGGGGTTGCGACATTCCTTCTCCGACATCTCTTTGCTTGCCACCATAAGCAAACTCCTTTCGAATTTGAAAAAACAAAATCTTGATCAATTCTAATTGATTTTATATTAAGCAAAGTTGATTGTCAAATATAAAAATCCGGCTATTTTGCCGGAATCTTTATTATTGTTTCTTTGGCCGCATTCTTATTACATGCAACAAGATCAAAAAAATAAAGCATATTGCCAAGCTCGTATGTATTTTAAAAAGGTCTGATTTTTCCAATAATCCTCCAAATATCGGACTCATGATTCGAAAATTTACCATGCTATAGCCGCTTATCAATAAGCCAGCAGAAACGGCAAGAAGAAGCCAATTGATCGTCTTTCTTATTTTGTTCCACATAATTTTTTATTTAGCCAAAGAATTGTCATTTATATCTGCCGTATCAGAGAATCCTCTCTGCTCCCAGAACCCTTTAAATCCCTCATCAGAAGATAGCTCGATCTCATTGATCCATTTAGCCCACTTATATCCGTATTTACTCTCGGCTACGACCTGAAATGGAAAACCTCTTTCTGGAGGGATCTCTATGTCGTTCA
This sequence comes from uncultured Gammaproteobacteria bacterium, assembly GCA_964547855.1. Classification (GTDB taxonomy): domain Bacteria; phylum Patescibacteriota; class Patescibacteriia; order Patescibacteriales; family WJLG01; genus JBAZHE01. The sequence continues at coordinate 21,282 of CAZJPG010000006.1, read as the reverse complement.
TCTTAAAAGCCATTATTATATTGTTGTTCAAAACATAATCTAAGGGTAGCGACGTCGAATAACCGTCGACCGATCGAAAAATCACCACCTTATCTTCAGAAGGAAAGATCTCATTACCAAAAAGATCTTTAATTAACACCCCCTCCCAAAGTATTTTAGCACTCCACCCCTCTACACAATTTAGGGTGACGATTTTTTTATAAGTCGGGAGGCTTAGGACCTCTTGATAGGTCATTTCTTTATCTCCTGATGGTAAACCCTTTATTTTCAAACGATAATTTTCCCGATCGACATGTTGCGGACCAGCTATGGAATTCTCACGAAAATCATTGACCGAAGAAAGATTCTGCCCTTGATATTCACGCACTTCGACAGCGGCCAGCTCGGCACGTCTCTGTCTTTGTGGTGCCGTCGAGCGCAAATAAAGATAAGAACCATAAACAGCAACTAAAAAACCTATAGCTGCTACAGAAAAAATGATTATTTTTTTACCACCTAACAACATAAGTATGTATTATAACACCTAATGGCGGAAAATAAAAAACATCAAGTCCACTCAAGGAACTTGATGCTCAAAAATATCAACCACTTACAGAATTCGATATTGACACTATAGCTTTTAACAAAAGAACACCAATAGAGATGAAAGGACCGATCAAGCATGCTGCTATCAATAACACTAGAAATAATGCGAATGGAGTCAAGCAAGCAAAGGCCACGCCCATCATGATCATGCTCAATGGTCCAGTAGAGGCCATCCCATCACTTATAACTCCCATTATTGAGAGACCAAAAACAATACCAAAACCGCTAGCTAGACCATATAACGACATTAGTGCCCAATCTTGAATATGCCAAACTTCAAAATCTATTATCTTAAAAACCTTTAAAAATAAAAGCAACACCACAAAAACAGTAAAAGAGCTTAAGGCTATCGCCCCACCAAGATCGACACCAGGCAAAATATCCGCATCAATGAATATCTTATCGAACCACCCAGCCACGACGCTAAAGCAAAAACCGGCGCCTCCAGCTGCGAATGGTGTTAAAAATACGGATGTCCCCAGTGATGACAAATCAACATTCGACCACGCCTCGTGGAACAGGAAAGCTATAAAAGCAGCCATTAGACCAACATAAGGAATCGACAACCACATTGATATATCAAATGGAAGATACCAATGGCCTCCATGCAAATCAGGAAAGCTCGTTATGATCGGCACTTTGCCAAAGCAGGCGGACCAGGCTACCCAAAAAATTAGGGTCAAGGTCGAAAAAATACCTCCCAAATATAACATCTTCCTACTGGGACGAAGGTAATCCTCTAAGCTTCTTCTACTTTTTTGATTCAAAAGAAATACTCCTCCACTCATGAAAAAACTCCCCTTTCTTCTTTTGATAAATTTTAATGAACCAACAAAACATTACTAATGAGTTGATTTTTTGTCAACCGAACTACTCTCCTAACATCTCTTTCCACTTGGCCAATTCATTATTAAAACGTTCTCGGTTCTCATCTTTAATGGCCTGTCCAGGAGGCAAAACCTCTGTAAGCGGATTTATCTTAACTCCATTTTTAACCATCTCATAATGCAAGTGCGGACCAGTAGAAAAACCAGTCGAACCAACATAACCTATTACCTGCCCCTGTTTGACCTTGGTGCCGCTTTTCACGGCAAATTTAGAAAGATGTCCATAGTTAGTGGAATAAGTACCGTTATGCCTTATCTTTACAAGATTGCCATATCCAGCCGTACTCCAGGCAGCATAAGTAACAGTGCCATCACCAACAGCACGAATCGGCGTACCTAATGGAGCGGCATAATCAATAGCTCTGTGGCCGGTAGAGACATTAAAAGCCTCGACATAGCGCAAGCCAGTAGTGAACCCAGAAGAAATATACTTAAATGCGACTGGAGCCTTGAGAAACATTTTTTGAACAGAATTTCCATCACCATCGAAATATCCGTCATTTTCATCGTTTTCATGAAAATGATAAATTTCATATTTCGTCCCATCGTTTATATAATAACCGGCCAAGACCTTGCCTGGCGAAGCCAATTCACCGTCAAGGTATCGCTCTTCATAAACAAACTTAAACTTATCTCCGACTCGAGGATCCATCGCAAAATCGATCGACCACTGAAAGGCGTCGGCCAATTCTATTATTGCCCTGGTGTCGATATTATTGTCGATGGCCGCTTGATACATCGATGACTCGACATCACCACCCCTAGCCACGACCCTAACCTCATAGGCGATTGGCCTAATTTCTGCTGCCCATCCTAAAGTCGATGAAGCAGAAGAAGATGCTGGTTTCGAATAAAAATCTAAATTTTTCACCGACAACTCATCTTCTGAATCGATCTTATAAACCAACTCTTTAAAATCATCGGTATCCTTATCGTAAATAAGCTCCAATGATCTACCTAGGCGCACCTTAGCCAAATCGTATGTGTCTTTAGCAGCGTCATAGATGGCAGTGGCCGTCTTGCCGCCAACGCCAGCATTATCCATTAATTTACCATAAGTATCCCCATCTTTAACCTCTACTAAAACTTTTTTATCTGGCACGACCAAAACTTCTTGTCGCTCTTCAGCCTCTTGAGCTTGAACATTTTTCGTTTCATCAAACTTGTCTCGTCGTGAAACAAAAAATACTACACCAGATGTAAATATGGCTAAAATTAAAAATATTTTTATTATTCTACTCATTTTATTAGCTTATAATAAACAAAAAAGCGGACATTAAATCAATAAACAACCGCTGAATTAAATTATATCCCCTGTTACGATAAAAGGCAAAAAAAACAAAAAAGGCCGTCTTCAAAAATAATGAAGATGGCCTTTATGACAACGGTCTAATCAATCATCGAAATGACGCACTACGGTCTGCTCGCGATCTGGTCCGACCGATAACATCCTCACTATTACCCCGGTCTTCTCTTGGACGAAGTTCAAGATGACACGTAGGCGCTCCGGGAGATCTTTAATCCATTTAGCATCGGACAGATCACTTTCCCAGCCAGGAAATTCCACATATTCCGGGACACAATGCTTCATAACTTCGGACATTGGAATCGCATCATAAATGACATCTCTGGCTTTTAATGTCGCATCTCCATAGTGGAAGTCGGGGCCTTGATATTTATAAGAAGTGCACACTTTTATCGTCTTACACCCGCTTAAAACATCAAGTTTCGTCATGATTATATCATGACCATTTATACCGACCGCGTAACGCAACATAGGCAGGTCGAGCCACCCGGTACGTCGCGGACGCCCTGTTGTGGCGCCATACTCATCGCCTTCGCGCCGCATAGCCACGCCTTGAATAAATTCATCCGGATCGTTGATCGACGCATCAGGATATTCACCTTCCTCGTCAGATCTTTTTTTCGTCGCACACCACTGAGCTGAAGCCTCGCCTCCGAATTCCGTCGGAAACGGACCCTCGCCCACCCTGGTCATATAAAACCCCTTAACTATACCAAACGACACGTTGACCTGCGAAGGTTGTAGGCCGACACCTTTAGCTAACCCAGCAACAGAACAATCGCTGGAAGTGACATAAGGATATGAGCCATAGTCAATACTTAAAAATAGGCCTTGTGCTCCTTCAAGCAAAACATTGAAACCTGCCTCCACCTTACCATTAAGATACCGATCGGTCTCTTTTATTATGCCGGAAAGCTTTTGCCCATACTTATAATAAGTCTCGACTATGGCATCGACATTGAAAAAACCAGACGAAGAAAGAGTATAGAAAACTCCTTTGTCCAGATCATCTTGAAACATAACTCCCCTGATCACATCCGGATCGAAACTTTTCAACATCAGATTCTTTTCTCGCAAATTGCGAGTTATTTTTTCGACCAAGAGGTCTTTGTTAAGAAGGTCGTTGACGACCAAACCGACGCGGGAATAATGATCTGCATAAGCAGGACCAATACCACGACCGGTCGTTCCGATTCTTCCTTTACCGGACGATGCCTCACGCACTCGATCAAGCACCACGTGCTGCGGCATTATCAACTTGGCATTAAGCGACAACATTAAATTGTTATAGCTCAAGCCAGCCGTCTCCAGAAGATTTATTTCATTAATCAGGGTACGAGGATTGACCACCGTTCCATCTTAGAGAAAAAAGTGTCACATTTGACATCCAGCATATCAAAACCCATTTCTTTAGGTTTGATGATTGATTATATTATTTTAAAGAGCCTTAAGAATGAACTTTTTTGGCTAATTCTTAAAAAAATACATTAACCTTTTATTTAAAATAAGTCAAATCAAAACCCTCCACCTCAGACAAACAAAAACCGCCATAGAGACCGGCGGTTTTAGTTTTTTATGTCATTAATCCTTACCAAGATCTAGATAATCATCTATCCTCACTTGTTTAACGAAATCTTCCATATGGGAGACCATGATCATAGCCCCCTCGTAATTACTTATAGCTTCAGCGATGACTGGTATATGACGAAAATTAATATGATTCGTCGGCTCATCCAGGATCAACAAGCCAGGCTTCATCAAAGTCAGGCGAGCAAACGACAAAAGACCTTTTTGCCCCTCTGATAAATCTCCGACTTTATGGCCCATCAAGTCGCCAGTGATCAAAAATCCAGCCGCAGTCGAACGCATCTTCTGGTCATCATCCTCTGATATCATGGCACTCTTTAAAGACTCAAAGACAGTCTGATCAAAATCTAGATTCGAAAAATCCTGACTATAATAACCAACGATCACGTCTTTCAATATTCTAGCACCTGGATGATCGTTGCCGACCAGAGAACGCAAAAAAGTAGACTTACCTACGCCGTTAGGTCCCTTAATCAAAAGATGGGTGCGTTTATGCAAAACCTTGCCGATCTTACGCTCTATCGGTTCATGATTTTTTATTACCTTAACCGAATCTATGGTCACTATATCACCAGAAATATCCTGTACTGGTATATCAAATGGTCTAATCGTCCTATCTTCGCGCCTAACATCGACCTTTTGATCCTCCATCTCCTCGGTCTCTTCGCGCATCTTCTGAGCCAATTTACGCATCTTACCACCTTTATTGGCAAAAAAGTTAACCTTCTCTTTGCGATCGCGAATAGTCTTCTCAAGTTGAGCGTTCTTCATCTGCTCTCTTTCGATTCGGCGCTCGATCTGTTCTACGACGTCGTAATAATTACCCTCGTAATATTCTATGTTTTTAGTAAATACGTCTAAATATAAAACTCCTTCAGTGAAAAGATTCAAGAAATCGGCATCATGCGAAATGACTAAGACTGTCTTATCATACATCAAAAGGAATTGAATCAAGTGGTCAATGCCATCGCTATCCAAATTATTGGTCGGCTCGTCCAAAAGCAAGATATCAGGATTCTGGATCAAAGCAAAAGCCAAAAGCAAACGGGCCTGCTGTCCGCCGGAAAGATTGCCAACTTTACGATCCGTCGGAACGCTCAAATTAACAGCCTCAAGGACCTTGGCGATCTGACTTTTAAGATTCTTGGGTGCGATCTCGAAAGCCTCGGCAAAATAATCCTCAACCGAAAGATCGAGATATTTTCGATCCATGGTTTGTTCGGCCGCGCCGATCGAAGCATCGTTGGTTATATTCACCTGTCCTTTTGTTGGCTTGAGCTGCCCCCTTATCAGAGAGAATAAAGTGCTTTTACCAGCACCATTTTGCCCCATTAAGGTTATTTTTGCTCCTGTACGTACGCTAAAAGAAGCATCTTTCAAAAGAGGCTTTTTCTCCTTATACTCAAAAGTTACTTCATCGAAGCTTAATATCACTTGCTCGGCCATGTTTTTCGAAATTTTAGGTGAATAAAAGCCGCCTACTAAGCGGCTGATTTTTATATCAACAAGATAACACGAAAAATAAGGTTTGTAAAGATTAAACCCGTTCTCCGGCCGCAAACCCGGTCGACCAAGCGATTTGCAGATTAAAACCACCGGTGGGTCCGTCCAAGTCCAATATCTCACCAGCGAAATATAAATTATCTATAATCTTCGATCTCATAGTCTTTGAGTCCACTTCTTTCAAATCTATACCACCCCTAGTGACCATCGCCCGGTCAAATCCACCAAAAGATTTAAAGGTTAGCTTCACTTCTTTTAAGGCATGAATTATCACCCTGCGTTCGTCGCGCGTCACTTCGCCGCAACGCCTCTCCTCCTCTATTTTAGCCAAAGAAAGAATAGTCGGAATTACTTTTGGTGGCACCAAATCGCTTAAATAATTTTTGATCATGCGACCAAGCTCTTCTTGCAATTCTTTCTCTAATTTGACGTCTAAACTAGAAAAATCAATAGACGGGACCATATCGATATTTATCTTTGCCTTACTATCAGAATATTCATCGACTAAACGGCTAAAATCTATCGCCGCCGGCCCAGACACTCCGACCCCTGTGAAAATCACCTCACCTCGTTCACTGCCAACTTTCTTATCATCAATATAAAGGGACAATTCCACATCATCAAGAGATGCCCCCTCCATATTCTTAACCAAGGGCTCATTGACCATTATTCCAGAGAGGACTGGTCTTGGTTCGACGATATGATGCCCCAAAGAACCAATAAGCCGATAAACATCGCCCGTCGATCCAGTCAAAGGATAAGACTTTCCTCCAGCAGCAACAATGAATTTATCAGCCTCAAATTCCTGCCCATCTTTTAAAACAACTCTGTCCAAGCGACTTCCATCCTTAACGAAAGAAATCACCTCAGAATCAGTTATGATCTCAACCTTGAAATCCTCAAGATACAATAACAAAGCATCAAGCACATCTCGAGCACTAGAACTTTCTGGGAATATCTTACCATACTCTTCGACGACCGTCGGAACAGAATGAGAGTGGAAAAATTCCAATGTTTCAGAGACACCGAAACGCGCCAAGGCCGACAACATAAACTTACCCGAAGAACCTAAACGCTCGGCAAAGACACGATGGTCATTGATATCGTTCGTAATATTACAACGCCCATTGCCAGTGATCAATAATTTATTACCCAAAGATCTTTTCTTTTCCAACAACAAAACTTTGGCTCCATTTTCCGCCGCTCTTCCGGCCGCCATCATTCCAGCTGGCCCACCACCGATCACTATGACATCGTATTTCATAAACCTATAAAAAATAAATCATTAAATCATCGCCGACTACCATTCTTCGAAAAGCCTTATTCATTCACGAATCCTCCGGCTTGTATTTCCCATAAATGTTTATAAAGTCCATTTTCTTTTTTCTCCAAATCCTCATGCCGCCCATCCTCCATGATCTTGCCGCCATCAATATATATTATACGATCCATCTCTCTAATGGTCGATAGTCTGTGAGCAATAACGATGACCGTCTTATTTTTCATCAATTTTTCTAAGGCATCCTGAATCAAAGACTCGGATTCACTATCCAAGCTAGAGGTAGCCTCATCCAAAACTAATATAGGGGCATTACGCAAAATGGCACGAGCGATAGCCACGCGCTGACGCTCACCGCCAGACAATTTTATTCCTCGCTCACCAACGTAAGTGTCGTAGCCTTCTGGTAAATTCGAAATAAACTCATGACAATGAGCTTGCTTCGATGCCTTGATTATCTCTTCTTTGCTTGCCTCTGGGCGACCATAAGCAATGTTTTCTGCCAAAGTACGATGAAACAATACAGGATCTTGAGGCACTAACGAGATGTTAGACCAAAGGCTTTCCTGGGTCGCTCTAGCAATATCCTGACCATCGATTAGTATGTGTCCAGACGTCAAATCAAAATTGCGCAAAAGCAATTTAACCACAGTAGTCTTGCCGGCACCAGACGGGCCGATCAAAGCGACCTTTTCACCAGCCTTAATGGTCAAATCAAAATCATTAAGCACTTTGCGGGTCTCATGATAACAAAAACCTACTTTTCTAAACTCGATCTCACCTTTATCTACTTTTAACTTTTTGGCTTTATGAATATCTAAAATATCAGGGGTCGTATTAAGGATGTCGACCATTTCTTCGGCATCAGAGAAGGAACGATAAAAATTACGCAATAAATGACCGAAATGCCAGGATTGCCAAACGACTATTATCACATAAGACTGGATCAAGACGAAATCACCTGGCGTAAAGAGCCCATTCTTCCACAATTTTATAGACATCCAAAGAAGGCCAACTTCCAAGACGACCATAAAAACAGCGGATACAGCATTAAAAACTTCATTCATGCTCCAAGCAAAATTATTCTTTCTCCTTAGATCCTCTTGCAATTCGGCGAATCCGCCGATCTCCCTATTATAGCCATTGAACAATTTTAGACTTGAGAAGTTAGTGATCGTGTCAGCCAAAAAACCAGTGGTCTTAGAGACTGCTTCATTGGCAATAATATCATATTTGAATTTCCATCCTGAAAAAATAATAGTAACAGTAAAGAAAAGGACTAACCAAACAAAAACCCCGGCGCCAAGACGCCAATCTCGGAAAGACAAAACAGATAGTATCACAGATAAATTAGTGAACATGGGAACAAAATCCCAGACAAAACTATCAAAAATATTTTCAGCGGCGCGCGTTAAGTAATTAACCTTCTTTACCAATGCTCCAGAAAAATTATTAGCGAAAAAGGAAAAAGAATGCCGATGAAGATATTGAAAACTATAATTAGACACCTTGGCCATAAATTTCGACAAAAACCTTATATACCAAAAACCAGCGCCACGATTAGAGATCACTCGTGCCATTTCTATAGCACCGACCATAAACAACGAAGATAGAGCCAACTTAAAAGATATATCCTTGTCCTGCGTCAAAGATATAGCGTCGACGATCCTTTTCAAATAAATAGGGACGATCGCATTACAAACCGTACCAAAAATAATTATCGCGACTAAAACAAAAAACACCCAGCGCGAACCGCTCATCTGGTCCCAATAAACCCTTAAGGTTCTTTTAAAACTTCCTTTCATTTTTTTCATAATAAAATAAAAAACGCCCCCACCTCAAGCGTATATTAAAATATACGTAAAAACGCCTAAATCATTACAATTTCTTAATATTTTTACTAAAATAACCTTTTAAAATATTAAAAAAGGCCCTGATCCGCAAAAATGGATCGGGCCCCTTTGAAAAATATCAGACGAATACCAAACCGGAATTATCGACCGAAACTGTGACCATCTCTTTCGGTCCACCGTGAACGAGCATTTTGCCCAACGGCACACGAACCAATCTGCGCAATACATGGTTTAAGTTTCTGGCTCCATATTCACGGGTATCACTGCAACCGACGATAAACTCCTTAGCCTCCGGCATAAAAGTAAGACTCGCCAATCCCCTTCTTTTTGCCGTTTCAGAGATCTTGGCGATCTCTAAATCGATTATTTTTAAGAAGTGATCATGGGATAACGACGAAAATTCAACCAGCTGATCGATGCGACCAATGAATTCCTTGCGAAAAGAATTATCTTGCAAGGCCTTGCCCAAACCGCTTTGACCAACGTCACTATTATTCTCCTTCGTAAATCCCACTGGGCGGCTTTTTCGTAGATCAATATTCGAGGTCATAATTATAATAGCCTCGCGAAATGACAATCTTTCGCCTTTTCCATTGGTTAGATAGCCGTAATCCAATATCTGAAGCAAAATATCATATATTGAATGATGAGCCTTCTCTATCTCATCGAGAAGTATCACCGATTTCGGCTTATTCTTCATTTGCTTGGTCATTTTGCTATCTTCACCATAACCCACATACCCAGGAGGAGAACCGATCAAGCGAGCGACCTCGTGCTTGTCATAGTATTCTGACATATCGATGCGCAAAAAACACTCTAAATCATCAAAAAGCGTCTTAGCCAAAATTTGCGCTAAAAGCGTCTTTCCAACACCAGAAGGACCAGTAAAGAACAAAGATGCGACCGGTCTTTCCGGGTCGTTCAATGCCATGATCGCATCGGCTGTCACTTCACAAGCATAGTCCTGTCCTATGACCAGACTCTTAAGCTTTTTCTCCAATTCAGGCAACTTTTTCTCATAACCCCGTTCCCTGACGGCAATGATCGGTTCCGCATCGTCATCTTTAAGAAAAGCCTCGACCTCCTTCGTGCCGATCTTTCTTCTTTTAGAAGCGGAAAAGTCACTACCAACATCATCCAAAAGCTCAAGCGCCCGACCAGGGAGACAAGTTCCTTCGAATTCCCCTTTCATAACATGCTTTAATATCGCCACTACGGCCTCGTTTGTGAACTTTATGCCATGATGACTTTCGTAGGATGGTTTCTTGATCATCAACACTTGCTTGGTCTCCGCCTCAGTAGCCTCCTCCAATCTCAATACTCCTATTAAGCCGGTCACTTGCGGACAGCTTACGACAAAATCCTCATAAAAATCAGGATGTCCGATCAAAATAAATCTAACCTTCGATTCACGAAATGTCTGACTCAAGACATTGACCACGTCAAAGGTCGTAAAGAGGTCACTGCTGGCCCCGGGCAAAGTTATTTCCTCCCAGTCCATGACAAAAATGACTTTATTAAGATCATCGAAAAGCTCCATTATCCTGGTCAAAAAACCATACATATCCGAAAACCTTTTCGGCAGATCACCCACACCATCGAGCTTCAAAAGAAAAACGGTCATTCCGGATAAAGCCCCGGACACAGACCCCGATGATATACGATAAGCGAACTCTTCTATTAGTGCGGTCTTACCGACACCGGAACCACCAAGAAGAAGCACACTATTCTTTTTCATTCTCCCCAGCATTCTAGCCAGCCGAGTGATCTGTTTCTCTCTACCGATAAAAGGTTTTGGCTCTTCGTTTTTATACCTCTCAGTCAAGTCGACTCCATAATCAGAGATAATGGCAACTTTTTTTGTTTCAACCGCTACCACTTTCTTCATTTCATCCCCCTTAGGATTATGATAAGTAAAGATCTCCACTTCAAAATTGAAATCTCGAGCCACATCACTAAGCAGCTTTTGACAATCCACGTTTATCGACTCAAGCACACGACAAGCCACAGATTCAGAGATCGAGAGTATGCTACCTAAAAGACAAACATGTTTTTCATTATTGGGAAATATAAGATCACAGCACTTCGCCCTCTTTTTTATTTCCGCAAATACACCATTATCGTCTTGATAGGAAAAGTTACCAACCCTGATCATTAAACGATTTAACAAGTCGTCATAATCGATACCATTAAACTTAAATAGCTTGCCTAAAGGACCTTTAGCCACCTTCACTATCTCAACCAAAGACACCAGCGAGCTCTCTTCACAAGAAGCAAAAAAATCTTCCAAATCTCTTTCAGTCTTCATGTTAAAATTCTCCTTCTATTCTGATATTTTCTATTTTAAAGAACCTTATTTAACGTTATAAATTATCACTATAAACAAAAAAAGGCAAATAAAAAGTCTCCCCTGTGATCAAAGGGAGACTGCTAAGAGAACCATTGTCCGTACCGCGTCATTCTTGGCCTGTTCTGCCTATCATGGCTTTGGTCATAAATCAACACAAAACGGCAGCCATAATACGTAACGACACCCAGAGCTTCGGTAAGATGTTGGAAATACTCCTTCCAAATCTTTTTATAAGCTACGAGATCACAACAACATGCAATACTACCTTAGCTACTGGTCTGGGTTTATCCCTCTCGCCTGTTAATGAGGGCCACCAGCCCTCCAGCCTTTCCGGTCAATGGCATTATTACTTTAAACAAAGAACTCCTTTATCTTATCAAATGAAATATCATTGTCAATCTTGCGCAAAGTCAATGTTCGTGTCAAGGCTTTTCTTAAAATATTAAATAAAACTACCAACATTCGTTGGTGGCTTTATTTATGCTGGGAGACATGGCGCTTCGCTATTCGAACCCGCTCACAAGCTCGCTCTTTGAGGGGTTTCCACCCCTCAATACTCCCCCAAAACAAGGGGGAGCTTCTCCCCCTTCACCCCCTCGTTCGAATCCATGTCTTTCTCAAAATATTAAATAAAACCACCAACGAATGTTGGTGGCTTTATTTATGCTGGGAGACATGGATTCGAACCATGATTCTCTGCTCCAGAGGCAGATGTCCTACCGTTGGACGATCTCCCAATCCGTAATCAAAAACGCGCTTTTAGCGCTGAAAAAATAATAGATTATTTGAATAGTTTTGTCAAACAAACAAAAAATCAAGCCTATCCCACAACCTTACCGCCGAAGGTCTTCAAAAGATTACTCATAACATCATTAGCAGGAGGCGTGACTGCGGCCGCTTCTTCAACTGGTGGAGGCGCATCGACCTGCTCGGACGAAGATGGACTGACCTCGGCCATCGCCGCAGAAGAGCCGTTTCCGCCCTCGATCTCCATATTCTCATCAATTATAGCCTCAAAGGTCAAATCCGCGTTATAAACCTCTCGTAAAGTATTCTGAATCACCTCTTTCATTTTGGCCTCATTGACTCGATCCTGATGGAATTTATATTTAAAGGCCATGCACACTTTGGCTCCGTCCACTCCTCTTGGCTGACAAGTTTTTAATATAAAGGAAAGTGAATGATTGTTCTTTTTTATTTTGGCCAAAAACTCACTCCAGCGCCCAGAGAAATCACTGGCGCTCACCGAAGAATTAGCGAATGAAGCAGGGGCCGAAGGTTGGCTTGGCGTAGCCGCTTCAGACTTCGGAGGCTCTATATTGGCCGCTGGCGGCCTTTGCAATGTAGACGGCGTAAAAGACGATGGTGACGGAGGTGTGACTCTAGGAGCAATACTAGGGGTTGCAAATGGACGTTGCGGGGCATTTTCCAAACAAAGCTCGGCAATAGCTATTTCTAACGGCAATTGAGTTATGAAAGCATTCTTCATCTCAATTCTGGCCTTTATCATCCTTTCCAATATTGAAGTTATTCTCTCGACAGGCAACTCCTTCTTGATCTCGTTAACCTTAAGTTCATAGGCCTCGCCAATATCCAAACCCAACTTCTCTCCAAGAGCTGGATTTATTTTATAGATCAGAACCTTGCGCAAAAGCTCGATCGCATCCATCGCGAATTTTTCCAAATCGACGCCATCGTCCAAAAGTTTGTTGACCAAGGCTATAGCAGTAGAGGAATCCTTCTTGGCCAAACTTTCCAATAATCTCACGATCTCTGATATAGCCGAGCGAGGAATCACCAAATCAGCCTCTTCCCTAGTTATTTCTTGTCCGCCAATGGCGACTAATTGACCAAGCATGCTCTCTGCATCTCGCATGTGACCCTCGGATTGGCGAGCTATCGATTCTAGTATCTCCTTGTCGACCTTAATTTTTTCCTCACTAACTATGCGGGAAAGTTTTTTAACAGCATCGGACAACCCGATGCGGCGGAAATCAAAACGCTCGCAACGAGAAATTATGGTCGCTGGGACTTTATGTGTTTCAGTGGTGCACAGCACAAATATCACCCTTTGCGGTGGCTCTTCCAAAACCTTAAGCAAAGCATTGAAAGCTGATATGGAAAGCATGTGAACCTCGTCGATAATAAAGACTTTAAACTTAGACTTACTTGGAGAAACGCGAGCAGAAGCAATGACGTTATCGCGAACATTATCGACGCCAGTATTTGAAGCGGCATCGATCTCTATTATATCCAAAGCTCTTCCTGCTGTTATTTCTTGGCAGGAACTGCACTTATCGCAAGGCTCGAACTCACCATCTTTTCTATTCAAACAATTGACTGATTTGGCCAAAATACGAGCGAAAGTCGTCTTACCAACGGCACGAGGACCACAAAACAAATAAGCATGAGCCACTTTGCCAGTGGACAATTCGCTCTGCAGAGTCAACTTAATATGATTTTGTCCCACCGCTTCAGCAAATGTCTGGGGACGATATTTTCTATAAAGTGTGGCCATCTTGGTAAATAATTAAAATTACGAATTACAAATTACGAATAATTTTATCGGTAATTTTATAATCCGCACTTTTTTTAGAGCTCCTTGTTCAATTTATTATCTCAAACTAGTTCACTTATTCCTAATGACGTTTTCGACGGCACCCCATTGGCTGTCCCCGGCCACCGGAATCAAAATAACGGCCTTATCACCAGAATTACCCTTAAAGTAAGTTATGCTGGCGGTCAAGACGTGCCACTTTCGATCATCGCCTACGACCAAATAATTACCATCCTCATCCTTCTCTAATTGACCAATGACGCGACGCCTTTCTACTGGTTTAGTCTGTTTATAGACAAAAGCTCCTCGGTCAGTGATGGTCAATTTCAGCATATCACCCTCGACCAATTTCGATTTTGACGCGTAATTCGCTGGAACGCTATACTCCTTACCATCTGGACCGATCATATTTTGACCATCAAAAACACCCTCAATGACATTGGCTGGCTCGCTACCGGGAGCTCCTATACCTTCAAGACTCTCGGCTATACCTATTCTAGCTTCATCTTCAGGATCGATCAAACCACCGAATAAAGCTATTAATTTTTCATTATTCTCGCGAATATTCTCTAAAAGCTTCTTGGCCATCGCCACCTTACTTTTACTGACCACCAAAGTATCCCCTTCGCCCTCCTCGACCAATTCTGGCTCTTCTTCATCGTCATCATAATCCATTCCTTCTTCCTCTTCTTCTCCGGTTTCACCCTCTTCCTGTTCGACGTCGACTTCATTGAATATTTCATCTGTTTCACCCCCCGCTTCACTATCTATTGTGTCCTCTAATTCCGTCTCCTCATGAAAACCGAATTCTTCCATATTTTCATCCTCCCCATCACGAGAAGATGGTCTGTGTGGTCTAAAAATACCCATATTTTTATTTTATTCAATTTATTTTTATTCTTTTTTGTTTGTATATAAATAATATACGAAAAAAGACTTTTTATCAAGAAAAAACCTCCCTTTAAGGACTAGGCCCAAAGAGAGGTCATTAAAATCGGAATCAATTAGCCCATTGGGCACAAGCGCAATTTGGATCGACCCACGTTATTCGCAGTTGGTCGCCAGGACTGACGTTGCCCGGAGAAAACAGCACTTTCCCGCCAAAATCCTCAGGGGCACGGCGAGTATCATCGTCCAACGTTTTAATAAAGAACAACTTGTCTTTATTCCTTTTTACGACTCCGAGGCGTAAAACCTTCGGTGTTCCAGGGCAATTATGCCTTCTTCGACTGACGCTATCCTGTTTGACGCTCATTGGCGGAACCGTCAAGACCGCACCTTCTTTCAGCTCGAACAAATCTTCCATCAAAAACCTCCGTTTATAGTTAAACAAAAAGCGACAGGAAAATTTTATCCTGTCGCTTTTTATATGTCAATATCGACTTTAGAAGAACGTCAGACGTTTGTTTAATTCCGCTTCGATCAATGAACGATCCTGGCCATATTTCAAACGCGAAAGAGTCTTAATTTTCTCCGGTAATCCAGAAATATTAGCCGCTCCGGCCGGTGGCCATTCTAGTGTCCGCATAGAGAATGGACGACTAGCGGTATTATCGATCAAGAGCTTAGTATAACAAGTCCTATTTTCGATATTAATAAGATCATATTGGTTAAAGACTGGGGAGAATTCCTTTTCCAAGACTTCAGCGTCTTCAGAACCGATCTTAAAAGTGAACCAAGAACCGACGTTACCAAACACAGCTGATTTTATATTGTCGCCCTCCTTGCCAAGCTGTCCAAGATATTGGTGAGCAATGACCAAATTAAGTCCGTATTTTCTAGCTTCGGAAAGTATGGTGTTAATAGAATCGGTGGTGAAGTTCTGAAACTCATCGATATAGAGATAAAAATCCTTGCGTTGATTGTCTGGCATATCGGCGCGAGACAAGGCAGACATCAATATCTTGCCGACGATGATCAAGCCCAAAAGATGAGCGTTCATATCCCCTATTTTGCCCTTAGATAGATCCACTAACAATATCTTCTGTTTATCCATTATGTCACGGACATTGAACGAGCTTTTCTGTTGGCCGATTATCGGACGCATAATGTCGTTAGAAACGAACTGCGTCAATTTAGAAGTGATGTAAGGCACGATATTAGCCAAGGCCGCTTCTCCACCAGCCTTTTCTGCTTGCTTACGCCAAAAATCAACGACAGTTATATCCGAACAATGAGAAAGTTTCAATTTGCGGAAATCCGGATCAGAAAGCACGCGGGGTATTTCCATCAACGTCGAGCCAGACTCCGGATGGGACATGATAAGCAATAAAGCATTGCGCATATACTGCTCGAACATCGGTCCGCCAGTGGATTTAAGGTCATATAACTTATCGAATATCTTTATCAACTCATTAATGACAAAAGTCTTTTGTTCAGGATAGCGTTCATCGAATTCGATCAAATTAAGCCCCATTGGTCTGCCGATGTCTGCTGGTGAAAATAGAACGACATCCTCCGCTCTCTCCGGCGGAACACATGACAAGACGTCTTCGATCAAATCACCATGCGGATCCATAACGCAAACACCCTCCCCATTCAAAACGTCTTGAGCCGCCAACCCAGCAATGAATTTAGACTTACCAGTGCCCGACTTACCAATGATATAAAAATGACGACGACGATCGGCTCGCAAAGCTCGAACCTCGCGGGAAACACCCCTGAAGACATTGGACCCCAAAACTATTCCCTCTGTTGGTAGATTCGCCGGAGCGGAAGCAGTACGAGCGGTCAACCAAGCGATATTAGGAGTTTCCGTGCCTGGTAGCGGCAAATGAAAAATACTGGTAAGTTCTTCTGTATTTAATAAAAACGAATCTTTTTCATTGAAACGACGGTAAATAAAATCCTGAATCAATCCATTAGGATTTTTAATCGTCTTAGAACGAAAGATGTTGCCATATTCATAATAATTGTATTCAGCGAAAGCATTGGCGATATTGGCCAGGTAAGCGCTCCCTCTGCCTTCATTCTTAACACTGGCAACTACACGAATATTGACATCCAAACCAGCCTTAGCGTTCTTATCTTCCATATCCTTTACGACCTGCTGTTCCATGGCCGACAAAGTCTTTGGTCTTTCCAAGTCCTTGTTCTTATCTTTAGGAGAAGACTTCAATCCAGAAGCTAGAGCACCAACAACACCTATAGCTTTAGAAGAAACCGATGATTGAGCGCCTGATAAGGCCTGTCCGACGGTCTTACCGGAATTTATCTCATGCGCCACCGAAGACACTCTTTTATGCCAAGACCCCTTGGCGCTCCTTACGACTATCTGGACGGCCAAACTTTCATCCTTTTCCATCTTGCTCATGACATTTACCACAGCATTCAAAGGATCGACGTCCATTTTATTATAAGTCTTTATTGGAAAGACAAAACTCTTCTTAGTTTTAAGGACGCTACCAAAAACTTTGGAGTCTTCAGTGAAAATATTGTAATCTTGCATCTCCTCGATCGAAGCATCAGGATAGACGGCATGAACTTGCTGTTCTATATAACGAGAGGAATTGGTCGGGGCGACGATATAAAAAAATATTTTTTTGTCGTTACCAACTATCTCAAAAGAAAAATGATCATCGCGGCCAGTTAGCCAAGCGACGAAGCCTCGTTGAGCCTTAAGTCCTCCAACGGAGGCAAAAATAGCCTCGCCAACAGAAATGTCTTCACGAAGCTGTTGAACGGTCTTTTCTTTGCCCACCTCTCCTGGCTTTTCCTTTGGCAGCCTAACCATAAAGACCGTATGGCTAAAATAACGATTACGCGACAAAAAATAACGCAGCACTCTAATGCCCACCAAAAACACTAAAACCGCTCCGACCAAAAAAAATAACGGCCCAAGTAACGACGAAAAATTTCCCGAGTCGACTCCGACTTCGGGCAAGTTTGGAAGATTAACGCCTTGTTGTTGTATGCCAACGTCCATTTTAGAAGAGATTGACAGCATTGTATCTTGCCTTTTGAAAGCTTTTTTCGACAATTTTGCTCGGTCCGCCCTTGGCGGAAAATTGGAGAAAAACAGAGCGAGATTTTTCGCTGGAAAAAATCGAGCGTCTTTCAAAAGGCAAGAGACAATGATGTTGTGCTTAACACTAAACAAACAGAAAGTCAGTCTTTTTTCTTTAATTTCATTATCTCATCAGTCCTGATCTTCGCCTCCTGCTCTAAGAACATCTTATTGACCCCGGGAAGCAAAGAAAGCCATTTTTTTATCAAATTCACTATCTTGCCGATATTGACTTTCGTCTTTTCTAAAAGATCATTGATCTTCATGGCGGTCTCCTCACCTGCCTCTTTGAACTCGCGTCTTTTTTCGACCGGCAAGGAAAGATATATTTCGTCCAAGCCCTTAGCCATAAGGCTCTCTACTTCTTTTCTCCTTTTCTCCAAAGGCGTGACAGGTGGCTGCACGGTCGGAGTTGGTATATTCACCACCGGACGTTCCGTGACAACCTCATTCTGTTTTTCTGCCGACGGTTCGCTTTTTTCCAAACCCAAATC
The DNA here is from genome assembly GCA_964547855.1 of uncultured Gammaproteobacteria bacterium. GTDB lineage: Bacteria > Patescibacteriota > Patescibacteriia > Patescibacteriales > WJLG01 > JBAZHE01. The sequence continues at coordinate 2,875 of CAZJPG010000006.1, read as the reverse complement.
CAACCTCTCTAAAGATGAACCTTCTTGATTTTCTATTTTTTTAGGGACCTCGAAAGAGGATCCGGACAATTCTCCAGCCATATGACGCTATTATAGCATAAAAGACGTTTACGATGGAATGGCGTTCATGCTATAATTTAAAAAGTAATTATTATCAAGGAGGCTCATGGCCAAATACGAAAAAGTATCGACAAAGATACAAGAAATAACGATCTCCAATCCTAAAAACAGATCAAAGATACATTGGATCAATATTGCCAATCCTAGCAAGGAAGAATTGGAGTATTTAATGAAGTTCAAAAGTTACAACTTCGACTTTCGCGAACTTCGCGCATCTTCCGCTAAGGTAATGGCCGAAAGGCCAACGGTCGAAAAGCAGGATAAATATTTCTTTCTGACACTGCATTTCCCGATCTTCGAAGGCAAAAAAGTCGCAGCCGCCGAGGTTAACTTTTTTATCAGTCATGGGTTATTGGTGACATTGCACACCGATAAGATCAAAACGATAAACGAATTCTTTAATATCTGTAAAAAGGACGAATACTCTTTGCTTTCATATAAACTACCATCCTCCGCTATACTGCTTTACGAACTATTAAAAAAATTGATCGAACACTGCTATCAGATAATGGATCAGATGAATGCCAGACTTAACGACACGGAAAAACTGATATTTTCTGGGCATCAAAAGAAATCAGTTTCAGAGATATTAGAGATGCGACGCAACATCATCGCCGTCCGCCGTATAATGCTGAATCACAAAAACATCCTCAAGAAGATAATGGAAATGAAAAGTTCGATCATATCTTCTAGTAAGATGTCGGATTACTACGCCTATCTCATAGAACAAACGAAGCGCATCTGGGAATTCTCGGAAAGCCAAAAAGAAGTAGCCGAAGCCTTGCACGAAACAAATGAGTCCTTGTTAGACAATCAGACGAATGAAGTCATGAAAACCTTGACCGTCTTCTCAGTGATCGTTTTTCCATTGACTCTTTTAGCCGCCATATTTGGCATGAATACCATGGGCGGCATGCCTTTCCTGAGTAATCCCTATAGCTTCTGGATAATATTGTCCTTAATGGGCATTGGAACGGTCGTCATGATCATCTACTTCAAAATGAAAAAATGGCTATAAAAACACCGACCGGGAAAATCCTGGTCGGTTTTTTATTTCAGCTCAAATAACAATTAAGCCGCGGCTTTTAGACGAATACGAGCCAAATTAAAATCTATATTATCCAGAACGTGCTGAGAGATGTTTTTTCTTCGGCGATACTTGGCCAAAGAAGCTCTCTCTACAAGGCCACAAAGGGACAATCTCGCTATCAAAGCCTGAGAGACGGCATTCACATAGGCGTCGCTGCCGGGATTCAAAGCCATGTCCAAAACATTATCGGCATTGATCATCGACAACTGGCGCATCGACATATCGCTGATGCATCTGTCCATCATATCCAGACTTATGACTGCCGCTGTTTTTAGCTCCTTGAACCACTTTCGACCGGTTAATTTGCTCGACATCATTCCTCCTTGGCTAAAAAGTACTAGATATTCTTATGGTATTTAATATATTCATTAAATACCTTCTTTATATTATCCATAGTCTCGACTTTGGTCAAATCCTTGCGCAGATCGGCCGACTCCGGTAAACCCTTGGTATACCAACAAAGATGTTTGCGCATCTCCACTAATCCTTGCTCCCCTTTCTCTTTTTCCATCATCTTGGCCTGCTCCAAAGCGATTTTAAATATCTCCTTAACTCTTAATTCGTAATTATCATTCTTTAATTGCTTGAATATCCAAGGCTTGCCATACGCCCCTTGACCGATACCGACACCATCCGCTCCGGTCTTTTTCAACATCTCCAAAGCATAGTCGCGATCGGCTATCCCACCGTTGGCCAAAAATACTCCTTTGAATTTTTTACGGGCACGTTCTAAAGCGACAAAATCTGCTGGTCCGGAAAATCCCTGGACCAAAGTCCTGCCATGGACCATGATAGCTGCCACCGGCAAATCCTTTATCTTCTCCATGAAATCCAAAACGCTGACTCGACCAGCCTTAATTCTGGTTTTGACCGATATCGGCAATTTAGTATTCTCCACACAAGCTTTGACGACGTCATATGACAGATCGAGGTCTTGAAATAATTTAACTCCTGCACCCGCCTTTTGTATCTTCGGTACTGGACAACCGAAATTTATATCTATGCCATCCGGCTTGAATTTTTTCTCTATGACTTTGACCGCATAGGCAAAATGTTTAGGATTTGCCCCGAACAATTGAATAACGAACTTAGCCTTGCCATTCTTTTTATATGACTCCATCAAACGAAAGGTTTTTTGACTGCCATGGAACATCGCCGTAGCGCTAACCATCTCGCTATAAACGACATCGGCGCCATATCTGCCGCATAAATATCTAAAAGACCGATCGCTTATACCAGCCATCGGCGCCAAGGCCAATATCGGCCTTTTCATTTTTTTCCAAAAATTAGACATAAAAAAATTAAACAAAACTAGTCCACCTAAGATAAATTAGCACTGTCGCCGTTTTAATTTTTAAAAGACGCTCGATTTTTTTCCAGCGAAAAATCTCGCTCTGTTTTTCTCCGATTTTCCGCTTAAGGCGGACCAAGCAAAATCATCTAAAAAAGCTTTTAAAAGTTAAAATGGCGACGGTGTACTACTTAATACATAATACCTTAAAACTTAATACACAACAAAAGTCCAAGGAAACAAATCCTTGGACTTTTAAAGTATTCTATATCAACGAACTTACTTGCCCAAATTTATGAATGGAAGAGAAGCGTTCGGTATGGGGTGCACCCCTTTCATTTGACACATTCTCCACGCTCCAATTGATATTGCCG
>CAZJPG010000005.1:67626-78997 GCA_964547855.1 uncultured Gammaproteobacteria bacterium | reverse complement strand
CAGTATTTTTAAAAAAATGTTTGATAAAAAAACAAAAATAGTTAGTAATTTTATAAATCAAGACACTGTAATACGCAAGAAGGACAATATTAATAATAATGTTTTGTTTGTTGGTAGATATGAAAGGTTAAAAGGCTTTTATGATTTATTGGAGGTTGCTGAAAAATTGCCGTCGGCAAATTTTTATGCCATGGGTAATGACACGGATTTGTATAATAAAAGAATTAATAATTATGGAAAAATACGAGGAGTCGATGTTTTAAAATATTATGATAATTGTTCGATTTTTATTCTACCGTCTTATACCGAGGCTTTTCCAATGACTATTTTGGAGGCAATGAGCAGGGGGCTTGTGGTTTTGGTTTCTAATATCGTTGGCATGAATGAGATTGTGAAAAGCGGAAGAAATGGATTCTTGTTTAATCCCGGAGATAAAGAAGAGATAAAAAGAATAATTAGTTATTTATTAAATACCCCAGATAAAATAAGAGAGATTTCAGATAACAACATAAAAGATGTCGAAATGTTTACTGAAAAAAAGATAATGGAGCAATATAAGAATATATATGAAAATATTTGTCGATAAATATAGAAAACATAAAGAATTGATTAACAATTTTTTTTGGAGAGCTTTGCAAATAATATCCAAGCAAGGCACAATTTTGTTAATATTTTTTATTTCAGCAATATGTTTGTCACGAGAAGATTTCGGATTATTTAATTATTTGATTGCAATAGTTTCTTTGCTGATGATTTTTTGCGATTTCGGACTGTCGTCATCTGTTTCTAAATATTCAACCGAGCATGGAAAGGAAAACGATGATAAGGCGTTTACATTATTAAATTCTTCAATTTTAACAACCCTTGGGTTAGCTTCTTTTGTTTGTGCTTTTATATTGTTTTTTGGTGAGCGTATTACTGGGTCAAATTTTTTACTATACTTTATTCCTTATATTTTTTTATACCCAATAACCAGTATTTTTGATGGTTATTATCGTGGTGCAAAAAAATTTAAAAAGATTTCCATAATAACATTATTTGCTGGCCTCTTCTCTGTTTTAGTGTCGTTTGTTTTGATCTCAAAATACCACTTACTAGGCGCGATTATTTCACAAAGTTCTTTTTTTGCTCTACTCTTTATTTTCTTCTTTATTTCAAAGGAGCGTGGTGGCAGAATTTTCGATAAAAAAATAGCTTTTGAAACTCTTAGATACGGCATTGTTATAGGCGTAATTAATATTCTTTTTTTTCTTTATACAAAGGTTGATATCATATTTTTAAAGCATTTTGGATTTATAGTTGAGATTGGTCGCTACGAAATAGTTAACAAAGTTTTTGCAATGATGCTAACTCCGTTCATAATAATAGGTCAGGTTATGGCTCCAAATATGACGAGATTGTATTCTAATGGTGAGTATGAAAAGATAAAAAGAAAATTTTGGAAGTATGTTCTATTTTTTTCGACAATCTCTATTTTAATATCTGTATTTATCTATTTTCTTTTTCCTGTATTTTTGAAAATGTTTTTAATTGATTATTTCGACAATGATACAATGTATATGTTTAAGATATTGTTGTTATTGTTCCCTTTAAATGTTGTCGCCGCAATAATAAATCACGCACATACAATTCCGACTGGAAATGCTAAGTTTTCTATGTGGACAATGATTCCGGCCGGAATAGCTAATGTTTTTCTCGACTTTTTATTAATTAAGAAATATGGTTTTATAGGGGTTATTTATTCGACAATGTTTTGCTATATTTTTGCAACAATTTCTTTTATGATTCTTTACTATTTAAAGATTGATAAAATGATCAAAGTAAACAAAAAATATGAATAATTTGAAGCCAAAAATTTCAGTTATAATGGCCACTTACAACGAACCACTGGAGTGGATAAAGAAAAGCATAGAGTCGATTCTAGATCAGACATTCAAAGATTTTGAGTTAATACTCATAGATGATAATCCGGAAAGAAAGGAGTTGTTAGGAATTTTAAATAAGTATAAAGAAATAGATGAAAGAATTGTTTTAGTTAAAAATGACAGGAATTATGGACTTCCAAAGTCTTTAAATATTGGGCTGGGAATAGCCAGGGGGGAGTATATTGCCAGAATGGATGCTGATGATGTTAGTGTTAGGGATAGATTTTTAGTTCAGTCGAATTTTTTAAATAATAATCAAGACTGTTTTCTTGTTGGTGCCTCTGTCGTTTTAATGAATAAAGAAGGCGTGGAGATAAAGAAGGTTTATCCCATTACTGGAGGCGAAAAAATAAAAAAGAAGTTACAATTAACCAACTGCATATATCACCCAACAATAATGTTCAGAAATGAGGGGGTTCTTTATAGAGAAAAATTAAAATACGCAGAGGATTACGATCTTTATCTTCGCCTGATATCACGTGGGAAGAAATTAGAAAACATAAATCAAACATTGCTATACTATCGAATTGGGAATAATAAGTCCATATCAAATGATAAGAAGTTATTGCAAAAATTTCACAATTATTACGCTAGAAAATTTTACAGACAAAGAGCTGCGAATGGGTGTGACAACTACAATTCATTTAATGAAAAAGAGCTAGAGAGATCACCTTTTAAATTTTCACCATTCATTTTTATAATTATCTTTTTAAAAATAATTTTTTGGAAAATTTATAAATTTTAATTAATTTGATGCATTGTCCCATTTGTATATTTTAAAATAATTTATATTATTAATAAAATTAAATTTTTTATTATTATATATAAAATCAGTATTGCCCAACTCCATTCTAGTGCCATCATTATTTTCCAGATAGTCGTGTCTAGTTATATAGAAACCACTTGGATTGTTTTCTGATGCAATTTTCAATTCATTAATTTTAAAATAATAAGATTCAACATATGTATTTTTACTTATGTTGTAGCATTTTTGTGACTCACTACTAAAAACACACCTACTTCCGTCCATTGGTAAGTCTAAATAATAAATAAATTCGTTAAATTTACCTCCAAAAACAAAAATTGTATCCTTGGTTGGTGCTATTTTTTCTTTAATAAAACTTATCACATCATAGATCCATGGAACACCAACCCCGATATTATCTATATAAAGCTGTTCTTTTTCTTTTCTTAAATACTGTTCAGTGGTTGCGGATATTTTAAATGAATTAACATTTATGAAAAATGCAAAAAAAACAAAAGTAATAACGGCAATGCATTGCTTTTGTTTAAAGGATGATAATATGAAATAAATGGAGGTTGAAAATAATATTGTATATATTGGAAATATTGAATATATATACCTAGAAGGCAGATAGCTTGTGTGTGTGTTAAATTTTAGTACAAAAACCAAAAGTGTTGAGAAAAAAATTAAATACAAAAAAATTAAAAGTTCCTTTTTTTTTCTTTATTGCATTAAAGAGTGGGGCTATAAAAAACAGAAAAAGAAAAAATGTACTAATTTTATTTGCATTAAACCATTGCCACGGACTACCTGCTTGTGGATTAAAAAAAATATCAAAATAGTATTTATTAAAATAAATACCCTTACCAAAATCTGTGTAGTTAAAATAGTAAAAAGCTATTAAAACTGGCACCCCAAGGAGTAAATAACTCCTTCTTTTTTTAAACAACAAATACAATATAAAAATAGCGGGAATTACTAAACATATTAAAGTTTGACCTCTGTGGTTAATAAATTTAGAAAATACTGTTATTAAAATAGACAAAATAATGTATATTATTATTTTTTTATTAAATTGTATTTTCTTGTTTTTAAATAGGGAAAAAGAAAAATAGGCTACTATCGTAGAAAACATTGCATCAAAAGAATAGTCTCTTGTTAGTCTTGATATTACAATAGACCATGGGGATATGGCGAATAAAATCATTGTTATTATGCCTATTTTTTTGTTTATTTTTCTCGCCAATAAGTAGGCAAATAATACCGTAATAGAGCTATATATAATTGAGGGTATTCTTAAGGAAGAAATTTCATAGCCAAATATTTTTGAGGCAATAAGCATTAACTGTGTAGAAATAAACGAGTATTTATAAAAATCAATTCCATTTTCATAAATATTTTTTATAGCTATTGCGGTATAGTTGTCTGAACCATCCAAATATCCTGAATTAAAAAACCTTAAGGCAAAAGATAGTAATAATAGTAAAACTACTATGATTATATGAAAAATATTTTTAATTTTTTTTTCATTGCAATCAACTTGACCATCATGCAAAATGACCATTGTGCTAAATATTAAAAGAATGTTTGCAAAAAATACACATTGGTCATTTAAAAAATGAACAAAATTTGAGATGGCTATTAACAATAAAGATATGAAAAATAAAATTTTAATAAGAACAATCACCACGTCTTTCTTTTTATAGTTTTTCATCATCAGCACAAAAAGAAAAAAGAAAAGAAGCATACTGAAGTAAACAAGAAAAGTGCCGCTAAAAGGAATATTTATTGGAATTAATTTGGATTTTTCAATAAAAAAAAGAATGATGCATAAAAAAAACAGGTTCCGAAAAAGAACTATTAACGATTCTTTATTTTTTATCAAAAATTTTTCCATTTATTTTTTGATTTTAATTTTGACTGTGTTTAATTCACCCGTGCCGTAAATTGGTAAATTTGCACAATTACCATCAACATTAAATTTTTGCTTGTGTTCGGTTTTTGCAGTGTAAGTATTTTTAGAAATTTTTATACTATAAATATCACCGGAAAAGATAGGACTTGAGTTATTGTTGTGTGGCGTCCAGCCAATAGAGAGATTTTGATTGCCATTGTAGTCCAGCCAAATCGTTTCGTTGGCTAAGTATTCACGGCCAGCAAAGATATTGTCGACGAAAAATTCGATGTAGCCGTTGGTGATTGGCTCCTTGCACACACTTTCTTCGGTAACAACTGGATCCCGGCCTTCGCCGGGATGACACAAGACTGAGGATGTAGCCGTGGAAACAGGCGAATAGACGGCGAGGAGGGTGTGTGATTTATTAAAGAAAGATTCGTCTACGTTGTAAGAAATTTTATACATCGGGCCAGTAGAGGAGGACATACGACCAACCTGAAAACTGACAGTCTTCTCGTTTTGCCAGATTTCCCAATTGTAGTGACCAATGATCTGTTGGCCATTGGCGGCCTTCTCCGGTGTCCATTCAGCGTAAACAGTAAAAGGACCATCTTCGAATTTATCGGCAGTGTTGGGCATCACAAGGCGCGTAGAGCCGTCTAGGATGATGGATCCGTCTTTGGTGTCTATAAATGAGGGTTTGTTTGGGTGGAAAGAGAGGGATTGGACGGATTTTGATTTATATATAGTAATTTGCGAAAGACTTGTTTTAGTAGAAAGTGATCCCTCGACTTCGCTCGGGATGACAACGTGGGCGATGACAAGATTCATTGCCTTTGTGCCTTCGTTTTTGTCGGTCGTCAAGTAAAGTTTTTCGCCGTCAAAAGCGATAATTACGGTGTGGGTCTCGCCGAGATAATAATCCGGTAATTGATATTTAATTTTTTTGCCTTTGTATGTTAGGACTAATTCTTTTGGGGTTTGGTTAAGTGAAAGACTGCCGGAAAGCAGGGTGGCGTAGCGATCGGCTTGGTATTGGAGTTCGAGGGCAAAGCCGTCTTTGTAGCAGATGGCGTTCTTTTGGCAAGTAGCATTTATGCCGTTGAGCGTGGATTGCTTCGTTTCGCTTGCGATGACAAAGCTATTTTTAGCTATCGCGGTGGAAGTGGTGTTCTGGAATTTTTCGAAAATTTGTTTTTCGGATAGTTCGGCTTGGAAATATTGTTCGATGTTCTGGGCGTTCCAATCGTAGTCCCATTTAACGTCGGTAAGGTCCGGTGGCAAAATGAAAGACACGCCGGAGGAGGCGGTGAGTTCGGCTTCGATGGTGGCGTTTCTTAGAACGACTTTCGGTTCATAGACCGCATAGGCCAAGCCGTCGAGGTAGCGGAAGGTTTGGCCGTCCAATTCTTGCCTACTGCCCAGTGCCGGGCTCATTTCGAGGCGAAATTCGCCTTTGTCGTCGTTTTTGGCGCCGACATTGATGGTCAAGGTCTTTTCATAGCCAAAGGGGAGGAAATTGAGGTAGAGGATGGTTAAAAGGACCGCGGCGGGGATGACCCAGGCGGCGACGAGGATATAGTTGATTCTTTTAAAAAAGTTGAGTATGTTAGGCAGTTTCACAGAGGTGGTATATGAATAGTGAATTATGAATTGTGAATAGTGATAATGGTAAAAATTGGAAAAAAATATGGCCGAAATTGGCCTTTTTGGTTTTCGTATGATAATAACTAATTTTTGCCAAAATGTCAATATATATTTGATGGTTTGATTATTAAATATTTTTGCATAGGTTTATTTTTATGTTTTTGCTTATTTTAGTGAATTTGTTTAAAATATTGCCTAGTTTTGCAAGAGAAAAATCAACAGAATTTTTTTAATGATAATTTGATGGAAGTTTGACTTTGTGGTAAATTGAAGATAGTATTAAAAATATGATTAATAAAATAATTTACCATTTGGCGGATATAGCAAGAAAGGTTGGTATTAGTTTTGATGAAGCTAATAATCCAGCTGTTTTGGCTATGAAAAGGGAGATGGTTAAATTGAACAATCATTTAGAGTTTAAAATCGAGCAGTATCCTGATGGTTCCTGGACTGCCGAATCGATCAATGTTGACGGTATTATTACGGGGGGAAAAAATGTCGCCAGCATGAGTTCGGTTATAAAGGATGCTGTTTTTACTTATTTTGAAATTCCACCCCAGTTATGCGTCGATTCGTTGTTGCGTGCTGACAATGAGCCGGTGACTATGACGCAGAGGGTATATGTCCAGTCGTAGTTTTTCGGATATCACACAAAGGCAATGGGAGATGGCTTGTTTGAAATTGGGTCTAAGAGTGGAGAAAAATCATGGCAAAGGTAGTCATTTTTTGGTTAAGCATCCGCAAACAGAGCATAAATACACTATTCAGAGGCAATTGCATAAATTTATCAACATCAAGATATTCAAGAAGATGATGGAATGGGGCTTTGGGGAAGAGGAAATTTGGGAGGCGTTAAAATAGTCGTATCGAATTGATACGATTGATGTGGCAAAATGATACGAAAACAGGTTGTGAAACTTGTTTTTTTTGTTCGCTAAAATTTGTAGACCCAGATTTGGGAATAGGAGTTTATCTTGTCGTAGAAGAATGGTTTGAGGTTCTTTTGGATGTATTGGACGATCTCTGGTGCGATGCGGCCGTCGGCGGCTTGATAGTCGAAGATTATATAGCCGTGCTTTTCTTGCGTTATCTTTTTTAACTCTTCTAAGTTGTTTATGACTTCGGCGCCGACATAGTATTCTTTATTGTCTTTTATGACCTCGACGGTCTTTTCTATTCCCAGATAATCATATCGAATCCAATAGCCCGGCTGGTTTAGGAATATTTTATTGAAATGGGGATGGCTGGATATTATCGCTTCGTCGGGCTTGATGTTCTCTTTTATCGCCTCATAGGCCTTGTTCCAATTCGGTTGCGGGGTGTAGGCGTAGTATGGGCGATTGAGTTTTGTCGGGTCGTCGGATTCAAGGGTGTAGAAAGACTTTGGATAAAGGAGGCCTTGTCCGGTGAGAAAGAATATCGCTATCAATATTGCGATCGACGCCTGCTTCAAAGTTTTGTTTTTGAATTGGATATTTATTATAGTGTAGGCCGCGGCAAGATAGAAGATCGGAGTGAGATGGAACATGTAACGGTAGTGGACGATATCGGTCGCAATGGAAAGGGGAATAAGGTAGGTTAAAAAGGCCGACCAAAGCATTAAGTGCTTTTTCTTGTCTTCGCCTTGGGCACTGAAGAGGCCATAGATACTTATAATGATGAAAGGCCAGTAATTCCTTAAGTAAAAACTTAAGTAGTATGGTAGGTTGTAATGAAAGGTGATGTTTGGCAAAGCGTTAGTGATGAAATGGAAGCCAAGGACATATTCAATGAAGAGAATTATAGCGGTGGCAATCAGAAAAGGAGTTGTCATCGCGAGGCCGATTAGAATGAGGCCGTGGCGATCTGGTTTTTGGCGCATGGATTGCCGGATTGCTTCGCTCCACTTCGTTGCGCTCGCAACGACATACCAAATTAACATGATAATTGGCAAAAGGTAGGCGAGTTTATGGGTGGCGACAGCAAGAATAGTGAAAAGGATTGAAAGGGAAAGCAGTATTATTCTTTTTGTTCGGTGATTTTTTAACCAGATTGCCACGTCGCTTCGCTCCTCGCAATGACTTTGGTTTTTTATAGATAAATAGAAGAAGGATAAGGCAAGCCAAAAGAAGACCTCGAACTCGGTGTACCAGCGAGCTTCGCGCGACCAGGCGATCTGCCAATATGAGAGAGCGACGAAGAAAGCGGAGAGTAAGGCGGCATTTTTGTCTTTGAAGAAGTTTTTGGCGAAAGAGAAAATAACGAAGACAAAGAGAAGTCCGAAGATAGCGGCCAGGAGGCGATAGGAGACGGCGTTGTTGCCGAAGATCTTGGCCAGGCCGATCGTCGGCAGACAGTAGGTTTGGCAGGCATAGGTCTTGCCGGAATCGAGGATCGAGGCGCCTTGGGAATCGAAGCCGTTTTCATGGCCAGATATGACGGCGTTGATAGTATAGCCTTCGTCCATCCAATATGATTGCTCGCCTAAATCGTTAAAACGTAAAAAAGCCCCCAAGGCAAGGACGGCTATGATGATGGCGATTTTTAGTTTTTTGTTTACTTTCATTTATTATTCGAAGGATTTGGCCTTATAATCTTAAATTTAATCTATTTTTGCTGTTTTTGTCAAATTTGCCCATAAGTATTGACAGGGGAGGATATTTGTAATAAAATGTAGTGTCAGTCGTATTTTTTTCTTTATAGTTATTTATTTTTTATAAAAAGTGAGTTTCCAGCTTTATTAGGAAAACACGTTATATTATGAACAAGAAAAACATCTTGAAATCAGGAATCGCTGTCACCTCGTTGGTAGTCGCTTCCATGTTCGGATTCTCTGCCGCTTTGGGCTATGGTGGATCCGCCGCCGCTCCGGCCGCTTGCTCCAACGTCACTTATGGCGAGTGGAAGGCTTGCGCCGATGGCATGCAGTTCCGCGATGTCGTCGCGCAGACCCCTTTCTATTGTCAGATGACCGCCAGCCAGCAGCTTGCCAGATCCAGATCTTGCTCTGTCGAGAATGGAAATGGTCAGCAGAATGGCAATGGTAACGGCAACGGTAATGGCCAGGAGGTCTTGGGCGAAAAGAAGTACAGTGTTGGCACTTTGCTTCGCGGCTCCGACAACAAGGTTTATATCGTCGTTTCCGGCGGTATCAAGCACATCGCCACTTTGGGTGAGCTTAACAAGTATGCTGGTCGCGAGATCTTGGATGTCTCCGACGATGTCATCTCTTCCTTCAATATCGTCAAGGTTTTGGGTGAGAAGAGATATGGCGAGGGTCAGTTGATCCGCAACGACGACGTTAAGGTCTTCGTTATCGTCAATGGCAAGAAGAAGCATATCTTGAATCTTGAGGAGCTTGCCAAGTATTATTTCGGCAAACCGATCTATCACGTCACTGCTGAAGAGTTGGCCACCTACTAATAATCAAAAGATTAGTTTTTCAAAGGAGAGGGTTTTATCCCTCTCTTTTGTTTTTGTAAGAAAAGAAAAAAGCCCCATGGTTTTAGAAAACCAAATGGGGCTTTTTGAAAGAAAGAGCGGGGAGTGTTGTGGTTTAAAATCCGATTTTTTCCACGGTTATGAGGACTATGAATTTGTGTATGTCTTCATTTTCGGCATATACGGTCGCTGATTTTCCGGCAGAACTTATTACAACTTTGAGTTTGCTGCGGAGAAAAGGCGGCAGTTTTTTGTTTTTTTCTTTGTACACCTTAATGGAGTACTCTTTGTCGGTCTCGGTTATTTCAGAAAGGGTATCCAGTGATTCAAGAGAAAAAAACGGAAGGCCTTCGTCATTGCGGCAGCCTTTGTCGCCGACGGCATATTTGCAGTATATTCCATCTACGGTAGCGGCTTTATCTGCTGATATGTACAGCGGGAAACAGGCTTTTACTTCCATTAAACAGTTTGGATTCATTTTAAACTCCTTTGTCTTTTTTGATTTGCTTTTGTGAATTGACCGTTAAACTTTTTTGTCGGTTAATTTTTCCGGGTTGATGAAGAAAGGGTTGAGGGCTTTGATCGCTTGATCGGGGTTGTCGCAAAATTCCAGGGTTAAGGGAAAGTCTTCTGTGTCGTCCTCGATCTTTTTAAGGAATGTGATCGTTAGTTTGCCGGTGTTATTCTCTCTGTCGAAGTGGTTTTGGCTTAGGGATGTGCGACTGATGCCGCTGTATATTTCTTCATTTTCATAGAACTTACGTTCTGTTTCGTTGCGGAAGTAGTAGTACACCTTGCCAGTTTCAATATTAATCTCTATTCGATCTGTGCTCGCTGAAATGACCTTTTCTTTGTAAAAGTTTTTTAAGATTATGTGCATAGCAACAGCAACTAAAATAGAGAATATTCCTAAATAGAACAGGAGGTTTGAGAAAAAGACCGGCTCCAAATCTGTTATGAATTTTTCTCCTACATAATAGCTGTCCTTGATAAAAGTTCTTTTTTCAAGCAACTTGCTTTCTATCTTGTCGAGCCTATTTCTTATCGTAAGGCTTTTAAGGGTTAGTCCTTCCGCTTCTTCTTTGTTAAGGACTGTCTTTAAACTGTCGCGTTCTTTTTCCAGTTTTTCTATATCCAGGTCATAGAACATTCTTTCTCGCTCTCTTGCTGCGACAGTTTTTTTGTAGTCAGCGACTTCTTCCCCGTACTGCCAGACGTTGAGGCTGATCAGAAATAAGCCGATGGCGAAGAAAGCTGCTGCGATAGCGGCTCCGATGATCCTTTCTTTTTTGGTTCTGTCAAATGCTTTGGTGGTTGATCTGACGACGACGATTGATGAATTATTCATCTAAAAACTCCTTTTTGGAAATGGTTTTTGGGGTTATTTTTTTTGGTCAATTCAAATTTTAAAGGGCATGACTTAACTATGTTATTATACACTATTTTATTGATTTTGTCAATGTATTATCAATAAATGGCGGTTTAGTCGTTTGCCTTATTTTTGGCCTATTTTGGCATATTGACGTTTTTACGGTTTTGGTTTATATTGTTTAACAGCCGGAAAAGAACGGTTTTTATTTTCTTTCGACCATTTTTGGTCCCTTCGTCTAGTGGTTAGGACACCAGGTTCTCATCCTGGTAACAGGGGTTCGACTCCCCTAGGGACTACTACATAAACAAAAATCTCCGCCCAAAGCGGAGATTTTTGTTTATGCGATTATTCAAGGTGGGGAGTCG
>CAZJPG010000005.1:0-67526 GCA_964547855.1 uncultured Gammaproteobacteria bacterium | reverse complement strand
ATCCGGCGCCGAACGACCGCGACAACTGCGTCAAACTTAAAAAGATCATCTCCGCCCAAAGCGGAGATTTTTGTTTATGCGATTATTCAAGGTGGGGAGTCGAACCCGCCCAAGGCGGACAAGCAAATTGGACAAGGGAGCGAGGCGCAATCCGGCGCCGAACGACCGCGACAACTGCGTCAAACTTAAAAAGATCATCTCCGCTTTAAAGCGGAGATTTTTGTTTATGCGAGTATTTTTAGGAGCTTCTTTAAAAGCAAAGAGGATGTTATATTTTAATTAGCAGTTCATCTCTTTTTTAAATTTAATAAGTTAATAAAATATTTTTTGGACCTGATTCTCTGAAAAACGATCGAGCAGAACAGGTCTTTTATGGCGTGTCTATTTGGGCAGACCAAAAGTTTGCCGGCTTTTTAGGCATGAATAATTAAGGAGAGGTAATTTTGGCATCTAAGGTCTTATTGACCTGGTTGCCTAGGGGGATAATTATGAGAAAGCAACTTTTAGTTTGTTCTTTTGTTTTGGCTTTGTTCGCATTAAGTGCGAATGGGGTCTCTGCTGCCAAGGAAAAGGTGGTCGCGCCATCGAACCTTGTGCCGGTGCCGCTGTCCAATACGCAAATAAACGTTACTTGGACCGATAATTCCGACAATGAGACCGGTTTTGTCGTCGAGGGCAGTCTTGATGGTAACTTTTTCTATTCCGTCGGTAATGTCGCGGCCAATACAACATCGCTTGTCGATGAAGGATTGAGCCCGGGAACGACATATTATTATCGCGTCAGGGCTTATGAGGATGCGGGCGGAACTATAACTTATTCCAAGTATAGTTCGACCGAGAGCGCTGTCACGGCTGGACAGACCTTGGAAAAACCGAACGCGCCATCCGGCCTTAATGTCAGTGCGACAGCCTTTGATAGTATATCCTTGGCTTGGTCCGACAATGCCAACAACGAAGACGGTTTCATTGTCGAGAGAAGTCTTGATGGCGATAATTTTTCAGAAGTCGCTTCATTGGCGGCTGACACGGTGTCTTATTCCGATTCTGGTCTGTCTCCGAAAACGACATATTATTATCGTGTTAGGGCTTACCGTGAGGACGGTCTTTATACTGTCTATTCGGATTATTCCAACCGCGACAAGACAGCGACTCCAAGTTCGCCATTGTCTTCGCCCAGCTCTTTGTCGGTGAATGCCGCATCTTATTCGCAGATCGATCTTTCGTGGAGTGATAATTCTTCCGATGAGAGTGGTTTCCTTATCGAAAGAAGTTTGAATGGTTTCACCTTTAGCCAGGTGGCGCAAGTGGCGGCCGATGCCACGACCTATTCCAATACCGGATTGGTCGCTGACAAGGTTTACTATTATCGAGTTCGGGCCTACAGAGAGGACGCCTCTTCGACTGTGTATTCCGCTTATACTAAGATAGTGTCCGACACGACATTGTCTTATCCGTTGAACGCTCCTTCCGCTTTATCGCTTACGCCTGTTTCTTATTCTGAGATAGATTTATCTTGGAGCGACAATTCTAGTAATGAGACCGGCTTTGCCATCGAGAGGAGTTTGAATAATGTCGATTTCTCCCAGATAGCCCAAGTCGCGAGCGATGTCGTGACATATCAAGATGAGAGTCTTGTTCCTGACACTGCCTATTATTACCGAGTGAGAGCTTATTCGGTGGTCGGCGGTGTTTTTTATTTCTCGACATTCACAGAATCTTCAGTCGCTTCGACCGAAGCATCTCCTTTGGTCGCACCATCGTCGTTGGTGGCCGTGGCATCTTCGTCTTCGGCGATCGAACTTTCTTGGAGCGATAATGCCGTCGATGAGCTTGGTTATTATTTAGAGAGAAGTTTGAATGGGACGAGTTTTTCGAGGATAGCCGACCTTGGTGCCGATTCCGTGTCTTATGTCGATTCGGGACTTGATTCCGGGACTATCTATTATTATCGGGTCATGGCCTACAAAGAAGATGGCGGCGAGGAAGTCCTTTCCAGCTACTCCAATACGGCCAATGCTTCGACCATTTCGGTCACTGTGGCCACGCCTTCCCTTTTGGCCGCAAGTGCCGCGTCTTATTCGGAGATAGACCTTTCTTGGCAGGATAATGCCACTAACGAGACGGGATTCTCCATCGAGAGAAGCATCAATGGGGTTAATTTCTCCATCATCGCTAGCGTCGGCCCGGATGCCACTTCTTATCAAGATCAAGGATTGGTCTCTAACACGAATTATTATTATCGCATCAGAGCCAAGAAAGAGGAGAGTGGTCAGACAATTTATTCGTCCTACACCTCTATCGTCTCGACCAGTACCGAGGCTTGGGCTGGTCTTGTCGCCCCTTCGGTCTTAACAGTATCGAATGTCTCTTATTATGATCTTGATCTGTCTTGGTCTGATAATTCTTCGAATGAGGCTGGCTTCGATATCGAGAGAAGTTCCGATGGGACGCATTTCTTCAAGATCGCCGAGGTCGGGGCCGATGTTTCGACTTATTTCGTTTCCGGTCTTAGTGGTGGATCCACGTATTATTTTAGGGTTAAGGCCAAGAGCACTGGTGGCAGCGAGATATTTTATTCGGCCTATTCCAATATCGCCAATGCGACGACCTTGGTCGCTCCGTACATAGCCGCTCCGTCCGATCTTTGGTCGGTTACCCAGCCTTGGTATCAGATCGATATCTATTGGACCGATAATGCCAATAACGAGACTGGTTATTGGGTGGAGAAAAGTTTCGATGGCTCTGAATTCTTCCCGATAACTTTCGTTGGTGAAAATGGCTTTATGATCTCAGACTCCGATCTTGAACCGAGTCAGACATACTACTATCGTGTCAGGGCGTTGATGATGGTCGATGGAGTTCCTTTCTATTCCGATTATTCCGAGTCCATAAGCGCCACTAACGTCGATGCTCCGCCGACTACGGCGCCTAGCGACTTGGCGGCGTCTTCTTCGGCTGGTAGCGTGAATTTGAGTTGGGTGGATACGAGTAGCGATGAAGTCCATTTCTACGTCGAGAGGAGCGATAATGGATCATCTTTCTATGAGATAGCAAGACTCTCTCCGAATACGACCAACTATTCCGATCAAAGCGTTGAGATCGGTACGGAGTATAGCTATCGCGTTAGAAATGCGGTCGAGGGTAATGGCGGATATTATTTCTATTCCGATTATTCCAACATCGCGACTGTGATCGCTCAATAGTCGATCAAGGAAATTCAAAAAAACAAAAGCCTCTGATCCTTTTTAGGTCAGAGGCTTTTAAAATATGGTCTTGTCTTTTATATGACGAACTTCTTTCCGACGATGTCGGCATGTCCGCGCAGGAATTCTTCTGCTGGCAATGGTTTCCCGCCTTCCATTTGCAACTTTTCTATGACTAGAGCGCCATCACCGCACTTAACGGCCAGCTTTTTCCCTTCTTGAAATATCTCTCCGGTTTGGAATTCTTCCGTTTTTAAAATATTACTATCGACTTTTAATATTTTTACGATCTTCAATTCTTCCTGTTTGATCGCTAATTGTCCGAAGACTCCCGGCCAAGGGGTGTAGGCTCGGACCATTCTTTCTATCTCGGACGCCGGCTTAGACCAATCGATCTTTCCGTCTTCTTTTTTGATCTCTTTATAATATGAGGATGGGCCGTTTTGAACTTGAGGCTCTATTTTGCCCTCTGTGTAGTCGATCAAAGTCTGTGGTAATTCATTCGCCCCCAGTTTCGACAGCTCGTCATGGACGTTTTCGAGGTTCTCCGTGCCGTTTAGGGGCATCTCTACGATCTTGAGCAATGGTCCGGTGTCCAAGCCCTCATCCATTAACATGATCGTCGCGCCGGTCTTGTCGTCGCCGTTAAGTATCGGGGCCTGAAGGACGGCCGCACCTCTATAACGAGGAAGTATCGATCCGTGAACGTTGACGCAACCATATTTCGGTATGGACAGAATATCTTTCGGCACTAATTTACCATAAGCGACTACGACCAAAAGATCAGGGGAGAGAGCTTCGAGTTTTTCTTTGACCTCTCTTAATTTAGTTGGCTGCCAGACATCGAAGCCGCGCTCCATGGCGAATTTTTTGACTGGCGGAGGAGTCATGGTCTGTCCGCGTCCGGCCGGTTTGTCTGGCTGGGTTATGACGGCGGCTATCTTAAATCTTTCGTCGCTGGCTAGAGCTGATAAAGAGGGTACGGCAAAGTCGGGGCTGCCTAAGAATACGGTCGTTAACTTTTGCTGCATATTTGACAAAAATTTAAATATATTTTAATGTTTAGAAAATATTTCAGTCCCATCATCGTTCTTTAAGATCGGGGGTTGTGGTTATGAGCCAAGAACTAACAGAGTCAGATTTGACTCCGACAGTATTTCAGGCCAGACCATTTGTCCCAGTCGACATCTGTCGAAAGTGTGATTATTTCAATGCGTATGATCCTTCAGTGCTCGACTACGGCAATTTTCATGAATTGGTCGGCGCTTGCTCGCTCTTTATCGATCGGCTAAGGCACGGCAACCGTAAAAGGAAGATGCCAAAGTGCGGCAAGACTAAGCTTTTTTAACGGTGAACCTGTTGGGTTTGCCGTTTTTGTTTTGGGATGTTATCTTGAATACAGTGTAAAAAACAATTTTATGGATTTGATAAACTATTTTTTGGGACTATTCGGTCAGATGGGCTATAAGGGCATTATCGCTTTGATGGCTATAGAAAGTTCTTTTATCCCGTTTCCGTCGGAAGTCGTGATAACGCCAGCGGCTTATTTGGCCTCTAGGGGCGAGATGAATATTTGGCTGGTTATCGTGTCCGGCGTCGTCGGTAGTGTCATCGGGGCTACTTTTAACTATATCATAGCTTTATATCTTGGTCGGGCACTAGTCTGTAAATTGGCCGATCATCGCCTCATGAAGCTTTTGATGATAGATTCCAATAAGGTCAAGAAAGCCGAGGAATATTTTTTGAAATATGGCAACATCTCGACTTTGATCGGTCGTTTGGTGCCGGTCGTCAGACAGCTCATATCGCTTCCGGCTGGTTTTGCTAAAATGAACTTCGGAAGTTTTATATTTTATACGATCTTGGGTTCGGCGATCTGGAATTCCATCTTGGCCGCCTTGGGTTATTTTTTCGGGGCTAATCAGGCTTTGTTAGCATCGTATTATCATCAGATAACTTATACCGGAGCGGTGGTGGGAATTTGTTTCGTGGTCTTTTTGGTTATACGAAAAAGGAGTAAGAAAAAGAAAGGGGAGTGAATTAATCCTCCTCTTTGACTTCGGCTTCATCTAATTTTTTGACGTTCTTCGCTTTATCTATGAATAGTATGCCGTCAAGGTGATCGATCTCGTGTTGCATGACTCTAGCCAATAGACCGTGGGCCGTAACCTTGCGTTTTTCTCCGTTCTCATCGAAAAAGCTACAAGTCACCGATCGGTGTCTTTTTACCTCACCAAAATACATCGGTACAGAAAGACAGCCTTCCTCGTCCCATTCTTTAAGGATGGATTTTTTTATTATTTTAGGATTGAAAAGGAAAAGACTACCTTCTTTGGTGTGAATGACGACCAATCTTATGCTTTTTCCGATCTGTGGGGCGGCTAAGCCGACGCCATCTTTCTCCATCATGGTCTGAAACATGTCTTCTGCCAACTCACGCATTTGGGGAGAGGTTATGTCCTTTTTTTCTATCTCTTTGGCGGTCATGCGAAGCACTGAATTCGGATTGAGGATTATATCCAATATTTTAGCCATATATATGTATTTGATTTTTTATTATATTTTCGCTAAATTATTATAATAATACTAAAATAGACAAAAGGCAAATAATCCCTATGAATGTCAAGAAAGATGATGGTTTTCAAAGCCTGGGGTCACTGTTTTCCGTTCCTAGGCCTCAAGAGAAGAAGCCGCCAGCCTACCAGTGGCAGGATTTGGCTTTGCGCGTCATAAAAGAGCTGGGCATACCGGCTTTTAAAAGGGGTTCTGTCTTTAAGATATGTAAAGATAATCCCAAAGATTTCGTAGAGATATGCCTAAATGACACCAAAGAGCTTTGCCAGAGCGGTGATAGGTGGAAATATTTTTTTAAAGTGGTGGCAAATAAGGCGAAGGGGAAGACTGAAGATTGAATAGAGAATAGAGAATAGATGCCATTTTTACTGTTTCGATAATATAAAAAAACAACCCAGCGATGGGTTGTTTTATTTTGTAGGAAGTAAAGCTGTTAGGTAGCCGACGCCGAATGGCGATTCATAGGTCGATGAAGACATTTCCCAGTCAGCTCCGGCGCCGTAAAGTATGCCGAAGAGCATCATGATCGGTTTAAGCCCGCAAGGCTTGGCCTCTTCGACTAGCTTGTCATCTATATTCAAAAGGTCTTCTATTCTTTTCTCGTGTATCAGGTCAATGACTCGTAAGTCGAATTTTTGTCCCTTAGGAGAGAATCCGGCTGGCGATGATTTTGTTAGGCGGTGCGATAGGTCGCAGGAGGCGACTATGCCGATATTCTTCTTTTCTTTTTCCAAGGCTTTGCCAATGATCGCTCCGATCTCGAAATGTTCTTTGGCGGTAGCAGAGGAAGAGTTTATGGAAATGGCTTTTACGTCTTTCTTGTCTTTTAACAACAGGAATGCCGGAACACCGAAGCCGAAATTCATCACCGGCCCGTTTATAGCTTTTAATGACTCGCTTTCAAGCAATGACGATCTGATGGTTTCGGCTACGGCCAAATCGTTGGCGATGTCTATCTTCGAGGAGAAGTCGCCGAACTCTTCAAAATTGACTTTAAGTTCTGGGGCGACCCATAGTCCGATCTTTGGGCCTTCTTTTTTGCCGTGTGGAGAGATGATCATTACGGCGTCCGTTTCGACCGAAGACAATAGCTCGCCCATCTTTTCGTAGGTTTTTATCGTTTTCGATAGGCTAGAGATGTTCTCTTTGCCGATCGTCGGTACGAGTATTGGGGAGTGGGGAGCTATGGCCGCGAAGCTTATAGGCATAATTAAATGTCGCTTTCTTTGATCGGTTCTCCGATCTCGTATTTATTCAAATACTGTGGTGAGACGCTGATGATGTTCTCCCATTTGTATCCAAGTTTAAGGAATACATCGCCAGAGAAGAATGGGCGCTTCTTGCCTTCATCTATCAAATAGACAGCTTTGGTATTTGATGAGGTTATGAGTTCTCCGTCGCCGAATAATACCGGGGCTCCGGTCGGATAGACCTCAAGATCTTTTGGATCGGTCGGGATGATCTTCTTTTTCTTGAATTTATAGGTCAACAAGGCTTTGTCGTGGAGCGGATATTTTATTCCTTCTTCGACCCAGTAAACGCCACCCGTGGTCTTGTCCTGCAACAAGGCGCCGATCGGATAGGTCGAGGTCGCGGAAAGCGGTTCGCCGTCGATATAGGAATTTATGTCTTCCCAACTGGCATTCATAACCTCTTCTGGGTTATAGCCGAAAGTTTTAAAGACTGCACTGGATGTAAAGCCTCTTTTTTTCCCATCGACCAATAAGAAGATCGTTCCGCGAGGGGATTTTATCAAAGAGTAGTTAGGGAATTTTATCGGCGCTCCGGTCGAGTATTTATCTAAGACGCTCTTGTCCACCTGAATTATCTTGTTTTCGTCAAAGCGAGAAGTGAGGGCGCTTTTGGAAGTGAAAGGACGTTTTTGACCACCCTGAATGAGCCAAACACCGCCTTCGCCCTTAGCCTGTAGCAAAGATCCGCTTGGGTAATAGGTCTTGGCAAAGTATCTGCTCCAGAGTTTCCAGAAGTTATAGTTGCCGTTAAAGACGTGAGGGGTGTAGTTGTAGAGGGCGGCAGTCGCGTTGTTATAAGGGGTGACAGAGACACTTCCCTGGATAGTTGTGGAGTATTTATTGCTAAAAGTATAGGTCTTATCTTTTTGGTAGGTGTAATCGGTCGGGTTTTCTATATAATCGTAGAATTGGAGCGTAGCGCTATTGATCTGTTTCCAGATGCCTTGCCAGCGGGCATTGCAACCACCGCCATCAGGACAGCCGTAGCCAGTAGCCCAATCCAAGGACCCTTGAGAAGGGGATTCGTCCTCGATCAACCCCTGTTCTTTCTGTAAAAGGACAAGGACGAACTTTGGACTGATCAAGTTGGCCTGACAGCGCCCATAGATTATCTCGGCGACGGTCTCGGTCTCGCCGGTGTAAGGGTTAGTGGCTGAATAGTTGGCCAGATAACTATCCTTGGATTCCAAGAAGGCCTGGATCTCCTCCTTGGTCATGGAGTTGTAGTCCAGTATCTCGGCATCGCTTATTATATAACTTGGATTAAAGTTAGGATCTGGTTCGTCTTGGGCAAAGGCTCCTATTCCATAGGAGACGATCCCGACGAGGATCATTGATGATAAGGCGATCTTTTTGAAGGGTTTTAACATAGCGCTTCTTATTTTTCTTATATGTCTTATTATAGTATAAACAGATTAATTGTCCACCTTTTTTTATCGTTTTGCCCTACAATATTATTATATATAAATATACATAATTTAATTAGAGACGTTACAGACAAAAGCCTCTGGATGGATTTTTTACTGTGTTATCCTCCGTTGATGGGTTTGATCATGGATTAAGTATTCTATGTCAGCCTGTGGATAAATATTTTGGCTGTTTACTGGGCTAACTTTCATATAAAAAAACGTGGGGAGAGGAGATTGACCACGGTTTTTTTTAGGTGTATAATATAAATAGTACCACAAGATGTTGGGTGTGAAACAATATCACGATACAAAATATAGCAGTTGTCAATTTCCCCACCATCTTAGCGATTTTTAGCCTAAAACCCAAATATGAAGTGTCCAATCTGTTATCATGACGATACCAAAGTAATAGATTCTAGGGTCGCCACCGACGGTCTTTCTATTAGAAGAAGAAGGGAGTGCGAAAAATGCGGTTTCAGGTTCTCGACCTTCGAAGAAATGGAAATTTTGGACCTTACAGTCCTTAAGCGTAATAACGAGAAAGAGACGTATAGCCGAGACAAACTCATTTCCGGTCTTAAGAAGGCCTTGGAAAAGAGACCAGTGTCCGATGACGACTTCAAGAAATTGGTCCATAACATAGAAAGGGACATACAACAGTTGCGTAAGAGTGAAGTTCCATCCAGTGAGGTCGGCAAGATAGTCATGGAACATCTTAAAGAAATGGATATAGTAGCTTATATAAGATTTGCCTCTGTGTACCAGTCTTTCAAGGATGCTGAGGATTTCGTAGATACTTTGAATGAATTAGTACGAGGAAAGAGAAGCAAAGAACAAAAATAGAATCAAAATTTTACTTTCAAGAATAGAAAATTTCAGTTCTGCCCGAATTTAAAGGAAACGACGATCAAGACGTTTCCAACAAGGAGTTAAATTTAGGACGTCAGAATTCAAAATTCGAAATTCAACCAAACCCCATGCCAACTAACTTAATCTCTCAAATCAGGAAGCGTTCCGGAGAAATCGTCGATTTCGACAGAAACAAGATTTCCTTGGCGATCAGCAAGGCCGCCGAATCGGTCGATTTCCATGACAATGAAATGATAGAGAAATTGGTCAACCAGGTCGTTGATAAATTGTCTCGCAAATTCCATTCCCGAAGCATTCCTGCCGTAGAAGAAGTGCAGGATGCTGTCGAAGAGACCTTGATCGAGAATAAGGTCATATCTGTGGCTAAGGCCTTCATACTTTATAGAGATCAGCATCGTCAGCTTAGAGATTTGAATGCTAAGACTAACGAAGAGAGATTGATGGAAGATTATCTTGGTCAGGCCGACTGGAGATTGAAGGAAAATAGCAATATGAGTTTTTCCGTGCAGGGTTTGAATAACTATCTGGCCTCTGCCATATCGGCTAAATATTGGTTGAATAAGCTATATCCGCAGGAGATTCGCGATGCTCATGTCAATGGTGATTTCCATTTACACGACTTGGGCATGTTGGCTCCATATTGCTGCGGCTGGAATCTTAAGGACCTTTTGATACGCGGTTTTGCTGGAGTCGATGAAAAGACTCAATCTAAGCCACCTAAGCACTTCCGCAGTGCCTTGGGTCAGATCGTTAACTTCCTTTATACTACACAAGGCGAGGCGGCCGGAGCCCAGGCTTTCGCTAATTTCGATACTTTGTTAGCTCCGTTTATTAGATACGACGGATTGGACTATGAAGACGTCAAGCAGGCTTTGCAGGAGTTCGTCTTTAATTTGAACGTCCCAACTCGCGTCGGTTTTCAGACTCCGTTCACCAATATTACTTTGGATGTTACCCCAACCCCTTCTTTCAGTCAGGAATCTGTGATCATTGGCGGCAAATTGATGCCGGAGAAATATAAAGATTTCCAGAAGGAGATCGATATGTTCAATGAGGCTTTCGCCGAAGTCATGCTTGATGGCGATTCTAGACACAGAATGTTCGCTTTCCCGATCCCGACTTACAATATAGACAAAGAATTCGATTGGAACCGCGCTTCTATGAAGAAGGTTTGGGAGATGACCGCTAAATACGGCATTCCTTACTTCTCCAACTTCGTCAATTCCGATATGAAATTAGATGACGCTCGCAGTATGTGCTGCCGTTTGCGTCTTGATAATCGCGAATTGCGTAAGAGAGGTGGCGGACTTTTCGGTGCCAACCCTTTGACTGGTTCATTAGGTGTCGTAACCATCAATCTCGTCAGAATCGGTTTCTTGTCTAGTGACAAGGAAGATTTCAAGAAGAGATTGGGTCATTTGATGGACTTGGCTAAAGAGAGCTTGGAGATCAAGCGCAAGATAATCGAGAAATTCACCGATGATGGACTTTACCCATATTCTAAATTCTACTTGTCAGAGATCAAAGAGAGATTTGGTAAATTTTGGCAGAATCATTTTTCGACCATTGGTATTAATGGCATGAATGAGGCTTTGGTCAATTTCATGAAGCAGAATATCGCCAGTAAGGAAGGCAAGGCTTTTGCCATCGAGATCCTTAATTTCATGAGAGAGAAGTTGGCCACTTATCAGAATGAGACCAATAATCTCTATAACCTTGAGGCTTCACCGGCCGAAGGCGCGACCTATCGTTTCGCTAAGAAAGATAAAGAGGTCTATCCTAATATCATCGTTGCCAATGAGGAGGCTTACAAGAACGGAGCCGATCCTTATTACACCAACTCTACTCACTTGCCAGTCAATCATACTAGCGATATTTTCGAAGCCTTGGACCTTCAGGACGATCTTCAGACAAAGTATACTGGCGGAACTGTTTTGCATGGTTTCTTGGGTCAGAAGATCGACGATCCGGAAGCTGCCAAACAGTTGGTGAAGAAAATAGTGTATAATTATAAATTGCCATATTTCACTATTACCCCAACATTCTCGATTTGCCCTAAACATGGTTATCTTCCTGGTGAACACAAATATTGTCCAAAGTGCGATGCCGAAAACGGCTTCCAAGGAGAGGACATAGAGATCCATGGAGCAGAGGGAAATGAGAAAAGCGCTTTTCAGGAAAAGATCAGAGATGAGCAGGTGGTGGTGATGAGGGACGATTCTGCTGTGTCGGATGGATCAGAGCGCAATATTATAAGTCAATTAGCCTAATAATTAATTAAGATAATTAAAAACAAAAATAAAAGAGTTAGGATTCTAGATTCAGGGAGGTTTTAAAAAGCCTTTGCCTCGAAAGAGGATTTGGCCAAAATAGCCATAAAAAATCTTTTTCTTAATTCTTACGGATTTTATGAGCCCTACAAAGACCAAGAGACAGGAATGCATCGTCTACAGCCGCGTCGTCGGTTGGCTTACGCCTGTCAAGAACTGGAACAAAGGGAAGAAAGCCGAGTTCGTCGATAGGAAGACCTACGACGTTAGAGATTGCGGTTGCTAAGTAAATAAATCCGGATCGGTTTAGGCGATCGGCCATTAAGCCGGTCCGCCTAAGTATATGAAAATAGGTGGTTTGGAAAAATTGAGCCTGATAGATTATAGTGGTCACTTAGCCGCCGTCGTTTTCACCATAGGTTGCACATTTAACTGCAACTTCTGTTACAACCCCATGCTCGTGCCGAATGGCAAGAGTGAAGATACTCCGTCGAAAGGCGGGGAAGAGGAAGGCCAAACTCCTTTAACCGAGGCTGGCCTTTTTCATTTTCTGGAAGAGCGCAAGGGTAAATTGGATGGAGTGGTGGTGACTGGCGGAGAGCCGACGATACATCATGATCTGCCGGATTTTTTGACCAAGATAAAAGCTCTGGGTTTCGATATCAAGCTCGACACTAATGGCACTAATCCGGAGATGTTGAAGAAAGTATTGTCCGACAACTTGGTCGATTATTTGGCTATGGACATCAAAAGCGACGAAGATAGATATGAAAAGACGACTGGTACAAAATTCGATTTTGGTAAAATCAAAGAAAGTGTTATGATTATTATGGAGAGCGGACTGCCTTATGAATTCCGCACTACTTGTGTGCCCGGATTTTTAGATGAAGAGGCGATAGAGAACATGGGGAAGATGATAGAGGGGGCTGATAAGTGGTTCTTGCAGCGTTTTAAATCGGACGCCGATATGATCGATGGCGAGCTTGTCGGCAAGCCTGGCTTCCCTGAGGAACAAATGGAGCGTTTTGCCGTCATTGGGCGCAAACATGTGAAAGAGTGCGAGGTCAGGGGATAGACTTCATTGTCACTAAAATAAACAAGAAAATCGCGCCAGCCGTTTTTTAAAAGCTTTTTTCGAACGATTTGCTCGGTTCGCCTTTGGCGAAAATCGTGAGAAAAACAGAGCGATGACTCGCCGCTGGAGCGAGGCGAGCGTCTTTTAAAAGACGGCTGGAGCGATTTTAAAATGAATCTTATCTTATATGGACGACGAATTAAAAAAAATAGTAGAGATCGCCGCCAAGAATTCAGAGGAGACAAAAAAGGATTTGGTCGAGATCAAGAAAATGGTCAAATCCATAAGAAATCATTTCATTAGGGATGAGATCTATAGTTTTGTTAGGTTCTTAATAATCGTAGTGCCGTTGATAGTTGGAGCGATCTACCTCATGCCAATGCTAAATAGTGCCATGGAGCAGTATCGTCAGTTAATGGGTCTTCCTTTGGAGATCGGCAATGGCAACATCAAGCCGGAAGATATGCAAAAGTATGTTTCCCCGGATGTTTTAAAGCAACTCGAATCATTCGTTCAAAAAAAATAATAAATTATGTTAGAGAATATAGTCTTAGGTGCTGTACAAGGATTGGTCGAGTGGCTGCCATTATCTTCGGAGGGGATGGTGTTTTTGGTCAAGGGCAATTTTTTTAACAATGGCGAGGACGCCATGCAGGTTTTACGCTTGGCGCTATTTCTTCATCTAGGTACTTTTTTAGCTTCTTTTGTTTATTTCAGGAAAGAGATCGTTTCTGTTTTTAAGGCCATGTTCAATTATCGTACCGCCCCAGAGGCCGATCGTCGTCTTTTGGTCTTTTTATCCATCACAACGGTGATTAGCGGCGGTCTAGGGTATATTTTGGCCAAGGTCTTTGATTCTTTTTCTGATTCTTTTGATAATTTTGGTAAATTCGTGACGATCGTTGTCGCAGTCTTGTTGTTCGTGACCGGATTGCTGATACTTAAAGCTAAAAAGATGCAAGACAAGCGTCGTCCTGATGCCGACGTCAACCCAAAAGACGGTGTCATTCTTGGTCTAGTACAAGCCCTAGCCGTTCTACCAGGGTTCTCTCGTTCTGGATTGACCGTGTCTTCATTATTGTTCAGGAAATTCGACGATCTTCCGGCTATGCGTCTTAGTTTTTTGATGAGTATGCCAATAATATTCCTTGGCAACGTAGTCTTAAACTTCGATAAGACGATGATCTCTTGGTCGTCTTTGGCTGGAGTGGCCACCGCTTTCGTTATTGGATTGGTCACGATCAACCTATTTTTGGGCCTGGTCAAGAAGATAAATTTCGGCTATTTCGCCATCGCCTTTAGTTGCTTGATGGCAGTTTCCATATTGCTTAGATAATCTTCTTAAGTAAGCCAAAAAGTTTCCCTTTAAGGGGAGCTTTTTTTATTGCCGTTTTTATGTTAAGATAGACTTAATAAGGAGGCATTCCTAGGAATGCAAAACATAAATCTCAAAATTTAAAATGGGATTTTTTATTGCTTAAATCGACTTTAATAATATTCTAAAAATATGGAAAAAGAATATTTGCAGGTTTTTGTCGCGGCAGCCGTTATCTTGGAAAAAGATTATAAGTATTTGATGGTCCAAGAAGCGAAAGAAGAGGCTTATGGTCTTTGGAACCTGCCGGCTGGGCGAGTCGAGGTAGGTGAGACCATAGAAGACGCAGCCGTTCGCGAGGTCAAAGAGGAGACCGGGTACAGCGTCAATTTGCTTGGTAAGGTCGCTATTTTTCATGAGAGCCATGAACATGGCATTAAGCACGTTTATGCTGGTGAGATAACCGATGGAGACTTGGATATACCTGAAGGGGAGATCTTGGACGCTCAATGGTTCTCGTTCGAGGAAATAGAGGCTATGCGCGATCAAGTTAGAAAGCCTTGGGTCATAGACTCTATACGTATCTTTGAGGAGTCTTTTAAGAATTTCGCTTAATTTTTTATTTGAACAGAATGTCTTTCGTCCACTTACACGTCCATACTCACTATTCTTTGCTCGATGGTTTGACTAAGATCAAGGAGGCGGTCAAGTTCGCCAAGGAACAGGGCTCACCAGCCTTGGCTTTGACCGACCATGGGAATATGTATGGAGCGATCGAGTTCTATCAGGCTTGTAAGAAGGAGGGGATAAAGCCGATCATTGGTGTGGAGTTGTATTTGGCACCTGATTTACACAAAAAGGAAACGACAGAAGATCGTTCGAATAGGCATATTTTGCTTTTAGCTAAGAATAAGGTCGGATATAAGAATTTGATCAAACTCGTAACCATAGGTCACTTAGAGGGTTTTTATTATAAACCTAGGATCGATTGGGAGACTTTGAGTAAGCATGCCGAGGGACTTATCGCTTGCACCGCTTGTATGGGCGGAGAGATACCGCATCTCCTTGAGGCTGGACAAGAGGAAAAAGCTAAAAAAAGGATATTAGAATATAACGAACTCTTTGGGCAGGGTAATTTTTATTTGGAAGTGCAGGACCACCCAAATTTAGAAGGCCAAGATGAACTGAACAAAAAACTTGTACAGTTATCCAGAGAATTAAATGTGCCTTTAGTCCTGACCAATGACTCACATTATTTAAAAAAAGAGGACGCTGAAGCCCAGGATGTTTTGCTTTGTTTACAGAATAAAAAGAAGATCGACGACCAGAATAGAATGAGTATGGTGGGGACGGACTTTTCTTTGCGTCCGAACGATGAGATGTTGGCCGCCTTCCCCCAAGCCCCGGAAGCCGCTACGAACACCTTGAAAATAGCGGAGATGTGCGATTTGGAGATCGATCTTGGCATGACTCAATTGCCGTATTTTTCTGTTCCAGAAGGCTTCGACGAGTTCTCTTATTTAGAGCATTTGTCCAAAGAGGGGTTGAAAAAGCGTTATGGCAAGTCCTACGAAGAGATGGATCAGGTGCATAAAGAAAGATTGGATTATGAACTTTCTGTTATAAAGAAGATGGGTTGGCCGTCTTACTTTTTGATCGTCTCCGACTTCATTAATTGGGCTAAAGACAATAAGATCGTCGTCGGTCCAGGCAGAGGTAGCGCTGCTGGATCTTTTGTCTGTTATTTGATAGGCATAACCAACCTTGATCCGCTGGCCTATGATCTTCTTTTCGAGCGTTTCCTTAACCCAGAGCGTATATCGATGCCTGATATCGATACGGACTTCGCTGATACACGTCGCGACGAGGTTTTGCGTTATGTAGAGAGTAAATATGGAAAGGACCATGTGGCCCAAATTATAACTTTCGGTACCATAGCCGCACGCGCTTCGATGCGCGATGTTGGTCGCGTCTTGGATGTGCCATATGATTTTTGCGATAAATTGGCCAAGGCCATCCCGATGTTCACAAGTCTTTCCGAAGCCCTGGAAAACGTTCAGGAATTTAAAGATCTCTATGAAAAAGAGCCTGATGCCAAAAGAATAATTGATTATGCCTTGCGTCTTGAGGGTGTGTCCAGACATTCTTCTGTTCATGCTTGCGGCGTCATAATCACTAAGGATCCATTGACCGAGTACATGCCGGTTCAGTACGCTTCCAGCTCTGACATGACCATTGTCTCGCAGTATTCATTACATCCGGTCGATGACCTGGGATTACTTAAGATGGACTTTTTGGGTCTTAAGAACTTAACTATCATCGAATCGGCATTAAGAATAATCAAAGGTGCCAGAGGCGTCGATGTGGACATTGAGAAAATACCTTTAAATGACGCCTTGGCATATAAACTGTTTCAGGATGGTGAGACCACTGGTGTGTTCCAATTCGAATCTTCTGGCATGAAGAGATATTTGAAGGAGCTTAAGCCAACTGTCTTTGAGGATATTATCGCTATGGTCGCCTTGTATCGCCCTGGTCCGATGGAGTGGATCCCCGATTATATCGCCGGTAAGCATGGACGAAAGAAGGTTCAGTATTTGCACCCTAAGCTACAACCGATATTGGATAAAACTTATGGCGTGGCCATATATCAAGAACAGGTCATGGAGATCGCTAGGTCACTGGCCGGTTTCACTATGGGCGGCGCAGATGTGCTGCGTAAAGCGATGGGTAAGAAGATCGTCGAGCTCTTAGCGCAGCAGAAAGAGAAGTTTTTAGAAGGTTGTGTTAAGAACGGCATATCCAAGGAGTTGGGAGAAAAGGTCTTCTCGTTTATCGAGCCTTTCGCTGGTTATGGTTTTAATAGGTCGCATGCCGCTTGTTACGCCATGGTCGGCTACCAAACAGCTTATTTAAAGGCGCATTACCCTGCCGAGTTTATGGCCGCTTTGCTGACCAGTGATCAGCAGGACATCGATCGTATCGCTATTGAGATAGAGGAGTGCCGTAATATGGGAATTAAGGTTTTGCCGCCAGATATCAACGAGTCATTCGCTTCTTTCGCTGTGGTCTTGGGAGAGAAAAAAGGCGAAGAGTTCATTCGTTTCGGTCTTAACGCCGTTAAGAATGTCGGTAGTCACATAGTCGATGTTCTAATAGAAGAAAGAAAGAAGAATGGTAAGTTCAAAGATGTGTTCGATGTTCTAGAAAGAGTCGTTGATAGGGATATGAACAAAAAGTCTTTAGAATCACTGATAAAGTGCGGAGCTTTCGATCAATTTGGAGACCGAGGCCATCTGTTGGGAAATATGGAGGCTTTGTTGGAATTCAATAAAGAGGTCAATAAAGCCAGGGATAATAAGCAGATAAGCCTTTTTGGCGGGGAAAACGCTTTGCCGCCCAGGATCAAACTGGCGCAAGTACCGTTGGCCGATAGGCAGGAAAAATTATCTTGGGAAAAGGAATTGTTAGGTCTGTATATCACGGAGCATCCGTTCAATGATTATCGTCGTCCGGTCGGAGATTATGTGATACCACTTTCCCGATTGCGCGAGCATATGAACGATGAGTCTATTCGCATAGCTGGGGTCATATCAAGCGTAAAGAAGATAATAACCAAGAGCAATAAGCCAATGCTCTTCGTTAAAATAGAGGATGGCGTGGCCGTAACCGAGCTTTTGGTATTTCCTACGGTATTGGAAAAGACACCAGAGCTTTGGGTCGATGGCAGAGTTATAATTTGCCAAGGCAAAGTCTCTGATAAAGACCAGGAAGTTAAAGTTTTGGTGGACAAAGCCTCAGAATTACGTTTGGCCGACATCAATGGCTCCATAGATGTCTTTAAAAAGATAGAAGTTAAGGCTCGAAACAATTTTTATCGGTCTGGTAATGGTGGTGGAAATGGCCATTCTCGCTCCAATGCGCCTTCTTCGGCTCCTGCCACTCCGCCTCCTGCTCCACCACCGCCACTCAAGGTCGTGGTCAACAGAGAATTGACCGGAGATGAGTCGGAAAAAATGAAGAGCGTGCTTCTTAATAACTTTGGTAACAGCAAAGTATATTTTAAGATAACCATGGACGGTAAAAGTAGTATTATCGAGACCGGTTTTAGGGTGAATAATACACAAGATCTTAAGGCTGGCCTAAGAGAAGCGCTTGGTGATTCTGTCACGGTCTTGGATGACTAGAGTTTTTCTTGTATAATGTATCTTAGGTGGATAACTTATCGCCCAGAATCATTTTTAAAATCGATTTTTAGATATGGCACCGGAAAAAGACGTTAAAAAAGAAGAAGTGCCGGCGAAAGATAAGCCGGCAAAGAAGAGGGCGACCGCTGGCACTCGTAAAAAGAAGTCTGAACCGACGTCTGCTGTTAAAAAGACGCCAAAAAAGACTAAATTACCAGTAAGAGTTGTCAGTAAAAAGGACGGCCGCAAAGATAGCCACGAGGAGGATATCGTTGCAGCCAGGGAGGATGCCGTTAAACTCGATAGCGTCGGAGAGGATAGAGAATTCTTTAAAAAAACATCCAAAAAAACCGCTAAGGAAGAAAAAGAGAAAGTGAAAATAAAAGAAGTCTCTTCCAAGAAAGAAGAAAAGAAGGAGGATAAGAAGGAAAAAGACGCTGACAACGACAAAAAGGACGGTTATATCGATCAGCCAAGGTCGATCGGACTCTACAGAAAACTCTCTTTGTTTTTCATTGCCCTAACAGTTTTGTTACTAGGGTCGATTTTCTATTTTTACGTAGTTTCTTTGACGGTCGAGGTGACGCCAAAGAAAGAACGTAAGAGTGATAAGACGTCTTTCGTGGTCGTCAATCAAGACAATAAAGATGTTTTGTCGTCCAATAAGGAGGCTATAGAAGGCGCTGTAGAACAGATACCAATAAAAGAAGAGGGAACTTTTCAGGCCACTGGCGCCAAGGTGCTTGGTCGTGAAATAACCGGTAAGGCCATTATTTATAACAACAAGAACGATAAACAAATATTGATAGCCACTACGCGCTTGATGAGCCCAGAAGGAAAGGTCTATCGCATAAAGGATCGTGTAGAGATACCGCCTAACGGCAAAGCGGAGGTTGGGATATATACTGACGAGCCAAGCGAAGAAATGGCCATTGGACCGACAAGGTTCACTTTGCCGGCGCTTTGGTCCGGTCTTCAGGATAAGGTCTATGCCGAAAGCAAAGAAGCCTTTGTTTACAACACTCAAGTCGAAAAATATATTCAGCAAATAGATATCGACAAGGGGTTACAAGACTTAAAGGCCTCTATGGTCGATAAAGTCGCTAGACAGTTCGGCGATAATTACAAGGGTTACGATAAAGTGATCTCTGAGATAGACAAGAACTCTTTAAATGTAAACAAAAGCAATGAGGCTGGAGATAAAGTCGATCAATTCACCATAGAGCTAAGCGCCAACGTGAATGTCGTAGCCTTTAAAAAGAGCCACGCCGAACAGTTGGCCGAGGGTAAGTTTTTGTCTAAGGCTCCGACGGATAAAAAGGTTTTGGGTCTTGACCAGAATGAGACAGAATACAGCCTTTCTAATACCGATTTTAAATCCGGTGAGGCGGTGGTCGAAATATCTTATGTCGGATTCTTGGCAGCCAGGAAAGGGGATGCCTTGGTCGAAAAGGACAAGCTGGTCGGTTTGAATGAGGCTCAAATAAAAACTTACTTAAGCAATACTGATAACTTTTCCGATTTTAAGATCAGTTTTTCGCCACCGTTCATGAAGAAGGCACCGATCTTGGTCAATAGAATAAAAGTGATAATCAAAGAATGATAGAGAGGCTGGCCTAGTAATGGTCGGCCTTTTTTGTTTTTTTGAATATTGATGTCGCTTGATTATTCGGCTCGGCTTCCGCCTCACCTCGTATCTCGCTCGCAACTTGCTTGCCCGCCTCGGGAGGGTTCGATTCCCTTCCATTTATGCGATACAAATAAAATAAGACCGGCATTAGCCGGTCTTATTTTATTTGTGGGCATGGTGGGAATCGAACCCACATGGACTTTCGTCCACACGATTTTGAGTCGTGCGCGTCTGCCAGTTCCGCCACACGCCCGCAGTTTTTGAGCAAAGATATAATCCGCCTTGGGCGGATTCCGCCACACGCCCTTTTTTCTAAAAAAAACAAGCGCTTTTAAAACACTTATTGCTCTTTTAAGATTATAGATAATGACCGTTTTTTTGTCAAATATGAAAGTTTGCCAAGGCCTCTTGGATTTTGTATAATAACATAAGCTACAAGGGATTAAAAGTTCCTATTTTAGTTTTTGTGCATAAGTTAACAAATTGCCTAATATGGGCAAAATAATAGCCATAGTAAATCAAAAGGGAGGAGTTGGGAAGACTACCACGGCCGTAAACCTGGGGTCTTATTTGGCGCACTTTGGAAAACACGTGCTTTTGGTGGATGTTGACCCACAGGGAAATGCCACTTCTGGCGTTGGTTTTGAGCCGAACGAACTTGAACATGGTCTTTATGATGTTTTAGTGGAGCAAAGAGAGTTGCCTCATGTGGTTAAAAGGACAAAACAGGATCGTTATAGTGTTGCGCCATCAACGCCATCTTTGGCTGGGGCTGGCGTAGAGATGGTGTCAATGGATGAGAGAGAATATCGTTTAATGAGAATATTACAATCAGTTAGGGATGAATATGATTATATATTGATCGATGCCCCTCCGTCGCTCGGCCTTTTGACGGTCAATAGTCTAGTAGCTTCCGATGAAGTACTTATTCCCATACAAAGCGAATACTATGCCTTGGAAGGTCTTGGGCAGTTGCTCTCCACTATCAGCTTGATCCAAAACAATCTTAAGCCGGATCTGGGCATAATGGGTGCGGTAATAACCATGTTCGACCAACGCAATAAGCTTTCAAGCATGGTCATGTCCGAACTCTATCAGTATTTCCCGAATAAGGTGTTCCGTTCGGTCATTCCAAGAAGTGTTCGCTTGGCCGAAGCGCCATCGTATGGTCGCTCGATATTGCAATACGACAAAAGCTCTAAAGGCGGCAAGGCCTACGAGAGACTGGCTAGAGAGATCTTGGATAACGAGGGTAAAAATAAGAATCTTTAATTTTATAATTTTTTAAATAATTTTTAATTTTTGATTTTTAAGTTGATTGAAGATTGAAAATTGATTATTGAAGATTGAAAATTATGTCTCATGGAGGATTAGGGAGGGGGCTTGGATCGTTGATCCCTCAAAAAATAGACAAACCGCGCGCAGTTATCAAAGAGGCCGAGTATGTCGGAACTCCGGCATTGCCTGTCTTGGGTGGAGTGTTGGAAGTCGATCCGATGAAGATCGATGCCAACCCTAAACAGCCGCGTCACGAATTCGATCAGAATGAACTTAATGATCTGTCAGAGTCCATTAAGACTTATGGTGTCATTCAGCCCTTGATAGTTACCAAAAATGGCGATAGATATGAACTTATAGCTGGTGAGCGACGTTTAAGGGCTTCGAAAATGGCTGGACTGAAGAAAGTTCCAGTAGTGGTTCGCGATTATGACGAGCAGAAGAAATTGGAAGTTGCCATTATTGAGAACGTTCAGCGCGCTGACCTTAATCCGATCGAAAAAGCCATGGCCTATCGCCAGTTAATGGACGAATTCAGCTTGACCGTAGAAGACGTGGCTAAAAGAGTGGGTAAATCAAGGCCACAGGTCTCTAATACCATGCGCTTGACGTCTTTACCGCAAGAGATTCGCGACGCTTTGAGTAAAGGGCAGTTGACCGAGGCTCATGCCGTGTACTTGATGGGTCTAGATAATCCAGTGAAGCAGATGGAAGTCTTTCGTAAAATAGTACAGAATAATTGGACCGTTCGCGAGACCAGCCAACAAGTTAGAAAACTCGGTGGTACAAAGGAATCAAGGATAAAATCCGATCAGCGCGATGGCGTTCGCGAGGCGGCCTTTCGTTCTTTCTTTGCCGCTAAAGCAGAGATAAAAAGAGAGTCGCGCGGCGGAAAGATCGTGATAACTTTTTCCAGTGATGATGAACTGGATGAGATGATCAACAAAATAAAGGATTAGGAAGCAGAAAAGGATAATTTAAGATTCCGCCGTAGGGCGGGATTTTAAATTTACGGGTGTTTATGGATGGATTTGACGGCTCCTTGTTTAAATATTAAAATAATCCTTAATTTTTTATTTCTTAATTATTAGTTGAATGAAGAGAACTTATTACATAATAACCATAGGTTGCCAAATGAATGAGGCCGATAGCGAACGCATAGCCTCGTATTTGGAGTTTTATGGCTTCAAAAAGGCCAAAGAACGCAATGATGCCGGAGTGGTGGTCCTCAACACCTGCGGCATAAGGCAGACGGCAGAGAACCGCAATTATGGCCTCATACCGGCCATTAAAGGTGATAATAAAGCCGCTAAGATAATTTTAGCCGGTTGTCTTTCGGAAAGAGAGGATGTTCGCAAGAGGCTTGATGGCAGGGTCGATATTTGGCTACCGATCAGAGAGCTCCCAAATCTTTATAAAAAATTAGGCCTTAAGAAAAAGAATTTTGGAAAAAAGGACTATCTTAATATCGAACCAAAAGCTGTTTCGCCGTTCTCTATTTATATTCCGATCGGCAATGGTTGT
This sequence comes from uncultured Gammaproteobacteria bacterium, assembly GCA_964547855.1. Taxonomy (GTDB): domain Bacteria; phylum Patescibacteriota; class Patescibacteriia; order Patescibacteriales; family WJLG01; genus JBAZHE01. The sequence goes on along the minus strand of CAZJPG010000005.1, from coordinate 44,938 downwards.
GATAATTTTTGCTCTTACTGTGTCGTGCCGTATGCTCGTGGTCGCGAACAATATCGTCCTGCCCATGAAATAATAGATGAGGCGATCAGTTTTATAAAAAAGGGATATAAAGAAATTTATTTGATAGCTCAAAACGTCAACAGCTACAAAGCTTTGGTTACAAAAAAGGATCTAAGATATTTGCCGCACAAGAAGATAGGGGAGAAGATACATTTTTATGAATTGCTAGAGGCGGTTGGACATTTGCCAGAACTTATACCGACCAAAAAAGGCAAGGGTATTCCAAGGAACTATTGGGTTCGTTTTTCGACTAGCCACCCCAAGGATATGAGCGATGAGCTTATTCGCGTCGCGGCTAGCGGTGGTCGCTTCACTCCTTATATTCATTTGCCGGTTCAGGCCGGTGATGACAAGGTGTTGGCTGCCATGAATAGAAAATACACAGTAAAGCATTATCTTGGTTTAATAGATAAAATAAAAAGATCGATACCAGATGTTGGCTTGTCCACCGATATAATCGTCGGCTTTCCTGGTGAGACAAAAGCCCAGTTTTCCAATACCGCCAAATTAATGAAAAAGGTTGGCTACGATATGTCGTACACGGCTCAATTCTCGCCACGCCCAGGAACGGCCGCTTGGAAGATGAAGGACAATGTCAGCAAGGAAGAGAAGGTCAGGCGTGATGCGGAGCTGGAGAAGATACTGCGAACCACGTCTTTGGCCAATGGCAAAAAGTTCATAGGAAGGGAGGTCGTCGTTTTGGTCGATGGTAAGAATAAAAAGGGGAATTGGCTTGGTAAGAACGGACAACACAAGACAGTCGTCTTTACTGCGCCTAAAGATAAAGAATTAATAGGTCGTTTTGTTCTGGTTAAAATAAAGTCGGCTGGCGATTTTGGAATAGAAGGTGAATTTGTAAGATGATAAAATGAGCGATAAAGATAAAAAAAATAAGGTCATAGTTATTTTAGGAACGACGGCGTCAGGCAAGACATCCCTGGGCGTAGCTTTGGCGCGCGAGTTCGATGGCGAGATAATATCGGCCGATTCTCGGCAAGTATATCGCGGTTTGGATGTGGGTTCTGGCAAAGATTTGGCTGAATATGGAGAGGTTAAATATCATTTAATAGACGTGGCCGATCCCGTGGATAGATATTCGGTGGCCGATTACCAAAAGGCCGCCTATGATGCCATCGACGATGTGCTGGGTCGAGGTAAGTTGCCGATAATAGTTGGTGGTTCTGGTCAATATTTGGAAGCGGTCGTAGAAGGGTATGAACTTTTAGACGTTAAGCCTGACATCGAGGCTCGCTCTAAAATGGAAGATAAGACGGCGGAGGAGTTGTTCGACGAGTTGAAAGAAAAGAATCCGGTCTTCGCTTCAAAACTTAATAATAGCGACAAGAACAATAAACGTCGCTTAGTGCGTTATCTTGAGGTCGCATCAGTGGTCAATGACAAAGGTCCTTCTGAAGTAGCCGATAAAAAAAGCGACAAGTATGATTTTTTGTTAATTGGCATCACACATGACAAGGAAGTTCTGTCAGAAAGGGTAGAGAAACGCTTAAAAGATAGGTTGGAAAAGGAGGATATGGTTCAAGAGGTTTCAAATCTTCATGACAGGATCGGTCTGTCTTGGGAGCGCCTGACGGAGTTCGGCTTAGAGTATAAGTTCATCTCGCAGTATCTACAAGAAAAGATAGACTATGATCAAATGTTCGAGCTTTTGAATCGTGCCATTAATCAGTTCACGAAACGTCAAATAACTTGGTTTAAGCGCTGGGAGAAGAAGCGAACGATCGATTGGGTTAGTGGTTTATCGGAGGCTGAAGGAAAAGTGAAAAATTTTCTTAAATAAAAAAAGCGGATCGGTTTGCCCGGTCCACTTTTGGCGTTTAAAGGTCAGTTTATTTCACTATTCTTGAAAGAGCGTCCACAGTAGTGGCACTCTACGTCTCCGTTACCGACGCGCAGAAAAATTGGGAATGCCTCCGGGTCGTGTCTGGTGATACAGTTATCGTTCGGGTAGTGGCCGATATTTTCGATTCGTCCCGGCTTTCCCAGGATTAATTTTCGAAAACGGCCATCTTTAATGACGTTAATAGTCACGCCTTCGGCGAAAGAGGCGATCGAGATCATCATTTCCTTGCTTAGGAATACACCATCAAGTACTAAGACGTCTTTTTTTCCCATTCTCTTCGATGGGACATCCTCGATAGTGTGTCGAACACTGTCTTCTCCGAAAAGACCGGCTTTTCCAAGGGCTTCCCTGATCTTTGCTCCGAATCCTCGCGGCAAATGATCTATCACCGTACCATTGTCGATCGGAGAAAAGTATCTTCTAGCCTTATTTCTTGAACTTTTTTCCTCCAAGTATTCTTTAAGGTCTTTATGCAGAATCGTCTTCATACTGCCTTTTGGCAAGCTTAGTATCGGTGATTCTTTTCGGAAGCGATTGATATAGCCTCTGTTGAGCAAGTACATTCTGGTCGGGATCCCGTACCACGATTGTTTATGTATTACCACGCGCTTATCCCTAATCGCCATTGGAGAAAATCCATTGGCATGGGGCAGGGGGTGCATTATGATGGCGTCAGGCTTGAACACCTTTAAAACTTCTTCCGTTATTCGATATTTTTCTTTAGCTCTCGCTATCGCATATTGAACTTCGGGTGGGAAGCGTTCGACCTGAATGCGGGTGGCATAGATGACGTCACAGTCCGACAGGATTTTAAGATCCTCGCTTTGTTTGACCTCTCCTTTGAAATTTTTTAAATAATGCCGTGGCAGAGACATTTCAGGCGCGGATACTAGTCTTAACGATATTCCTTTGCTCAATGACAATGCTTTGACTAAGGAGTGTACGGTTCTTCCGAAACGGAGGTCTCCTAAAAAGCCTATGGTTAAATTTTCGAGTCGTCCCTTTTCTTGTTTGATAGTGACTAAGTCCAATATGCATTGGCTAGGATGCTCATGTTCTCCGTCGCCGCAATTTTGAATGGAAACATTGAAGCCTTTTTCTTCTAGTATCTTCGCTAGAAACTTTTGAACGCCTTCGATCTTGGTTCGCATGGCTATCACACCAGCGCCTTGAATGGCCCAGGTTCTAGCAGTTTCCGCCCAACTCTCACTTTTCATGAGTGAGGTGTTGTCTGGTGGTGGACTGCGATGGTCTGACCAGCCAAGAAGTCCAGAGGCTTCCATGTAGGAGTCGATGGTTCTAGTCGAAGGTTCGACTGAAAAGATGGTTAGTTTTCTTTCCCGAAAATCAGGCAACTTGTGTTTACCGCTCTGCATTTTACGTGCCCTTGGTATCATTTCGATACACCCTGGCACGATGACGTTGAATAATTCATTGGCAGAGAACTGCTCAATGGAAATAAGGTTTTTCAATCATTCCCCCTTGGTAAATAGTTTATTTCAAGATAGTTTTTAAACGAGCAAATTAACTATATTTAACAGTCTATATGTTTTTTTGTCAATAAAAACACCGCCTTATTTGGGGCGGTATTTTTCATCCTTAAAATCGTAGTTTTCCCACTTCGTTCGCCAAAGGTATAGTGGGGCTTTTATGGCTATGCTGCTTTTGAAAGTTTCGGCCACGGAAAAATTGAAATTACGGTCACATCCTCGACCCTTTATCGATGGGCGGGTGCGGTCGTATAGCTGATGGAAACGACATTTGTCGAAGACCTCGCGTTTTAATAAAGGGGAGTTGGCGGCTTCTGGGTATGGTGTCCAGTCGCGCAGGTGTTCGCGCTCAAAGCGATGCAGAGCGCCCATGATAGGGTGCTTGGCCTCGTCGCGCATAAATAGTCTTTTGAATAATTTTCCCGCTGTCTTTTTCGCTAGCTTCAATATCTCTTCTGTCCCGATAATGTCTTTGTCGGTCGGTTTGAAATCCAAATATTTGGCATTGTATTCGTCGCGGTATCGCTGCCAAGAGACGTTGACATGTTTAACTCCATGCCTAACCATCATTTCATATTGAAACTCTAAGCGGTTGCTGCAAGAACCGTCGTCGTCGTCTTGAAAAGTGATAAGCTCGCCCCTGGCCATGTCAATACCGTAGTTGCGTGACATCCAGCCAGCGTTGATATCGGTCCCGTCTGGGCCGATCCTTTCTGGGTCGTCTTGCTGAAGTCGGAAATAGCGGATGTTGGGGTATTTATCTAAATATGGCTTAATAGCGGACGGCAAATCGTCGGAGCTATTGTCGTCGACTAAGATCATCTCGATGTTCTCGTAGGTTTGCCCAAGCATAGACTTGAGCGAATCCTTGATATACGGAACGGCGTTATGACAGGGGATTATGACCGATATGAGCGGCTTATTCATATATATTTTGTAGGTATAGATATTATATGAAAGCTAAAAATATAAATCAACTGGTAAATAAACCTTTAAAATATAACAAAAAACGGATGCCTGAATTTAGACATCCGTTTTTGATAGATCTTTTTTGATTATCCCAGGGCGACTATTATGCCGCCGATCAGTACCAAAAGGGCCCCCATGGCTGCCTTTATGCTTATCTTTTCACCTAGAATGACAAAGGCCAAGACAAGCGCGAAAACGACGCTCAAGCGGTCTATAGGCACGACTTGGTTGACTTTGCCGCCCTTGAGGGCTAAGAAGTAGAACAGCCAAGATAAAGCACCGGCCACTCCGGACAGGATTATGTAAGTCAGGGCTTTGTGATTGGCTAGTATCGGTTTGATATCGTTTAGTTTTCCTTGAAGAAGAATGACGCCGAAAAGAAAGACGGTCATTATCACGGCGCGTATGGCCGTGGCGGCGTTAGTGTCGATGCCTTGTAACCCTACTTTGCCAAAGATGGCCACTAGTGAGGCGGTCAAAGCTGAAAGAAGGGCATAGACGAGCCAAATATTGTCCATATTATAGGAACCAATAATTTATTATTCCGGCTGCGGTCACTATGGTAAAGATTATAGTGTTGATCAGCATGCCTATTTGCTTAGCCTCTTTGTAGGCTTTCCAAGATGAATATAGCCAAAAAGGTTGGGCCGCCAAGACGATAATAAGTCCGTATTGCGGGTATTTCATGGAGATGGCTATTTGAGCTCCAATGGTCAGACAAGGTATTGCCGCTTGGGTTATATTGTTAAAGGCATTTTTTGAGTTCATTTTTGTTTTTGTTATTAAGACAGGGACTCATTGTTAGGCATTCAATATTCTGGAAACCATTTCCTGTGCCTTTTTAGGATTTGCCTTTCCTTTGGTGGCGGCCATGACTTGACCTACTAAGTATTGGGCGACGGTGGTTTTGCCGGCTTTGTATTCGGCCACTTGCTTTTCGTTTTTGGCAAGGACTTCTTTTATTATGGTCTCTAAAGCAGAGTCATCGTCCATTTGCTTGAGTCCCATGTCGTCCATGATATTGGTCGGGTCGCCACCTTTTTCATACATGACTCCCAGAATGGTTTGAGCGGCAGAGGAGTTTATTTTGTCTTGATAGACCAGTGTCATAAGTTCGGCGAAGTTCTCTGGGGTTATCTTTAGGTCTTTTATGGTTTGGTTGTTAGCATTTAGGTGTTTGAAAAGTTCGCCGGTCAACCAGTTGGCCGATAATTTCGAGAGTTTATTCTTCTGTCTCTCCCAAGTATCGCCAGTGGCTACGATCCAAGCCTCGAGTTCGGAGACGACATGTTCAGCATAATCGGCTAGTTTCTTGTCATTGATCAGTATTTCGGCGGTCTCATTGTCAAAACCATATTCGTTCATGAAACGAATTTTCTTTTCGGCCGGCAATTCGATAAGTCTAGCTTTTAATTCTTCGATCTTTTGGCCAGAAGTTTCGACAGGCGGTATATCTGGTTCTGGGAAGTATCGATAGTCGGCAGAGGTCTCTTTGAAGCGTTGGTGAATGGTCGCGCCTTTATCTTCATTCCAACCGCGAGTCTCTTGGACCAATTTTTCTCCATCAGCCAAGGCTTTTTTCTGTCTTTCGACTTCATAAAGAATAGCCTTTTCAATGGCGCGGAAAGAGTTGATATTTTTGACTTCGATCTTTGGGTTGAGCTTATAATCTCCGATCGGCTTGATCTGGCAATCGCCAGTATATTCCCATTTACCCTTTTCTTGAATCGAAATGTTCGCCTCGCAGCGCATTTCTCCCTTTTCCATGTCAGCATTGGATATGCCAAGATATCTTAAAGTTTGCTGATAGCGCCAGCAGAATTTTTTGGCTTGTTCAGCAGACTTAATGACTGGTTCGGTTACAAGCTCGACCAAGGGCGTGCCAGCGCGATTAAGATCCACTAAAGAGAAATCTTTGCCGGAAAGGTGAGTCGACTTGCCAGTGTCTTCTTCAAGATGAATGCGAGTTATTGCTACTTTTTCACCGTCGACGTCTAGCCAGCCATCAGCGCAAAAGGGGAGTTCGAATTGAGATATCTGATACCCTTTTGGCAAATCAGGGTAGAAATAGTTCTTGCGGTCGAATTTTGAGTATTCATTGATACGACAATGCAATCCCAAGCCGAGGGTCATGGTCCAATCGATGGCGTCTTTGTTTGGGTAAGGCAAAGTCCCTGGATGTCCAAGACAGATCGGGCAAGTTCTAGTGTTCGGATCCTCATTGCTTATGGCGATATTGCTACAACGGCAGAACATTTTTGATTTTGTCTTGAGCTCGGCATGTATTTCCATGCCGATGATAACGTCATATTCCATAATATTCGTATAAAAAATAAAATATAAAAAAGAAAAATAAGGGAAATTCTACCTGCTATTCAATTTTAGCGCGTCGAGGTGTAAAAATCAAGCAGTAAAACCACCTCATCTATTGACAATAATAATAAAAAGTGATAGGGTAAAACCCAAGTTCTTATTCATTTCTAATCGAAAACGTAGGTTTTTTATGAAGGAAAAAGGAGAAAAAGAATACTTTTTCTTTTCAAGAAAACAGTGGGCCTTCAAAGCTCGCGGAGCCGTTACCAGTAATGGTATTTTCAAGAGAAATTTTTGTCGCCTTGAGGATGATAGGGTTATGGAATATACCGAAAAGAGTAATTCCAGAAACCCCAAGTGTCGATATAATGACGTTGAGTATCTTGGCTTTGGGAAGCATCACCATTGTTACCCGGAAAGACTCACTCTTGATGAGGTCAATAAATTGGCTGGTAAGAAAAAAAGACAATCAAAGAAATAAATTTTCGCTCTATTTTATTTGAGCGACGCATGACCGGTTCACAAAGGTGCTCCGGTCTTTTTTTTAAAAAAAGCGCGCCTTCGTAAAAAGGTGCGCTATCGATCTCTTGAGTCGATCGTTCTAGGGTATTTTGGAGAAGTAGCGGAGCGATCTATATGCTTCGCGTAGGAAGACGGTGATGGCGTCGCTGTTAAAGAGCCAGTTAGCCAAACATGCTATTATGCCTAATAGCAAGACTAGTAAGGCTAGAGTTATAATAATTCTCTTGGCATTCATTTGCCACCTCCTTTGCTTTGTAAAAAAAATACCACCGGCAAGGTGGTATTGTCAATTTTACAGATTTAAAGCGTCTATTTTAGAGCCAAGGTCGTTCATGTCGCCATTGTTGAGTATTGGGTAGTCGGCCATAGTTATCGGCCCTCCTTTTTCTATGTTCTCTATCTCTGAATAATCGCGCCTTTGGAATTCTTCCCAGGAATTCATCGGACGATCGTTCTTTCTACTGGTCAATCTTTTAAATCTTTCAGCCGGCGGGGCGATCGGGGCGATGACTTTAAAATCATCCCCGTATTTTTCTTTGAATATTTTATACTCACTCCAACTGTAGAGACTTTCTATTATGATCGTGTCGTTGTCTTTTAAGGATTCTTCTACTTTTGGCAAGGAGAGGAGGGCATAGGCGCCAAGACCACCGTTCTCGCGACGGATCTGTTCGCGGGCGTGTTTTTCGTTTTCATAGTTAACCTCTATGCCGCGTTCTTTCATCCAATCGAAGGTTATGGCTCCGAGATATATCGTTGGCCAGTCGTATTTTTTCTTCAAATAATCGACGACAGTGCTTTTTCCAGAGCCGCACATCCCAACTACGGCATATATCTTTGGCATATGTTTTTATTTAGAATATTTTTCTACCAAAGCATCGATTTGAGACAAAAAGTCCTCTAGAGTGGTTTCGTTTTTAATATGTTCATCGGCGGCGGCGATAGTCTCGACGATCTCAACTTCCGTGCCAGCCTCGGAGTCATGGGCGAATTCTTCGAAGGATTTTGTACCGTCACCACTGTTTTCATTACGAGCCACAAGTCGGTCATAGCGAATTTTAGCATCAGCCTCTACGGCTACTAAAACGAAGTTCTTTAATCTTTTCCAGGCCTCGACTTCGTCTTTGTGGCGAATGCCCTCGACGACGATTATTCTCTCTTCTGAGTTTAGAACGCGCCAGATCAAGACATCGGTCATCGCATATCGTCCAAACATCTCGCGGACTTTTGTTCCCAGTACAGTTAGGTTTTTGCGGGATTTTTCGATGTCAGCGGTATCAAGCAATTCTCGTAGTAGTGTTGAATACTTATAGGTTCTAGCGCCGTGTTTTTCAGCCAGGTATTTGGCGACGACCCCTTTTCCAGAGGCCATTTCGCCGGTCACGCCGAAGATGATCTTGTCAGACATTTGTTTGAAAATGAAAAATAAATAATTAAATTATGTTTTTGCCAATTAAATATTATTAACTATTAGCTGGATTATGTCAAAATTAAACGGCTAAAATATTTTCAGGAAAAACAAAAGCGCCCGATCTTTGGGGCGATTTTGTTTTTTATCGAATGCGGCTATTTTTCGAGTTCCTTTTCGAATATGCCTTCCAGATCATTCTTTACTTCTTCGTGGAAATTATCGTCATAGAATTTGACGGCCTTTTTGATTATCCAGCAAGAGCTTTTTTCTGGACAGAATCCGGTATTGTAGCATTTTGGTTCGATATGCCAATTTAACCAACCTAGGTCCATATCCTCAAGCTTTTGCCTGATTTTGACGGCTTCATCTCTGGTGACGCGGCGCAACTGTTCGTCGGCCGTACTGCAGAGGCGCAAAGGAAAATATCCGGCGATCAAATTATGGAAATTGACGTCTTGTAAGACCTCTATTCTAACAGCTCTCGGAATGACAAAAATGGTGTCTCGTTCTGGGATGCCGAGTTCGATCATTTCAGAGTAAGCCTCAATTGAGGTCAGTACTGCTTGAGTGTATTTTTTTAACAACTCGTCGTCAGCGGCTATGGCAGTAGGGATGTTAAGGGCTAAGTCGAGTTTTTTAACCTCTTCTTTGGTTAAAGAGCCGTTTTTAATCTTGGTCGCCAATCCCTGCCAAACATCACAAGCCCTTTTAGTGGCATAATAAATCGAATCTACTGTCATTGGCATGGTGCGATGACGCTTTCTTTCTCCCCAAACGCGCCAAGAGAGGCGAGATATCATTTTTATATCCAGAGCGTTCTGGTAGTCGCGAGTGATTTCAGCTCTTTTTTCCATGGTTTTCATCCAGTTCTTGAGAAGATTCGCTTTGTCGGAATAGATCTCTTCCAGATCCATCCTTAAGGAGTCCATTTTTTCTTTTAGTGACTTTGTAGCCAATGCATTTATGGAAACGATCTCGCTTTCGGCCGAACCTAATCTTTCTTGGGCGATCTCACGAGCCAAATTCGTAGTTTTTGGATTCTTAAAGATATTCGGATATGGATATGTGGTGCGAGGAGCCAAGGAGCGGGATTTAAAGAGGGCGTCCACTCCAAGCTTTTTAAATTCTTTTTCTATCGTTTCGATAAAGAAGCCTATTTCTTCCGGCATCCAATCCTTCTCTCTTTCGTATTCACGTTTTAAAGTATTGAACGATTCGACACTGTAAGAGATTATGCCGGTGCCGTAAACACCATACTGCAATATCTTCGAGGCTTGGTCCTTTTCTATGCCAGCATCTAATAATTCGTGAAACACATCAAGTATTTTTTCCGAAGCTTTTTTATATACTTCCAGGGCTTTTTCGTTGCTTGATATCGATGAAGGATAAACTATATCCTCATAAGAAGAATCTGTGCGGCGACCTGAAGCCATTAAGGAAGAGGAGAAGACCATGCCGGTTAAGGCAGAGTCTATCATCTTGGATGCTTCATAGGAAAACGAGAACACGGGGGTCGTGGCCATAGAGGCGTGACCTTTTAACGATGAGTTCTTGAGGATCGTTTTAACCTTCTTGGCCATGTCCTGACCCTTTTCTTCTGCTTCTTTTTTGAGATTTTCAGCAGATTTCCCTTTGAAGGTGAGAAGAGCTCCTAAAGCACAGATGCTTTCTGGATTTAATTCCCCAGCCTCGTCCTTCAGGATCGGATTGATGCCCAGGAAATTTATTTTGAAATCTTTAGTGGTCAACATGGCGATTAGAGATTAAAAGTTAAAAATGAATTTTTTATTTCCTCACTTTAGATGGCTATATCTGCGTTTCTGTTCCGCTGGTCGAAACGCGCCCTCCTTGCCATTGGCCGCGATATTGATTTCCTTCGCCTAATACTTCGTGGAAAGTTATGTGCACTACGCGAGCGCCAAAAGATATTTTAATATTGGATTTACCCAAATTACAGACGCCAAAAGTCAACTCGCCTTTATATCCTGGCTGAACTACGCCATTAAAAAGTCCTAACCCAGAACGGAACATAGTGGTGCGTGGAAAGATTATTCCAGAAACGTTGGTAGGGAGGTTTACTTTTTCCATTGTTTTGATCAGGTAGTACTTGCCTGGTTCAAAGACAAAAGAGTCTTCCGTTTCATCGGCTACGCCGCTTATTTCCTCGCCAGCAGGGCAGGCTGCTTTAGCTTTGGCCACTAATTTTATATCTGGTGTCTTTCTTTCCTCGACCCCCAGAAAACCATCGCCTTCAAGTTCATATATCTCACCTAAGCGAAGATCGAAGCCAGCCCCTTCCGGACTATTCATTTCGCGGTCGCAGAGGCCTTCGACCAAGTTTATTTCTTTAACAAGTTTATGTAGTTCTTTTATGCCCAAAATCATAAATTTTTTGAATTATGAATACTGAATTATGGTTTTTGAAAATATTTTCAAAACAATTTTTTGTTTTTTAGATCATTGTTCAATATTCATTATTTTTTTGAGCAATCCAAATCACAAAAAGCCTCGCCCTCATAACGGCGAACGATCATTCCTCGGGATTTGGCCAGCTCTCCGGCCTCGTCTTCTTCTTCTTTGCCTTCACCGCCAGTTTTTATCCTTTCATAAGTGTCTTTGTAGACGATCTCTTTTATTCCGGCATTGTTCAAGGCCTTCATGCAGTCGTAGCATGGGTAGAGGACCGTATAAATGGTGGCTCCGCGCAGACGAGTGGTGTCTTGGCAATTGATTATGCCATTGATCTCGGCATGGGCGCCGCGGCAACGTTTGAGCTCTTTGGTCTTGGGATCTCCATCGACCTTGGCGCAGCCATCTTCTATGCAATGGTAGTCTCCCTCAGTCGGTCCATTATAGCCCATTGAAACGATGCGTTTGTTTTTGTCGACATAGACGCAGCCTGTTTCGTGGAATTTGCACGAAGTCCTTTTAGAGGCCATGACGGCCAAGTTCATGAACATTTCGTCCCAGGAAAGCCTCCTTTTTCTGGGGTTGTTTTTGAAATCCATAGAAGTCGTTTCAAAAGATTAAAAACGGGGAATTATTTCCCCTTGAATAATTAATTCTATCAAAATAACGGCAAGTGGGCAAATCAAAACCACCCGCCTTATTTAGCGGGTGGTATAGGTAATTCTAAGGTGTTAAGCGGCTGGTACAGGCTCGGTATTGACCGGAGCGGGGGATGAGACTGGTATTGCCTCTTCGGCAGGGTCGGAGCTTAAACGCTTGTAGGCTTCGGCAGTCGCCAGCATCGACATGGGCACGGTTAGGAATAGACCTACTAAGAGTGCTATGGCACCAAGGAGGTTGGCGCCAAATAGGGCCAACTGAAGAACGACCAGTTTCCAAAAATTTCCCTTAGTGGCATAGAAGCTGATCTTTAATGATTCGATTATACCAGTGTTCTTGTCGACCATAAAATAGACGAAAAACATAAGCCTGGTTCCCATGTATATGGCGTAACAGACCGAGGCTAAACCAAGGATCCCAAGGATGACATTGAAAGACACTAAACTCATACTTTGGCTGCCGGTTCGGCTCATGATTATATTACCCAGACCCCAAACCCCTAGAACGAATAGAATTGGCAGTGCGGTTATTAGTCCGCTTAGTATGCTTGAGACAAAATATTTTAGGACTGGGCGATAGACGGAAAAGAGAGTGTTTATTGGATCTTTTTTACCAAAGACCATATCGATACATATCTTTATCAGGCCAAGGCTTATTATCATGTTAAACACCTGGCTCGCCAAGTTGTATAATAAAACTACTATGAAACCGGTATTTTTGCTTAGAATTTCATTGCCGATCGAGATGATTATGTTTAGCACTATCAAAATCACTAATAATCCTAAAAAGTAAAGGAAATTTTTAATGGTAAGTTTCCAGCCGGTGCTCATGATCTCTCCGACTTGAATCTTGTTTTTCATAATTTTCGATTTATTTTGTTATCTTTTGCCATTATACCATTACACAAGAAAAACAAAAAGCGCTCTTTTTAAAAAGCGCTTTTTGTTTATATAGAGTGTTTATTCGACTTGGACTTTGACACCCGCTCCCATGCTGGTGCAGACGGTGATGCCGCGGACGAAAGTTCCTTTGGCGGCGGAAGGCTTGGATTTTTTGATGATCTCCAAAATAGCCTGGTAGTTCTCGGTCAATTTAACATCGTCGAAAGACTTTTTTCCGATGATCAAATGGATGTTGGCGGTATTGTCGTTCTTGAAGCTTAATTTACCCTTTTTGAATTCAGTGACGGCCTTAGCTGGGTCGTCGGTGACAGTATCATTCTTAGGGGATGGCATTAAGCCTCTAGTTCCCAATATCTTAGCGATCATACCCATCTTTTTCATCATGGAAGGCTCGGCGATAGCTAGATCGAAGTCAGTCTTTTCGGTCTTCTTGATCTCGGCGATCTTCTCTTCGTTGCAGATAATGTCGGCTCCGGCGGCTTTGACGGCAGCTTCGTTAGCTGGTTCGACGAAAGCGGCGATGCGGACGACTTTACCGATGCCATGAGGCAAGGAAGCGGTTCCGCGAACTTGCTGATCGCCCTTAGCTGGGTCGATACCAAGTTTGAAGTGTACCTCGACAGAGGCATCAAACTTTTCGTGTCCAGCTTCTTTGGCCAACTTAATGGCTTCGGCTATCGGGTAAGTCTTGTTCTTGTCGAAGTTTAAAACAGCTTTTGCCTTGACTGGCTTAGCGGTTTTTTTATCTTTCTTTGGTGTCTTGGTGGCTTTTTCTTCCACGGCGACGACCTCTTCGTTCTTGATTTCTTCTGACATGTTATTTGTTTTTAGTGGTCAACTGGGTCTTTTTAACCCTCCCACTTAATTATTTAATTAACTGTTCAAATTATTTGTTCAGTACCTCGACGCCCATTTGCTTGGCGGTTCCAGCTAAGATCTTCTTAGCGGCCTCGATGTCATTGGCGTTAAGGTCTGGCATTTTGATCTTGGCGATCTCCTCAAGCTGAGCCTGGGTGATGCTAGCGACTTTTTCGGTCTTAGCATTGTGGGCTCCAGATTGGAGTTTTAAGATCTTTTTGATAAGAGAGGAGGCTGGTGGTTTCTTAGTTATGAAATCATAGGTCCTTCCCTCATAGACGGTGATGATCACCGGCAAAGTATCGCCCCTCATCTCCTTGGTAGCGTCATTGAACTTGGTGCAGAACTCCTGAATGTTCAGGCCGTGCTGTCCCAAAGCTGGACCAACTGGTGGAGCAGGGGTGGCGGCGCCAGCTGCTATCTGCAGCTTGATTTGCGCCAATATTTTTTTCTTAGGTTTAGCCATATTATTATTCTTTCTTTGTAGAGCGGTAAGAAGCGTACCTCTCGTACTTGGTTATTATATTTTCTTGATCTGTAAGAAATCCAATTCTATTGGTGTTTCGCGGCCGAACATACTGACCAATACTTTGACGCGACCCTTCTCTTCGTCGATATTCGTGATCTTGCCTTCCAAGTTCTTGAAAGGGCCATCAACGATGCGGACAGGGGAATCGACAGAGAAATCGATCTTGAATTTCGGCTCCTCGATACCCATTCTCTTCTGTAGACCCTTGATCTCGTCCTCGGAGACTGGGGTTGGGGTGGTTCCTGTGCCGATAAAACCGGTGACATTCGGAGTATTGCGGACCACGTACCAGGATTTATCGGTCACGACCATTTCCACTAATACGTATCCAGGATAGATCTTTTCTTCTACGACCTTGCGTTTGCCGTTCTTGATCTTGATCTTTTTCTCGGTTGGAACCATAACGTTGAAGATTTGGTCTTCGACATCCATGGTTTCGATTCTTTGGCGCAGATTATGAGCCACGTTCTCCTCGTAACCTGAAGAAGTGTGAAGAACGTACCATCTTCTGCCTTGGTTCAAAGTTTGCTTGGCCATATGTTTTGGCTATTGCGCCGCCTAAATTTAAGCGGCTATCTTTTATTTTTATTTATTCAAAAGGATCGTTTCCAATCCGAGATTGAAAATGAAGTCTAAGGCACCGAGAACTGCGGCAGTCCCAAGGGATATACCGATGACCAGTACGGTGTATTCATAGGTCTGTTTCTTGGTTGGCCAAGAGACCTTCTTCATTTCCTCGATAGACGATTTCACGTAGTCGACGATTTTGTTGACCATATTGTTCTATAACAAAAACAGCCCTCTTTGGGCGGTTCTTTTAATTACTCTATTATAATACATTAACTCTTGGAGGGTGTCAAGGCTTTGGTGGTGGTCGGGCGGTAGCAAGAAAAAAGCCCTATTTTTGCGATAAATAGGGCTTTTGGAATGACCTTTCCTCATTCCTTGAAGGTTAAAAAACGGAAATAATTATTTCTTTCAGGCGCTCCCAAGAAATCTTGGTTGGAGCCATGTTCGGGTATGAATCGCTGCCATTGAGCAGCATATACGACCCCTTGGTCACCCCATCTTCGTTTCGACGAACGATGAAGTACCAGTTGCCGACGCCACACGAATTACCAGCGGCTTCCAGTTCTTTGTCGAAAAGTTCGTCGATCGGTTCGCCGGCCAGCGTCTTTTCTTCAATGCGGATTGCCGCAGCGAGTCCTTCGAACCTGACTCCGGTCATAGCATTTGAGAAGATTTGGACCTGGTTCGTCCAAGGATTTTTTATCGCGATGATCGCGACATCTTTCCTTGAATGAAGGATCCAGTTCTTCATCTCCCGATTGTTGGTCGTCACCATTATGGCATTGAATCTTCCAGCACGGAATTCGTCAGCCCCAGCAAGATCGTTTTGAGCTGAGATGAATTTTTCCTGTGCATCGAACTTGGCGTCGAGTGCCTCGAATGCCAGTTTAACGGCTGTCACAACACCTTTCTTGTAATAAACGGACGAAATACTGCGTGGAAGCGCGAACGGTTGCAGCATGCGCTGACAGCCATCCTCGAAGAATTTCGCCAGATAGGCGAGGACTTCGTTCTTTTCGCCGAGATCTTCGATCGTTTTTGCAAAAGAGGCAGTGGAATGACTGGAGATCAGCTCGTATACTCCACTTTTTTTCTTTTTGCCGAATTTGCACAGTAACCAGGCGACGCCAATGCTCTCGAAGATTTTTCCACATTCGAGCGCTGGGCGCTTAAAATACTCAGTATCTTTCCAGTAGCAACGAAGAATGGTGGTGGTCCAGTTGATGCCGTTTTCGCTTGAGCCGGGATGGGACCTGTGGATGTCCTGTAGAATAGAGGACATCTCGAACGGTTCGGTGCCGCCGCCACTGTCGGTCCGGTTGACGAATTCCGCCAGCTTTTTAGCGTGGTAGTTTTCGGTCAATCCGAGTTGTTCGATGGCGATGTCAAAAGCCGAACTTTTTTTGCGTCCAACGCCGCCGTTGATATGCTCGTCCAGTGAGCTTCCACCGGCACCGATCAGGTCATCGATTTCGACATCATGACTTGCGATGTCAAATAATGATCGCAGTTCTACCTTGCCGCCATTTGCCACTTCGTGGGCAATCGCTGTAGCGATCTCGTCTACATGAGCTCCCCAATGGGTGCTCGCCTTGTGAACTTTTTCGGTTGTAGCTGTAGCCATTTTCAGGCTCCTTTCATGGTGGTTTATTTTTGGTTATTTTTCCGTTTTTTTGGTTATAAAGAACAATCCGAATAATATATTTATAATAGCACAAAATTGATAAAAAGTCAATAGATAAATATTTTTAACACAGGTTTGTCAGTAAAAATTTATGTCTTTAATATTGGCTAATTTTAGTTTATTTTTTAAATTTAGATAAAATGTGTTATAATAATACAATAATAAAAAATAAAAAGGTTCATTTATGGAAAAAGTATCGACTTTGTTCAATCGCAAGGTCAAGCATCTCGTTTGGGTGCTTTTGGCCAATGGCGTCTTTCTTCTGGTCTTGGGCGTCTTAATAGTTTGGACTGACTTTATGCTGAAGTTAGTCATGGGCTTAGTTACCATAATGGTGGCCTATGTCTTTCTTTATGCCGCCTACAAGATATGGACGCTTAAGAAAATCGTTGACAAGTATATAAAGTTTTAATAACATCTGAATTATTGAGAATCTAAAACATCTAACATTATCGTTATGAAGAAGTTTTATCTTTTGGCATTGTTGATGGTCATGGCTTTGACTATTTCCGCTTGTGGCAAGAACAAACAGGAAATGATGGATCAGCTCCGCGCTGACGGTTATTTTCACTACACCAACCAAGAGCTTGGTTTTGGGCTTTATTTGCCTAGACCATTCATCTATTATCAAACACAATCCAAGACAACTGATAATTTTAAGGATATAGAGATATTCATACCGACATCTGATACCTCTGCTTACGATCCGAATGTCAGCGGCTACGCCAAGGTTATCACTGTCAGAGTCTTTAACAAGAAATACTGGAACGACAGCATGGATAATCAGGAGCGCAAGGATTATGAAAAAGTCGGAGACACAAAAGATAAGGTTTATGCTTTGTTATTCTGGGAAAAGCCATCGTCCGATTGGTCGGTCAAGTGGACCGAGGAGATGAAGAATGACATAATAAGCAAGTTCGAACTCAACAAGTAAAACTGGCAATAAAAAGACCGCCGTCGATGAAAGACGGTGGTCTTTTGTTTTAGTTGATTTTATCGAAAAAACAGGCTAAAATATTGTTATGAGGCAGGCCGATCTAAGGCTAGCTTCTATTTTTCATTTTTTATCTATGGTTAGCCCTTATTTGTCAAAGAAAAAGAACGATACTCTAAGTGTTTCCTTGCCGACCAAGAAACTTTTTCAAGTTATCTATAAAGAGAGCGCGAAAAAGGCTGACGGCGGGCAAGTCAATGAGGATGAGGCAAAAATTAAAGTTTCGGATTTGATATCGAAGCTATCTTTTTTTTATGAAAAGATCCGCAACTATGTCGACTACAACGAAGAGCATCTTCATAGGAAGAATGCTATTCGTCGCATACTCAAGAGACAGCTTGTTATTGAGGGGGCGATAATAAAAGGAAACAGTGAAGATATCTCGCGTCATCTTTTGACAGAGTTGATTCGCGCTGGTTATTTACCCAACAATAAAATTCCCGAAAGTAGGATCGACGACGTTAAGGTCATAATGGACAAATGGTTGAAGTTGCGCGAATTGTCTTTGCCACATGGCATAACCGGCACGGTCGAAAAAATGATAGTTAAGGAAAAAGGGGAGCTTTCCAATTGGATCATCGACATCGCTGCTAGTGAGATCGAAGGGGTGCTGGATATTAGCAAAGTCAATGATACGATCGTCGGTAATATGTATGAATACCTGGTCAAGGTGGTTAAATTGCCAGTTAACTTCGCTGACTATGAGAAAGATCTCCCAATACAGATATATCTTTCCATCTATCGTAATTATTTGAAATATGATTCGGCTATGTTGGCGTATATAGTCTTTAAATACTATAACTCCAATTGGTGGTTACCAAAGGATGAAGATATAGCCAAGATCGCTAAAAATATTTTGCCTTTGCGTCGAGCCGTGGAAAAGCAGATCAATCATCCCTTGGTCAA
The DNA here is from genome assembly GCA_964547855.1 of uncultured Gammaproteobacteria bacterium. GTDB lineage: Bacteria > Patescibacteriota > Patescibacteriia > Patescibacteriales > WJLG01 > JBAZHE01. The sequence goes on along the minus strand of CAZJPG010000005.1, from coordinate 26,800 downwards.
GCAGTTAGATGGGCTAGTCAACAAATATACTCTTTTTTATTCCATTCAAGCCGATGTTGTGTCTGAGGATCCGGTGGCGGTCTATGAATCGATAAAAAACAATCCGTCTTCGTTCTCCAGCATGGCCAAGAATGCCTTTTTAAAAAAATTCGAGAGAGTTAAATCGAAGCTTTGGCGTGCTGGTATAAACAGCGTTATTTATATTTTGCTTACTAAGTCGGTGTTTGCCGTGGCTTTAGAAGTTCCAGCCAATAAATATTTTAACGAACCGGTCAATCCGATGTCTTTGGCCATTAACATACTTTTCCCGCCGTTTTTGCTTTTCATGGTCATAATGTTCACTCGTGTGACCACGGACGAGAACAATAAGAAAGTTGTCGCAGGTGTGGAGGAAATAACGTTCGAAGAGAAGACTCGCCACGACCCGATAGTCTTAAAGAAGCCAACTCGCCGCAATCCGGTGATACATTTCGTTTTCCAAATGCTTTATTTGGCCACTTTCGTCGTCTCTTTTGGCGCTATAGTTTGGGTCTTGCAAAAGATTCATTTTACTTGGGTCAGTATCATTCTTTTTATATTCTTCTTGGTCTTCGTAGCCTTCTTTGCTATTCGCATTCGCCGCAATGTCAGGCTTTTGTTCGTTGTGGAGCAGCGTGAGAACCTTTTGAATTTTCTAATTGATTTTTTCTTTATCCCTATAGCCATAGTCGGACGCTGGTTGTCGGAGAAGGTTTCCAGGATCAATGTTTTTATGTTCTTTATGGATTTTGTTCTTGAGGCGCCGTTTAAGGTCGTAGTCGAGGTCGCCGAGCAATGGACGAAGTATGTCAGAGAGAGGAAAGAGGATATTATGTAGTTTTTTAGTATTGAAAAAATGAACAATTTTAAGGAAGTAAAAATTGAAGAGTCTACATCTGATGAAACAAAGATTGAGTCAGCTGATATTATTATCGCTGAAGATATTTCCAACAACGAATCATCCGAGGTCGTTGAAAATTTTAACAAAGAAGAACGGGGAATAATGGAGAGGTTGCGTGGTAAGGCAGCTTCTTTGGGAAAAATATTCTTACTTCTATCAGCTTTTTCCTCCACCACATCGGCTAAGGAGCATCCAAATTTAAATACGGAGACAAAAATAGAGACGTTGTCTCAGGAAGTTATTTTTAAAAATTCAGCCTTTGAGTTAGTCGCTTCCCCGGATAAAAAATCAAAAAACGACCCAGAGGTCGCTGAAAAAATCGGACTTATTCATATTGAGGCGGTTTGTGACGGTGAGTTGAAAAAAATTAATTTGACCAAAGAAGACCTTGAAAAGAATCCATCATTAGAAGTTAACGGCTTTTTGAAAGGTGTTATGGTTCTTGGCGATGAAGTCGAAACAAAAATTAATGGCGAAAAGGCTCGCAAATTAAACTCTAAAAAAAGTAAGGAGGGTGAAATTAAAATAGAAAAGCCATGGTTATTTTTGAATGATATCGTAAAACTAGATGAGTTTAGCAATTCCTTGGGCGATTCACGAGCCGACTCTGTTTTTATCCATGATTATTTAACAAACATAGGGGCTGGTCAGGATAAAATTCCAGGAACGGCCTATCGCGGAACTTTCGAAGAAACGGAAATAATGAATCCAATGAGCTATACAAAAGATAATTTTGTCGAAATTTTTGGAAAAAACGGAAAATATATTTTACCAATAAAGCAGGAAGTGGAAATAATCTCAGAAAAAACTCAGGCTGGGCATAATTTCGTAAACCTTCTTTATGTTGGTAGTGGTGCTGAACAATTTGAGAAAGATGAGGATATGAATAAAAAATTAGGAGATATTAATTTTGCGATCGGTAACATTGAGGATTCTTTGAGTGATAAGAAGCTGGTCAAAGGCGTCGAAATCATTAACACTAAGGAAAAAAACGCTCAGGCAGAAATTGGTGGTTATATTCGTTTCACTACTGAGTGCTTAAAAGAAAGCAATTCAAAACAATTAACGAATACTGTTGAGCATGAGATCATTCATCGACATTTCATGGAAAGCAATTTGGGTGAAAATAAAGGGTTGAGAGAATATTTTGCCGATTTGCGCGGATATGATGGAGAGTTAAAGGATGATATTTTAAAGAAAGGAAAAGTAGAGGAGATATTCGTTGATTTTTACGGAGCTAACAAAAACGAGAATTTTTTTAGATTTATAGAAGAGTCTAATTATTTTATGATGGGAGGTGGACACACAACTGCTGATATTGAAGAATTCATTTGTTCTTTGACTCACTCTCTGATCTACAGCGATAAAATCGAAGAGAATCTTTCTCGGTTGGTTCAAGAAAAAGATCAATCCAGCGGAGAAAGGGAAAAAACAGATATTCTAAATAATTACGAGGGAAGTATCGCAGCAATGATCAAAGCCTCTCATTCTAAAAAAGAAAAAGAATTTTTGGAAAAAAAGATGGTTGAAATTTTAAATTTAAAAGATAAATTGCAATGAATGAGAATTTGGACAAGATCAGGGCTTTAGTTTTAGATAGTTTGATTTCTGACAAGGAAAAAAGCGTGATCTATGATTTGTTAAAGGGTTTACCGGAGCTTGATTTGGGAAATATTTTAAATTTAATAGAAAGCAATCTGGTTGATTTTGATTTTTTGAAAAAAAATTTAGAAGAAAAATCACAAGCATTAAAAAATAATGATAAAGAATTATTTGATAAAATAATAAAAGAGGAATTAGAATTGTTAAAAAATATCAAAGAATAATCTATGTTATATATAGTGGGGACGCCCATAGGCAATTTGGAGGATATCAGTATGCGAGCCATTCGTATTTTAGGCGAAGTAGATTTTGTGTTATGCGAAGATACTCGTAATACCTCAGTGCTTTTAAAGCATTACAATATAGACACTCCGACGATCTCATATCATCAGCATTCGGATGACATCAAGGTCGATCAGGTCTTAAAATTACTGGAGCAGGGCAAGGATTTGGCTTTGGTAACCGACGCCGGTACACCAGGAATTTCCGACCCAGGAGGAGTTTTGGTGGCCAAAGTGATCGAGAAATTCGGCGATGACATTAAGATAGAATCAGTTCCTGGGCCATCGGCCGTCACCGCGGCATTATCCATTTCTGGGGTGCCGACTGACAAGTTTATCTTTATGGGATTTCCTCCTCATAAAAAAGGCAGACAAACATTTATTCGTAAGATCATCGAATCGGATTATCCGGTGGCGGTCTATGAATCGAAGCATCGCATTATGAAGTTCTTGGAGGAACTGAAAGCAGAAAAGGATCGTATCGGATACGAAGAGGACGAAGACATAAAAAAGAAAAAGAAGAATCTATCTTCGGTCGTCGTTTGTCGAGAGCTATCTAAGATGCACGAGACAGTATATCGTGGCAGCATAGAGGATATTATCGCCAAGATCGGCGCAACGTCCGATGACCAGCGCGGAGAGTTTGTGGTCATAGTTGGTTAAATCCATAAAACTTAACGATAAAACTATGAAAGAGTTTAATTCTGGCGGAGAGTTCGAGGTATTTATCGGTAAAGAGGCCGAAGAAAAACTTTCCCAGGAACTGTCAAAAGAAGATCGGCCTGAAAACATGAGCAGCGCCAGCTTGTTCGTTGACAGGAAGATAGTCGAGAGCGAAATCGCCAAAGCCTTTGATGGCAAGATGACCTATGGCAAACTCTTCAAGCTTTATTTAGAGGGCGGGTCTTTGCCTTCGGAGATTGATGACGTGATCAAGTTCAAGAAGTATTATTTGGACAGTCTTAATGAGAACAATGATCCGCGCAAGGCGGCTTAAGGTTTTTTAATATGAAAGGAAAGACGGTGGTCGTCAATGACCTAATGCAAAAAGGTTATAAGTATAAGTTGACCGAACCGATCGGTAAAAACTTCGATCCGGAGTTCAGGCCCGAATTAACGCCGAAGCAAATGCTGGCTTTGGGCATTTTTTGCGGTCGTTATATGCGCGACTGCAAAAAAGAATTTCCTAAGAGCTGGTTCACTAGCGCTAAGTTCGCAAAGGGCAAAGATGACTGTCACTTGAATTATTTTCACACTAAAGCCAGTGCTCCGTTGTCGTATTGGCGCAAGAAGGGGTGGATATATCCAGAGGACCCGCGCGGTTGGTTTCAGTGGTATTGCCGTTATTATATGGGGCGAAGGATCCCTGATGAAGACAAGCGCCAAATTAAGCGTTGGAAAGCGATAGTCAGGCACACTAAGCAAATAGAGAAGAATTGTTTACCTGGAGATTTGAACTGTCGTCCAAGACAAAGGCAGGCGGTCTTGCACTGGGCCTACGATTCTCGCCGTATTTAAATAAAATTATGCCAAAGGAATTCGCTAAATTCGTCATCAGTCAAAAAGGGATGATAATGAGGGATGGTAAATGCCTCATAGTCAAGCTGCCAGAAGAGGATTATGACAATAAATGGGACTTGCCTGGCGGCAGGATCGATGTCGGAGAGGAAGGTCTTGAGCACGATGCTTTCAAGAGGGAGATGAGGGAAGAGACGGGTCTAGTCGATTTTGTCGATCTTGGTCCGATCGATTACCACACCCATGTCCCTAAAAATGAAAAATTTCCACCATTTTGCGGCATCATTCGTCTTTTGGAGAATGAAAACGATGAAATAAAATTAAGCTCTGAACACGTAGAGATGCGCTGGATAAGCGAAGGGGAAGTCGGTGACCATGAATATATTTGGACTGAATGGATGGGTGAGATAATTAAGAAAGGTTTTGAAAAATATAAAAAAACAAAATGAACATTTTTAAACGCTCTGAAAAGAATCCGATCTTGAGACCTGATCAAAATAATGAATGGGAGAATTTTAAATTATATAATCCGGGGGCTATTTTCGATGGGGAGAAATATCATCTTTTTTATCGCGCCATGAATCGCGGAGAGGATTGGCGATCCACGATAGGCCATGCCGTGTCATATGATGGTGAGAATTTCGAGCGTTTCGATGAGCCGGCCTTGAGAGCGGAAACAGCCGAGGAAAAGAGGGGCTTAGAAGATCCGCGTGTGACCAGGATCGGCGATGAATATTTTATGGCTTATGCCGCTTATGACGGTGAAGATGTGCGTCTTTGCGTGGCCACTTCTAAGGACTTGGAAAACTGGAAAAAGCAAGGGCCGGCCTTGAAGGATTTCGCTTTTTTAAAGAATGGCGGGCAGAGGCTGAAATATGAAGATGGAAAAATACAAGAAAACAATAGCAGAGTAATAGATAAAGAAAAATCAAAGTCCGGGGCTCTTTTTTCTGAAAAAATAAATGGCAAATACTGGATGCTGTTCGGGGAGTTTAATGTTTGGCTAGCGTCTTCCGATGATGGATTGAAATGGGATGTGCCAAATAAGCCGTTTTTAATAGAAAGAGAGGAAGGATCGTTCGATGAGGTCTTTGTCGAGATGGGTCCACCACCGATTAAGACAGAAAAAGGATGGTTGATCCTTTATCATGGCATAGACAGAAACAAAACTTATCGTTTAGGATTTTTGCTTTTGGATTTGAATGACCCGACAAAAATAATCTATCGCCATAACGAACCGATCTTTGGACCACGAGAGAGCTATGAGATGACCGGCATCGTCGATGTGATCCTTGGTGGATTGGAAAAAATGCAATCAATGAGCAATGATGAGTTGAAAAATTTCTTAGATGAAGCTGTGAAAAATAAAATAATGCCGGCCGTTACGTTTTGTTGTGGGGCAGTCGCGGATGGTGATGATTTAAGGATATATTATGGGGCTGGTGATTCGGTGATTTGCATGGCCAAAGGAAGTATCTCGGAAATATTGGGCTTAGTAGAGAAGGATAAAATGATGAGTCATGAAGATTAGAAAAGCAAAAATAGACGATGCGGTAGCCATGGGCCGTTTAGTAAGGACGGCGGTGAGAAAATTGAACTCTCCTTATTATACAAAAGAGCAGATTTCAGCTTGGGTCGGAGTAGTGTCTTTTAGTAAGTATAAAAAAAGAATCGCTACAGGCGATCGTTATATCGTGGTCGTCGAGGACAAAGGAGAGGTCGTTGGCGTTGGCATATTAAACCAAGAAAAAAAGATGATCAGCGGGATGTACGCTTCTTATAAGATGATCGGTCGCGGCATAGGGGGAAAATTAATGAGGCACTTAGAGAAAAAAGCCTTTGAATTCGGAATTCTTAAAATATCCCTAAATTCAAGTTTGTCGGCCGTAGATTTTTATAAACATTTCGGCTACAGGCGCATAAAGAGAACGTTTACGATAATGAATGATGTTAAGGTCCCTTGCGTCAATATGGTTAAAAATTTTAGTCATAAAAAAATATTATGAAAAAAATTCCTTTGCTCATAATGGCGGTTATCATTTTGCTTTTTGTGGCGGTCGTTTATTTTGTCTATGTAAAAGACAAAAACTCTGGCTACAAACAAGAAGATCAAACACAGATCACAGCAATAAGCGATAGCCAGCAACAAATCGAGCAACAAACACAGACGACGACCAACGGACAGTTTTTATTTCAGAATAAATATTTGGAGATGTATATATTCGAAAACAGCGGCTGGAGCTATGAGGAGATTGGGGATGGGGTGCTGAATATAACGAATAGCGGATATGTCGTTCAAATAAAACCTAACACCGTGCAAGCTAGTGGCGTCGAGGGTGGACGCTTTTCGGAGATAGCTCAAGGCACAGCAGCTGACCTTGTTTTGACGATGCACCCAGCCGAGCCTTGTGGGTTCTCTGAAAAGACCGATTTAAATAATGGATTAGAAATGACATCGTATTACATGGATGGTAATTACGCGACTGAGTTCTGTAACGCACCAAAAGATGGCAAGCCTCGTTGGTATTTTTCATTCGTGACCAATAAAGGTGGTGGATACTTTGGAGACCCTGCCGCTTTGGGAGTCAACCTTAAGGGGCAAATGAGGCAGTTTGTTATTACTGCTACCTTCGAATCTTCCGATATAAATAATTTGCCGACCGATAATAGCAGTTATCGAGAAGAGATGAGTGAGATAATCGACATGTTAAAAACTTTAAAATTTAAAAACTAAATCCATGGAAAAGAGAATTTTAATTTTGCTTTCTATCGCTGGGGGAGTTTTAGTCTTTGCCTTGGCTTTAGCTACTGGCTCATTTTTCTATTTTAAGGGAATGGCAGCTGGCACTTCACCCGATCAAAACAATTGTTCGAAGGATGAGTTGAGTGCTGTCTACGAGGCCTTGGAAGAGTGTCAGTCGGATTTAGCCGGTAAGAACGAAAAGGTCGCGACATCTACAGCGTCCGCGATCGATAATGATGATGAGAACGCCTTTAAGTGCTGTGATAACACCTTTAGTGATTTTACTTCTTTGAAATATGGTGATTGCTACGCTTGTGCAGGAGTGGAGAAGTCTATTGATAACGACTTAAGTAAAGAAGTTATTTTTGCCCCACACAATGCCGATGTGATGGCCTATTTGATCGGTACTTATAAGTGCTTGGATAATTCATCGACATATGACACTGAAGTGAGTTGGCATTCAGGGTCGGTTTGCTTTACTCCTGATGACGATTCTTCGTTGCCAAGATTCGAAGGGGATAAGTCTAAACAAAGTTTTTGTTTCGCCGATGACGAAGATAAATATGCCGAAGATTTTTTCTGTTCTGAGGATAGGACGGGTAGGGCGTTGGTTTGGATAAATAAATACAGCTATGTCTATAAAAACTCAAATAGTTATAACACGGCGCTAAAGTGGTCAGCTGAATTACAAGCTCCAATGCCTGGTGTTGAGATCGGTGCTAAGATGTCTGGCATGACAGTTAAGTCGTACTCCAATGAATCATATAAAAAAGAAATAAAGTTTTCCGGCAAGGCTAGGGTCACTGGCGATTATATTTATTATGATGAAGGGGAATATGACGGCGGATGGGCCTGCTTTAGTGATCTTGATGCCTTTTCAGAGGCAAGAATTCCAAAGTTTCCAGGAGAAGAGAATGAAAAAAGCCGTTTTTGTGTAAGAAGTAATGATTTTGTGAAAAAATTAATATCGAAATCTTCTTCAGGTCGCGCCACGGTCGATATCGATAATTTTAATTTGATATATTGCCAGTGCGGCGCCTGGACTAATGCCGAACTTGTTGGTGTGGTCTCGGTGGAAGAACCAAAAGTCGGAGATTCTGATTGCCCAACAGCCTTTGATGATTTTTCGATGGTTAAGGATGGCGATTGCTATGGTGGTATGACAGCGAGCGATGTTAAGGTTGGGTACGCGGGGAAGCAGGAGGGTAATATCCTTTTTAAAGCTTTATCAAGTGGCGATAAGAAAATTAGCGGCGAGTATAAATATTATCAAGATGATTATGCTTTTGTCGGTGGGCAGGTCTGTTTTTATCCCGATAGCCGAGAAATACTTCCAAAGGTCAAGTCCGACAATCGCGATACCTGGTTTTGCTTTTCCAATCAAGATAAGGCTAGGGAAGAATTCGGACCGATCGGTTCCTCTGGGCGAGCTACTATTTATATAAGCGATTATTATTATCTTATCGCAGGAACAGAAGGTTGGAACAAGGCGACTCTCGAAAGAGTCTCTAAGTAAAGATCATAATATCCGCAAAATGAAAGAAAAAAAATCAGTATTAGTCCAAATTATCACTGGGTTGTTTATTTTTTTGACTTGGGCCGGAGCGATATTCGCGGTGGTGGTAATTATAATCCCCGGGCTTTTATGGCTATTCAATGGTCGTGACATAAAACCAGTCGATGATTCCTTTTTGCAATTATCTGTTGTGAATTTGCCGGACAGTGAGAATGGTTTTTATGATTTGGAAAAGGTCTATGGGGCGATCAATACGAAAGGTTTTTCATATGAAAAGGAATTAGTGTCCGATTTTTTAGATAGTGATAAATGGGGCAAAGATAGTGTCGCAAAGTTATTGGAAGACAACAAGGAGGCTTTGGGATATTTCGACGCGGCCGCAAACAAGACAGGGTTCCAAATGCCATACACCGATGACCCGGCCAAGATATCTAGAAATATGCCAGTGGTCCCGCTTAATGCTTGGCGCGAGGTAAGTCGTTTGAGTGGCGTAAAGGCCATTTATCTGGCTAGAGAAAAACAATACAAAGAGGCGCTTGATGAGGCTATGAAACCGGTTATCGTTGGGAATGCCATCGAAAATTCTCAGAGTACGATGATCGCTCACTTGGTCGGAATAGCCATGAAGAATAATGGACTGGATATTTTGCAAAAGGTCATTTCGATGATGCCGGAAGATTCCCCATATCTTTCGGAGTATGGAGAAAAATTGTCGGCTTATAGGGCTAAGGGGAATAAATCGCCATTCTCTATCGAATACATGATCTGCAAAGAGGCTTTAAGCAGAGAGAATTTGGAAAAAGGACTTGGAGATCAGGTTGATAGATTGGCGTCAATGAACGGATTCTACTTCAAGAGAAATATGACCGTCGGTTACTGTTTTGATAATTATAAAAAATTATCTATTGAGGCTGAAAAGGATTGTAAGGATGTTCAGGAGGTTCCCGATTCAAGATCGATATATGAAGAGCCGAATATGTTGAAGTGGTATTTTACGGAGAATCTTGTTGGAAAAAAGATCGTCGGTTCATCCTTGGTAGCTTTTAATAGTGTCATAGAAAAGAAATGTGATGCCGAGGAGAAGTTACAAAAAATAGTTTCGAAAATAAATAAACAATATGACAATTGAAGACGCCAAGAAAAAAGCCTTAACTCTGATCAAAAAATCCAAGACGGTGATATTGGCCACGGTCGATGGCAAGGGTTATCCGAATATGCGGGCCATGCTTAATTTGGGCAATGACGATCTGAAGACGATTTGGTTCTCTACGAACTCTTCGTCCAACAAGATCAAGCAGGCCGTTAAGAATAAAAAGGCTGGCGCCTACTTCTTTGACGAAACCGCCTTTAAGGGGTTAAGATTGATGGGCGAAATCAAGGTTCGTAAGGATCAGGAGGCGCGCGAAAAGCTTTGGCGCCCTGGCTTTGAGATGTATTATCCTAAAGGCGTCAACGACCCAGATTATTGTGTTTTGGAGTTGAAGGTTAAGACTGGGAATTATCATCAGGGATTTGAGAAAGTGGAATTTAAGGTCTCCAAGTAAGGTTTTAAATGTCTATTGTATAAAATTTTTATTTCAGATATCAACAAAAAAACATGTCTAATAAATTCTATATCACAACAACTCTCCCATATGTCAATGCTGACCCACACATCGGCTTTGCAGCGGAGATCATTAAGGCGGATACGATCGCTCGATGGCAAAGGCTTTCGGGTAAGGAAATATTCTTTAACACCGGCACGGACGAACATGGACTGAAGATATATAGGAAGGCCGAAGAGGCAGGGGTCGATCCTAAGACCTATTGCGACGGTTATGCCGCTAAGTTTGGGGCACTGAAAGAGGCCTTAAACCTTACTTATAATAGTTTTATAAGAACCACGGACGAGCATCATGTCGCCGCGGCACAGGCTTTCTGGAGGCTATGCGAGGCCAATGGTGACATATATAAGAAGACCTATAAGGTTAAATATTGCGTTGGATGCGAATTGGAAAAGACCGACTCGGAATTGAACGAACAGGGGAGGTGTCCGTTGCACCCCAATGCCGATTTGGAGTTGATCGACGAGGAGAATTATTTTTTCCGTTTCTCCAAATATCAACAACCATTGCTCGAGATGTATGAGAAGAATCCGGACTTCGTTCAGCCGCGTGAGCGCTTGAACGAGATCAAAGCTTTTGTTGAGAGAGGATTGGAGGATTTTTCCATTTCTCGTTTGGCGTCTAAGATGTCTTGGGGTGTGCCAGTACCAGGCGATGAGGCGCAAGTGATGTATGTCTGGTTCGACGCCTTGGTGAATTATATCTCTTGTTTGGGCTGGCCTTGTCATTGCGAGCGCGTGAACAAGCTTGGTAGCGAGGAATCGGCGGACTTGGCTTTATGCGAGAAGGGGGAGTGTAATTACAAGAACTATTGGCCAGGCATTCAGGTTTGCGGTAAGGATAATTTGCGCCAGCAGACCGCTATGTGGCAGGCCATGTTGATGTCGGCTGGTTTGCCTACTTCCAAGCAGGTTTTAGTCTTTGGATTCATTACGGCCGATGGCCAAAAGATGTCTAAGTCTTTGGGTAACGTCGTTAATCCGATCGATTTGGTCGCCAAATACGGAACCGACCCGGTTCGTTATTTCCTCTTGCGCGAGATCAAGCCTTTCACTGATAGCGATTTTTCCTACGAGAAGTTCGAGACTTTATATAACGCCGAATTAGCCAACGGTATCGGTAATTTGGCGGCGCGCGTCTCTAATATGTTAGAGAAGAATGGTATTGAGACTGATATTAAGTTCCGCACTGAAAGCGACTTGAAGTCGGATTTTTCCGCCAAGATGGATAAATATGCCTTTGACGAAGCCTTGGGCGTTTTAGTGAAGAGAGCAGCTGATTGTGATGTCTTACTCGCGGAGAAGAAACCTTGGAAGATGGAAGACAAAGAGGAGATCAAAAAAGCCTTGGAGCCAGTCGCACAGGATATTTTGGATATAGGATATTTGATCGCTCCATTCATGCCATCTGTTTCAGAAAAAATAATCAAGCAGTACTCTGAAAAGCAGATCAAAAAAGGGGAGTCTTTATTCCCAAGACTCGATATCGGTAAAAAATAATATCAAGTTGTTTAGGTTGGGTTTTTGGTGTATAATCTTTAGGTAATTAAAAAGGAGGCTTATAATTAATTTAGCTAATATTTAATAATTTTTAAATAATTAAGCTAACATTAAATTAAAAAACTATGGGAAAAAACAAATTCCTAATTGGTGCTCTGATTGTGATGTTTGGTGCCGGATTGGCGGTTTCGTCAGTTGGTGCCAATACTTCAAGTGAGAGTTCCGGTTCTGCGGTTTCGTCGATTACCCTTAAAGGAAGTGGTTCGTCTTTGAGCTGGACCGTTGATGGTTACAGTTCTAATGGCTTCAAGGTTGTTTGGTCTAAAAATTCTGGCCCGACCTATCCTTGCCGCGAGGGCGATCAGTATCATTATTATTCCGAACCAAGCAAGAGAAGCGACACCGTTAGCCCTTTTAATGGTTCTGGCACTTATTACGTCCGTGTCTGTGAGTATTTGGGTGGTAAATGTGGCAAATACTCCAATCAGGTAACCTTGAAATTGGGTGATGAAGTCTCTAATGAAGGAGAAGACACTAATATAACCGAGCAAAATGTTAATTCTATAACCTTGAAGGCCGGTGACAATGGTTCTTTAAGCTGGACTGTCGACGGTTATAGTGAGAACGGTTTTAAAGTCGTTTGGTCCAAGAATTCCAATCCGACCTATCCTTGCCGCGAAGGCGATCAGTATCATTATTATTCTGAAGCAAGCAAGAGAAGTGATACAGTTAGCGCTTTTAACGGCTCAGGAACTTATTATGTTCGCGTCTGTGAGTATTTGGGTGGTAAATGCGGTAAATACTCCAATCAGGTGACAGTTTCTTTGGCTTCCAAGGAAGATGTTAAGGTCAAGGAGGCCACAGAGAATAGTGTTTCGTCGATAGTTTTGAGTGGCGAGGGTAATAACGTGACTTGGGAAGCTAATGGTTATAGTGCTCAGGGCTATAAGGTTGTTTATTCCAAAACTTCTGGCCCGACCTATCCTTTGCGCGAAGGCGATAGATATGATTATAAGTCAAATCCGAATTCCAATTCTGATTTTGTTAGTCCTTACTTCGGTGCTGGCACTTATTATGTTCGCGTCTGTGAATATTTAGGTGGTAAGTGCGGCGTGTATTCCAATGAAATCACTGTTCAATTAGGTGATCCAGAGTCGAAGCCTGTTCAGGAAATGGAGAAGATTCGCGAAAACGCCACTAATCTCTATGATAATAGAATAGATCAGCTCTTAGCCGAGATTAAGTCTTTGCGCGACATCGTCAAGGAACAGCAAGTCCAGATCGACCACTTGATGAAATTGAAAGATGGGTTAGCTCAGACCATTAGCGCTACCGTTGAGACGGCCATAAAGAATTTCATCGCTTACGGAGTCGACGATAACACCAAAAAACTTGGAGAGGGTGAGCGCGCCGCAGTTATGTATTCTTTTAAAGAGGCCTACAATAAATTGCCTGAGACTCAGGATGAGATAGAGGAGGCTATTAAGATCGCCAACGGACGTTTCCCATCGATCGTTTCCGAAGAAGCCGAGGCTAGTGCCAAGGAACAATTCAAAAAAATCTATCTGCGCGAGCCAGATATGGACAATGCCCATGATTTGGCCGCCATCAAGGTTATGGCCTATGGCTTAAGACAGAAAGCCGAAAATCGTAACCTTAATTCCGAGGCAGCAGCACTTAAAACCTTTAAGAACGTCTTTAAGAAATTGCCTCAAACTACCGAAGAATGGAACGCTTTGCAGGCGATAACCTATTCCGGAGCCACAAGGTAGAAAACCATTGCAAAGAATGATATAATCAAAAGCGGGAACTTCCATTCCCGCTTTTGATAAAGTGGAAAACTATGAACTGGCTAGACATCGTTCTTATAGCTATTTTGATCGCCTTTATTTGGCGTTGTTTTTGGCTTGGTTTCATTAAGACATTTGGTTCGTTCGTCGGGTTGATCGTCGGCGGGTTGATAGGCATCTATGCCTATGAAAAACTTTTTTCCATGATCAGACCAGTGTTCTTTGGTCTTGATAACATTGGTCGATTGATATGCTTCTTTTTACTTTTAGTGGTTTTCTCTCGGATAATATATATAATTTTCGTCGCGCTGGACAAGGCTTATGATTTTATCTCGATCATTCCGTTTTTGGGTTCGATAAACAACATGGCTGGGGCGATACTCGGGACGATAGTGGGGCTTTTTGTTTGCGGAGTAATAATATATATGGGGGCAAGATTCTTCCCTGCTGGGACTTATCTTGGCAAGATAGTCGTAGAATCGATGTTCGCTCCGTATTTTATATTAGTAGTTAAGATATTGACGCCGCTTTTTGTCACTGGCTGGCAGGCGGTCAAATCATTGTTTTAAAATGAAGACCATTAAGATAGATATAGATAATATAAAAAAGAGCGATATAGAGGCGATCGTATCGGAATTGAAAAATGGCAAAGTGATAGCATATCCAACCGACACTATCTATGGACTGGGTTGTTTAGCCTCTGATAGTAAAGCGATCAAAAAGATACGTCTGATCAAGGGGCGAGACAAAAATAACCCAATGTTGGTTTTGGTGAAGTGTTTTTCGATGTTGCGTAAGTATTTTCAAGTCGATAAGCGCCAAATGGAGTATTTGAAGAATGTTTGGCCAGGGCCGGTTTCGGTGATTTTAAAGCAAAAAGGCTTCTTTGATAAAGAGCTTTTAGGAGCTGCTACCGATGCGGCCGTTCGTTTGCCAAAGAGTGATTTTCTGGTTAAAATGATAAGAGGTGTCGGTGAGCCAATAGTGTCCACCAGCCTTAATTTAAGTGGCAGAAAACCAATAGATAATCCAGGTGACATAGAGAAAAAATTGGGTCGTTTTAAGCCGGATCTGGTGATCGATATCGGTAAAAAGTTAGTTGGTAGCCCATCGCGGCTAGTCGATATTCGCGACATGGATAATATAAAAATCATTCGTAAATAAATATATGGATCATAATATCAAAAGCGGTTCTTTGGATAGTAGCCGCGGCTTCAAGAGGGCCGTTTTTTCTGTTTTAGTGATGGTGTTAATGCTGTCGTCGTTCGCTGCTGGTATGTATGCCGCTAGCTCCAACGATGTATTTTCCGAAGCGGCTAAAAAAGAAACGGTCTTTCTTGGTAAGATGACAGGAGCATATTCGACCGATAGTGGTGGAAGATTGCAGAAGGACGTGGATTTTGATCTTTATTGGGAACTTTGGGATGACCTTAAGCAAAAATATGTCGATAAAGATGGCTTAAACGATAAAAAAATGTTCTATGGGTCTTTAGCTGGTTTAGCCGCTTCCCTCGGCGACCCTTATACGACATTTATGAATCCGCAGGAGTATAAGGAATTCGAAGATGGTATGGCTGGGACATTCGAAGGGATAGGTGCAGAGGTGGGAATCAAGGACGATATAATTACGGTCGTGGCCCCGCTTTCTGGTATGCCAGCAGAAAACGCCGGCATCAAAGCCGGAGATCGGATATTGGCGGTCAATGGAACGTCGACGCTTGGCATGTCGGTCAATGAGGCCGTTAATATGATCCGTGGACCGAAAGGGAGCAAGGTTACACTAACGATCTACAGGAAGGGTTTTAAGGAAACCAAGGACTATGACATAATTAGAGATGTCATCTATGTTAAAAGCGTTAAAACGACCATGAGGGAAGATGGAATTTTCGTCATAGAGGTCGGTAGCTTTAATGATGACACCAACGACTTATTCAGTCAGGCCGTGACAGAGGCTTTGTCTAAGACTCCAAAAGGCATAATTTTAGATCTAAGGAGTAATCCAGGGGGATATCTTGATGGAGCTATAGATATGGCCAGCGAATGGGTGTCCAATGGTCCTGTTGTCAAAGAAAGGCTTTCCGATGGCAGTGAAGATTCTTATAATGCCGTTGGCTTACCTCGTCTTAAAGGCTATAAGACTGTAGTTTTGGTTGATGGTGGAAGTGCTTCAGCGTCAGAAATAGTGGCAGGAGCGTTGCAGGATTATGGAGCGGCCAAATTGATCGGGACCAAGACATTTGGTAAGGGGTCTGTTCAGTCTATGGAAAAACTGTCCGATGGTTCTTCTCTTAAAGTAACGGTAGCTAAGTGGTTGACTCCTAATGGCAGATCTATAAACGATGAGGGGATCGAACCGGACGAGGAAGTAAAATTCACTGAAGAGGATTATAAGAACGAAAAGGATCCGCAAATGGATAGAGCAGTGGAAATATTGCTCGATAAGTCCGAAACAACCGCTAAAAATTGAGTATATAATTAATAGTCATATATGGTTGAGGAAATCAAAAAGGACAAAACTAAGTATGTGTTCGTGGTGGGCGGCGTAATGTCCGGCGTCGGCAAAGGCATCACAACTTCATCGATCGCTACGATTTTGCAGGGTAAGGGGTACAATGTCAGTGCGATCAAGATCGATCCATACATAAATGTCGATGCTGGAACTATGAATCCGGTGGAGCATGGAGAGGTTTTTGTCACCGAAGATGGTGATGAGACCGATCAAGATGTCGGCAATTATGAACGTTTCCTCAATAAGAATATCTATCGTGAGAATTACATGACCACTGGACGCGTCTATCAGTCGGTCATTCAGAAAGAACGAAATTTGGAGTATGGTGGTCGTTGCGTCGAGGTCGTTCCACACATCCCATTGGAAGTTATCGACCGTATCCATCGAGCCGTTAAGAAGAGTGGCGCCGAGATCATGGTCATAGAGATCGGAGGAACTGTCGGTGAGTATCAAAACCTTCTTTTCCTTGAGGCGGCCAGAATGATGAAATTGTACAATCCGAAGAATGTTCAATTTGTCATGGTGTCTTATCTGCCTATACCTAATAAGATAGGGGAGATGAAGACTAAACCGACGCAGTATGCCATACGTTCCTTGAATGCCGCTGGTATTCAACCAGATTTCATAGTGGCCCGTGCCGATGTCCCAGTCGATGAACCGCGTCGATCTAAGATAGCCATGAATTGCGGTATTATGCCGGAGGATGTTATTTCCGCTCCGGACATCGAGTCGGTTTATGATGTGCCATTGAATTTTGAAAAGGATCATCTTGGCGATCGTTTGTTGGCCAAATTCGGATTAAAGAAAAAGAAGGATGATCTAAAAGATTGGCAGGCTATGACTGACAAGAGAAGGGCTGCCAAGAAAGAAGTCGATATTGGTATAGTTGGAAAATACTTTATGAGCGGTCAATTCTGTTTTACGGACTCTTATGTTTCGGTCATAG
Organism: uncultured Gammaproteobacteria bacterium; assembly: GCA_964547855.1. GTDB lineage: Bacteria > Patescibacteriota > Patescibacteriia > Patescibacteriales > WJLG01 > JBAZHE01. Next base: position 9,873 of record CAZJPG010000005.1, on the reverse strand, counting down.
AGGCGATCAAACATGCCGCAACTTATAATGGTTGTAAGGCTACTTTACACTGGCTTTCTTCAGAGGATGTAGAAAAGAAAGGAACTTCATTTTTAAAGCAATTCGATGGAATAATCGTCCCTCAAGGATGGGGTTCTCGTGGCAGTGAGGGCAAGATCGAAACCATAGACTATTGCCGCCGTAATAACAAACCATATTTTGGGCTTTGTTATGGTATGCAGATGGCTGCCATAGAATTCGCTCGCGATGTTCTTGGTTATAAAGATGCCAACTCCGCCGAAGTCGATCCAAAGACCAAGCATCCAGTGATCCATGTGATGCCGGAACAGGCCGAGTTAATAGCTAAGAAGCAATTTGGAGGAACGATCCGCTTGGGTGGATGGCCTTGTGAGATAAAACCAGGGACTCATATGCAGAAGGCTTATGCCAAGATGGGCAAGGACGGCAAGGCCCCAGAGATAGTCTATGAACGTCATCGCCATCGCTATGAGTTCAACAATGAATATCGAGAGGAGATGGAAAAGAAAGGTCTTACTATCGCCGGCACTTCTCCGGATGGACGCATAGTCGAGGCAATAGAGATCACTAAGCACCCATTCTTCATTGGCACGCAATTTCATCCAGAATACATATCAAGACCGCTTTCGCCACATCCTTTATTCGTGGAATTCGTTAAGGTCTGTTTAAGTCTTAAAGCTAAGGGTAAAAAGTCAAAGAAATAGACAAGATAAAATATGATAGAACGGGGTCTTTTTTAAGGATCCTGTTTTATTATATTTGACAAAAAATAGTTTTTTTGATATAAGATGTAATTACCAAAAAGAATATCTATCGCATAAAGGAGGGGTGTGACATGAAAGATCTTTTTCCATCTTTGGCAGACATTCTGGACAGATGTGATTTGGTCGATCAGGAGGTTTCGATCGAGCCGGGTGATGTCGAACAGACTAAGGGGGTCAGAGAAGACTATGTCGGAGAATTACCCGAGCATTTACGCAATTTGTTCATTGCCAGAAGTATGATGGTCCAAGAGATCGATGAGCTCGAGGCAATGAATAGCGACGATGTCTTCGTCATGCAGGACGCAGCCAGAAAAAGGTCGCTACTGGAAATAATGGACCGTTTATTTTGGCACGAAATTGCGGAATACTTCAACCTCTGGGAGCATGAAGGCAAGGTTCTTGCTGTACGCAGCGGTTGGAAAGTGGTTATTTTCGACGATCGCCGAGCCAAGGATGAAAGCGTCATCAATCGCCGCAAGAACGGGATCGATTTGCCCTTGTTGCCGAATTGGAGATTTGTCATTGTCGGCAATGGCAGGATGCCCAATTAAAAAATGTTCATTTTTGAAACAAAAAACCGCCCCCTTATTAGGGAGGCGGATTTTTTATTTTGAAGCGATGACGTTGACTACTTTAACTTTCACTGACTTGCCGTTAAATCTTTTCTTTCTCTTTTCAGTGAATTTAACTAAGCCATTGACCAAGGAGAAAATGGTGTGATCGACGCCGATACCGACGTTGGTCCCTGGGTAATAACGAGTTCCGCGTTGGCGGATGATTATATTACCAGCCTTAGCGAATTGGCCATCGGCTATTTTAACGCCTAAGCGTTTAGATTGACTATCGCGGCCCAAGCGTGATACGCCAGCCGATTTCTTTGTGGACATATTCTGAACACTGGCCTTTAATGATCGGCAAACCTGAGTTTTCGCCGTCCAAAATAGGCTCTAAATCTTAAGTAAAAATAAAATGAATCAATATTTGTCGATTCATTGACGCATTTTTAGTATAACAAAAGGGGAGAGTAGTGTCAAGAAAGCCTTTACTTTGGCTATTTTTGCCAATAAGCCTTTTTTGTGCTATCATTTAATTATGATGAAAATACCTAAAATTAGGATTATTTTACCAATAATCGCTTGTTTTTGTTTATTACTGTCCTCACCAGGATCGGTATTAGGGACTTCTGATGATCGGTTGAATGACGAGATAAGGCAATTAAATCAAGAGATAAGCGGTAATCGGGAATTGATAGACAAATTGGACAAACAGAAGAAACAATACACTCAAGCCATACAAAACGCCAGAGAGGAAGCCGAGACATTGTCGGAAGAGCTTTCTTTGATCGACAATAAAATAGCGATGGCTGGCATAGAGATAGAGGACACTCAAGCACAGATAAATGAGGTCTCGTTAGAGATTAAGAAAACAAGCATCGAGATAGGCGATAAAGAAGACAGGATAGATAAAGAGAAAAAAGATATCGCTAATATACTCAAGCTGATATACAGAGAGAGTGATGCTAGTACCTTAGAAATACTTTTGCTTAATGATACACTGGCTGATTTTCTTAATAGGGTTAAATATTTGGAAGATATCAACCGCGAGATGGGGGATAGTTTAGATGAACTCAAAAAATTGAAATCAGACTTAGAATTGGACAAGGCGGAGTTGGATGCTAAAAACAAAGACTTGGTTAGTTTGAAGGCCGAATTAGAAAGAAATAAAACTGCCCTCGAAGATGAAAAATTGAAGAAGAATTACGTATTGGAAGAGACCAAGAATTCAGAGAAGGAGTATCAAAACCTCTTGGCCATCTCTAAACGTGAGCAAGATGCCGCCGCCGCTGAAATAGCGAACATGGAAAAACAGGTTCGTGAAAAGATGGCGTCGTTAGACAAGAACAAGATCAAACTTAGTGCTAGTGGGTTAGTTTGGCCGGTCAGTGGGAGATATATCACTACTTATTTTCATGACCCAGATTATCCTTTTCGTTATGTTTATGAGCATCCAGCTATTGATATCCGTTCTCCTCAAGGGTCTCCAATTTACGCAGCTGATTCAGGCTATGTGGCCAGGGTCAATATTAAAGGCAAGGCTTACGGTTACATAATGTTGATCCATGGTGATGGCCTATCAACGGTCTATGGCCATGTGACTAAGTCGTTTGTGGCAGAGGACGAGTATGTAACACAAGGACAGACTATAGCCTTATCAGGGGGATTGCCAGGTACTATCGGTGCCGGAACATTGACCACTGGACCTCATTTACACTTTGAAGTTAGAAAAGATGGAGTTCCGGTCGATCCGCTAGATTATTTGCCTTAAAAATTTTTAAAATTAATAATAAAAATCAAATTATGGAAAATAAATTCTCTAGAACATCGAGCGGGGATTCTGAATATGTGGATTTCGCTTTTTGGCAGTTGATAGTTATTGGCATCGCGTTGATAATCGTTATAGTTAGCATCTCGATCTCTGCCTCTGGATTTGTTATTTGGATGCTTAATTTCCTTTATCAATTGGCCATATTCACTGTTTTGGCATCTATTTTGGCGTCGCTTGGCCTTTTAATATTCAAAAAAGGTTGGGGCGCTTTTTTCTCGGTGATACTTTTACTTTGTTCCATCTTTAGTATATACGACTCCATAAGGGCGTATAACTTCAGAAAGGATCAGGAGGCGGCCTATCAAAAGCAACTTGAGATGTCTGCGGCCCAGCAACAAAACGGAACAGTATCACCGGAACAGACTACTCCTGGAAACTGATATTTTATAGTGAAGATATTAAAAAACGACCCTTTTGAACGGGGTCGTTTTTGTGTGGAGCGATTTTATGGCGCCACTTTAAGCTGTACACAATTCTTTTTGAGGAATACTTTTGCCGGTTATCAAGGGAAGACAGTCTTCGAGAAAATCATCGGCCTCTTTGCGGCCAAGAAAATTTTTCTTGTTTGTGGCATCATGTTTTTCTTCGAATACGCTGATATATACGCCCATGATGACGTTGCTTGGAAGCAATGACAGAGCTTGTATTATTTTCGTTCTGGTTTTTTTGTCTTGTATTTGGGCGTGCATCAATCGAAGTACTTTTGCATAGCATTCTGTGTTGTCGATCCTGCCGGATTCGTTGGCGACCATTACCATGCGGCAGATATCAAGGAAATTGTCTTGATGGATGATGGAGGTTGCCATTATTATGGCGCGCATTTCTGGTGATAGGTTCATTACCATAGCCCGGCTTATGTTCGCCGACATTTCTCTCAATTTTTTATCGTTTAGAATAAATCCACAGGCGCAGCCGGATTTTATCCAGCTGGTTGTCTGTGCTTTGTTTTCTGTACCCTCTGAAACATTACCAATTGTTTCCATAGAGTGCCTCCTAAAAAGAAAGATTTGGTTTTAAAAAGCAAAGACCTGTCCGATTTTTCGGCAGGTCATTGTATAGTAACATTGATTTTTTATAATGTCAAATCGTGAAAAGGGGAGAATTATCACTCTTTTAGCTCTTTTCCGCCATGGGCTTGTCTGTGTATGTCACGTAATTGTTTATTGGTAACATGGGTGTATATCTGTGTCGTGGCTATATTGCGGTGTCCCAAGAATTCCTGAACGATCCTTAGGTCTACGCCATGGGATAGTAGATCAGTGGCAAAAGAGTGGCGCAGGGTGTGTGGAGTGGCCATGACCGGTAAGCCGGATATTTTAACGTATTTTTTGACAATATCTTCTATGGCGCGATTTGTAAGGCGGCGAGGGGAGGAGGTCTTTTCTATTCCTGGTTTATAGTTGATGAATAAGGCATTGTCGATGTCTGTGCGCTTGTCTAGGTACTTTCTTAGGGCTTCTACGGCGCGTTCGCTGAAGTAGACGGTCCTAACCTTCGATCCCTTTCCTACGACCGCTATTTCCAGTTCCTTAGTGTCTTTTTTGACCTTAAGTTGTTCACGGTCAAGCGATGATAGTTCACTGATACGAAGTCCGGTGGAGAAGAATGATTCCAAGATGGCTTTATCGCGCAATCCTTTGACATCTGACGTGTCTGGGGACGACAAGAGTCTTTCTAGTTGCGGCAGGGTAAGAAATTTGACCTCGTGGTCGGATTTGTCTTTGGCAAGTTTTATTTTCGTTGGCGGCAGGCATTCTATATTCTTTTCGACGAAGAATTCCAAAAGACTTCGCAAAGCTATTAAATAGTAGTTTTGCGTTGATTTTTTAAGCGGCGCCTTTTTAAGCGGGTCGATGTGTCGAGAGAGGAATACTCGGTATTTCCAGATATGATCCGTGGTAAGCTTGTCTGGTGTTAACTTGGAAAGATTGTTCTCTTCAAGCCATTTGAAAAACTTATTAAGGAATCGCGAGTAATTCTCCTGGGTCTTAGGAGAGAGTCCTTTTTCTATTTCGGCGTGGTCTAAAAAATCCGTTAAATATTTTATTATTGGTTTTTGGGTCATGTGATCATTATACAATATTATGCGAAGTATTTAAATAATTTATTATTATTGACAGAAAATATTAAAGATGTTATATTTTTTTAGCTCATTATAATTTCATCTATTTTTTAGAAAGAGGGTGTTATATGAATAATAGGGGTTTAAGTTCGATGGAGGCTATACCCTTATTGCTTTTAGCTGTCGCGCTTATAGCTATGGTTGTTTTTATTATTAAGGTTTCTTTTGAAAAATTAAAAAATCATCAAGAGAAAAGCGAAATAACAAAAATGACCCCTAAAGATCTTGTATGCTTCGACAGGGGGGTTGTAACTTGTTGTGGAGTTTTTTTTGTTTTGAGTCATAATATCACGACCAGCTGATTCACGATCCATGACCCATGAATTTTTTCTAAAAGATTTAAAGAGGGTGGAGGTTTAATTGATAAACTAGCCACCCTTTCTTTGTGATACAGTACTTCGCATAATGTAGATTAAGCGAAGTACTGTATCAATTAAAATAGGCCTTTTTGGGCCTTTTTTGTTTTTTCGTGTTTTCTCCCTTCCTTGATCCTGCTGTATGTTTTTATGATTTTTATTTTTTTATTTTATTTCGTTAGTGTCAGCATTCTTGGCTTCTATCTTTCATTCTTTATGTTTCTCGATTATTTTCTCTTTTTTCCTGTTTTTGATCCAGGTATTGTTTTTGTCTTTTATTGGCTTTTACTTGTTTGGCTAATTTTAACAAAAAATGGCTAAAATAAGCTAAATTTTAGCATAAGAGCCTCTAAAATGCCCTAGGATGAGTTTTAATTGGTTTTGGGTGTATTTATACCCAAAAGAGAAAAAATTTTAACCGCTAGCCGCTTAATTGGTCATAGTGACACCTAAAATGCGTATAGTGTCAGTGAAGTTTAGAGAGAATTTTACCAGCAGCAGAAATAATCCGATTATGACCAAACAAAAAACCACAACCGCTAAGCCGAAGATGAATTTAAAAACTTTCTCGACATCTTTGTTGCTCATATTTTTTTATTGAAAATAAATTTTATCGCCAAATCTTAGGTCTATATATTTTTTTGACCCAAAGTCATCTTTTAATTTTTCTCTTTTGAGCAGTAATAATTTTTCTATTTGGTTATTTAAATTTTGGGCGGTATTGAAATATACTTTTACGCCATCGGTCGTTACGAGTTTTATGGTGTCTATGTCATTGTCTACTATAAAGCGATCGATGCTTATTTCTTCCTGTGCTTTAGAGCGTATGGCATCAGTTATTTCTTGGGCTTTGCCGATATAGTTTTTGTCAGCTTTTATTTGGCCACCTTCTATTCGTAACGTTGATTCGTTGCTGATTAAGGGGTAATTCTTGTCTTTGAGTTCTAATGGATTGGCGTCGTCAAGTACGTATCCTTCAGAGTCTAGTAGATAATATCTGTCGCCTTCATTCCAGGCACAGGCTAGGGTTTTCTCTTTTATGCCGACAATAAGCTTGTTGGGCCATTCTTTGCGCACTTGAATGTCTTGAAAACGGTATTTGTCCCTGGCTAGGGTTAAGAATTTTTCTTGATTAAAGAAGAGGAGATTGTTTTGCGGCAAAATCAGCCAGTTTCTTCCTGATAGCTGATCTCTGACCATCTTCAATATCTCATCATTCGACATTCTGTCTAGGCCATTAATGGATACGTCGTTTATTTTCCAATATGATGAGGCAAAAATAAACCATCCCAAAGACGTTAGTACGACCAGGAAGCTAATTATTGTTAAAGTCGTTTTAAGTCCGCCGACATGGTTTATCTTCTTTTTTCGGCTATAAAATGGGTTCTCCAGTCTCTTTTGATTATAGTCAAGCAGTTGTTTGCGGCCACCGACTTTTTTGTTGGTCGGTAAAATGGAGATCATATTCCCCTCCTTGAAATTATTTTATCTTTTCTAAAACAAGCTATCTTTTTATAATAGTCAGTCCTTCAGGCAAATATTTGTGTAATACGGCTGGTATTTTGATGCTGCCATCGGCCTGTTGATGATTTTCCATTAGGGCGATCATGGCGCGGCAAAGTGATATGGCTGTGCCGTTTAACATGTGCACGTATTCCTTTTTCCCCTCTGAGTTCTTGTATTTTATGTTGAGAGATCTGGCTTGGTAGTCAGTGCAGTTAGAGGTCGAAGTTATTTCAGCCCAATCCCCCATCCCACCTTCTTTGTTTGGCTTGCCAGGCATCCAAGCCTCAAGGTCATATGTACGATAAGATGGAGCGCCAAGGTCGGCCGTGCAATGATCTACTACGCGGAATGGTATCTCTAGTCCTTGAAAGATCTCTTTTTCGATATTCAAAAGCTCTTGATGGGCTTTTTCGCTATCCTCTGGCTTGGTGTATTGGAACATTTCGGCCTTAGTGAATTGATGGACGCGGAATATGCCTTTAGAATACTTTGAATAGCTGCCAGCTTCAGTTCGGAAGCAGTGAGAGACAGCAATATATTTTTTTGGTAATTCCGATTCTTCTAAAACCTCATTCATATGATATCCAGATATGGTTATTTCCGATGTTCCTATAAGGGAGATATCTGCCCCTTCGATACTATAGGTTTGGGTCGATTCTCCGCGTGGAGAGAATCCAGCGCCTTTTAGAACCTCATCTCTGGCAATGTCAGGGGTCACCATTGGCGTATAGCCTTTACCATAAAGCATGCCTAGGGCATATTGCACTAGCGCATATTCGATCATGGCCAATTCGTTTTTTAGATAATAGAATTTAGCTCCGGACACTTCTGTGGCCTTGTCGAAATCTATTAAGTCTAACTCGGCTGCCAACTGAACATGGTCTTTGGCCTCGAAGTCGAATTTTGTCGGTTCTCCGGAGATCTCTAAGACCGGATTATCATCTTCGTTCTCACTTCTCTTTACTTCTGGATGTGTTAAATTCGGAACCTTGAATAAGGATTCGTTGTATTTAGATTCGACCTCTAGTAAAGATGTTTCTAATTCGGCGATCCTGGCCCTCTTGTTTTTCATAGCCTCAATTTCTTCGGGCGTTGGTTTTCCTTTTGATCCCTGATTTCTTTCTGCTCTTAAAGAGTCTATTTCTGATATTTTTTGGCGTCTTTCCTCGTCTATCGCCAAGAGTTCATCGATATTAGCGCCAGAAAGCCTGTCCGCGCAATTTTTCTTTACCTCCTCTGCGTTTTCGCGAATATATTTTATGTCTAACATAGATATAGTTTTAAATTTTCGATTTTAATTTTATTATAATCTTCGATATTTTGTTGTATAAAAAATTTGTACACCCGATTAACGGGAGGAGGAGCTGATTTTTGACAGATCATTGGCAATGATTATTGGCCACATACCTAGTATTTCTTCCTTGTAGGATAATTCTGGGACTTGGTTTAATAAATAGATCGGCTTTTTAAGATAAAAAGCTACGCCCATCTCCATTAAGGTGTTGCCGCCGATGTAGCCAGGAACGCCTTTTTTGTCGTAATTTAAAACCAAAATAACGTCTGACCATTCGATTTTCTCAAAGTGGGCCAAGATCGCCTTTTTCTTTTCTTCCCAGACCCAAGAATCGTCGTTGTTAGCCTCTCTTCTGATCTTGTAATAATCAGTGATTGAAAGCGGCTTGCCATCGCGTCCGGTTATTTCTAATGGTGGTAATTTTATTTCATGCCCCTCCCCTTCCAGGATGTTTTTTGTCTCTAGCATTTCTTTGTAAAACGCTATACTACCACAAAGTGTTATTTTCATATGTATCCTAGTTTTTTAAACCAATACTCGACAGCTTCTTCTAATTTATAATTCTTTAGATCCCCTGGTTTCACCCATCGCATTTCTTTGTGCTCGCTTTCCATTATTGGATCACCTTCCCATTCTATCGCCTCATACAACCACCAATCATGGCCGACAATGCCACCGACACATGAATTCCAAGGCAGGAATTCATGAAATAATAAGCGGTATTTTTTTACGTCCAAAGATGTCTCTTCCTTGATCTCTCGCAGCATGGCTTTTTCTGGATCCTCTCCTTCTTCTATATGTCCTGCGGAAATCGCCCAACCATAAGGAGGGTTTACTCGGTCGAACATTAAAAAGTTTCCGTCTTTATCTCTTATTATTGCTCCAGTGGAGCGATGTTTGCCGGTCATTTTTTTGGCAATTATTTTTTTGGCTTCATTAGTGGGAACATTTGACATTCGCGTATTGGCTTATCGACCAAGAAGGCGAAGAAACGTTCACCAAAGCCGAAACCGCAAGTTGGCGGCATTCCGTGTTCGAGCATTTCGACGAATTCCCAATCTGGCATCATCGCTTCCTTGTCGCCTCTGTCGATCAATTCTTGCTGCTCTTCGAAGCGTTTTCTTTGGTCGACTGGGTCGTTTAGTTCGCTGTAGCCATTACCGATCTCCGCACCAGCTATGATTATTTGAAAGCGTTCGACTTGCTCTGGGTTATCTTCCTTGGCCTTGGCCAGTGGCGATACGAGTTTTGGGTGATTGACCAAGAAAGCTGGGCCGGCTATATTTTTACGGCAATACTTCCAAAGGGTGTCCATTAGGCGTTCTTTTGTGTCGCCATCATATTTAACTTCCAGCTCCTCTAATTTGGCTTTTATAGCCTCTGTGTTGGCCGTAAGGATGTCGATATTGGTCTGTTTGAGTATTTCGT
>CAZJPG010000004.1:54150-79385 GCA_964547855.1 uncultured Gammaproteobacteria bacterium | reverse complement strand
TCGCACATTCGTCATAGACAAATGGGTTGACTCCGATAATAAATTGTCTTGGCGGGACACTTGGGTTAAGTACCCCAGTTATGCAATCATTACAAGGGTTTTATGAGCCTTCGTTCATAGGCAAAATTGAGGCACTCGAGTCGGGGTAAAAAAACAAAACATAGACAAAGTAGACACAAATGAGGGTATTTTGAAATGTCTAGCTTTAAGCAATTTTTTAAGTAATATTAAAGATTATTGTAATAGTGGGGTGCTATTGGCAAACAATTCGGCTAGTGCTACCATTTTCATATGAACCAAAACATCGAAAAATCAGGCATTCCAAGCGGTATTCTTGACGATATTAATCGCGATGTTTTGCGCACCCAGAAAATGCTTTCTGAGGCATTTAAATCTTATCCTTTTCAGGACATCGCCAGGGCATCGGAAAGAATAAATGAATTTGCAAAAAACGTAACAATAAATCTTCAGCCTACCTTGAAAAGATTTGCTGAATCGCAAGAGTTTTATAAAAAAATAGTGGAATCAATCCCTAAAATAGAAATACCAAAACTTCCAACAATAGACTCAATCCATTATCACGAATTAACCCCTTTACCACGAATAAACAAAACTGATTTAAAAACCACTGAGCTAGAAGAAAAAAAATATACCGAGACCGAATTGCTAGAAATTGCAAAAGGACTAATCTCATTACTAGCCGAGCGGGAAATAAAAAATAAAAAATTGGATATCACACATCAATTTCCTTTTCAACTTCCAGAAACAACAAGATGGGAAAGTATTACAATAAAATTTATAAATGGGCACGATGTTCAAGTAACTGCCGGCGGATTCACTCATTCCACTAACTATAGCGGGATGGGCTTTGAAGATAACCGAAAACTATTACCAAATAAGCAATGGCTTCTCTTGAGAGTGTTGTCCATAAGCTTTGAGAAGCGCAGGCAAGACGTAAATGACTACGACCCCAGTTTAAAGAAGACCAAACAACTATTGGCTGATAGCTTAAAAAAGTACTTCAGCATTGACTCCGACCCCTTCTATCCATACAAAAAAGAGAAAATATACAGAACCAAAATAAACCTAATACCTGAGTCTGAATCAGCTAACAACACTCCTGAAAAAAGCTTCATCAATCCAGATGATGAGCTTGGTATATGGGATGATTATAAAGAAAAAACCAAAGAAACATTTGACCCAGAAGAACTTCGGTGAATTCACCACAAATATAAACATAAAAAAGCCTTTTAAAAGGGGCTTTTTTTGTTTTGGGTGATTTTTCGCCATATATAAGCAGGAGGGTGCTTAACAAATTAATAATAAAAGTCTATGAAACACAAAGACTTGAAAATCGAGATGATTTCCCCTGCTCGCCTTAAAGCGGCCGAGTACAATCCTAGGAGACTAACGGAAAAACAAGAGGCGGATTTAACCGCCAGTATTAAAGAGTTCGGATTTGCCGATCCGATTATCGCCAATTCCAACAAAACCCGCTTCGGGATAGTTATTGGTGGTCATCAAAGGCTCAAGATTGCCATTAAGCTCGGCTACAAAGAAGTTCCAGTGGTCTTTCTTAACCTAACCCCGGAAAAAGAAAAAATTCTCAATCTTCGCCTAAACCGCAACACAGGAGAATGGGATTATGAACTACTGAAGAACTTTGACATTGAAACATTGCTCGATGTTGGTTTTGACACCGACGATATTGGCATGATTTGGAATGACGTTCTAGAAATTGAGGATGATAATTTTGACGAGAAAGTGGAATTAGAAAAAATTAAGCAAACCGACATCAAGTCAGGCGATCTATTCCAGCTTGGCACCCATCGCTTGCTCTGCGCCGATTCCTGCGACCAAAACAATGGGAAAATATTAATGGCTAGCGAACAAGCCAGTATGATCTATTGCGACAGTCCATATAATATTTCCCTGGATTACAACAAAGGACTTAGCGGTAAAAAAAGTTATGGAGGGAAAGTTAATGATTCTAAAACCGATTTTGAATTTAAAGATTTTTTAAAGAAGACAATGCTCACCGCCCTATCAGTCAGCAAGCCGAATATTCACTTCTTCTATTATTGCGACCAAAAATATATCGGATTGATTCAATCTCTATATCAAGAACTAAGCATCAAGAACCAAAGAACTTGCCTCTGGATTAAAAACAGCTTTAACGCCACTCCTCAAGTCGCCTTCAATAAATGCTACGAACCTTGTGTTTACGGAATTAAAGGCAAGCCATATTTAGCGCCAATTCATAACCTGGACGAAATCATGAACAAAGAAATCGGCACTGGTAACAGAAGCATTGAAGACATTCTTGATATTTTAGATATTTGGCTAGTCAAACGCCTACCAAGTCAGGATTATGAACATCCAACCTCTAAACCGCCAACTCTTCACGAAAAAGCCATGCGACGATGCACAAAAATAAATGAAATTGTTCTAGATTTGTTCGGCGGATCAGGCTCAACTTTAATTGCCTGCGAACAATTAAAACGACGGGCGTATCTAATTGAAAAAGAGCCGATTTTTTGCCAATTAATTATTAATCGTTTTGAAAAGCTAACTGGCTTAAAAGCCAAAAAGCTTAATAAAGCAAAATAAAACAATGAAAAAAATTAAATCAGGTGACATCTTTCAATTAGGCAGTCATCGACTAGCCTGCGGAAATGTTAATAACAAAGAATTACTTAAACGCCTCGTTGGCGACGATAAAATTACGGCAATTATTTCCGATGTTCCTTATGGAGTTGGTTATGTCGAAAGCAAGGCTGGATTCAAACAAAAACTAGGCTGTGAAAAAATCATCGCTAATGACCATGAGCAAAGCGACGAAGAATATCGCGACTTCATGACTCAATGGCTGGAAAATTTAAAACCGTATCTGACCAAGAAAAATGCTGTCTATATTTTCAATAGCGACAAAATGATTTTTGCCCTGCGAGAAGCAATGCTTCAAAGCAATTACAAATTCACCCAACTACTCGTTTGGGTTAAATCTCATGCTGTTATAGGTCGAATGGATTATCTGCCTCAGCATGAATTAATTGCCTACGGCTGGTACGGCACCCATGACTTCCAACACTCTCAAGACAAAAGCGTTCTTTTTTATCCCAAACCAAGCAAAAGTAAACTGCACAGCACCATGAAACCAGTCGGATTATTAAGGCGCTTAATTCTCAATAGCACCAAAATCAATGATTATGTCTTTGATGGATTTGCTGGCAGCGGATCCCTTTTAATCGGGTGCGAACACACCAAGCGAAAATGCCTATTAGTCGAGATAGACAAAGACCATTGTGCCACTATTATCGCCCGCTGGGAAAAACTAACCGGTATTAAGGCGGAAAAATTAAATCAACCTCTATGAAAGAAAATTCGGAAAAGCTCAAAACAATAGTTATTAAGCAATTAAACAAAACCCCAATTATTCAAGTTGCTTGTGAAAAATTAAATTTATCACGAGCCACCTTCTATCTTTGGAAGAAAAACGACAAGGAATTTGCCAAAAGCGTTGACGAAGCCATCCTGACAGGACGCTCTATGGTAAACGATTTAGCAGAAAGCCAGCTAATAAGCGCAATTAAAGACAAAAACTTGCCAGCGATAACCTATTGGCTCAAGCATCATCATGGCGATTACGCCGAGAAACTTCAAATTAAACACAGCATTGAAGATGAAAATCTTACGCCAGAGCAAGAAGCTATTGTTCGCCAAGCCTTGCACTTAGCTTCCGCTAGTCAAATAAAAATTATTAACAATAACAAAGACGACAATGAATTACCAAAACATAATGCCACCGGAACTGGTGGAATCAATGATCAAGGACAAAAAAGTGAGAGTGGCCATAACTAAAGAAAGTCATTGGTATTTTTTCCACTTCTATTTCGCCCATTACGTAAAGTATCCGACGGCCAAATTCCAAGCGGAAATATTCAGCTTAACCGAAGATGAAAATATTAAAAGCCTTTTTATCGTCGCCTTTAGAGGCAGTAGCAAGTCAACCATCATCACCACCTCTCTTCCTATTTGGTCAATCTTAGGAAAACAGCAAAAAAAGTTCGTTCTAATCCTCTGCCAAACCCAAAACCAAGCCAAACAGCATATGATGAATTTAAAGCGAGAGCTTGAAAGCAATGATTTACTTAAAAAAGACTTGGGGCCATTTCAGGAAGAATCAGATGAGTGGGGTTCTTCATCGCTAGTTTTTTCCAAACTCAACGCCCGCATCACAGCCGCCTCTTCCGAACAAAGTATTAGAGGTCTGCGCCATAATCAGCATCGCCCAGATTTGATTATTGGCGACGATGTTGAGGATATTTCTTCAACTAAAACCAGAGAGGGCAGAAATAAGACATATCAATGGCTAACCAGCGAAGTAATACCAACTGGCGACAAAAATACCCGACTAATAGTTATTGGCAATCTTCTTCACGAAGACTCCCTTCTTATGCGTCTCAAGGAAGATATTGAACAAAATAGAAAAGACGGGGTATTTAAAGAATATCCCCTGCTAAACGGTCAGGAGATATTGTGGCCAGGGAAATACCCGGCTATGGAAGATGTCGAGCTTGAAAGAAGAAAAATTGGCAACGATATCGCTTGGGAACGAGAATACTTACTCCACATAGTGCCAGACGAAGACCAGGCCATCCTGCCGGAATGGATACATTATTATGACAAACTGCCGATAGGAAAAAAAGATGAAGACGGCTATCCCATGCATTCTGGCACTTACATCGGCGTCGATTTGGCAATTTCTAAGAAAGACACCGCTGATTATACAGCCATGGTTTCCGGATGGATGTATGGCAGCGGAAGAGACGTGATCATATACATTCTTCCTAAAATTATAAATAAAAGAATGTCCTTCCCCGAAACAGTAGAAACGTGCAAAGTGTTGAATGATACCTACTACAGGGATGACGAATTAAGACCAAGATTTATAATTGAGGATGTTGCCTACCAAAAAGCCTTGCCAGAACAACTGAAAAACGAAGGGGTCCCTAATGTAGCTACAACCCGCCCAGGAAACAGCGACAAGCGGACACGGTTAGTTCTTACGGCCAACATGATTAAAAGCGGAAGAATACTTTTTCCGTTAAGCGGGGCTGAGGAATTAATCAGCCAAATTATTCATTTTGGCGTAGAGAAACACGATGATCTGGCCGATGCCTTTTCTAACCTGGTTCTTGGTGTAATAGAAAAACCACCAGTAATACCGAGGATTTATGTTTTTTAACAATAAAACATTCCAATTACTGACATTGCTTATTCAGTGTTTTCTGGGGATACACCTTGAGAAGATCTTCTAGAGAACTAAATGATCTTAAATTCTTAGGACTTAAGCTTTGCCACGCTAAACATGATTCAGGATAATACGTTGTAGAATTAGAAGCTGAGGAGGTATAAAACTTTCCCACAGACTGACTTGAAGACGACTTCTCATTGGTGGTTACGCTTGTTTTATCGGTATCCTGAACAGTGGTTTGAGCGGTATCGCCATTGCAAGTATCTGGTGACCATAATCCCTTTTTATTTTCTTGAGCTGACTTTTGCGCGGCCTTGAATTCGGCTTGATATTTATATGGGATATTATAAGTGTACTCATGAGCATAACCCTGCTCAATCATCTGCTTGTTATAGAATAAGCCATCTTCACGATAAACATAAGCAAGTAGACGGTTATATTTATCCCTCTCGCCTTGAGTAGGGTCATTTTCGATGCGAACTTTCTTGCCGGTAAGGAGTAATTTCGCTTGATTTGAGGCCTCAACGCCGAAACACTGAACCGGTTTTCTTGGATCAACTGTCTCCGGGGTATCCATGCCGATCAAACGGAGTGTTTCTTTTTTTCCGCCCATGTCTATTTCAACAGTATCTCCATCAATAACCCTAGACACAGAATAAAACAAAAATTCCGAAGTTTTAGTAGCAACGACTCGATCAATCACTGGCACTGGTTCAGTTGTTTTTTCTTCAATGGCAACAATCTCAGCTTTCTGCGGCAACTCAACTACTTTTTCAGCACTGGTCGCAACAACACTTTTCAACTCATCACTAACAACCGGCACTGGTTCAATTTCTTTTGTAGCAACAGCTTCTTCTTCAACAGGAGCAATAACCTGTTGTTGAGCAACTGGCTCTTGTTCGCTTTTTTTATTGTCCGTGCCACCGGAAAACCCAATAGCTAAAAATAAAACAGCCGTAGCTGTTCCAAATACCTTTAAAATAAATTTTCTATTTAAATCCTTGCCCCTGAATAGTTTTTTAAATAGATTGGGGTAAACTAAGCCGGCGAACAAAGAAATAAATGATGCCAAAAACAAAAGTCCAAATAGCGTGCTCATAATTTTTGTAGGTTAGGCTTATCCCGGAAAAACACAAAAGGTCCCCCGAGCCAGCTGGCAGTACCTTTCGGAACTACCACTACATCCTTTCGAATGTAGACCTAACCTACAAGTACTGGTCGGGAAGACCATCTCTATGTAGGTTAGGTATTTGCGGCCATGCCTTACGAATCCGCAAGGGTTAGGTCGTCTAAATTGTGCTTATAATATAGCTTAAAACGGTTTAAAAGTAAAGCGCGATTATCTACAATTTATAAAGGATTTATTTACTTTCTATTTTTTATTAATTCACAAACTTCCCGCCAAAAAGATTGGTTCCACCACCTAACAGCAACCCTAGATGTTGATGGTAAAACAAAAAATTTTGTATTACCAATTTTACAATCCTGCAGACCAAAATCAACTTTATTTTTATTAAAAAATATCTTTGCCGCCTTTTTTCCATTAAAAGCCAATATCATTGGCTGAAATTTATCAATCAAACTTTTTAATCTTCTAACATCCAGTGGACTTGCCATTACTTCGTTGTCCATCCCGGAACTATTTTTGACTAAATCGGTTAAGCCGATTTTACTATCTCTTAATATCTGATAATTCGACTCTCTTTGGACAGAACTACTACTCGGCTTAATCACTGTCTTAATAAAACCGGCTTCGACCAAAACATTCCAAAATCTGTTGCTGGATTTTGCGTAATAATGATTCATTCTGCACGATTCATTCCCTGCTGCCATGCCGCAGAAAACAATGTTCATGTTGTTACCAATTAAATCAGGCAATCCTCTGTTCATATTTTAGTTTATTGCGACTTAAGGCGCTTTTGCGACACATCCCTTGCTTCGGAAATTGTCTTGCAGGTAAATAACGTGTCCAACATGACCCAATTCTTTCCAGATGGAAATATTTTACCAGTTTTAACAACATTAAAAGGCTTAAACCCCCTGCCTAATTTGTATGCAAAATGAGGCCGACCCCATTCAACGCTAGGCACTTCTTTTATTATTGTATGCGGATCGGTAAAAACTTCGTAGCTCTCCACATGGTGTATGGATTGCAACTCCCCGTTATAGCGAAAAGCTATATAATTTGGCGGCTCCTTAGGATAGCCATCACCAATTGGATGCCAATATCTTAATTTTTTATTTACGATATCTATATTACTAATAGTCGATCCCTCCGTCGGCAAACCAGAGGATAATGGCGCTACATATACCAAATTTGAGTCTTTTTTTTGCATGGTCATAATATTTTCCAAATATTTATTTAATTCAACTAATAGTCTTTTTTCGGCATGAGAACAACCAATAATTGCCTTTTTTGAAAAATGATAAATATCTTTCCATGATATATATTTAACATTAAAATTACAAACGCTTTTAATATCAAAATGGGTAGCGGCATAATCAGCGCTTGATTCTGATAATACTAATATCTTTTTAATTTTTGCTGACGAACCTAGGAAGCTCTTTCTTTTCGCATATTTTTCTAACTGATCAGATGTAGGAAAATTCCAACCACGTTTAGCCTCAATAATGAGATGGAAATAACCCGCATACTCGATTTCAAAATCAGTAAACCCCCTATCGTCTTCGTGTCTCTGTAGGCTTATTTTTATATCGTCAGGGTTATATTTTTCCTTCCATTCAATTGTTTCTTCCAAAAAAACATCTAAAAATTTATGAGCATTAGCCAGCGCCCAGCCAACGCTAAAACTTATGTCATTTTCTTTTTCTCCCAAAAGCTGGAATACGCTGTTGATTTTTTTATCATGGATAAATATTTCAGACATACGATTTAGTGGCAAAAAATAATATTAAAATATATGTCATCTTTGATTAACATCAGCCAATACGCTTTTTAGAGCCTCAAACATTTTCTCCATTTCATCTTTTGATATAGTTTCTCCGTAATGCACTGCTTTATTGCGAACATTTTTAAGATCCAACAATATTTTATGCCCCTGTTCGGATATAATTTTTTTCTTTTTTGCCAAATTAATTAAATTAACGTAGCTCCTATCTCCAGTTGAAAAACCCATAGCGACCAACCTTCTTCTTAGATTAAACTCCAAGGAAGAATATAGAGAAATCATCGCCTCGGAATAAAAACCCTTTCTATTCAGCATTAAAGTTCTTTCCATTTTTTCATCGGCCAATTTTCCATACTTTTTAATTGCTTTGTTTTCTTCCTGGAACGATTCTACTGCCGATTTTACCGCCGCCATAACAACAAATAATAATAACAATAACGAAGTTGACGTATTCAAAATGCCATGTGTCTTAGAGGAAATAAAGTTACCAAGCATATTTAAAAGAGAACTAATGATCCAGACGAGCAAAAAAAATGGAGGCAAGATTAAAGCGGCGGCATATAAAAAATTTCCGGAGCTGTAACATAGTTTAGTTAAAAAATTACTTTTCCATTTCAAGTCGTGAAGAAAAAAATTTACAGCAAAAAAATACATTGATAACGCCAACACTAAATAAAATATAACTAAAAGATTTAAAATACTGAGCTTAAATAAGCCAAAGTTAACAAAAATTAATTTTAGCTCGTCCTTAAAAACCCCAAAGGCCAAAAAAGACGCCAAAAGAGCTACAACAAAAAATGATTTATTTTTATTATTTTCATTCATATTTAGCTATTTATCTAACTGGATGGGGTTCAAAAACCCAATAATTAATATTATACCATTCGACATCTATCTCTAGATCTGCTAATTCGGTTTTTAATTTTTCAATACTTTCCGTTACAAGTTTATTTGGTTTACTATCCAAAGATGAGAATACGATCACATCTGGACGAATCATTTGGGCAATATCTTTCATCCGCTTAAAATCATCGGGGCCAAACAAACCAACTGATTGCTTTACCTCTCCAATAGCAAATTGACCGTCCTTAATACAAACTAAATCAAGTTCCCCATAAATTATCATTTTTCCGTGCTCACTTTCCTCTTTTTTTAAAAGCTCGAGGCTGGGCATAAACATCGCGGAAGATTGGGAGTCTCCCATTAACTGCCCAAGTGTAATAAGAAGCGGTACTGTTCCATGCAAAGAAACGGCCGCTCGTATAAGATTATTCAATCGATAAAACCATTTTGATTCAGCAGGAACGGAAAATTTATATCCGCAACCGCGACAAGTTATTTCTTGTTTTACATCATCGATTCTATACCAAATTCGATATCCGCATTTAGGACATCGTGGCTTAATTCCTAGTTGTAGGATATTCATTTCGACAAGATCTGATAGCTCATTCCTAAAATCGTCTTCATTAAACTCAATAGTTTGTCCAGAAGGATTCTTGTTATATTGATTAGTTTCTTCTTTGGCAAGATTATGCATTGTCTCATAATCTAGGTCAATCTCTTCTTTGCTATATTTTTTAGCGATGTTAAAAACATTGTGAGCCAACCATTCCTTCGCCCGATTATTCTTAAAATCTAATCCAGAATTTATTTTTTTACTTAACTTACTTAAAAGTTCTTGTTGTATTTGACCATCTTTTTCAGGGTTATGATTTGCCATTTTTTCAAAAAGATTCCGCCAAAATCTTTCTTCAAAAAGTCGGTGGGCATTAAAAAGATCTGGAAAGAGCCCCAAAACACCAGACAAATACATTCCCTTATCTGAGCGTTGAATATGATAAAAAGGGCGAGACATAAACTTTTCTCTGCCTCCTCGCTCAATACAATTAAAACCCTCGCCACAAATCAATGCACGAAACACAGAATTATCTTCAGGTATTTTTACCACTAAAGTTTCGTCGTCTTGTCCAATCATCATACCCGTCCTACGTTTCATCATTACACTAAACATACCGTGCTCGTTAATTCGAGCTGGTTTATTAAAAAATCTTAAATCTCTCAATAAATTATTCCGTTTAGGAAGTTGCCACCAGTAGTCTCTTCCTATGATGTTTTTAAATCTCTCTGGTCGATATTGAATATACAAATCAGTAAACCAATTCTCTCCGCCCATAAATCCTTGCTCTACATCCGGCTCATCAAGAACAAGATACTCTTCATTTGAATGAGCCCTATGAAAATCTAATCCCCGCCTAAGAAAAAACCGGTGCCCCTGTGACTCATAGTCTGGCATTGGATGAGATGCAAGTCTTGTTACATGTCGCGGATGCCAGATACTCTTTTGAAAAAAATTTACTATTGTCTGCAACTCAGCTTCACTAAGAGAAAATGTTACAAAATTTACCCGACGATTATGATCGTTTGCAGAGCTTTCCGTATAACGATTAATAAATTTGCCTAAACCAGACTTAAGAATCTCGCTATTCGCAAGCGCAGTGGGGAGCCATAAATTAGTTATAGAAGTACGCAACCACGAACCAATCTCTAATGTTCGATCCCAAAAACGAATCAACTCGTTTATACTATCTCCTATAACAATTTCAAAACCTTCATTATTATACGCATGATGCGACTCCTTTGTAGAATTTGGTAAAGCACAAATTTGTGACGGAAATACCGCTCGAGTGCGCCACTCACCCAAATCAAGCAATGCTTTATTTAAACTTTCCTCGTCAATAACCTTATATTTTTTAATTTGACACGTCTCTAATGCTTTTTTGAGATAATATGGCATCATCTGCCCATGTTCAAACAAACCAAAATTACGACTCAAAAAAGTCTTGATAACCTCTGGAGTTGTTTCGTCGACTTCAAATATAATTAAATTATTTTTTTCGTCAAAGTTTGGAATACCAATTTTAGAAACATTTTTACCTGTCGGCAATATAGAAATTGGATAATCGTCAATTCTTATGTGTACTTCATCTGGCGTTAACTCTTCAACACGAAGTGGTGACAAAAAAACATGTATCTTTTTTCGTAACTCATCAGAAATATGGACAGTTGAGCAAATGATATCAGGATCATATCCTCGCAAAAACTTCCACCAATCATCTTCAATTACATTCCCATCGGATATAATTATTGGGTTAAATCTTCCACCCCACTTACTTCTATTAAATTCAAAAACAGCATCTATCCAAGAAGTGTCTGTAGTCGGACTCAAAAGAAAAGCAATTCTAAATGGCCGATGATTTATATAAATTGAGTATGGTGCTATTTCCATAAATTAAATAAAATTGACCCCGCTTTTTCTTAACTCGTTTCTTATCCCTAAATAACCTGGGATAGTTTTAGCAACTAAATTCCAAAACTTTTGTGAATGATTAAATTCTTTCAAATGGCAAAGCTCATGAACGATAATATAATCAGCTAACTTTTCTGGAAGCAAAGATATTTTATAGTTAAAATTCAAATTTCCTTTTCGAGAACAACTTCCCCAGCGGGTTTTTTGATTCTTGATATTGATCTTGTTGAACCTAAAGCCGTAGATCTTATTAAAATAATCTACTCGCTTTTGCGCCAAGGCTAAGGCACGCTCTTTATATTCTGCGAAGTCTTTTCCATTACTCTTAGTAAAAACCTGCCCGGAAATACTTTTAAAATATTCCAGTTTATCAATTATCCATTGCGACTTTCTAATAATAAATTGCTCAATAGTATTTGCATTCATATCTTGCGGCGCAGTCACCACAAAATTTCCGTCGCAATAAACGGCCATTCTCATTCTTCGTGCTCGAGAGCTAACTTTTAAGGTGTATTCAATTTTATTTTTATGTAGCTCAATTTTCCTCTTCATAATTAAAAACGTTTAATTACTACGTCCACCAGCCTATTAAGATATTTTTGAAAATCAGAAATCTTAATTCTGTCTTTATAATCCTTAAGAATAAGCTCTTGTAAAGTCCGCTTAGCCTCTTTCAAGAACTCCTCTCGCTTGGAAGAATCTTGCCAGCCTTCGTCTAAAATATCACCGAGTTTTTTGGTCATCTCCTGAATAAATGTTCGAACGATATTATTATCGCCGGTCAACATTGCGCCAGTAGCGCCAACCCCCTCCCTGGAAATACTAGCGCCAGAATAAGTCGGCTCTAAGAATTCTTGTGATACTGTGTATAATCCATACTCCTGCAAAGTATAACCCAGCGCCTTGGCTTCTTCGGTTTTTGTTTTAATATCATTCAACAATTCATAATATCGTTTAATGCGTTCTGCCAAATCAATCTGGTGTTTCTCAAATTCAGCACGAATAGCTAAAAGCCGTTCGCTGAATTTCTTAAAAGCCGGATGAGTGTCGATATTAATGGAAATCTCCCGCTTAAGCATTTTTTCCAAATTAAGCGCTTTTTCTTCCTCAGGTAACTTGTCTAGTTTATTTAAAGTCGCTAAATCATGGATATTCAATTCGCGAAAGTTTTTAGTGATCCCCTCGTAATCAATTTTTTGTTGAATTAAAGTCTTGATTTTCTCTCCATACTCAGCCAGTGAAAAAGCGTCAGCATCGTCAAGCTGAAATTCCTTTACGAACGCCAAGTAAAAACAAGTGATCCATTCAAACTTACGCAAATAATCCATCAAGAATGGATCTGGGGAAAGAATCTCAAACAGCATTTTTAATCGGGAATATTTATCTTTAAAATATTGCTGTTTATTTTGGTTTTCAATAAAAATCTTCAAACAATGGCGTAAATTATCGATTGAAGGGTCTTCGATATTAACCCCAACAAACAACTCCATTATTTCGCCAATAACTTTTGAGAATTCTTCTTTGAGGCGGTTAATATCTACCATGGCGCTATCAACTACACTCTCATCAAAATTAAGAGCGTCATAAAGATTTTTAGTCACGCCGTAGTAATCAATAATCTTGCCACATCCTTTATTGGGGAATACTCGGTTTGTACGAGCAATTGCTTGAAGCAGATTGTGATCACGAAGCGGTTTATCCAAATACATTACTTGTTCAACAGGTGCATCAAAACCAGTCAAAAGCATATCACAGACAAGCAAGAATTTAAGCGGATGATTTGGATCTTTGAACTGCTCAATAATTTTCTCTCGCTTCTGTTTGTTAGTATTGTATTTCTTCAAATCATCGCTTTCACTATTCGGATCACCTGGGGAATAGACAACTTCAGACCATTCAGACGGAACTAGCTTGTCAAAAAGCTGTTTATATTTAGCCGTAGCTTCGCGGTCATAGCAAACAATTTGCGCCTTAAATCCATTTGGTAAAACATAAAGTTTATAATGTTCAACAATGTCTTGAGTAATAGTTTCCATGCGCTTATCCAATTTAATCAGCGCTTCTTTCTTGCCATGTTTTTTGGTCAACAATTCTTTTTGAGCACTATTTAAATCAGCCGTGAGTTCATTGAATTGCTGATCGACTCTTTCCTCGTCAATAAAAAACTTCGAAAGCCGAGCTTCGTAAGTAACCGGCAAAGTGGCACCATCATCAATTGCTTGTTGAATAGAATAATAATCAAGATAGCGCTCCCCTTCTTCGCCAAAATTACGATGAGTGTTAAGCGTTAATTTATCAATCGGAGTTCCAGTGAAGCCGAAAAAGAAAGCATCCTTAAAGGCATTACGCATTTTAATAGCCGAAATACCTTCGTTATCTCGATGGGCTTCATCACAAAGCACAATAACATTGCCCTCAATATTTTCTATATCTTCCAACTCACTGAATTTTTGAATAGTAGAAATAAAGATACCTCTGTCAGCTCCTTTAATTTTCTTCTCCAAATCCTTGCGAGAATCAACTCGGACAAGATTTTGACCGCCCCAAGCCTCAAATTCTTCAAACATTTGATCATCAAGATCAATACGATCAATTAAGATAAATACTTTAGGATTTTTAAGTTCTGGGCTATAACGAAGCTTCCAGGCTGTAAAAAACATGGTCAACGTTTTGCCAGACCCCTGAGTATGCCAAATCAAACCTTTCTTGCACTCGCCATCTTTAACACGTGCTACTATTTTATTAGCGGCATAAAATTGCTGGTATCTGGTAATTTTTTTAGTAACACCTTCCTTCTTTTTTTCAAAAACAATAAAATTTTTAACCAGGTCAAGCAATTGATTTTTGCCAAGCAAAAAGAAAAGAGTGGAATCAAGCTCCTCTTCAAATTCCTTTTTTTCCGCCCGCTGGTCTTCTCGCCAAGCAAGATAATACTGCTTTGGAGAATACGTAGCTCCATAAACAGTTTTTAGGCCATCGGTAGCAATATTGAAGCAATTAGACAAAAAAAGCTTAGGCGCAACTCGTTCATAGCGCTTTAATTGATCAATGGCGTTCTCAAAACTAACACTGCTGGAAGCAGTCGGGCTTTTGGCTTCTATATCGCAAATTGGCAGACCATTAAGGAAAATCATCACGTCAGGTCTGATGTTTTCAGTTGCCCCTTCAAAATAGAATTGATTGGTAACTACGAAGTGGTTATTCTCAGGATTATCAAAATCAACAATCTTGTAATCACGAAAATTGCCAGTGTTTGGATCTTTCAAGTTGATACCATTTCGCATTGCGAGCAAGAATGCTTCGTTTGTGTCCAGTTTTTTAACTTCTCTTGCAACACTTTGCGCGACAGTGTCATCAACATTATTTATTTTCTTTATAGCTTCCAAAAGATGAGAATTAATAATATACTCGTTCTCAAAAGAGCGAAGTTTAGAAAATTCCTCAGCCGGAATATATTCATAACCAAGCTTTTCTTGGATAAATTTTATTATGTGATATTCAATTGTGTATTGTTCGTTAAATTTCATATTATTATTTTGTTCTGACTTTTCCACTCAATAGTTCCGACATTAGCCCCCTCTTAAGCACTAATAATTTTTCTTTTAGTTTGCTATACGCTAAAATTTTTTGGTCAACCACTGAAAGAACGTCTATTACTTTTCTCTGCGTATCGATTGGGGGCACGGGAACTACCTTCTTAATAAATGCATTGTTATACAATCTCTTGATTGTGCTTCCAGATGTTTCCCATTTTATAGTTTCGTATAAATAGAAGAGAAAATCATTTAAAACTTTACTTTCATCATGCTCCAACCAAATGATATTTGAATCTTGGAAATATGCTGGCTCACCATTGTATTTAACCTTGCGACCAATAGTGCCCGATGCTGACAAAAGCACATCTCCAACTTTGGGGAAAGAAAATTTTTCTCTATAAGCATCAAATAATTCCTGAGATATAAAAGCATCCGCTTTTTTTCCGAAAGTACCAATCTTGTAAAATGGTATATCTCCCATACTTGATGTTTGATCCTTGAAAATTCTTTTACACATAGATACCTTTCCAAGCTCTCCTAAGGTCATCAGTTTAATATTTTTCTTATTTTTAAAATTAAAGAAATCTTTTATTAATCCGGATTTAATCTTTTCATCTAAAATGATTAGTTCATCAACTTCGTTTATTTCATCATCTACAGTATGTAAGATATGAGCAATCTTCTCCTGCTCTACAAGGGTTGGTAATTGAAATTCAAATTTAGGCACATTGCTAGTCTTGAGATGTAGTACCGTGGAACCACTTGCCTGATTCTTCATAAAATTCCTAGCTCTTTTTTCTTGAAGTAAATAGTAGAAAAATAATTTATTTATTTTTTTCTCATCTACATCAATAGCAGACAAATCCATAGACATAAGTACGGGTTTCTCTGATAAAAAAGGCACAAAAACAGGCGCACCAACAACCTCAGCATTTCTTGTGATATCAGTATTGGCTATTATTAAATCTCCTGGTTTCAGAATGGCGGTATCATCATATTTGCCAAAATAATATTTAATTCCATCTTTATTAAAACCTCCTCCACGTAATATTGATTTTAGAGTCAAAAAAACCATCCCATTATCCTCATCAGAATAATTAGAACTTTTATAAGTTAATCCTTTACGTAGTTTTGCAACATCACCAAACGAAATACGTTGCCAATCTTTTGGAATATTCTTTTGTAATAAGTTAGTTTTCATCTTTAAATTCAATCTCTGTAAACAGAGAAGCTATGTTTGCCTTAGTTGTGGTATCCAATGTAACTTTTCCAGCTTTTGCTTTTTGAAGAAACTTGCGAGCAAGTAAAACCTTATCAGGACGAGGCTTTAAACTCTTCAAATATTCTGAATTAGAGTTCGCATATGTAAGTTTTGTATCTCCAAGAACATACTTCTTAAAATCATCCACACTCAGAATATCGACAATGGTAGCATTGTCTTTTTTTGTTACTGTCTTTATTGCTTCAGGAAGTACCTTCCAGTCTTTTAACCGTTTCTCTCCATCCTTTTTACCTTGATCGTTATCAAAAAGGTAATATACATCCGCACCCCAACCTTCTAGAATCGCTCCCACCAATCCCATATTTGATGCACCACCTCCATTTATAAAATTGGTTTTAAGCGTTTTCTTTTCTAACTCTTTAAAAGCACAGACATAGAAGACATCTTCTGGACCCTCCACTACAACATTATCTTTCTGATCGACATTAGTAATTGAATCATTAATGCCAAGACCAATAGCAGTAAGAATATGAGTGAGGGTTTCCTTGTCGGCTGTTGGATGTGCGTGGATTTTCCCTAAGATTTTTGTACCATCTGATTCTTTTTCAATAAGACGAATGTTTTCAAGATTATCTTCCGTGATCAGATACGGTGAATGCGTAGAAAAGACAACAGGATTATCATTTGTGTGTTCCATAAGAACCAGCAAAAGATCCTTTTGTGCTTTTGCATGCAGATAAAGCCCAGGCTCATCAACAAGGATCACATTAGGCTTATTTTCCTGCAATCGAGCAACGATTTTTACATAGAAAGAAAGGTACCACTGCTGACCTTTACTTCGTTGCGATGGATAATACAAACGGTTATTTTCAACAATCCAAAAGTTAATGTCCGTACCGTCTTTTTTAACTTGCAATTTAATTTTGTCTTGCGTCCAGTACTTATCAAACTTCTCAGAAAATTCAACGTTCACTGAATTCTCGTGATTTACTTGTTCTTGTTGGTTTGTGGATGACATCTTTCCAATAGAAAAGTTACTGACCTGTTCAAGGTCTTTCGCCCAGACATCTTGTGCAAGAGATGCAATTGGAATTGATTTTGGAAACTCATCGTCAAAAGACGAAAATAAAATAAAGTAAGGCAGTTGATCTTCAACAAATTTTTCAACAAAAGCAGCAGCAACACTTTCTCTTGCATAGAAATCATCAGATGCCTTAGATATTGTTTCTATTTCTGAAACAATATCTACTAAAGTAGGGTTTTGAGTCTTAAATGTTTCTACTTCTGTCTTGTACTCACTGAGCTTTTTTCTGTCGAATACCGGGAATTTAACATTGCTTCCAGCAGTCTTTAAAAAATTTTCGATCTTCTTTATTGATTCGGTGATTTGTTTTTTTGATGCGCCGTATACACTTGGCAAATTGAGTGATTTACGTGACTCCTCGTCGATTAGATAAGTTTTACTACCAAACTTTTTGGTTAGAGTAATAAGGGTATCCTTTGAGACTGTTGTGCTGGCTTCTACTTCTTCAAGAAGACTATTCACGTCTTCACTGTCGACAGTGAAAGAAATAGATACCTCAGGCACACCACCTCCCTCAATTGGCTTTGCTTCTTCTCTTATAGTTCGATCTTGGTGGAAATCCTCGAGAGCTTCAAGCACCGAGGTTTTTCCAGATTCATTCTTTCCAGCAAGAATAGTCAACTTATCACTGAAGTAACAATCGTTTGAATCAATAATTGATTTATAGTTTTTGATTCTGAACTTGGTAAGTTTCATAATATTAATAATTAAGCTCGTCTAAATACTTTTCAACTAAAGTATCAGATTTTGCCAGATCCTTTTTAATAGAAGCTATTTCACATCTAACTTGTTTTATATCAATTATTTCTTCGTCCTCTGAAGAGTCGATATATTCGCGGATGTTTAAATTGTATCCTTTTTCTTTAATTTCATTAATAGATGCTACACGAGCATACTTATCAATATCCTTATATCCATTAAAAGCCTTGACTATTTTGTCTATATCCTGAGGTCGCAGAGTGTTTTGATTTTTGCCTTCTTGAAAATCTTTTTCAGCATCAATGATTAAAACTTTATTTTTCTTATCTTCAGCTTTATTCTTATTAAGAATAATAACCACTGCTGGAATACCTGTGCCATAGAAAAGTTTAGACGGTAAAGCTACAATCGCTTCAATAAGATCATTATTTAAAATCTGCTCCCGAATTCGTGCTTCTGCATTGCCGCGAGTAAGCACGCCATGCGGAAGCACGATGCCGGCTCGGCCGTTCACATTCATTGATTTGATGATATGCAAAACAAAAGCGTAATCGGCATTTTTCTCTGGTGGCATATCATATCCCTCAAGCCGTCCATATTTATTAGTCCTAAAAATCTCCGACTCCCAATCCTTGATTGAGTAGGGTGGGTTAGCGACCGTAATGTCGAAAGTTTGCAAACCGCCTTGTTGATTTAAAAATTGCGGATTGGCCAAGGTGTCACCTCGACGAATATCGGCACTATCTAATCCGTGTAAGAACATATTAATTCTCGCAATCGCAAAAGTACTTAATTCTTGTTCTTGGCCATAGAGGTAAAGTGTTTTTGCTATCTTCTCACCAGATTTCTGTTTAAGATAATCATAAGCTTCAAGCAAAAAACCTCCGGAACCAACGGTCGGGTCGTATATATGATCTTTTTGGTGGGGCTTAAGAATACCGAGAATAACTTTTTCAACTTCACGAGGGGTGTAAAAAGATCCGCCCTTTTTACCGGCATCAGCGGCGAATTGCTTAATAAGATACTCATAGGCATCACCCAAAAGATCGGAACTAATATAAGTATTGCCGAAATTATATTGAGAAAAATGATTTATTAATCGCTGAAGAGTTTCGTTTGGGAAGCGATCTCTGTTTGAAAAATCAAGATCATCAAAAATTTTATCTAACTTCGGACTGTTGGCATTAGTTAATTTATCAAAAATATCATTCAACTTTTGACCAATACTTTCTGCTTGTTCAGTGGCAACTTCCCATTTGCAATCTTTAGGAACCTGGAAACGATGATTATAGTCGGCGCCGGCAATGGCCTTGTCGTTATACTCTTTCATTACTGATTCATATTCTTCATCCCAAACATCACTCATTCTTTTATAAAACAAAAGCCCGAAAATATATTTTTTATAATCCGAGCTGTCTATTTTGCCACGAAGAATATCAGCACTCTTCCAAAGGAAAGATTCAAGCTGAGGTAAAGTTAGCTTGCTACCCATCTTATCTACGATAGCTTGAATATCTTGCGGGCGATATTTACGATCTTTACGAGGACCGACTCTAAGAGGAACAAGGATTCCGTCCTTTTCCCAGTTTCTTAAAGTATCTTGATGAATGCTGAAAATCTCCGCTACTTGACCGATAGAGAGCAACTCCGGCATTTCTTTTAATTTTTCCTGTATGTCTTTGCGCATATTATTTTATTTTTTACCATTCAAGAATCAACTAACACCCCATTGCCACTACAACTCCTTAATTAGGAGTAGAACGACGATGCGGTTTTACCCGCTTGCCATTCTTAACATATCCGCGAACAGGAACAATCTTTTGTTGCTGTTTGCCATATGCCGAAGTTTTGGTTTTGGCCATATTGCTTTTTTAGACAAGAAATAAATCCTGCCAACTGCTTAACACAGTCTGCTGTAACCTGTTTGGGCAGTGATAATAAGCAAAATGGACAAAGGGGGTATTAGCTGATTTTTGCTTGGTAAAAATTATTACTTTAAAAGGATACATCCATTATACACCCAAAAATGTTCATTGTCAATGCTTCATAGGTTTTCATAGGTTAATGTAAATTGTTTTTCTTTAAAATAAGCGTATTTTACTAAAAGTTATCTACATTTTACCTACATTTAACACCCTAGACTTCTTCGAACGATTGCGTCATTCATTAGGTATATGAACACAACAACAACGCCTGTGGGGACCATGGCCAAAATAACAACCCCCGTAAAGGTCAAATACTGCCTTTACGCACGCAAATCAAGCGAATCCGAGGAAAGACAGGTTCTATCGATTGATAGCCAAATTAAAGAGATGCTTCAGTTGGCGGAACGAGAAAATTTGGAAATTGTGACAATTAAGCAAGAATCTCACTCGGCCAAAGAAACTGGCCAGCGGCCGATTTTTAATGAGATCATCGAAGAATTAAAGCTGGGAAAATTTAACGGCATTCTAACTTGGGCACCAGATCGTATTTCCAGAAACGCTGGAGACTTGGGCAGGATTGTAGATTTAATGGATTCTGGGGCATTAAAGGAGATCAGGACCTTTGGCCAAAGTTTTAGCAACAACCCAAATGAAAAGTTTCTACTGATGATTTTAGGGTCACAGGCAAAGCTAGAAAACGACAACCGTGGCATAAATGTTAAGCGCGGACTGCGAACAAGGGTGGAGATGGGTATGTGGCCCAATATGGCACCACTAGGCTACCTAAACCAAAGAAGCTTGGATAAGAAGGGACAATTAATGATTGATCCTGACAGGGCGCCAATAGTGAGGATGATGTTTGAAAAACTGGCCAACGATAATTGGTCAGGGAGAAAAATATTCAACTGGCTCAAATTCGAGATCAACTTCAAAACCAGGGGAAACAAATCATTAACCCAAAGCGGAATTTATCGTGTCCTAGATAGCCCTTTCTATTATGGAATGTTTGAATATCCAAAAAACAGCGGCAACTGGTACCAAGGCAAACATGAGCCGATTATCACCAAAGAATTATTTGAAAAAGCCAGGGCGCAATTAAAACGAGATCAAATAGACCGAGAAAGCCACGAATTCTCTTTTACAAAATTATTTACTTGCGGTTATTGCGGATCAGGCATGTCCGCCCAAGAGAAATTCAAACTACTAAAAGACGGAACGCAAAATAGATACGTCTACTATTCCTGCTCCCGAGCAAGAGATAGGAATTGCAAAAATAAATATATCCGAGAAGAAGAACTGATTGCCGAATTATTAAAAATATTGGACAAACTAGATATTAACGAACTTGGCATGCGGCAAAGACTAGAAGATGAAATCGCCAGATTTAACATCTTTCAAAGGTCTGTGCTTGGCAGTGCGGACAAGGCAAAAGCCAGAGACGATATGGATATACGAAATTATGCTAAATATATTTTGAAAGAAGGGTCGGTATCGGAAAAAAGAGAGTTATTGGGAAATCTAAAATCGAGAATATCTTACAAGGACAAAGCTTTAAGCATCAAATAAAAAAATTAAAGCCATGATCTACAGATAATTCACCTGGCACATCTTCTTCTTTTAAATTTTTTTCAAACCTACTTAAAACTATCTTTTGACTACTTTCCCCAACTTTAGACCACAAAATTGGTGAAATAACAATATTTTCCATTAACGTTACTAAATTTGATATTCTTATTTTAAAATTTTTATCATCAATATTCACAAGCTGTTCGTCTAAAAATTCAAAAAAAGAACTATCTTCGCTTAAATAGCTAAACAAAAAATTAGTTTTCCCGTTTTCGGGAAAAATTGTTACAAACACAGAGACTGCTCTTTTTTCCAAATCAAGCAAGTCATTAACTTGATTACCTATAAAATCGTAATTAAAAGTAATACCACCGCTCACAGCAAAATCAAATTCATCAGGAAGTGAGATGTATTTTGTTTCAACCAAACCAAAGTCTTTCTCCTTAAACATTCTTCCAAAAACATTCTGGTAATAATCCGCATCCCTTTTCGCTGCCTCGTTACCAGCTAAGCCGTCACCTTCATGGTCTTTAAAAAAATTATAGGCACTCAACTTTGCATGAAACTCTTTCGCAAAAGCTCTATAAGCAAACAAGGCATTTTGCTCTAAATCTCCAGGAGTATAAACATTATCTTCTATTGATTGAAAGACCGTCTTGTCATGATAACCGCAAAATCCGGTAAACACCGTAGCCCTAGATCTGCCAATTTTTTTAGCTCTTACTTTAAAGTCAAACTCTGTAGCGTCGTGAGATATCATCATAACTTCACCGTTTTCAGATATTTTCGATAAAGTTTTATTATTTTGTATTGAGTGGGCCTCTATAATTTTTCCTTTACAATTACTGTGATCCGGATACAAACATTCTTTCGCCCTAAAAGAGCGCAAAGCAGAAGAAATCTTTTTATTAATCTCCTCTCTTTTTATAGCGTCTTCTTTTCTCATACAACAAAATTTATACTTTTTTCCGCTACCACAATGACAATATTTGTTTCTTATATTACCTTGTCCCATATTGAAATACTATACCAAAAAAGCCTCGCAAAAACGAGGCTTGTGGGTATGCACGATACTAAATTGTCTCTGCGGAGAGTGTGGGATTCGAACCCACGGACCCCTTGCGAGGTCAACACATTAGCAGTGTGTTGCTTTCAGCCACTCAGCCAACTCTCCAAATTTTATTTTATCTTTTTCAAAAAATCATTTAGCAAAAACTTTCTGCGCTCCCGACCTTTCCCGGTTTTTAAAAACAACTCTTCCCTTAAAGCATCGGCCTTCTCACAAAAAGCTTGATAATGAACAAGTTCCCATGGCACACCATTTTTTGTAAAGACAGACCTACCAGAATTATGCCTGGTCATTCTATCCTTTAAATCACCAGTACTTCCTATATAAAACTTGCTGATTTTTTTACTATATATTATATACACATAATACATAATTTCAGCCACCCCGCCCAAGGCGGGTTTTCCCTCGGCGCTAACAGATGCGCCTCGGGCGCATCAGCCAACTCTCCAAATCCCTCTAAAAACCAGCTTTCCTTAAGCTGGTTTTTTATGATATACTAATGATATAAGATAAAAAAATGACTGTCAATCATATGGACGAAGAAAAGAAAAAAGTCGAGGAAATAAGGTCGGAAGACGACATCATTTCCTGGAAAGTTCAGGAATACGTAAGTCCCAAAAAAAATCGCCGCTGGTACCTTATAGCCAGCTTAGTCGCCGTTATTTGCATAGTCTATGCCCTCTTGACCCTGAATTATATATTCGTCGTCATAATCATACTTGGCGCCATTTTGATAATCTTGACCGACGGCGCCAAGCCAGCCATCTTAGACATTGAATTAAGCGACGATGGAGTCAAAGTTGGCAAGGAATTCTATGTATATGAGCAATTGGACAACTTCTTCATAATCTATCGACCAAAGGATGGAATTAAAAATCTATATATAGAATTCAAACGCTTCGTTAAACCGCAAGTTTCCGGAGCAGCCAAAGCCGGACGCTATGAATGGATGCTTTGGTTAATGAACTTTGCCCGCACCCGCCTTTCAATCCCCTTGGACGACATGAATCCAGTGGTCATACGCAAAAACCTCCTAAAATACATCAAGGAAGATACAGAAAGGACCGACATTCCCCTTTCCGAAAAATTATCAGATATGTTAAAGATGTAAGTCATAAAATCGTTCTACACGGGGCGAAATCCCCGTTTTTTTCGTCAATCATTGACAGTTTTAGTTTTTTAGTTTTTAATTGATAAAGTACGCACTCGTCGTTCAATGGATCCGCCCAAGGCGGATAAGGAGATGTGCGTAAAAAATCATACTGTATTCCGAGTTTGAAAAACAAATTGCACTCGTCGTTCAATGGATAGGACACAAGATTGCGGATCTTGTAATCTAGGTTCGATTCCTAGCGAGTGCACAGAACAAAGGCCCCGAAAGGGGCTTTTTGTTATGGGCAATCGCTAGAGATGAGAACTTAGTAAAAGGAGGCTTAATTTTAGACATGCCGTCAAAAAACCCTTAGACCATCAAAGTGACAAAACCAATAAGTCCTTCTGGGGAGACGGGCTTTACGCCCTTCGATTCCTAGCGAGTGCACAGAACAAAGGCCCCGAAAGGGGCTTTTTGTTATGGGCAATCGCTAGAGATGAGAACTTAGTAAAAGGAGGCTTAATTTTAGACATGCCGTCAAAAAACCCTTAGACCATCAAAGTGACAAAACCAATAAGTCCTTCTGGGGAGACGGGCTTTACGCCCTTCGATTCCTAGCGAGTGCACAGAACAAAGGCCAGGGAAAGGATTTTTTGTTATGGGCAATATTGTACAAATAAAAAAGGGACTGCCATAAAGACGTTCCCTTGTGTGAACAAAACAAAGATCAACTTTCCATTTTCTCAACTTGCCTGCCAAGAAAAACGATCTTTTTCAACTTATCCTTTAATACCAAGAATACAACGAAATTGGCGATCCACAACAACACTAATATCGACGTAGTGAATATATGTCCGGTGCAAACAAGAAAATATAATAACGCGAAAAACATCACCTTTGAATAGACACTAAAAAAAGATCTTTTAGCCAACACCGTCAAATTTACTTTGGCATAAATGACACCGCTTTTAGCTGAAACTATGCCAGCCGCTCGAGAGAGCATAAGCATGATCGACGGAATAAACGCATATATCCAAATCAAAATCAATGCCAGCCAGTCAAGATTGGCTAGAAAAAAATTCTTCGGAAACAAATGACTAACCAAGAGAAGACTCAAAAGAATGGGGTGCATAAAAACGGCTACAAAAGTTCCGACTTTCTCTATCTTCTCGCTGTTCTTTTCTTTAAGCCAAACGCTTTCGGCCCTCTCCCTTATGTTGTTAGGGACATCAAGACCATCTAGAATTTTCCTCTCCTGCTTCGTCAAAGACTCGCGATGTTTGCCAAGCTTTTCATTGAGCCGTTCATTGAATCTAGTCTCGGAAGAAAACATGCTAACTCTAACCACTATTCGACCTCCTTCGTTATGATTTCTTATTTTAAATGATTATAAAGGACAAAAACATTCAGTTTAATATACGCTATTTAGTTAAAAATGTCAAGCTAAAAAAACAATTGAATAATTGACAACTGACGACCGTTAATCGATAATTTAATAAAAGGCGCCCATCGTTCAATGGATAGGACGCAAGATTCCGGATCTTGCGATGTAGGTTCGATTCCTACTG
>CAZJPG010000004.1:0-54050 GCA_964547855.1 uncultured Gammaproteobacteria bacterium | reverse complement strand
GGCGCACAAACAAAACGGCCGCAAGGCTGTTTTTGTTTTGGGCGTCCAGTTTGGTTGAGAATCTACTAAAAGGAAGACTACTAATAGGCAAAGTCGTAAACCAAAAATAGATGCAAAAAAATAAAAATAGGTAATAAGTCCTTCCAGGGGAGACGGGCTTTACGCCCTTCGATTCCTACTGGGCGCACAAACAAAACGGCCGCAAGGCTGTTTTTGTTTTGGGCGTCCAGTTTGGTCGAGAGGCTACGAAAATAACACTAGAACTTGCTAAAAATAATGTTTTATGTTAAATTAAAACGAAAATCAAAAATGATCATTAAAAAACAATCAATTGTGTAACTGGAGGTACTATGGAAGAAGCCTTAAGGGCGCGAGTCAAAAACAGAATAATAGTAGACATACGTCACTTAAACACCCTTAAAGAGATAAACAATACACTGGAAGCCATCTCTAATATGGCCGGATATTTCTGCATTAACCCATCAATGCTAATATCCCATTCCTTGGAGTTAATATTAATGACCTTCAGGAATAAGAACGTCAAAGCTTTCTTGGATTTTAACCTTAACTTACCGCCGCAACAAATGATATCCTGCGCGGAAAAATTAAGGACATCGGGGGTAGCCATGGTAAACATACAGTGCTCCGCAGGCTACAATTCGATGAAAGCTTTTATGGAAACCATAAGCAAGAATGAAAAGAAATTTTCTGACGACCACAATGTCACGGAAGATTCTATTTTCAGCTCGCCACGACCACTCGTTTTCGGAGTGACGATACCGCCCCACATGGAGCATTCTTTGGCGACATCGAATTTCGGCGACGTCGATCGCAGAATGATCACGTTCAACGGCTACGTTCAAAGAGCGAACTTGGATGGCGTAATCTGCAAGCCTTATTTATTAAAAAGCTATGACAGTAGCTCCTTTGATGGCATATTAAAGATCGCTACCAATGTAGTTCCTGACGAAGCAACCCCTAGCGTTCATCAAAGGACAATAACCCCGTTCAATGCTATTAAAGACGGGGCTGACTATTTACTGATCGACAAACCAATCGTAAACCAAAATGGTCTCTATGCGACCGAAAAAGACGTCTTCAGAATAATGGTCGAGATAGCTCATGCCCTGCAAGTAAAAGACAGACTAAAAAGAGTCGATGCTGAATCGAATCAAATAAGCCCAGCCAGTAAAAACACCAAGCATGCACCCGTACATTGAATAAGTCTCATGAATCCGCCAAGAAGTCGAATCTTCTGTGGGCGGATTTTTTTATTGAAAAACCTTAAAAAATAAGGTAGAATTGGATATTATGGAACTTTCCGCCAAACTATCAGGGTTGCCGAAGATCGGCCCTAAAATAGCCAAATCACTTAAAACTCTGGGTCTTGAGACCATCCAAGACTTGCTTTGGCATTTGCCTTTTCGTTATGACGACTTCTCTCAAAGCTTAAAAATAAAAGATTTAGTGCCAGGCAAAAAAGCCAACATCATCGGCGAACTCGAACTAATAAACAACCGCCGCGCCCATCGCCGTCGAATGTATATCACCGAGGCCTTAGTAAGAGATGACACGGAAGGAGTTAAAGTGATCTGGTTCAATCAACCGTTTATCGCTAAAAATCTTAAGCCAGGAGACAGAGTGTCTTTGGCTGGGGAAGTTAAGGATGAGGGAGGGATTATGACCATGGTCTCACCGGCTTATGAAAAAATAAGCACCTTATCCCCTACTCACACTCAAGGCTTAGTACCGATATACCATACTACGGAAAACCTGACTCAAAAGCAGCTTCGTTTTTTCATTAAGCAAATACTGCCAGCTACTAAAGAATTAAAAGAAACTCTGCCGGCAGGCACTCTTAGCGCATTAGGACTCTTGCCAATAGACGAGGCTCTAGAAAAAATACACTTCCCAAAGAATTTCGACGAATCATCACAAGCGCGCCGCCGTTTAGCCTTTGACGAAATTTTTCTAGCTCAACTAAGATCGCAATCTTTCAAACGACAACGAGCCAAATCAAATGCGGAAAAGATCATCTTTAAAGAAAAAGAGACCAAAGACTTCGTATCCTCTCTTCCATTTCAACTTACCGACGACCAAAAAAAGGCCGCTTGGCGTATGCTACAGGAAATGGAAACAGGAATGCCAATGTCACGACTCCTTAATGGTGACGTAGGTTCAGGCAAAACATTGGTGGCCGCACTCGCTTTATTAAATGTCGCTTTAAACGGCTTTCAAGGCGTATTGATGGCTCCAACGGAAATATTAGCACGACAACATTTCAATTCTATTTGCCGTCTATTCAAAGACTTTCCGCTCAAAATCGCTATTTTGACCAATAGCTATCGAATGACTAACTCCAATTTTTCCAATCAATTAAAAGAAGAGGAAAAATCATTGTCGCGGGCAGAACTTATCAAAACTATAAAAAACGGGGAAATAGACATCATCATCGGTACGCATGCCTTAGTGCAAAAAGATGTTAAATTCAAAAAATTAGCCCTAGCCGTCATCGATGAACAACACCGCTTCGGAGTCGAGCAAAGAAAAACCTTATTATCAAAATCCGGCAGCAAAAAAGAACCTCATCTTTTATCCATGACCGCAACTCCAATACCTCGCTCATTGGCTTTGATACTATTCGGAGATCTCGACGTATCGTTGATCAGACAAATGCCAAGCGGCAGAAAACCGATTTTGACCAAACTAGTCGCCGAAGACAAGCGCCAAGCTGCCTATGATTTTATTCGCCAAGAAATAAAAAAAGGAAGACAAGCCTTTGTCGTTTGCCCCCTCATAGAAGAATCAGACTTCTTTGGAGCTAAAGCGGTCAAAAGCGAATACGAAAAACTAGACAAACAAATATTCCCAGAGATACCGACGGCCATGTTGCACGGCAAATTAAAACCTGCCGAAAAAGAAAAGATAATGACTGAATTTTTAGAAGGAAAGACAAAAATACTTATCTCAACTTCCGTCATCGAGGTCGGCGTAGACGTTCCCAATGCCACGATCATGATGATAGAAGGGGCGGAGAGGTTTGGCTTGGCCCAACTCCACCAATTTCGCGGCCGCGTCGGACGCGGTGCCGAACAATCATATTGTTTTCTATTTACCAGCGACGACGACCAAGGACAAAAAAGAAGATTGTCAGTCATGGAAAAATATGCGGATGGTTTTTCTTTGTCGGAAATGGACCTCAAATTCCGCGGCTCCGGAGAGATCTACGGCACGGCTCAATCAGGCTTCCCAGAATTCAAGGTCGCCACTCTTTTTGATTACGAGCTAATGCAACAAGCCCAAGAAGAAGCCAGTAAATTATTAGACCAAGACCCAAAACTAGAAAAACATTTACTACTAAAAGAAAAGATCGAAGGCCTTGGCAATGAGATACATTTAGAATAAAGATGATTTTAAAAAATCCCCGCCGTCCATAATGGAAGGCGGGGCTTTGATTTTTAGCTTGGGAGCTAATGGCTTCTTAGAAGCCGAGTATGTGGAGCGGGAAATGGATCCAGCCATTAAGAAGGCCGGGGGCAGTGTTGGGAAGGGAAAGAACAGCAATGCCGAGAAGATAGAAGAAGCCGCAACAAGCGACGATGCCGACAACGATTCTGGCGAAATTATTAAGTGCTTTTTTAAAAAAAGCAAACACACGTTTCACCATGGCAGGTCTCTTCATTCTTCCCATCATTGGGCTTGGTACTGCATTCGCAACAGCATACATGTAATACCTCCTAAGGGTTATTTAAGGTTCTATTTTGTCATTATTCTCTATATTTATATTATATCATAAATATAGGTCTATGTCAAATAAAAACGGCTTTCCAGAGAAAGAAAGCCGAACCATAAAATAAGCCAATACTAGGCTATTGTTGGCAAAAATTGTATATCATCAACTTTCACCACCACACCGAACATATCAGCTAGCATGCTGCAATTTGGAAAGTCAAAGAACAACTGCGGCGGCCACGACTTTTTATCAGTCCCCTGACTGACTAATAGTTCGGTTTGAAACTGGTCGTCTTCCAATGTGCGCTCCTGAAAATTAAAATGGCAGCGAACCATGGCCTTCTTTAAAAAATATAGGCCGCGAAAACCGGCTTTAGCCACATCGCTGTTTCTTGGAATAAGTATCCTTACGTCCAAAACTTACCTCCTTCAAAGTTGGTGCACAGCATTAATGGATATTATACTAATACCAATATTTTATATTATTGTCAAATTTCCAATAATTCCGAAACGTTCTTTATTTTCTTTAATTCCAACCCATCGACTTTAACATCGACATTAGGAATCAATGCTCGTTCAAACCCCAAGGACGCAGCTTCTTTTAATCTGGCCTCGAGCTTCGCGACGTTTCTAACTTCACCCCCTAAACCGACCTCGCCCAAAACTAAAGTTTTCTTATTCGATGCTTG
The DNA here is from genome assembly GCA_964547855.1 of uncultured Gammaproteobacteria bacterium. Classification (GTDB taxonomy): domain Bacteria; phylum Patescibacteriota; class Patescibacteriia; order Patescibacteriales; family WJLG01; genus JBAZHE01. The sequence goes on along the minus strand of CAZJPG010000004.1, from coordinate 49,629 downwards.
ATTAAGAATGGAAGTTATGATCGCCTGGCAAACCGCCAAATCCATGGCCGGGTCAGCAGCTTTAAGCCCACCGACCACGTTTATTATCACATCTTGATTGGTCAAATTAAACTTCGTCTTTTTGGTTAACACGGCCGATAAAACCTGCAAACGATTCAAATCAAAGCCAGAAGATCTGCGTTGCGGATAACCGAAGACCGTTTTAGTGACCAGGGCCTGAATGTTGACCAAAAACGGCCTAGTCCCCTCCATTATCGAGCTTATAGCCGAGCCAGATATGTTCTCCGATTCCTTATCTAAAAATATCAAGGATGGATTCTTTATTTCTTTCAATCCTTCGCCGGTCATCTCAAAAACGCCAAGCTCGTTGACCGACCCAAAACGATTCTTGGCCGCGCGCAAGACGCGATAATCACCGCCTGTATCGGCTTCGAGATATATGACGACATCAACGATGTGCTCTAGTGATTTTGGTCCGGCGATCTGACCATCCTTGGTGATGTGACCGATCATTAAAACTGCTATTCCGTCTTTTTTTGCCACTTCCAAAAATTTTGCGGCCGAAGCCCTGATCTGCGCTAATGAACCAGCCTCGGACTCGACTTCGGCAGTGGAAACCGTCTGTATAGAGTCGATGATAGCCAAAAGAGGCCTCTCCTGTCTGACTGCAGAACAAATCTTTTCCGTACTTGTCTCAGAGATAAAAGCTATATGCCCCAAATCACACTTCAAACGCTCAAGTCTGCCCTTAACTTGTCCAGCCGATTCCTCGCCAGAAACATAGACTATCTTATCTTTCCCACCAGAAAGACGATCGGCGATTTGAGCGACTATGGTGGATTTACCGATTCCCGGCTCACCACCCAAAAGGATTAAAGAGCCAGCGACCAATCCACCGCCCAAAACACGATCAAGCTCTCCGATACCAGTTTTATGCCTGGAAAGATGGGAATTTTCAGTTTTAGACAAATCGATAAGCGAAGCGGCTGGGATCTTAGAGTCCTGTGCCTTTTTCAAATCATCCCCACTGACCATTTCTTCGGTCAATGATCCCCAGGCGCCGCATTCCAAACAGCGCCCGCTCCATTTTGGAGTTTGGGCGCCGCATTTGCCGCAAGTATATATTGTTTTTATCTTACCGCTCATAATAATGGCGGCCTCCTCCCTAAAGGCCCTTTTCTATAATTCTTTCTAAATCCTCCTTATCTATGGAGCCTAAATATTCCTGATCGCCGACAAAAAAGAAAGGTACACCAGGAATGCGCAAGGCACTAGCCTCTTCCATATTCCTTTTTATATCACTATCATGCCTTCCAGACGAAAAACATGACGAGAAATCAGAAGAGTTCAAACCGGTCTTGTCCGATACGTCAGACAAAGAAGCGGAGAATGCTCCTGGATCAGAAAATAAAAAATCATGAACTTGCCAAAATTTTCCTTGTTCTCCAGCACAACGAGCGGCTACGGCCGCCTCATATGACAAAGTATCGACATCCGGTAAATCCTTCCAAACCAGCTTTATTTGGTCCTTATATTTTTCCATGACCTCCTTTATCACCTCTTCTTGTTGAGCACAGACATCACAAGAAAAATCAGAGAATTCGACTATTGTGATCTTAGCATCGTCCGGACCGATCTGCGGATCGCGCCCATCTACCACTGGACTAAGTAATAATTCCTTAGCCGCCTCGCCCTTGGTTATAAACGGATCGTCGGTCTCCGTTCTCACTGGAACGCTAGGCGAATAATATGATTCTGAGATCAGTTCCTTGGCAACAGGATATCGCAACTGTCTCAACAAAAAAGAAAACGTAGCCATGACAACAAGCAAGGCCGCTATAGACACGACCACAAACAAATTATTGAAAAATTTATTTTTTGGTTTAGAGGCCTTACTCATAAAAAACATCTATCAATTGCTCTTCTTGCCTAGCCATCTAGCATCGTCCACCAACCAAACCGGTCCTTCTTTCTTAAAACCGATCGACAAGTCCTCATAATAAACTACATTATCGGACACATCTGAAGATTCTACTTTTTGAGTATGGACCACCGCTTTAGCCGTGCCGCTGGAATCATTTAAATCGGATATCTCTGCCGATATGGCGCGAGTCATGACGCCGCGATACACGCCGTCATAATTAGATTCAGCCTTAGCCTTGGCTATGTAGCTATCGGCCCAACCACTCATGCTTTCGGTCATGAAGACTTTAAGGTCAACGAGATTCCCGTATTCCGACTGATTGGAATAACTCCCGAGACGTTCAGCGAACAAAGAAGCGAGCTTTTCCAGATTAGTCTCCTCTACGTCTTTCTGATCAGGAGCTTGAGCGTCTTTATCTACAACTATCTCAAGCTGTTTTACCGAAGTGGCGACCGTATCATTGACCACATCGATTTGTTGGGTCGTTTGTTCGGTGCTTGGTTGCTGGGTCGTCTCGGCTTTCTTCGGCCACTTAAAGAAGAACAGGAACCAAACTAATGCGGCTAACAACAATAAGACGATTATTATTAGCGCTATAAGGACTTTTTTACTATCCTTCTCTTTTTCTTCCATATTTTTAACTTTTAATTTCTAATTCTTTTATCGAATTAAATAGGCATATCCAAAACCGGTGTACCCTCTCCTTGGTCCTGTGAAGCGGCGAACTCCTTCTTAGCTTCCTCGATCTCCAATAACTGCCTGGGGTCGGTAGTTATGAGCTGGTCTTCCGTATAAGAAGCGACGATTTTAATAGCAGCGTGCTTATTGCCAGCAAACATTATTCCTTCGCCGACTCCGGATTCTAGTAATAAATATTTCTCACCCTCGGTCAAAGCAAAGGTCTTTTGAATCAGATCTATGGCGGCCGGAGACTGCTTCAGCAACATTTGCAAGGATGAGTTGGTGACTATGGCTTGACCATAAGGCGAACACAAAAAGTCGTTGACGTCTTGAGTGATCGTAGTGACACCGAGATAATATTTACGACAACGCTTGACTAGCGCATAAATGAACTTGGCACTATCCTCGCTCTGCATCAACCACCAAGCCTCATCGATAACCAATATCCTCTTCTTGAGCTCAGAACGAACTATATTCCAAATATAATTGACTATAGTATAAATAGCCAAAGGTCTTAATTCGTCCTCCAAGTCGCGAACCGAGAAACAGACGAGCTGATTGTTCATTTTGACATTAGTCGGATAGTTCAGAATACCAGCGAAAGTTCCTTCGGTGTATTTCTTTAATCTCTGCGCCAAATCAGACCCGCCTTCGATACCCTCTAAGACCTCTTGAAAGTCCGACATTATCGGCGGCTCGACATTGGACAGATCGGCGTCTGGAGTAATGTCTTTCTTGGCATATGTCTCCAATAAAGCGCGATCAACGATCGAATCTTCGGTATGATCAAGACTGCCAAGCATCAACTTCACCAAACCTTTAACAGTAATAACGGCACCGCGGATAATATCTCCCGGTTTCGATTTGCCACCCATGGAGCGAGGCAGATCGAAAGGATTTATCTTCTCTTCACTGGATAGCGAAATGTTGATATACGTTCCACCGACGGATTCGCATAAATGTTTATACTCATATTCCGGATCAATGACTATAACGTCAGCACCCATCATAAGGGAACGTAATATCTCTAATTTTATACAGTAACTTTTACCAGCACCAGAAGTAGCGAAGACAAGTGTATTGGCATTCTGCAAAGAGAAGCGATCAAACAATATCAAGCTATTATTGTGGCGATTTATTCCGTAAAGAATACCATGATCAGAGGTTAGGTCGGACGAAATGAATGGAAAGGACGAGGCTGCCGGAGAGGAATTCATGTTGAAAGTTATGTACAATTCATCGTTGCACAATGGGACTGTAGAATTAAATCCTTGCTCCGATTGAAAGAAAACTTTTTTCGAGTACACCAATCTTGAACCGAATATATCCTCGACTCGATCGGAAAATTTATCGAGGTCTTCCTTGGTATCGGCGTAAAGGCTCACGTATAGAGAAAATTGAAAAAATTTCTCTATGCCCTGAGTCAAGGCATCGCGCAAATATTCAATATCTTTCAAAGCGGTCTCGGCCAATGGATCGCGAGCAGCTCCTTTTTCGGCGTCACCGATGATCTGCGCTTCCAAGGCGCCGACTTTTTTCTTAAGCTGTTTCAATATTATAGAGGTCTTGACCGGGTAGAAGAACATAGATACATCAAAGACTTCATTCATATTTATTATTGGCGCGAACCACCCGACACTGATATATCTCGGATAACCAATAATAAAAAGCGTGCGTACGAATTTGCCGCCCAGGCGAATATGATCCGGGGTGACTTCCATGGCCGCCGGAGAGATCAGATCGATGATCGATAAAACTCCACGCCTAAAAGCCCGCTCCTCTTCGATTAACTCCTCGACATACATCACATTCTCCTTTTCAGGTAGTTCTACGTCGTCTTCATCTTTGACCGGTTTTTTCTGTTCTAAATTGGCCTTTTTTAAATCTATCATAATCACATAACACGTAACGCAAAAAGCGTAACGCCTATATTTAACCTACTACCCTTAAATTCTTTATATCGGTCAGCTTTTGGTTTTCAGCCGTATCGGGATTATAGGTCGTATAATAAAGCTCTATTAAACCCTGGGTATCCAAGCGAACCGTCTTTAATCCTGCGGACTGCATGCCAGATTGGATACTCTCAAGACGGCGCTGTAGCTCTGACTTATAACGCTCGAAACGCTTGCCTTTCATCCTTACGACCGAAGCTGGCTTGAAGACTTCTTGCATGGAGGCAAAAAATCCTTTGTGCTTATCAGACAATGGATTGTACGGAATGACGATATAGAAACTCTTGCTCATGATGTCGCCGAGCTGAACGATCTCTTGTATGTAATTTATATACTCAGTCGTCTGCATCTTGAGGAGTTCGTTAGTCTGTTCCTTTTCTTTCTTCTTTAGTTCGTTTATGTAGTTATCTATATTCAAACGACGCGACTGAATGACTATTTGCACGGGAAAATTTATATTATTCAAAAAACCAACATACGATCCGACAATAGCATCCTGTTCTTCTTCGCTCTTCAAGGCAAAATTAATACTAGAGACCAAAAGAACGGCACGCACCGTACCGTCGCGCATAACCACTGTATCGTCCTTAATCTCAGCGATATCCAAAAACTGCTGCGTCGAAACGCTTATTCTCCCCTTTGCTAGTTCATTTTTCCTTTCTGCCATAGAAACAATATAATTTGACTTTCCTTTTTTAAATTATTCGACTATCTCTTCGCCCTCTCCACCCTTATAGGCACCCTTGGTGTCGGCGATCAAAGAAAGTTCTCTCAAACGCGACCCCGCTGGATGAGGCTTCACTGGAACGACCTTGGCTGCAGTGTGAACGGCCTCTCCCTTGTCGTCCTCCGAAGACACCACGTCCTTCAAAGGATTTCTATGATTCCAAACTCTTAAGCGTGGTTTTTTTGATGTCTGGACCACATTCAACACAAAATAATGAAAAGGGCGACCATTGACTTTAACAAAAGCAAAAGCTCCAAACACCGCTAAATTACCAATACCCCAAACGACAAACAAAGAAAAATCGAATATTTTCCAACCAATTCCGATCACGGCCACACCAGCTAGGCAAATAACGAATTGCCTAACCGTCATCGCTCCTATTATTTTGTCTTCCGCGTCTATGAACTGCGGAACAGTGAACATTTGCATTAAAATCGCAATCTATTATTAAGATCCATTATCGCCTCGAATTCGACCCTAGTCAGATAATTAAAGCCTTTGTTCTTAAGGTCAACTATTATATCATCAATCCCCTTGCCTTGCGTTATACTATCCTGACCCATTGATATGTAAGTTTTATTTACCGGATTCAAGCGCCAGGCTTTGATACCTTCAAGCTGGCGATCGATGCCCTCCTTGGCCAAAAGACCGATTTTATCCTCTATCTTTTTACAACGTCGCACTGGGTCACTATCTAATCGACGGAAGGTGACAAGATCCATATAGGCCAGTTCGTCTATCGGACTCATTATCTGCGGCGTCTTGATATCGTCCATGGCCTTTTTTCCACCGACTACCTTCGCCTTCCTTTGTGTGGTCTCTGGTTGTTGTTTTGGGGTCGACGCGGAAGCTGACGCTGAAGCGGAAACATTACCCTTCTTTATCTCTGCTGCCAAATCATATTCCTCGCCAGTCATGGTCATTCCTTTTTCATCCTTAGGTTTTGGAGGAACTTTACCCAAGGCTTCGGCTATTTCTTCTTTCTTAAAGACGAATCCTGATGGGCCTTCCTCTATTTTAACTTTTCCCAAAGGAGCCCTCTTATTCTCTTCAGCTAATTTTTTATTGGCAATAGCGATAATTCTCTCTACTTCCGGATTATCAAGATTAAGACCACCACTTATAACTGGTTTAGTCATCGTCTCTCTGGTCTCGATCTTCGTACGTATACCCTTAAGATATGTGATCATTATCTGCTTGAAACGCAAATTCAATCCTTCGCTTGGCATATTAAGGCCAGACTCCTCAAGGACATCAGCCGCTACGCGGGAATACCTGTCGGCCTCGGTTTCTTGGCCAACTGGCATTTTTTTCTTAATTTCAGTTATCTCTTTCTCTTCTTCGGCGACTAACGGTTTTTCAACCGGAACACTTTTTACTTTCTTTTCATCTAGATCATTTTTAGGGGCCATTAAAAGCTTCTCTTCCTCACCTTCTGGCAACTTTTTAATATTTATTTCCTCTTTCTCGGCCTTTTCGACGACAGTTTCGACTTCCTTAATTTCTTCTTCAGTGGCTGGCTCTGGCTTGGCTGTGCCAAGCAAATAATCCTGTACCTTCTTAAAGACACGATCACGAAGCTCGGCCTCCAGCAATTCGGCTTGATCGAGCTCCATGTCGAATTCCTTGATCAAGCTAGCCAGCATATTGCGATACATCAAATCGCCGACCATCACCCTCATGACAAAGGATGCTAGATCGACATTATAGCGAGAAGATAACTCATCTAACGCTAAAAGGACCTCCTGGCTGGAAGCCTTCTGTTGAATATCTGCCGGCAACTTAGTGAATTTATCAAGGTATTCAAGCACAGTATTAAATAAAAAGTTAAAAGTTAAAAATGAATAGACTTATCGTGAAATCAAAAGTTCTCTTATTAATATCAAAAAACAAATTCTCTACTTCTACTTTTGACTTTTTACTCTCTTGATCTCCTCTTCCACGGCCCTTCTGGCCAAACTTCCTTCTGGATATTTAGCTAGAGTCGCTCGCAACTCTTGGATCTTTTTTTCATTTTCAGAATCCTTCTTCTCTTGAACGACCTTAACCTCTCTTTGGACTTCTTCGGTGACCTGTGTAGGTATTATCTCCCAACCTTCGCCGGTATTATTCGGCATGCTTTCCGGAAAAAATTTCAAATTACGATACAAGAGCAGCAATTTGCGCAAACGAGATTTTTCTACTTCGCTCAAAGCCTTGGCGTTAGGTGACTGGACTAAGAACGAAGACAAAACTATATTATCAAAAATCCCTGTGCCTTTTATAGAGATAAAATATTTTATCCAATTAGCAACAGTACCAGAAGACACTTTGCCATCAAGCATGAATGGGGCCGAGGTCAAACGTTCTTGATTCTCATACAAAGCTTTTTCCAAATCGACCTTAGCGGAAACACCGCCATCGATAAGAACTTGCAGCAAAATACCATTATACTCATCAGCTAAAGGCTCGTTGTCTGAATCCAGCAACTCTAAAACAGATTCTTTAAAATTATTAACACTGTCATTTTTTTCCTTTGTAATATCAAATTCGACAACACTGCGATTAACCGCAGAATCTTTTTCTTTATCAGAGTCTTTTTGATCATCCAGAGACTCTTCAGCCATTGCCTCTTTGAAGAACTTGTCCTCATCTTCTAGAGCCTTTTTTTGTCTCTCAACGTAAGGCGCATAATCTTCAATTTTTCCATTCAGTGATTCAATATACTCCTTAACTCCGGCAACCCAATCTTTTACAACCAAAAGCCTAATACCAGCAATGTCCTTCGACATCTCATTAGCCTTGAAATTATCAAAACCAAACAAAGAAGACACAGTCTTCACGAGCTCATCTAAAGAAACCTCTTTAAAAAATAGAGAACTGACTAAATTAACATATTTGTCCACCTGGTCGCCTTTTAATCCATATTTACCACAAACCTCCTTATTCAGCTTAACAGCCTCCATTGATACCAAAAACGACGCCACTTCTTTTGGTAATTTATTCAATTTTTGTTGAAAAATATTCATTTAAAAACAAAATTAAAGCGACATCAATTCAGCATCTCCACGAATATCAACGGCTGCGTTGCCTCCAATATTAAGAATATCATCTTTGAGACGTTTGGCTAATTCTTGATTACCAGATTTATATATGCTTTTTATTTGAGCATACGACACACTCTTTCCTATAGCATTCTGTATTCCGGTTCTCTGTGAACCAGATAAAACATTCATTAATTTATCCATAGCATCATTGTCAATTGATTCGAGCTGCTTTGGTTTCGCGGTCGCCAAATATTGAGCTACGGCAGCAGTATCAACTCCACCTTTTCCATCGTTTTGCAAATTGAATGCCAGAGAAAGATCGCCGCTTATATCAGCTTGAATCTTTGCGAATTTATCTGTCTTTAGTTTTGTTCTGTCAACTTTTCTAGACAAAGCATTGACGACATTCTCCTGATTCTTTTTGCCACCCGCCTCAGCGTTGGCCTTCATAATATTGGAGAATTTGGAATCACCGGCCCAGTCATGAACCGCATCCATGAAGGCCGTGTCCCCAATAGCCTCTTTCGACAAATTACGCACATCAATATTATTCTTGGACAAATCTTTCATCATTCTATTTCGCTCCAGCGCGCGCTTATCAGTGTCAGGATTACCTTTTTTGTCCACGGCGTTCAAATTATATGCCAAATGAACCTGATTTTTGACCACCGTATCACCGAATTTTTTAACCAATGACTCGTTGCCGCCAAGGATTTTTTGAGCTCTTTCTCTTTGGTCTATGCTCTCAAAGCCTTTCTCTTCAGCCAAATGCATAACCAAAGCCTTTTTCTCGATAGCAGTGGTCCCGGAGCTTTCCATACGACGACGCGCCTCTTCATTAGACATGCCAGATGTTTTGATCTTATTTTTGGCCTCTTCAATATTTTTTTCCTCAAGAGCGTTGGAGGCTGCCCTTGAACCAGAAGTAGCCTCTCTCATCGACCTCTTAAAGGCTTGGATGGCAAAGCTATTCATGGCGCCTTTCTTCACTCTCTTACCGTCAGCATTGGTCAAGAAAGCATTGGCTTCGGTTGGTGAAACATGATTTCCTTTATCATCTATGCGTTGATACTCTCCAGAGCTATTAACTTTATATTTTTCTCCTCTATGCTCAACTATGCCGTCCTTATTAAATTGAGATTGGTATATATCATCATTCAATGTCCTGTTTTTAGAGATAGTCTCTTTCACTTTAGCCATGAGATTGGAAGTTCCACCCCTAACTGCAGAAAAACTCCCACCAATCAATCCACGGTCGGCCAATATGCTATTATTCCCCTTGGACAAACCTGCTTTTTTCAAGCCAGCATTTACCATCCCCCCACCAAAACGATCGAGTGACTTACCAGTGACAGCTGCCACACCCAAAGCCGCCCCACCAGTAGCCACTGCGGCTGTTTTTGCCGCACCCAAAGTTTTGCGTTTAGTCCAAGCAGCGCCGGCCTGTATCTTGCCCATGGCTTTACCAGCAAACCCTCCAGCCGCTCCGGCCATGCTAGACGATATCATTAAGCCACCTAAAAGCATGCCGATGGATATAGCGAATTTCATGACATTAGAGCCGGAAAGTATGCCTGTTAAACCACTTGGCGAACCGCTGGAAAGATCTACATCTGGTCCTAACAATTTGCTGCCATCGGTGACGCTTCCCAAAGTGGCAAAAGAAAGCCAAAGGAAAAATGCCAAAACTGGGCCGACGATAACGTTCTCGGAAAATTCACTCCACCATTTTTGAGAATATTTCTTTCCCTGCGGAAACGAGGCTAAGAAAAACGCCAACGGCGACAAAGTGACATATATCCAAAGCATGATTATTCTCATGACCAATACTCCCAACAAAGCAATAACGACAACCGTAGCTATCAACATGAAAATTATAGCCAAAACAGAGGCAACGACTATCTGTCCGGAATTCGGGTTTCCCTTACTGTCCTTACTGAACGTCTGATAATCCTTAATTCCAAACATGTCCACCAAATGACCGCCCATCCCCTTTATACTATGAATAAAGGTCAACATCACTACTTGAGCCGCATCGATTATCAAACCACAGATCGTTCTGGAAAAATTTATCAACACAGCCATGATCAGCAACTTCGGGATCATTTTTTTGACATCATATCCATCGATACGCAATATCACGGCGAAGGCTATGACCAACAAGATCAGTATAAAGAACATGTTGCAAATATCGCGTACGACCACCCAGCCAAGAACTATTGCCTGGGCATTGGAGAAATCATTGTAATTAGCAACGGCCACGACCACGTTCAAAATAGACGAAAAAATAGCACCAAAAATATTTATCAACCACCCGGCGATCGTACTTATGATTATAGCTATGATCCCAGCCGTCTTCTCACCAGCGGCAATGTTATTATCATTTGATGCCGCCCAAACAACATCGGTCCCAAACCATACCAATAAAGCGAATAAAACAAAAACCAAACAAAAAGACACGACAGTCTTCTTGTTCTTCGTTAACGATTGAAATTTGTTTTTTATAAAATCGAGCATTTTTATCCGAGCAATTTAACTAGCTCTTTGAAAAGCTCCCAATTTTCAAATATAGTCTCAACTCTCTCTTTCCAACTAGCAAAAAACATATTGACGATTATAATGAAAAGCGCGACAACGACCAAAAGCGCAGCTAAAAGTATGGCATCAACGACGGCAAGCAACATCTTCTCTAATAAACCGACCTTAGCTATCTTGTCCTCAAGACCCGGCATCGATGCCGAAGTTCCTTTAGGCAACCACTCTTCGCCCAAACGACAGAATACGTTACGCAACCCAGGAATCAGGCGAGCAAAGGCATGAAAATTGATATAGAGCAAAGTAGCGCCAAAACTATCTATGACGTTTATCCAGGCCGCTTTAAGAAGCTGGGCTGTCCCCATCTTGGCTTTATTAGGGCCTTTAACGGCCCCCATACCACTGGATGTTTTTCGAGCATTCTTAGCCGCACCGGCAAGTTGTTTACGCGCAGCTATGACCTGCTGGCGCAGAGTCATTCCTTTTTCCTCATTCACTGATCCGGCAACAGAAGAACGCCGAGCATCCCTTAATTCATTGGCCGCCCGGTTCTGTTCCTCTAAGGAACTAAGCCGCTTTTTCTGCATCAGATCGATGTCTACACTGCCGGTCTGGGGCATAATTTCGAGATTGCTAAAGCTAACATAAAAACAGCTGTCGCTACATTGTTAATTATACCATAATTGGAGTTTTTGTTGAATATTGCCCTGTAGAATAAAAAACTACGAACATTAGATAATTGGCTCTAATTTTTAACTAGTTTTATTGAGTTTTACACAGGCAAGCACCACCCCATTCAAAAAAATACTAACAGGTTGGTCACACAAAAAAATACCACGTTGATGGTGAGTCGTTTTTTGATCAACAGAAAAGACCCGCCGAGTGTTAACTCAACGGGTCTTAACAAGACTAAACAATATTATTTTAATTATGAGAAGGATTGGCGGTCAAACTCATAACTTTGACAATACTATTTTGCCCCTCTGCCGTCCGGAACATCTGAAGATAATTTCCGGCCGAAAGTGCTGGATTGGACTTGGCGATTCGACGACCATCGAGCGAAAAAGTGCCGATGTACTGCTGACCTTTGTTGCGAGCAATGGTCAAGTTTCGAATGAATGGCTGGCGAACCGACGATACTGAAGCGTAATACGCTCCAAGACCGGTGGTATCTTCTATCTGCTTGCGAGCCGATACCTTCAATCCACTGGCCGGATTAAGGCCGAGAATGACATAATCGGTGTTCAGCAAGTCACCATTATCCCACTTGGTCATGTACTTTACGGTCAATTTCGAAGCTGCAAGGTCGTTTACCTTCATCAAGCTCCAGACGCCAGACAACCACATAACACCATTTCTATCGATGGCGATCGAATATATTCCGTTAGCCATACGATGCGTTTCAGCACTATGCGGATCCCACTCATCGACACCCTCGACCTGAACGCTCTTCCAAGAACCGGAAGAATGTTCAAATTTAGCCAATCGATACTTCGAATTGAATACGATCTCAGTATCCATGACAGCTGTCCAGCAATCACCATTCTTATCCACAAAGGCAGTGGCCGGCCGAACGAATGTCACAGCACCAAGGTCCTCAGCTGAATATCCAGTCCATTTGCCATCGACATAATGGTAAATATTCTTGGTATTCTGGGCCCACATTTCATCGTTATAATAACCGATGCAGTGGACCGTCTTATCGGTGCTGTCAGGAAGCATCTTATTCCAACTAGCCACGGAGCCGTCAGGATTGATCGTTGCTGAGACGAAACCGTCGATCGTTCCGACCATAAGCTTTTTGTGCTTGCTGTCGTACTGAATGCGACGAGCCCGAGCCTGACTTCCCAAACCAAGGTCAGTATAATGCTTCCAGGTCTTGGTCTTTTCATTATACCGAGTAACGCCCTCGTGATGAGCCATCCAAATATTACCAAAATTGTCGAAAGCGAATTCGAACACCGCTTGATAATTAGATGGCATGTCAGAGGGAAGAAGGAAATGATCCAAAACCTCAAAGTTGCTGGAAGAAGACACTGAATAAATATTGGTAGTCGCAGAAATCCACTCCTCATTGCGAAAAGGGTGCGAGCTTTTCGGATAATTATATTCATTGTTCATGTTAACACCAGCAGACTTTATCCAGTTCGAAGAAGTGAAAAAATCAACATTAACATTCTCCGCTGACATAACGTTGGCTACCAAGGCCAACGACAACAGGGTCAATAATACGTTACGCATCTTGAATCTCCTTTTTTGAAGTTGACAATAAATACGAGGATGCCAATCCTTTTTAAAGTACGTTCGCGAGAGCCCCCTTGCGGGGACGCGAAAATCTATTGGAAATTATAGCACACGTCGACCATAAAGTCAAAGAAAAGTCAAGTTTGATTAATTTTATGGCTAAAAATAAACAATTTATACTATTTAAAATAAATAGTGCTAAGACTATAGAAATTTATTTTTATTAAAATAAATCCCCTCAGTCTTTTGATCGACCAAGGGGATTCTATTCTTGAAAATATACTGACTATAAAATTCTATTCTCCTATGTAATTATAGACTACTACCTCCCCCGAAGTCTCATAATAACCATCACTGCAGACCGGCCTTGATGAAGGACAAGTCCTTGATGGATTACTAGCATAAGCGCTCACTGAATAGTTTCTGCAATTAGACATCGTAATGGCAGCCGGATCATTCAAACCAGCATTACCGGAAAGGATGCATTTAGCCGACGAAGGCGATGGACAAGGTACGCCATCACGACCCTCGCTGCACCAACCCCAATTATCCTTGACCTTAACCTTCGGCTTAAGCGTGCAATAATCCCAAGGATGCGTGCCGTCTTTTGGATTACAGATAACTGTTGGCATTTTTTCTTTAACTAAAGCCGCATTACTCTTGGCCAAAATATCCCAATAGTCATAAGCATGGTAAGCAGAGTGAGGATAGTCCTTGCTAGGCATATCCTTCATCTCTGACCCGGAAACGGTCAGCTTCTCACCATCACCCCAATCGACCTCATACATCACCAACGGGGCCTGCTGTGAATCCACTTGACTGTTGAATGTTAAGTTGACGAAACCACGACCCAAAACCACAGCATTAGCGCCGCCATTAAGTCTCAAGCTATTGCTATCGCCGCTATCATTACTAAGAGATGGTCTAACAGCACAATTATTATTAGACGTTGGGCGAACGTTATTCGTACAAATATCAGCTGGAGATGACCAATTCAAGGCTGAGCTATAATTTATTTTATATGTTTTAAGACCATCGTCCCAATCCCAAACACCATAGCTCTCAGCGAATAAATAACTCAAAGTCGACGGCGAATAAAGCTGTCCCATATTAGCGCCTGATGACCTATACAATAACGGAATACCTAAATTAATCCTACCCCATTCCGATGGTGACATCATTTCGAATTCGGTTCCGGCCGGAGGTGTTATCGATCCATAAGGAGTATTGTTGGCACTATAAGAACATGTACCATTGGCCGCGGCGATTGTCACATTGCGCCCTTCGGCATTGTCATACATTCTCAAACTACTCGCCCACGATGGCATACCAGCCTGAGTATTGCACAGAGCTTCATACTTGCTAGACTCTTTCAATCTTTCAACCCAAGCCTTATTCGTTCCATTGCGATCAACAACCTGGGCTACGCTTCTGCATCCGTACTCTGGCAATGTTATGGTGAAGGTAACGGTTCTACCGCCTATACTTCCTCCGTAATCACACTCACCATCTTCATTACCACCATTTTCAGGAGCAAACACAAGCCTTCTTCTGCCATCGTCAAAATTACCAGCAGTGAAAAACGCATCTATCGCAACATTGTCTCCGGAACCATTGTCAATTTCGCAATTATAAATCCTAGCGTTTCCACCATAATTAGAATTAGAGACTTCCGAAGTTCTTGCTGTGGTTTGATTTGTAATATTAAAGACTCCAGTTTGCTGAATACCGCCATAACTCCAATAGACAAATCGACCGCCAAACAACATGACAGTAGCCCCGCCACCGCCATCAGAGTCCAAAGTAACTGAAATATTATTAACACCAGGATTAAGATAAACTCTTCTTTCTGCCACACTAGATATTGTTGTGTTGTCCATAAACGGCACCATGCCAGATCTTGTTGGGTCAGCGTCATAAATAGCCGACTGCCCATCTCTACCACCCTCTCTATTGTAGCCAACCTCTCCACCAAGAACATTTACACCATTAACAGTTAACGATATAGTTTCATCAACCGACCAAAAAACTTGAGTGGCATCTATATATGGCCTCCTGTCTTCAGCTGCCACACAATAGAACAATGGTGCTGAACCAGTATACCCCTTAACATCCCCGCTAGACGATTTTTTACCCTCCCCCTGTCCACTGACCTTATCGATCGGCCACCACAAGAGACAAGTGTTCGGATCTCCAGGGGCGCGATCATACTCAAGACAATAGCCAAGATCGCCTTTTAGGCGTATGCCGGCATCATCATAGTAATCACATGACAAGGAATCCTCTTTCGGATATAGCTTACACGACTGGCTGGCTAGCCATTGGCTTCCATCTTCCTTGGTCTTCAGTACCGGAGATATCTTTATGTCATCGATATAGATGTAACCGCCCAAAGCTGAGCCGGAAGCACCGAGACGCAGATGGACGATATTTGAATCGACCGAGGTAAAGACCGTGGTCGTAGCGTACCAATCAAGAGAACTGCCAAATTCCCAGCCGCCTATCACGTCTCCGTTCTGTTTAAGGACCTGAACGACAGCTTTAGAACTTCCACCTAAAAGCTTAGTAGTATTTATCTTAAAACTTAAATAATACTCTTTATTAGTCGAAATCCTGATCGCATCCGAATAAGGATAGTTATCGGAATTGGCCGGACTATACTGCAAGAAGGCTCTGCCTTCGGCTGGATAATCTATGCCGAAATTTTGAGCTGACAACGGATCGGTTATCACCTGGAACATACCACTACCTCCGATTGAAGACGAATCCCAATTGGCATTGGCCGGAGACCAACCCATTGGCTTATAGACAAACCCGTTTTTATTAGAATTCAATTCTTTGATATTGTCCTCAAAATTACCATTGGAGACATTGACTTTCTCTCCGTCCTGCTCCATCAAGCCAAAAAGCTTGTAATCGCTCGGAAGCCAATTCTTAACCGAGATACTAGTAGGAACTCCGGCGTAGGCGATCTTAACATAGCCAGAGGCGTTCTTTACGGTCTCGGAATTTTCGGCCGTAGGATCGGTCGGATCGTAGACACGATCTTGCTTCCGATTAGGCTCGATAACTTTGAAGTTGGCGCAATTTCCACCAGCGTCCAAACGATCGCATTCGGCGATATCGAAACAGACTGGTTTATTGTCATCGCCCTTCGTGTAAGTTTTGCATGACAACCAAGTATTACAAACGCGGTCAGGCGATACTTTTATAAGCTGGTTGACATTATTGACTGGGTTGCCAACATTTATCTCTTTGCCATACTCCAACCACGCGTTCTTGGTCAGCGATGACAGACCAGAAGCTCCTACGACCGATCTCTCATTAAAGTAAACGCAGCCATTGCCGACATTGGCGACTCCATTGCAAGATTTCTTGTCCACATCAGACGTTAGCTGATAGTCAGTTATGACTTTTCTTAATATTATCTTAGAAGAATTATTGGCGTCATTACTAGAAACCGTCACCGCTGGTTCGGCGTTGCTATTAAGATAAAATATCACGCTTGAACTGCCATGAACGACGAAGCTGCCAATAGGATCAAGAAGTGAATTATCACTACTTAACAAATGGAATGGCATAAAGGTCGGAGAGGAAACGTTGACAGTGGCCATATTCGCCCCCTCGACCGTCAACGCATAGAGACTTCCTCCCTCCAAGAACAGGCTCTGACCATTGGCCGGACTTGTCCAGCCATCGGCGACACCATTGCCATCTATATCCTGCCTAAAATCGGCATTATATATCAAGTTGGAAGAAAACTCGCTGACCGGCTCTATATATTCGGTACAGCCAGATTGATCGGTAGAACATAGTCCAACCCAATTAAACCCAGACTCCTCAACTGGCTGGAACACTTCGTTACCCATGCCGCCCTGGCCAAAAGTCTTAAGACTAGACACTGGACAAGCTAAATCCTCATCTGGAGTGGTCTCAAGCTGACAAGTCCCGATAGCACAATCTAGATTAGACGAACAAACTGCATCCGTACCATTGCAACGCTTGACCTTCTTCTTGAACCAGCCCCAATCAGGCGCGCTCTTGCTTGGTAATTTACCTATGCGCCACTCACAGACCATATCACCAGGATCCTTGAAATAATAATCACCATCGGCAGCCGCCCACTTGTTACAACCAACGCCTTCCTGAGAGCAAAGCGTACTTGAATATTTATCAGGGTCATTCTTTATAAAAACGTCGGAATAAGTATATGAGTTCTGATATTCTTTGGCCAAACCAAAGCGTTCACAACCTTTGCTAGTGCTCTTGCATTTCTTATCCGGATCATAGACAGCATACGACACCCTATCGGAAGGGACCAAGGTACCAGTTCCAGCGGAGAAATATTCACTGGACTGCTTAGTGGAATTCTGAGTGTCGATCATCGCCTCGCAACCAACGGCCGACTCCTGGCAGAGTCTAGAGAAACGATGCAAATAATGTATATTGCCAAGACGATCTTTATATTCCGAGCAACCCAGCATATACAAAGGATAAGGCTTGCCATTTTCATCCTGATTACAAGAATCCGGCGTCTTCCATGAATTTCTGACTAAATAATAACGTTCGGTGATAGCGGTCAATTTAATATTGTCGAGATAGACACCGCCGCCGGAAATGCTTATTATCAACATCTCTGAATCGGTGACTTCGTGATTTAAAACAGGAAGATTGAGTTGATACAGATTCCACTCGTCAGCTTTAGCAGTGACCGATGACTCTGTTTCGGCGTTAGCACTAAAAGAATCGATCAACATACCATTACCAATACTAACACTTACTTGGACATCGGAAGAACCTGTCGGCTTTGCGATAAAACTCAAGGCATAAGAGCCCCCTTGTTTAACAGACCTCCCGACTTGACGGCTGACGGTCGAAGTTATTTGATAAGACTTCAGACCGCTAACAGCAGAAGACATGACCGTTCCACCATTCCATGAATTAGACCCAGCCTCAAAAGTATCCAGCAATAGCTGTCTGACGTTATTTCCCTGATTGCCATTGAATTCAGAGCAACCATTAGCCGAAGCGGAACAGGCAGTACTCTCACCTGGAGTGGCGTTATATATACAAGCCTGATGTTCACTGCTCCAAGTCCCACCGTTCTCACAATAGCGGCAAGCATTGATCGAACTATCCCAACTGCGCGAAGCGCCAGTACAAGCAGCCGAAGAAGTTATGGCTGGGTCGACGTTCTTATTGCTCATCCTATAAGGGTGGCAATCCTCGGTACAAGAAATCGTTCTGGAATAAAGATGATACGAGACCCCACCGGATTGATTATAGAATTTGCGGCAATCCGGATTATATCCAAGATCGGTCGGAGCAAGATTAAAGATGGTCTCACTACAAAGTCCGAGATCACTGCTAGTCAACGACACATCTCCAGAGGGGTCCGACTTCAAATTATGCAAAGATAACTGCTCACCCTGTTCATTATTACCTTCCCAAGTATAGAAACTAGCACAAGTATTGCCAGAAGTGTTTGGTTTAACGCACTGCCTTAAATAACTGTAATACTCACGCGACTCGCCACCCTGCTCGCTTTTGTCCAAGTTTGTAAATTCTTCGCAACCCACATCTGCGGCCGAACAAACCGCGGCCGTCTTAGGAATAAAGTAGAAAGCCTGACGTGAATTAAAATTATTTTGGCTCTGAACATAGGAATCAAAACCATTGCATTCAGCACTACAATAGTCCTTATCACCAACGGCGGCTGGCAATTTAGCTCCATCCTTCGTCGAGGTGAACATTTCGCAGTTAGCCTCATCACGATTACACTTACGAGCATATTGACGGCATTCGGTCGGAGCGTCTGATTTTAGACGATAGTCGCCATTGGCGGCATCGACATAGCAAATCGGCTCAAGATAGATCGGCAAGAGTCTTTCGTAGACAAGATTGCTCTGACGATAATCATTATAAGCCGTAGCCTTGTTCCCTATTTCAAACTTAATATTGTCTATATAAAAAGCTACACCCGAAGAACCGTAACCGAAAATCCTTATTTCATTGGCTAAAATATCTTGATTGTTTCTTATAGTGACCGACTCCCTAACCCAGCTACCTTGAGACGTTATTTCTTTAGCCTCCCAATATTGCCCCTCTCGTCCTATGGCCAAAACAACTCTATCGGCATCTATATTGTATATGTCGGCACTCAAGGTATAAGAGACCTCTGGCTCCATAACAAAACCTTGTGGCAAGACCGAGTAATCGGAGCCAGCAGATCTATCTGGAGAATACCAACCGGCCGGTGAGACAGAAGAATTAATTCTAAGAACATTACCGCCGCGATCTGGAGCATCGTCGGCTATAGCTCCACCTCCTCCTTGGCTTTTGATGCGCCAAAATCTCTCTGGCTCAGCTCCAGGATTACTGGCCGAAGATTCTTCCGGAGAAAATATACTACAATCCACAGAGAACATCGTCGTACAATAATCACT
This sequence comes from uncultured Gammaproteobacteria bacterium, assembly GCA_964547855.1. Lineage (GTDB taxonomy): Bacteria > Patescibacteriota > Patescibacteriia > Patescibacteriales > WJLG01 > JBAZHE01. The sequence continues at coordinate 30,094 of CAZJPG010000004.1, read as the reverse complement.
ATTCTGGTTCTGTTCGAAACCAGAATTACGGATCAAATTAGTACCAACACCCTTAGCTATTCTCAAAAATTCATGGCAGCCCTCATTATCGGCGTCGCACTCCTGGGCATTTTTATTGAAATAACTATAACCATCGTTATTAGACCAATTATTAGCTTTGGCGGTCGTGCTATAACTCAAAACAGAGGCTTTGGCATATCTTTCACAACCATAGTCGCTAGCATCACAAAAATCCAAGGTATTCTTCAAGTAAGAGATCGACTCCCCTTTCTCACCTTTGAATGTCTGGCAGGTATTAAAGACTGGCTCACAAGAATCACCACCAAAACTCCATTTTCTGCGCTCCTCCGTGCAGTAACCATAATATTCACAAGAACCATCAGCCTTTTCTTTAATACATGACTGTTCATCGGCACAATATCCATCCAAGCGATTAACGATCAATTTTGGCGGCAACTTAATTATTTCGTTTTTTTCATCTAAGACGCCATTACCATTAACATCCTCCGTGTCTAAGACGCCATTACCATTAATATCCTCTCCTGAATCAAGGACTTTATTACCATTAGCATCTTCGGTATCAAGAATGCCATCTCCATCGACATCTTCTTTCTCTGTCACAACGTTCTCCGATCCCTGCTCTACGGCTTGGCTAAAGATAACTTGCGGGCCATAACCTTCCTTGGCGCAATAATTCTGCGGCGCTTTCAAAACCCAATCCGGGTCGACTAGCCCATTACACCAGTCGGACCAGTACCCTTCATAAGCATCATCTTTTGAATAGCACTCAACCATTTTCCCCAAATAAGCGTTCTTTTTAGCATCATTGCTGCTATATATTTTTTGAGCGGCCAACTCCCACCCAACTGGTATTATTCTAAATTTACGTAATATCAACATCGAACGATACGGTATTCCCTCAAGATAGTTAGGTTCCAAGCCGTTGCCAGTAGAAACGAAACCAAATGGAGCATCAGACCTTAACAAACCTTCTTTCAAGGCCTGGCCAACGGTCTTTTTTTGCTCTATAGCTTGGCGCATGCGCTCATCGATAACACAATTCGTCGGCCCGACACCACCTGGAGTCGAAGCGCAAGACGACAATTCTCCTAAAATATCATAATCACCTCGGCTATCGAATCGCGATTCAACGATCTTAGCCAAACCACTACGTACACCAGCGGCTCCGCCGCCAGCCGAAGGATCAGCCGAAGCATCAGCTAATCCGTTTGAGTTATCCTTACTCTTTTCCGTTAAATTGGCCATTATTCCTTGATAAGTCGTTATGGCTAATTGATTCAAAAAAACATTAGCGGCGTCAGTAAAAATATCTCCAGTGACCTTTCCCATACTATTCCAATAAGCCTGGTTGGATCCTTCTAGCTGAATTTTGGCATTATCAGGAAAGGTTTTGGCTATACCACCTATGTTACGAGGATTTAACCAACCTTGATTGGACATTGTTTCCAATTTTTTATCGGCGACTTCGGAGGCTTCCTTCTCTAACATGGAATTAAGCAAGAATCTAGCAGCCCCAAGATCGCTATTATTCGGTTCAAAGGTGACGGCGAAATTTTTGGTGAAATCTCCTTTTAACTTTTCCATGTCCCAATTCTTGCTCAAAGTCTGCCAATCGCAACTTGGTTTAGGTGGAGCAGATTGAGCCTTGAGTCCAAGACCTATCTTAAGCTTAACGCTCAAATCTGGTTCACAAAGATTCACCCCCCAAACTTCATCCATGGAATCTATAAAACCTCCAATAGCAGCATTGCCGGTGTCGGCAAAAATATCTCCCCATTCCTTCTCTTCATACATCGGCTTCTGTCCGGTCATTCCAGCCCCCACCTTATTGGCAGCCTCATATGCCAAGGTGTTGACCGCATTCTTTACCGCACTATTCATTAAAGCCGAACCAGTCTTCTTTAATAAAGTCGAAAATACTTCTTTTAGCTTGTCTAAAAGATTAGTCGTCACTTCAGGAATAGATCCAACAATGCTTATTTGAGCATTGGCAGGAGCGGCAGAGGTTGCGATAGTTAAAGAGAATACCGCGACCAAGACGCCCAAAAAGAGCTTCTTCATTTTGGAAGGCTCTTTCTTTTGATTGTGCGAGTTGAGGCTCATATTTTATTTAAAAAATTTAATTTCCAGTTTGATTGGAAGTAGCGGACTCTAAAGTTGATAAATAGGCTGCCATTATCTGATCATCCGTCATCTGATCTAAAATATCTTGTGGCATACCTGATTTTTTCAATAACTCTCTTAATGTTTTGGCATCTGCCTGACCTGTGAACGCTTGGTTGATCGCATCTTGATTAGCCTCGACTTGCTCTTTACTCAAATTAAGAGAATCTGGCATAGTCGAATCTTCTGAAGTGTTGCCAGTAGTAACATTCGATTCGATAACAGATGATGCACCGGAACAATCCTGCCCAGCAGGACAATTGGGGTCGGTGCCAAGAGCGATCTCGTCACCGTCTTTTATGCCATCGCTATCAGTGTCTTCTATATATGGAGACGTGCCATAGACATTAGTCTCATCCCAATCCGACAATCCATCTTGGTCCGTGTCTTGCGATTTCGTTTGATCGGCAACGCCTGAACAATTTCCATTCGGGCAAGTCGCATTCGATGCCTCATTACTCTTCGGCTCCAATGGGCGGTATATGTTATTCTTCATTCCGATCGCCCAAAAGATCATCGTCGTTATACCCAAAATAGCTAGCCCGAAAACGGCCAGCTTTTGACTACTACTAAGATTGCTTTCCGAGGCAGAATTCTCCGCCCGAAATTTCTTTAAAATATCCACAAACTAGAAGGGTTAAATGCCTTCCTTAAAATACTATAAAATTATACCACATTTTTATTCTTGAACAAAACAAAACGCCGAACAAATAATGGCTGTTCGGCGTTATAAAAAAAGAAGTATTGAAATAACAATAAAACACGATCAAATACGGCTGATTTTCGACGCTAATTCCACCCAATCGGATACAGACAAATCTTCTGCTCTAGCCTTAGGAGAAAGACCAACAGAAACTATTATCGTTTCGGCTTCAGCGGGTGAAATTTTTAGCCCGCCAGCCAAATTATTTTTAAGCATCTTGCGCTTGGCCGAAAAACCAATTTTTGCTAAACGAAATAACTCGCTATTTTTACTGATCCCAGGCTTAGTTTTAATACGAATGACGGCACTGTCAACTTCCGGCGAGGGCCAAAAGTCAGAACGCGGAACAAAAAATAGACTTTCTACTTCAGCGAAATACTGTATCGACAAAGCCAAAAGCGACATATCGCCAGGTTTGGCGCAAATCCTTTCTACGACCTCTTTTTGCAGGAGCAAAACTATTTCCTTGGGCTTAGGCCAAGTCTCGAAGACGGTCCTTAGAAAAAATGATGTTATATTGTATGGCAAATTGGCAACGACCTTATAATTGCCGTCAGACATGCCATGATCAGAAGCGTCTAAAGTTAAAACGTCCTGATTCAAAACTTCGACATTATCAATATTATTAGTACTCAACATCTCCTTAAGATATGAGAACAACTTATCATCCAATTCCACGGCCACAACTCTGCCGGCAGCCTCCGATAATTTACCCGTAAGAAACCCTAAGCCAGGCCCGATCTCAAGGACAGAATCAGCCTTGGTCAACGAAGCCGCTTCGACGATCCTATTATAAACATCTTCATTCACTAAAAAATTCTGCCCCTTAGAGCGAGACGGGTGAATGTCGTATGTTCTGCTAATTTCTTTAGTTCTTTCCAGTAAACTCATATTCGAATAATAGCACCCATTAACCATAAAAAACAAGCTAGATTGACAAAAAAACAAAAAAGGTGTATTATGACTTTAGTACTTAATAAACGCAAAAATCATTGACGCATGTCCCTTGTGCAAATACAAGGGGTTGGGCATGCTGAGATGGCCAATGCACATAGTGTTGGCCCGGACTCCCCCGTAATCATGGGAAAGCTGATGTCGTCGTCTCAAAAGACGAGACTGAGTCAGTGAAAGAGATTTTGTTAATCCGTCACTGGCGGATTATTTTTATAAATAAAACGCCAAAAACGAATTAGCAAAATAAAAAAGGTGGCACCGCGGAACAACCTTCCGTCCTTTTACTGGAATTTTAATATTCCAATAAAGAGACGGGAGGTTTTTTATTTGTTCTTTATTCACTGTTCTTTAAAACAAAAAAAGGAGGACGTATGTCGCTCAATCGCAAAGACTATTTCACTGTCGGTCAGGCTAACAAAATTCTGTTTTCCAAACAAGGAGTTAAAAAAATAGAAAGGATGAATAAGGAAATAACCTTAGTATCCAATGTCTGTCCAGATTACCCAAATGACGGAGAAAAATATACTTTTTCCGGTAAACTTGGAAGCGGGATAAGCCTGTCGGCCAAAGCCCACATTGATTCGGTTCCGTGCTTAATCAACGATCTCTGTCATCGAAAAATAAACATCAAATGGATCATACTAGTCGCGGATCTACCAGAAATATCATCAGGAATGGAAGAGTTTTACTGTCGAGTAGCCGAAAACAGGGAAAAGTATCTTGAATGCTGCGAAAATTCCGCTAAGGCCATACAAGAAAAAATTAATGGCCTGGCTAAGGTGGAAACTTTTTCATCTTTTTACCAAGACAAAGGAATTGACTATCTCCAAATTCAAGAAATCGTAGAAAAAAACATATTGGATAGACAAGGCACGGACAGAGATTTTAAAATAAGGTTTTCTTATTTCATGAATAAAAGAGCCCTTCTCTCCATGATGTTTCGAGGACGAGAACTAAGTGAAGAGGAAAACAAGAAAGCAGCGGCACACGCCATGAGCCTTTACATGACACAAGGAACACTATTAAGAAAAATATTTTTAAATCAAAATCTCATAGTTATAAACCATGAGACATTGAATATTAAAAATTTTTTTGACTTTAGTCTTGTGCCAAATTCAGATTATTTAGCTCCACACCCCAAATTCCCGGTTGGGGTAATAGAGGGAGAGCTTTATTGACAATGAATCGGGGGAGATGAAATAATTATCCCCCGATCATTTTTAAAAACATGATTACCTTAATGAAAATAGGTCCCTATAACCCTGTTGTAAAAAACAAATTAAGCAAATTCAATAATATTAAACTCCTTCTTTCTAGAAAAAACGACCCCGGACTAGATATGGATATGGTAAAAAAAATCCCCATTGACAAACAAAGAAGTGAGGCTGATTTTATAATAAGCTCCACCGCAAAACGAGCGAAAGAAACGATCAAAAATATCTCTTTCAATAAAAATCCGAAAATCATTTACTCAACACTATTACAAGAAATAAAATTCTCCCCAACCATAACAGAGAAGGAATATAATAAAAATTTAAGCACAGCCATTAGAAAAAATTTTATCGAACTTTTCATAAGTGACGATCTAAATGAGAAAAGGCATGAATTACTTGCAAGAATCAAAAAATTAGATAAAAAATTGTCAGAGTTAAGATTAAAACACCCCAACATCCTTTGTGTAAGCCATACTTTTTTCTTGAAATTATTTCTAATCTATAAAAAAAATCCGGAAATATTCACAACTCCAGAAAACATAAAAAATTATATACATCCACAAAAAAGAATAATGGATTTTTACGAGTCTTTTACGATCTGAATATTTTCTCAATCAAAAAATGCCGCTGATTTAAAAATCTGCGGCTTTATTTTGGTTAATTCCAAACAACACGATTATCACAGCTATCAGCCAACCCTAGCTTCTATGGCCTCTACGGTCTTGCTATCGATCAAGAAATTCATCAATAAGGTCGATAAAGCTGCCAAAATAAAGGTTGGAGCGATGCCAAAAATCGGGATCAAAGCCAGCATCGCCAAGATCACCACGATGCGTCCGAACATTAAAGCCATTTCATGAATGACAGTATATTCGTCAACATAATGCCCTTGATCGGCGGCTTTTTGATAATTCAAGGCATCAAATGGGGCACGAGTGAAAATGCGGGTCAAATTATGATAAGTGGAAATAACGAATATCTGAAAAGCTGTCTCGATAAATATCTTAACTACCCAACCAACGGAGTACAAAATTGTGCCCCAGCGCAGGATCTTATCACGTTTACCAAGATCAGCGAATCTTCCAACGGCTAATTGCAAGGCTATCGTAGCCAAAACTATTAACGAAGAAATGGCGCCGACAGTAAAATAATTACCATTTAAAAGCTGCCAAATGAATATCGGCCAAATAGTTCCTGACACTACATTTTCAGCTCCATCACCCATAAAAGCCAGAACGGTCTTACGGCGTTTCTTGGAAAAAAATTCCTTCCAAGTGCGCCCATAGGTCCAGCTGAATCTCTCCTCTGTCTTAGGCAATCTAAGCAACGGAAATATCGAGGAAAAATAAATAAAAATGGTCATTAGAAAAAGCACGTTATATCCATACTCTAACAATATCCATCCACCAAAAAATGGAACGATGGCGCGCAAAGATGTCAACGTGGCCTCTAAAAAGGACATCTCCCTAACTCGGTTATCCTTGTCAGTGAATTTTGTCAGGTCTGTATGCATCGGCACCCAATAGAGCCAGCGATTCAAATTTATGAACAAGATCGTAAGTCCAAGCATCAAATACAGATTATGGTCGGTCAGCCCGAAACTGGCGCCTTTTTCGGTCATCAAAAACAGTACTAAATAAAAAATCGCCCCAAAAAAGACACTAACGATAATAGACTTTTTGATCCCTAATTTATTAAGAGAGAACCTAGCCCCGAAGCAAACCAATAATCCGTAAAGAGAATAATCGATCAAGCAATAGATCAAGACATGACTCAGATTAAGATTTAGGGCCTCGAATAAAAAAATCGGCAAGAACAGCCCCATTAAGGCCGAAGAGATGCCGGTAATTATTTTAGAGGAATAGATGGAAACAAAACCTCCGGAGACTTTTCCGGAAAAATAATGAGGACGTTTCATTTTGTGCGTGAATGTGAGACGCGCAACTCTTTATGGGCTACGCGAAAATTTTTTATATTATCTATCTTACTACAAAATTCAAAAGTTTGCCCGGGACAAAAACTACTTTAACAATCTCTTTGCCATCGACCCACTTTTTAACATCGGCGTTTTCGAACGCGACCTTCTTGGCCTCGTCTTCGTTTATCTCTGGAGACACTTTAAGAGTGGCGCGTAATTTACCATTGACCTGAACTACCAAATTTATAACTTCGTCCCTCATTAAAGTTTCGTCATATTTCGGCCACTCGGTCTTAAAGACACCATCTTGCTGTCCTAATTTATCATGCCAAATCTCCTCGCAAAGATGCGGGGCAAAAGGCGAAAGTATTTGTATGAACTTTGAAAAATCTTCCTTAGAAATCCCCTGCTCATCGATAGCGTTGACCATGATCATCATAGCCGAGACGGCCGTATTCAAATTAAACTCCGCAATATCGTCACCGACCTTTTTAATGGTCTTGTGAAGCAAATTCAAAACTTCCTTACTGCTTTCAGGAGAAAAACCACTATTGGCTATCGCCCAAACTTTATCTAAAAATCGACGCACACCCACAGGGCCATTGCTGCCCCAGGCACAAGACTGGCCAAATGGACCCATGAAATTCTCATAGATGCGTAAAGCGTCGGCGCCGAATTCCGCCGCCACATCCAAAGGATTGGCTCCGTTGTTCAAGCGCTTACTGATCTTTCTGCCGTCAGTACCTAAAACAAGCCCGACATGCTGCAACTTAGTGAACGGTTCTTCGTAATTAACGACGCCAATATCAAATAAGAACTTATGCCAAAAACGAGCATAGATCAGATGACGGGTGGCATGCTCGGCGCCGCCGACATAGAAATCGATTGGCGACCAATATTTCTCCTTGGCCAAATCGACCAAAGCTTCATCATTCTTTGGGTCCATATAACGCAAATAATACCAAGAAGAACCAGCCCATTGCGGCATCGTGTTGGTCTCGCGCTTAGCCGCTCCACCGCATTTAGGACAAGTCGTATTAACCCAATCCGTGATATTCGCCAATGGAGACTCCCCCGTTCCGGTCGGCTCATAATGCTCGACATCCGGCAATTTAACCGGCAACTCGTCGACAGAAACGGGCACAGTGCCACACTTTTCACAATGCACGAAAGGAATCGGCTCACCCCAATATCTTTGTCTGGAGAACACCCAATCGTTCAATTTATAATTAACCTTCTTTTTTCCTTTTTCGTTTTGCTCAAGCCATTCTGTCATTTTTTTCTTAGCCTCGTCCGTCGGTAGACCATCTAAAAAATCAGAGTTCACACAAGCACCCTCGTCCTCAAAGGCCTTTCCACCAAAATATTGCTTATCCAAAATATCTTTAGGAAGGTTGCGCTTCTCTATTTGATGCTGCTTAAAAATCTCGGCATATTCACGGCTGATCACGAGAGTTTCCACGTCACTATATTTTTTCTTTTCCTCTGATAGGCCAGGAGTCTTAAAATCAGGCAAATGTTTATAAAGACTGACTCCGACCTCCAATCCTTCGTCGTTCTTATATATACAATGATTGCGGCTCGGGTCTTCACAGTCCACTTCTTCTCCTTTTTTCAAAAAACCCGCCTTTTCCAAAACTAAACCGAATCCAGAGAGATCGACTTCATTCTCGACTATAAGATCCAAGTCTCCATGCTGACGATATATAACTCCATTGTGGAAAGCACAGGCCAATCCTCCCATTAGCCAAAACTTGACCCCGCTCTCATCGGCTATGGATTTAATATTTTTCAATCCTTTTAAGACCTTGTTTATGTCATCCCAAGAACAATCCTTTGGCCTGATCACTTGCTTCATTGGCAAACTATATTTGCGGGCGAATTCATAATCACGCTGATCGTGCGCTGGAACGGCCATTACCGCACCAGTGCCATAATTAGCCAAAACATAATCAGCGACGAATACTGGAACCTTTTCATCGTTAACTGGATTTATTGCCATAACACCATCCAGCTTCATACCAGTCTTGTCTTTGTTCAAATCGGTCCTTTGTAAATCAGTCTTGGCCCTAGCCTTTTCGATGTACTCCTCAACCTCTCCCCAGTTGCCGATATCTGACCGCAATTCGCCGATCAACGGGTGTTCTGGCGCGAGAACCACATAGCTTACTCCAAATAAAGTGTCCGGACGCGTAGTAAAGACTTTTACCCCCTCATTCTTTGTTTCTTCTTTTTTATTTTTTATTTGAAATATTATCTCCGCACCTTCTGATTTTCCTATCCAATTGCGCTGCATCTCCTTGATCGACTCCTCCCATCCCGGTAATTTATCCAAATCGGCAAGCAAACGATCAGCATATTGAGTTATTTTTATAACCCACTGGCGCATTGGCTTGCGCTCGATCTCACTGCCGCAGCGCTCGCACTTTCCGTCTTCCAAATCCTCCATAGCCAAGCCAGTCTGGCAAGATGGGCACCAAATGATCGGCTCGAACGACTCGTAGGCCAAACCTTTCTCCCACATCTTAATAAAGGCCCACTGCGTCCATCTATAATACTCCGGATCCGTAGTATTTATCTCTCTGTCCCAATCGTAAGAAAAACCCAAACCCTTAAGCTGTTGCTTAAAATAAGATACATTCTCCTCTGTTTGAATTTTAGGGTGGACTTTATTCTTTAAAGCATAGTTCTCCGCCGGCAAACCAAAAGCGTCCCAACCGATCGGGTGCAAAACATTGAAGCCTTGCATTCTTTTCATCCTAGCCAGAACGTCGGTCGCCGAATAACCCTTAACATGACCGATATGCAAACCAGCCCCTGATGGATAGGGAAACATGTCCAAAACATAATACTTCGGCTTAGAGCGGTCTTCTCCGGTCTTGTATACCCCATCTTCCTCCCATTTTGTTTGCCATTTTTTCTCAATGGCTTTGTGATCGTATCTTTCCATATATCAAAGACTTTATTTAATATTCGCTTATTCCGATTTTAACCTAAAAAAAACAAAAAAGCAAATTAAAAAACATCATTTAAAATTGCCTTTACCCAATAAAAAAGCGGCTGTTATCACAGTCGCCCATCCGCTATTAAAGCGGTAAATCTTCTTTCAAAAAATCCTTTTTGCCGGTCTCTTGGTATCTGGCGACCTCATCGAACGTCGCCTCGACCCAAATAACATCACCATTCTCGACATCATCACTACGAATGAACCAAGTCCTCTCATTCTCTTTGACTACGCCTATCACCGATAAATCCGAATTACTGAGAAATGATTCATTGATAGCCGATATTCTTTTGCCGTCATTTATAAAATAACTATCGCTACCTTCTCTCTTTTTCAGTTTCACTCTTGGCAAAATCATGACAACCCCCTAACCAGCCGCATCCTAATCAACCGGATACGCACCAGCCTCATGTCCACGATCCACGGCCTCGGATAATTCGGCTGCGAAGATCCTCCTGTAGCTCGGCCAAACTAAGGCCAAAGCCGTCATGCCGGCCAAAACGAATATCGCACCGACCGAAACAAGCGCTGACACCAACCAAAAACTTTTTTTCATGTTCACCGCCTCTTTAAGATTAACCATTTTTGCTATAACGAGCTATAAAACCAATTACTTTGTTGATGACATATTTTATTCCAAGCCATCCACCAGCCGTACAAGACACCAACATCACCACAAAGAATAGAACTAAAATCAACCAATCAGGAACACTACCCATAACGATCCCTCCCTGTTTACATTTTTATCTCTACTCCGACCGGAGCATGATCACTGCCGGTAATTCCATCTTTTATAAAAGAACTGCTAACTTTATTGATAATATTACACGAAACACAAAAATAGTCAATCCTCCACCCGACATTTCTCGATCTGGCCCCTGCTCTAAAACTCCACCAAGAATATTGGACTTTTTCCGGGTTTAAAATGCGAAAAGTATCTTTAAAACCAGCCTTCATGAACTTCGAAAACCAACCCCTTTCTTCCTTAGTATAACCAGGATTGCCCTCGTTTTCTTTTGGCCTCGCCAAGTCGATAGGCTCATAAGCGACATTGTAATCACCACAAACGACCAAAGGCTTTTTCTTCTCAAGCTTCTTTAAAAACTTCAGTAATCTATCGTTGAATTCCATTTTGAAATCAAGTCGGCTCAACTCATGATTGGCGTTTGGAAAATAAACGTTAACAAAATAAAATTTACCGAATTCCAAAATCAACACTCGTCCTTCGTCGTCATTTGGAAATTTTACACGACCAACGACTTTAATTCCTTCCTTAACCAAGACGGCCGTACCCGAGTAACCTGGACGCTTGGCGCAATTCCAAAATTCTTGATAACCGGCAAAATCGAATTCTTCTTTTTTTCTAGCCTCTTCCGATATTTTTATTTCCTGCAACCCTAAAATATCTGGCTTCTCTTTTTTAAGAAATTCGTTAAATCCCTTTTTTATCACTGCCCTAAGACCGTTCACATTCCAAGAAAAAAATCTCATCATATATTATCAAAGATTAACTGACGATCATCTATTAAGATACCAAACTGCCGAAGCTAAAACTGTGGCAAAGATCACCCAAGCCATGTACGGGATCATTAGATAGGCCGATGCCTTTTTGATGCGTCCGAAAAACAACGTAGTCACAAAAATGAACACGAAGAGGATAATTATTTCGACCACGGCCCAAAATCTGGCCATCCATAAAAAGAATATCAACGTCCACAAGGCATTCAAGGCTAATTGCGCGAAATAAAAAAATAAAGCCACTTTGACTTTGGTCTTTTTTCTTTCCCGCCAAACTAGCCAAGCGGCTACGGCCATTAAAACATAGAGCAAAGTCCAAACCGGTCCAAACAACCAAGACGGCGGAGCAAAGAATGGCTGCCTTAATTCGACATATCCCGCAGCCGACGGAGCCAAGCCACCTATGGCGGCGGTTGCGGCCGAGGCCAACAAAAAACCAAGCAAAGCTAAAAAATCTTTCATAGTTTTATTATTTAGATCTTATTATCCTTTCTAAAACTTTAACTCCAGCGCCACTCACCTTCATCCTTGGCTTACCCTTAGTCGAACGCTTTTTGGACCTCCCCTCTATTCTCTTCTCCCAATATTCTAAATCCTTATTTTTGCCATTTGGAGACATAGATTAAAAATGTTATAATCAATATATATTATAATCCAATAAACGACTCAAGGGCAATGGAAAAACCGAGCAAGAAAAATATCGCCTTGATAGTTTTCGGTCTGATCATATTGATTTGCGCGATTATCGTTTATTTCATCGGACCGCAAGATGGTGCGGACAACGAATCGGACATCTCTAAAAAGATAGAAAGACAAACCGAGACTTCTACCGTCCCGATCGAGGGCGACTTCTGGTTTGGGTCCGAAAAACCTAAAATAACTATCGTCGAATTCTCTGATTTCGAATGCCCATACTGCAAAGAGTCACACTCCAAAATCAGGCAAATAGGAATAAAATATAAAGACAGCGTTAAGATCGTCTTTAAGGATTATCCCGTACATGAAAACTCCGACCAACTTGCCATTGCCGCTCGCTGTGCCGGCAAACAAGGTCTTTTTTGGGCGATGCACGATAAATTATTCGCCAATCAAGGAAATTTCGATCTTTCCAGCCTACCGAATATCGCCGTTAGCGTCGGGGCTAACAAAAAAGATTTCTCAGACTGCTTAGAAAGTGGCGACGTAATGATTCAAATACAAAAAGACGCAGCTGACGGACAGACTCTTGGCGTAGCTGGCACACCAACCTTCTTCGTCAATGGATATAGGGTGGCTGGCGACATCCCGCTCGACAACTGGGAGAAGATCATAAATCTAATTTTAAATCAAAAACAATAATCGAATATGAAACAAATCAGATTGCATGGCCGCGGTGGTCAGGGAGTGGTCACGGCCGCCGAATTGCTAGCTATCGCCGCTTACAAAGACGGCAAACAATCGCAAGCCTTTCCTTCCTTTGGCGTTGAGCGTACTGGCGCGCCTATTCAGGCCTTTGCCCGCATAGACGAAAATTTCATACGCACCAGAGAGCAAGTATCCAGTCCTGATATTTTAATAATACTCGACCCAACCTTAGTAGGCTTAAATCCAACTGCCGATTGCGACGAGAACGTTATCGTAGTAGTGAACACCTCAAAGCCTAAGGAAGAAATAAAATTAACCTACGGACAAGATAAAAAATCCGTTCCAGCCGGAAACATCTACCCAGTGGACGCCACCAAGATAGCTATGGAAATCTTTGGCAAAAACCTTTCCAACACGACCATTCTTGGAGCTTTGGCAAAACTGGACGGACTTTTAAGCATTGAGGGGTTAAAGAAAGCTATTGAGGAAAAATTCGAAGAAAAAGGCGAAGAGATAATCAAAAAGAATATAGAGGCCCTGGAAAGAGCTTATCATTCTTAATTAAAAACAAATATGACTATAGATCTAACGGTCGCCCCCGGTTCGACCATGAACAATAAGACCGGCGACTGGAGAACTTTCATCCCCAAGACCGATCAAGAAAAATGCATTGGTTGTGGCACTTGCGCCAGGGTCTGTCCTGACAATGCCATAAAAATGAAAGATACTGAAAAGGGCCAAAGACCAGAGACGAATTATGATTATTGCAAAGGCTGCGGCCTCTGTGCCGAAGAGTGCCCAGTCAAATGCATTGCCATGGAACTGGAGAAAAAATAATTCTTGTTTTTACGAAAAACTGAATAGTGAATAGTGAATCATAAATATAAAAATAAAATTCTGAATTCATAATTCAGTATTCAATATTCAATTAAACTATGAAACCTCAAATACTCGAAGGGTCTCGTGCCATCGCCTTGACCATCAAAGCGATCAAGCCAACGGTCATTTCGGCCTACCCAATAACCCCGCAAACGCACATCGTTGAAGATCTGGCTCGCTTTAAGGCCGATGGTGAAGCCGACTATGAATACTTGCGTGCCGAAAGCGAATTCGCAGCCGCTTCGATAATACTAGGTGCCAGTGCTACCGGCGAAAGAGTATATACCTCGACCAGCTCACAAGGATTATTGTTGATGACCGAAGTGTTATACAACATTGCTGGTATGAGGTTGCCGGCCGTTATCACTTGCGCCAATCGTGCCATTTCCTCCCCGATCAGTATATGGAACGACCAACAAGACATCATGGCCATCCGCGATGCTGGCTTTTTAATATTGTTCTCCGAGAATCACCAAGAAGCGGTCATGCAGCACATCATTTCCTATAAGGTCGCCGAGAAAATAATGGCCCCAGCCATCGTGAATGTCGACGGCTTCGTGCTTACTCATTCTTATGAGGAGGTTATACTACCAGAAGAAAAGGATGTGCAAAAATTCTTGCCAACCTACAAACCAAAAAAAGGCAGCTACTTAGACCCAGAGAATCCTAGAACCTTGGGTGCCTTAGCCACTCCGGCGCATTATTTCGAGATAAGAAAAGAAGCTCATGAAAATATCATCGACTCTAAAAAGCTCATAAACGAAGAGTACCAAAAATACAAAAAGGCTTTCAAAACTTTGTGCAAAGAATGCAAAGACGTTCTTTTGGATACTGGCCTACTTGAATACTACGGACCAGCAAAGGCTGAAAAAGTCATAATCACCATGGGTTCTTTGGCTGGAACGGCGAAGGATGCCGCTGATAAAGCCAATAAAAAAGCGCCAAGTGGAATGTTCTCCGGAGGCAAAGGCAAAGTCGGAGTATTAAAAATAAGAACTATGCGCCCATGGCCAGGAGAAGAGATAGCCGAAGCCTTGAAAAAATTCGGAGCCAAAAATGTAGCCGTAGTCGAAAAAGATGCATCTTTAGGAGCGACTGCCCCTCTAGCCTTGGAAGTTCGGTCTTCCTTATTGAATAAAGGTTTTTCTTCAGTTAAAAGCTTTGTCGTCGGGCTTGGCGGACGAGATATTAATGCTGAAACCTTTGAAACGATATTGGAAAAATCCATCCCTGGCGGAGAGGAAGATATTTGGCTTGGTAAATAAAGTAACAAAAACGATAAATTTTCAAATCTTTACACGCATCGGGCATTATACTTTATACATTATACTTTTTGCATGAAGTATTAAGTATCATGTATAAAGCATGGACAGAAAAACGCTTTATCAAATCCCTAAAAAATATTTACTACTACCGCGCTTATGCCTAAAAAGAAAAATAAGACTTCCAAGCTTAGATTAATGCCCCGCCTAATGGCCTGGGTATTCGTTGCTTTGGCCGCAGCTCAAACAGTTGCCGCTGTCGGAAGTTTTTCATCGCCAGAAATAGCCAACGCCCAAGAGACGTTCAAAGCCAACGTACCGATCGGCCAGGACATCGTCTTTGATAAGACTACCGCACCAATCGCGGCCTACGTTAAATCCGTCTATACTTACGCCGTTGGAGCTGTAGGCATCTTGGCTGCGGTCATGCTTATGATCGGCGGCCTTAGATGGATATTGGCCGGAGGAAACCCATCCTCGATCGGAGAGGCCAAGGAAATGATATTCGCCGCCATTACTGGCATGGTATTAGTTCTAACATCGTATATAGTGCTATCACAGGTCAATCCTGCACTGGTTAATCTAAGTAGTAATGTAACGAGCCTGAAATTTGACGTGAAAAGCAGTACCAATTCTTCCGAAAAAAATTGCTCCTGGACTGAGACGCAAAAAGTAAAAACCGGATCAGAGACAACCAGTGGGACCGGTAATACTGGTTGTCCACCAAACACGCCAAGCGGCACCGATTCTGATTGTGCAGCCACAAAAAAACCAGGCGACAACTACGCTTGCTGCTGTTCATATCAACAACAGCCTGGCTGCTCCTGGGCAGCAAATAATACCTGTCAAGAAAACCAAACTAAATACAGTTATTCAGCCATCGATCTTACAGGAAGTTCTAATAACCTGCTTGCCGTAAAATTATGTGGCTCCAACGTAGGAAGTAATCAAACTTGCTGCTGTCCGACCATACCACCTGGCTGCCCAAATGATTACAAAATAAATTGTAAGGCATGTGATAATTGCACAGACATATATCTAGGAATGTGCAAAAATGCTTCTAGCTGCAAAGCATCCCCAGAGATGGCCGAAAAGCTAAAAACAATATATATGACCTATAGTGGTTGGCAAGTAACCGAAGCTTGGCCACCGACAGACCATCACATAGACCCATGTCATACAGACGGCAGATGTGTTGATTTAAATTTTACAGACAAAAGCGAAGATCCAACAAAAGTCGACACCATGGCTAAAAAATTAAAGGCAGCGAACCTGACCAACTTTCAATATGAGTGCACAAGCGGACCAACTTGTTGTGACTACTATACTGAAGCATCTAACTGCAAATACAACAAAGATGCCAGTGCAAATCATTTTCATGTTGAATAACAAAAAATAAATATGAACAATAACAAAACAGAGTTAAAACAAGGCGACGTACTGATCGCTTCTGGGCACCGAGCCTGTGCTGGCTGCGGATTATTGGTGTCGGCTATGGCCGCCACTCGCGCCATGGGACCAGACGTCATTATCGCCAATGCCACTGGCTGTAGTGAGGTGACCACCACTCCTTATCCGGAATCATCTTGGAAAGTGCCATGGATACATTCTTTATTTGAAAATGCGTCAGCCGTAGCCTCTGGGATACGAGCTGCCTTAGACGCTAAAATCAAGCGAGGAGGCAAGGAAATAAAGACTAAGGTGATCGCCCAAGGTGGCGATGGCGCGACATTCGATATCGGCATAGGTCTAATATCAGGAATGTGGGAGCGTGGCGACGACGTCGTCTATATCTGTTATGACACAGAGATATACTCCAACACCGGCTATCAAGCCTCTGGAGCGACTCCAGCTGGAGCTTCCACTACCACCGCACCGGCCGGAAAGGAGTCTATCGGCTCCACACAAAGAAAAAAAGACATGATCGGGATAGCCTTGGCTCACGGTTTGAAATACGTAGCTCAATCGACCGCCGGATACCCGCAGGACATAACTGCTAAAGTTAAAAAAGCCTTGGAGATGGGAGGACCTGCCTATATACAGATAATGGCTCCTTGCATACCTGGTTGGGGATTAAAGCCTTCTGATGCTATGAAAGCTGGCAAGCTAGCCGTTCAAACGGGTCTTTACCCGCAATTAGAGTTCATCGATGGTCAGTTAGTCAATTCGTCCAAGATGAAAGAGTTCAAACCAGTCGAAGAGTATTTGAAGATCCAGGCTCGCTTCAAACACTTATTCACTTCACAAAAAGGAGAAGATGAGATAAAATATATACAAAGCATTGCAGATGCTAACATTACTAGGTTTGGCCTACGGGCTGATTTAGAATAATAATAAAGAAAAACCTAAGACAAAACAAAAAACCCGCCAAGAAATTGGTGGGTTTTTTGTTGTGGAAAAGTTTATTTAGTATCTAGTATAAAGTATCGAGTATTTTAAAATGGTTAAAAAATAAAACCCCAACAAGGGGCTTTATACTAAATACTAGTCCTTGCGTCCAACGCCTTGTTCACCAAAGCATCAGCTTCCTTATTCATCTCACGACGAACATGGCGAAATGAAACTTTCTTAAATCCCAATGAAGCGTTATATACTTTCATGAAAACTACAGCTAAACCTTTGTCTTTGACTTTGTATTCCCGATTAAGCTGTTTAACCACCAATTCACTATCTAACACGAACTCCAACTCTTCGGCTCCCAATGATTTGGCCTTCTCCAATGCCGCTAAAACCGCCCTATACTCGGCTTGATTATTCGTCGTCTCACCGATATATTCGGAGACCTCAGCTACCAAATTACCATCTTTATCCTTTAAAACCGCGCCTATGCCGGCCGGCCCAGGATTACCCCTAGCTCCACCGTCGGTATGGATTATTAGTTCTTTTGAATTTTCCATATATGCCTTATATGTTTTTTTAATCTTTGTCGGCGCGCTTCTTCGAAGCGGCCGGGCACAGTTTCGCGCAAGGCGCGAAGAGGCCGCGAGAAGCAGTAGCGAACCGCCGCGCCGGAGGCGGTGAGCGGTAGCCGACAAAAGATTAAACAAAACGAATATTAATTCACACTCCGTGGCTCAATCTAATGTCAACCAACTTCAGTTGCAAGTTGGAACTGCCGTTAAATTCATTAAGCTCAAGATGATAGGCAGCGTCAACGACATCGCCGATCTTAATATCCTTCCATTCCTCGGCCTTAGAAAAACCGATGCCCCAGAGACCATCGAAACGCAATTTAATATGCTTCTTTTCCGCACCAAGATAAACTATATCCCTGATCATTAGACCCTTGGTCATGAATTTAGGCTGCGGATTGCGAAAGCCAAAAGGCTCTAACTTGCTTATATCCTTCAATAACTCTCGGTTTATTTTTCCGCCTTCTAACTCACAGTCTATTACGACCTTTGACTCCAGATTGACACCATCGAGTTCCCTTCTGGCTATCTCTCGCATCTTAGCGGAAAACGATGATAATTTGGAAACGGATAAAGAAAAACCACAAGCCAACTGATGACCGCCGTGCTTAGCTAAATGCTCCTTTGCCTCCTCTAAGGCCTTGAATAAATTGAATTCATCAATGCTGCGTCCAGAGCCTTTATAAAACCCTTCGGCCTTGGTCATGACCAAACATGGCTTATAATATTTTTCAGCTATGCGACCAGCCACCAAGCCCACAATACCTTCGTTCCATGGCTTTTTTTCGTCTGGGCAAACGCCGATAATTATCTTCTCTTCAAGTTGTTCTTTTATTTGTTCTTCGACTTCGCGCACTATCTCCTCTGTTTCTTTCTGACGACGCTGATTTCTCTCATCCAACTTCTCGGCTTCCTCTTCCGCGATTTCCTTTTCTTTGGTCGAGAGTAAATTAAAGGCTCCACCAGCACTGCCCATGCGCCCGGAAGCATTGAGACGAGGAGCTATTTGAAAACCTATATTCCAGGACTCTAGGTGCTTACCGTCTATTTTAGCCTTCTTTATGAGTTCCTTAAGGCCAACTCTCTTGGTCGAGTTCAAAACCTCCAACCCTTTCTTTAAAAGCAAGCGATTCTCACCAAGAAGAGTCACACAATCGGCTACGGTGCCAATGGCCACCAAATCCAAAACCTTCGTTAATAATTTCTCCTTCATTTCGGCCGCCAAAGTCGATCTCTCGACTAAAGCCCTGGCCAATTTAAAGGCTACGGCCACTCCAGCCAAATATTTAAATGGATATCTCTCGCCTTTTACGTGCGGGTCAATGATCAGACATGGCGGCAAATCATCGACTAACTCTGGTGGTTCATGGTGATCAGTAACTATAACATCCATACCCTTCTCCTTGGCATATATTATCTCGGCCTTATTGCGAATCCCATTATCGACGGTAATGATCAATTTAGCCCCCTTACCGGCTATCTTATCAATCGCACTATTATGCATTCCATACCCCTCGCTAGATCGATTCGGTATATAAACGAAACAATCGGCCTTGAGCGTCGTTAAAACCTCAAACAATAAAGATGTCGAAGTGACTCCGTCAGCATCATAATCGCCATAGACGCAAATTTTCTGTCTGGACTTAATAGTGTCAATCACCAAAGCCACGGCCTCCTCCATCTTTCTAAAGATAAAAGGGTCGAAATTCTCCTCATAGCGACCAGACAGAAAGAATTCCATGTCATCGCGGTCTCTGATGCCGCGATTATATAGCAACTGCAAGACAACCCGGTCGTACTCCGGGTATCTCTTAAAAAAATCCTCTCTTGCTTTAGGCAAAGCTTGCCATATTCTATTCATTGATGGGCGTAAAAATCAAAAATCAAAGATATGGGGCCACTGTCCAGGCCACCATAGAGAAGATGACCATCAACGATATGAATACCCAGGTCATTTTAACGATAAGTTTCTTTTTCATAAATATGAAGTATGAAATATTTCGCACCATGCGCTAAACTTTATAATTAGCGCCAAAAACTATTTCTTCAATATCTTTACAAATGTCTCCGGCGGTATCTCGACCGAACCTTTGCCGGCTTGCATCATTTTCTTCTTTCCTTCTTTCTGTTTCTTTAAAAGTTTCATTTTACGGGAAACGTCGCCGCCATAAAGTTTGGCCGTAACGTCCTTGCGCATAGCTGACAACTGCTCAGCGGCAATGATCTTCCCGCCGACAGCTGCCTGAATCTTGACCACGAACATCTGCTTAGGCAATGAATCTTTCAAAGTCTCGACTATCTCGCGTCCACGTCGATAAGCATCGTCTTCGTAGGTTATAACCGATAAAGCCTCGACCATATCCTCAGCGACTAGAATATCAAGCCTAACCACTTTAGCTGGACGATAATCCAAAAACTCATAATTGATCGAAGCGTATCCAGAACTGACACTCTTTATCTTATCATAAAAATCGGTCAGGATTGAGGCCATCGGCATCTGATAATGTATGATCACTCTCTTTTCGTCAATATACTCGGTATTTTTATAAATTCCTCTTTTCTCTTGAGCCAAATCCATAACCTTGCCGATATATTCTTTCGGCACCACGATATCCATGGTCACCCACGGCTCCTCGATGCGATCGACTTCTCCGAGAGACGGCAATTTCTGCGGGGTTCTAACCGTGATCTCTTCCAAAGTCCCACGCTTATAGACTTTATAAGCTACACTTGGCACGGTGACTATCAAATCAAGATTGAATTCGCGACGAAGGCGCTCTTGGAATATCTCTAAATGCAGCAAACCAAGAAAACCACAACGGAACCCGAAACCCAAGGCCTCCGATCTTTCTGGTTCATAGGTCAAAGAAGAATCATTGAGCTTAAGACGATCCATAGCCTCCCTAAGGTCCTTGAAATCATTGCCTTCGCGCGGAAAAATACCGGCAAAGACCATTGGCTTCGCCTGCTCATAACCCTTGAGCGGCTCGACTTTACCCAGATCCGACAAAAGAGTTACAGTATCACCAACTCCGCACTCCGAGACATCCCTAAAGCCAGTGATAACATATCCGACCTCACCAGCGGAAAGACCGGATGTTGGATGATAGTCTGGTTTAAATACGCCGATATCTAAAATTTCACTCTCTGTTTTACTGGAGAGCAATTTTATCTTATCCCCTTTCTTGAACGATCCATCAACGACCCTAATATGCGCCACAACACCCTTATATTCATCATAATTAGAATCAAATATAAGTGCCCTAGTAGGTTTAGCCTCATCGCCGGTAGGCGGCGGGATCCTGTCTATAACAGCCTTTAGTATGGCCTCAACGCCCTCGCCAGTCTTTCCAGAAGCGGACAATATTTCACTTTCATCGCAACCAATCAAATTCACTATCTCGGCCTTTGTGTTAGGTATGTCAGCAGCTGGCAGGTCGATCTTGTTTATTACTGGGATAATCGTCAAATCCTCTTTTAGGGCCAAATACAAGTTAGCCAAAGTCTGAGCCTGTATCCCTTGAGTAGCGTCGATAAGCAAAATAGCTCCTTCGACCGCCGCCAAAGAGCGAGAAACCTCATAAGAGAAATCCACATGTCCAGGAGTATCGATCAAATTCATCTCGTAACCATTGAAATTCATGGATACCGGCTTAAGTTTGATGGTGATACCTCTTTCTCTTTCCAAATCCATCATATCTAAAAACTGCTCCTTCATGCGGCGCTTTTCTATAGTTCCCGTCATCTCCAACATTCTATCGGAAAGAGTCGATTTTCCGTGATCGATATGGGCAATTATGCAAAAATTCCTGATATTTTTCATGAAATAAGACAATAAAAAGGTCTTTTTGACCTTTATCTTCTAATATTAAAGGTTTTCTTCCTAGTAGTCAATCTACTTACCCTGCTTTAGAAATAAAAACATTAGACGTTCTCCATATTCACCATTCGGCTGCGTCCCCAAAGCTTTATTAAGCGGCTCTTGACCGATGCCCAAAACGCCATCATCTCCTCACTGCGCAACAAATAACAGACCAAGAAGTAAACGGCCAAACCCAATATCCCAGAGGCTGCGGTTTGCGCCAAAAGCCCAACAAAATGAGAAGTGCCGACAAAAGGCTCAATGGCATGTTTCATGGACTGAGCTACGAAGCCGCCAGCAACGCCAGCCAAAGAGAATTTTACAGTAGAGACGAGTACTCGATCCTCATCCATTGACCCAAGGACTTTATGCAAGGAAAGCCAAAGAAGTATAAAATTCAAAATACTAGACAAAGAGAAGGATAGAGCTAAACCAAGCACGCCCTTGTGGCTAACAAAATACAAAGCCATGGCGATATTAGCCACTACTGAGACCATTCCCCAAATGAACGGAGTCTTAGAGTCATGACGAGCATAAAAGACTCTCATCAACAAAGGAATGGTCGCCTGGGCAAATAAACTGATCGAGAACAATCCTAAAGTATCAAAAGTAAGCATCGTGTCCTCCCAGTCAAAGTTACCGCTGCCCAATATTATGCGAGTGACTTGGGCTCTTAAGATCAGCAGCAAGATAGTCGACGGCACGATAAAAAATAATATCTGACGAAAAGTATTAGAAAAATGCTTGATCAATTTGTCTGTCCTGCCAGCGGCTGCCGACAATATTGGGAAGGCAGCCACGGCGAACGATATACCGAAAATACCTATCGGGAAAGACTGAAGATTGTTAGCCAAATTAAAGATCGCCAAAGAACCAGCCGAAAGTCCGGTGGCGATTATGGTGACGGCCATAAAATTAAATTGAGTCACGACTAATGTCAATGTTCGAGGGACCATCATCTTTACTATCTTACGCAGACTTTTATCCTTAAAATTTATCAACGGACGATATCTATAGCCCAAAGCTGCCACACCCGGGATCTGTATGGCCATGTGCATGGCCGCACCCAAGACGACACCCCAGGCCAAACCCTTTATTCCAAAAGTTGGAACGAAAAAAAGTGCACCCACGATTATGCCGACATTATAAAGTATCGGTGCGAGCGAATACAGAAAAAAACGACGGAAGGATTGCAAGATACCACTAAAAACACCTGACAGACTCAAGAACATCGGCGAAAGGAACATTATACGAGTCAAAGACGCGCACTCATGTTTGGCCTCCAAAGAAAAGCCAGGAGCCATCAAGCTCATCAATTGATCGGCGAAAACGATGCCTAAAAAACAAAAGACCAACAACACCAAAAACATCAAATTAATTAAATTGTCTATAAGCTCCCAGGCCTTCTTGTTCCCATCGCTAAAAAGATTAGGGCGACCGTCTTTCCAATCATTGATAAGTCCTGTAAACACAGGCACAAGACCGGCGGTCAAAGCCCCCATGACGACGATGTTAAAAATTAAATCTGGCAAACGGAAAGCGGCATAATAGACATCAAGCGTCTGTCCGGCCCCAAATTCTCCGGCCAATATTCTGTCGCGAAGTATTCCCAAAAGACGACTAACCAAAGAGGACATGGCGATTATTATGGCCGCCACGGTCACACTGTTTATCCCTTTATTAAAAAATTTACCTATCATTTGTCTTTGTTTAAGCTAAGATTAGTTATGATTTCCTGATATTCTTCATTTTTTGGATTTAAAGACGCTGCTCTTTTCATGGCTGATAAAGCCTCGTCAAACTCCCCGAAGCTATAATAAATCACTCCCTTAAGATACCAGAAATCGGCAATATCGGCAAAAACCCCCTCTGCCTCGCCTAAAACCTGCTTTGCATCATCTATCCTCCCCTCTCCGACCAGTATTGTGATCAGGTTAATATAAGCCTGGTAGAATTCAGGGCTCATTTCGATCGCTCTGCGATATTCAGCCTCCGCCTCGGTCGATGAACCAATCGCCGCCAAGCTATTGGCTAAATTATGATGTACTTGAGGATAGATATCGGCAATGGCCAAGCTTTTCCTATAGGTCTCTATCGCGTCGCTATTTCGTCCGACATCGGCATAGGCCATGGCCAAATTATTAAGCTGAATATAATTATTCGGGGTATATGACAAATTCTTTTCATAAAATGTTATCGGATCGCGCCAATCAATATTCCTTAACACAGTCAAGGATGAAAAAAGAAAAATGAAAAAAGAAAAAATAACAATACAAAAAACCTTAAAAACATTTTTAGCTTTAATTGACCTTAGACTCTCATGAAATAAACAAAAAATAGAGAGTACAGCTAGCCAAAAACCGAACATCGGCAAATAAAGCCAGTGCTCGTACATCGGGCGATTGATGGCGATAATATTAGTACGTGGCAATAATATGACCGCAAACCATAGCAGGCCAAAGGCGATCAACTTTTCCTTTTTCCAGAGTTTAAAAGATAAGCAAGACAATCCGATGACTAAAAATAAAAAAATGCCCACCGGCCAAGAAAGCACAGACTTTACTGTCTCGACCTCGCGAGCCATATGCAATCCAGTCGGGATAAACAGAAGCTTAAAGTATGACAGCATGACCGAAGAAAATGTCAGTACCCTCTGCCAAACATTAGCTTGTGAATAATCCCCCACCTGACCATCTACACCGGAAAGCAAATCATTAAAATTAAAGATAGTTAGGCGCAGAATGACATAGATGACCGAAACAGCGAAAAAAGGCCAAAGCGACCTTAACCAAGACAAAGCACTTTTCTTTATATTGTCCTCGCGATAAAAAACGAATTCCAGCAAGACAAACAGTAAAGGCAAAAAAACAACCTGCTCTTTCATCAACAGCCCAGCAATCAAGAAAACTATTGCCAATACATACGACCAGACTTTATTCTTTTCCCGGAAGACAATATAAGCACCTATGGACAACAAAGAAAATAGAGTCGATAAGGGATCGCCTCGCCCCGAAACATAAGTTACGGCTTCAGTTTGCAAGGGATGAATCAGAAATAATAATGCCGCCAAAAAAGACAAGACCCATCCCTCACGCCTATTCAGTCGCGACGATATCAAAAATCCAAAAATTAAAAACAATAGCCAGGCATTCGATACGTGCAATAAAGTATTAGTAAGATGAAAGCCGATCGGATGAAGTCCCCACAGTTTATAATCAATGGCGAACGACACCAAAAGCAAAGGGCGCCAATAATTACTGACCTGACCAACACCAGCTATCTCGTTCTTAGTGAAGAATTTAACAATATCAAATCTTTGGACAAAGACATTATTAGTTATCAAATCATCGTCGTCCCAAAAAAATCCGTTATTGAAAGAGTTGGCGTAGACGGTAAAACCAACCACTAAGAATAATACCAAAATCAAACCTGGTAGATTTTTTTTAAATTTATCCAAAAACATTTTGAATAGCGAATAGTGAATATTGAATACTATGCTGATTATTTTTAAAAATAATCAGCCTTCCATTATTCCTCCAACTCTAATTCTGCGACCAAATAAGATCCTTTTTTCTCGATCTTGAAATTACGCTTCTCGAACATATTAGCTGCCACCTTATTGCCAGGAAGCAACCTAGTCCAAACTTTCTTAACGCCGCGCTCCTTGGCAAGCTCCAAAATATAATCCAAAAACTTACCGCCTAATCCTTGTTTTTGCCAAGGATCGGCGACGACAAAAGAAAGATGAGCGGTCTCATTGTAAGGATCAGACGTTAAGCGCACTACGCCAATGAATATCTTTTTACCTTTATCCGTCATCTCTGCAGCCAAGGCAACCTCGCGATCATAATCTATTTGAGTGAATCTTTCCAACATCTCGCGCGTCACACCCTTAAACGAAGACAAGAATCTTTGCTTCAAAGTCTCGGCCGATAGATATTTAAATAACCCTTCTTCTTGCGGCTCATCCTCCGGTTTTATCGGTCTTATCGAAACCTTCTTCTTACTCTTTTTCAGTATAAAATCCGTTTCATATTCTTTGGGGTACGGAGAGATGACTAAATGCGAATACGGTTTATGTTTAACGCCAAGAACTCTTTCGTCAAGGATGACTTTCGCATCCAAAACAACACCACCTTTCTCATCGACCGAAAACGGATTGATGTCGAGTTCTTTTATTTCTGGAAAATCCGTCACTAAATAAGCGAACTTGTATAACAAAAATTGGATGGCTTCGATATCTACGCCCGGCATACCGCGATATCCTTCTAACAAACGATACACCTTAGTACTCTTGAGCATTTTGAGTGCTAGCGACATGTTCAATGGCGGTAATCCGACCTTAGTGTCCTTAAACACTTCGACAGCCACACCACCCATGCCGAAAACTATAGCTGGACCAAAGACCTCGTCCTTCTTACAACCGATCAAAAGCTCATAGCGCTTACGGGTCATAGCTTCGATGAATACGCCATCGATCTTAGCCTTCGGTGCGTGTTTTTTGGCACCAGCCGTTATATCTTTATAGGCTTTTTCAGCTTCGGATTTACTATTTATATTCAACTTGACCCCTCCAACATCCGTCTTATGTAGTATATCCGGCGACAAAATTTTCATGACCACCGGGAAACCGATCAATTCTGATATCCGACCAGATTCTTCGGCCGAAGTCGCTCGTCCATTCTTGGCGACCGGTATACCATAATTCGATAAAAGCTCCTTCGATTCGTCCTCGGTCAAAACAGAGCGTCCAGTCTCGGCGATGCTTTCTATTATCTGACGATTCTTTTCGGTCTTAGGCTTAAAAGCATGCGGAATAGAGGCCGGAGTCTCCTTCAAAAATTCTAAACGCTTAGCGTAGCTATCAACATACATAAAGATATTAATAGCCTCCTCCGGGGTACGGTAGATCGGTATGTTACCCTTCTCTAAAATGGCGCGACCCTCAGCTACGTCATCGCCGCCCATCCAAGAAGCGAACATGGTCTTGCCTTTTTTGTTTTTAATGGCGACTATCTCACGGGCCACATCGGTCGGATCGGTCATTTCTTGCGGCGTCAAAATGACCAGAGCGGCATCCACGCCATCATCATTAAGGCATAGCTCGACGGCTTGACGATAGCGCTGCGGATCGGCATCGCCCAAAATATCGACTGGATTATTAGTCGAAGCTGATGCTGGTAATATTTTCTTCAATTTAGAGATCGTTGTTTTAGATAACTCCGCCAGGCGCCCGCCACGTATAGACAAAAAATCTGTGGCTATGACACCAGGACCGCCAGCATTAGTAATGACGGCCACGCGATTGTCTGCCGGACGCTTCTGCATAGCCAGAGCCTTGGCCACATGAAACAATTCCAAAGCGCCGTCCACGCGAATAATGCCGGCACGCTCGAAGGCCGCATCATAGACAGCGTCATTACCAGTCAGGGCACCAGTATGAGATTTAGCGGCGCGTGAACCTTCAGCAGTGCGACCGACTTTCAAAATGACGATCGGCTTATGGCGCGAAAAGGCTCGAGCGGCGGACATGAACTTGCGCGCCTCTTTCAATGACTCCATATACACCAAGATACTTTCAGTGTTAGGGTCTTCGCCGAAATAATCGATCAAGTCGTGATAAGTTATATCGCAAGCCGAACCTATTGAGACGAAATGAGAGAAGCCAACATTGTTCTTTACCGACCAGTCCAGAATCGAAGTGCACAAAGCGCCAGACTGCGAGATAAAGGCGATGTGCCCAGGCAGGGCCATTTTATTAGCAAAACTGGCATTAAGATTTATAGATGGGCGAATGAATCCAAGACAATTAGGACCAATGATGCGCATGCCATAATTTTTCGCCGTCTCCATGATCTGCTCGGTCATTTCATGCCCTTTTTCACCGATCTCATCGAAACCGGAAGAGATGATTATGATTCCAGATACGCCAGCCTGTCCACACTCCTCAACTATCGCCGGAACGGTCGAGGCCGGAGTGGCGATCAAAGCTAAATCTATTTTATCAGGAATATCGCCGATCCTCGGATAGGCCTTGATGCCCTGCACGCTCTCGCGAACTGGATTCACTGGATAGATAATACCTTGGAAACCATTGCCGATAAGATTCTTCATCAGGGCATTGCCTACACCTCCTTGGCGGTCAGAGGCGCCAATGACCGCAACTGCTCCTGGGTTAAATATCTTATCTAATTTTTTCTCTCTTTGAGCGAATATTTCGTTGTTCATTTTATTTGAATTTTATTGATAACTTCTTATATTTTAGCACACTTTGAGTGACTGTCGAAGACCTAAACATGTCTTCAAGAACGACCAAGGAGGCATCTTTGCCAATATTGACAAAAAAATATTTTTATGATATTATCAACGGTTCTTTTAAGTGCAGTAAACCAAACAAAAACATCAACCTTTTTTCAAGGAGGACCCTGTGAGACTTTCCCTTCGCGGACTGTCGCTTGTCGTCTTGTTGGTCGTAGCCTCGGCCAGCTCTCAGAACACCATCCAGTTCATGGCCAGAGATGTCGTGACAAAGAGCGACCAGGTGGCCCCGCAAACCTGGGTGTTCGTCACCCATCGCGACTCCGGCTCGCTGGTCGGTTTCAATGCTTTCGGGTATGTCCTGGAAGGCTGGGCCGAAGGTGTTGGTGGAATATGCTTCTACCCCTCGTCGATGTTCTGCTTCACCGTTTACGGCGGAGTCGAGACGGCCGATGGCTGGTGGCGTATTGCTGCGGATGGATCGCTGACGATCAAAGACTTCTCGCTTTACGGCTGGTATGAATATGGCGCCAGCGGCGATGATGACAATGATTATTTGTATTTCTGTGCCGCATATAAGGCCAATGACTGGCTCAAGCCGGAACTCAAGACATATCGCCTTGGACCGACCTGGAGAGCCGGAGGCGGAGCCAATTTGACCATACCGGGAACACCGCTAAGTCTTGAACCGATAGCGTTCTACGACTTTCAGGCCAAAGAACCGGTCGGCGAATTGAGCGCCTACCTCGATTTCTGACGCTACAGCCTTTTTGTACAAAACTAAAACGAGAGCTTTTTACAGGCTCTCGTTCTTTTTTTATCTTAAGGCATAAACGGCGAAGATTCTTTCGTCATGCAAAATTTTGGGCGATTTTTTCCATCACTTCAAGATTTTATTATCCTATTGAGTAGTAAATCGAACTCGCCGTATCCCTCGCCAGCATTCAAATGTCCCAAGCCTGACAAAGGGATGAATTCCGCACCCAACCCTTTGGCTAAACGCTGGCCCATCTCGAATGGCACGACCGGATCGTCGTCGCTATGAATGACAGTGAACGATTTGGCCCCCTTCTTTATCTTTTCATAGTCCGGCGGAGTCGAAACGAAACTTTCGACCTCCGGAAAACCAGGGTTAGCGTCGGCGGCGGCCACCAAGAATACCTCGCCCACGGACTCGCCTTCTTTTAACGACTCCAAATACCTCAAGATCGTCGCCGTGCCCAAACTATGCCCGACTAGGATTGTGTCGGAATTCGGCTCACCTATCAACACCCTAAGATTCTCGACCCATTCTTTGCATTGCGGATAATTAGTGTTCGGCATCTCTGGAACGAAGACTTCCGCCCCCTTATTCTCAAGCTCCTGTCTAAGCCATGGGAACCAATTACAACTTGGGTTGGCGCCCCAGCCATGTATAACATAAACTCTTTTCATAAAACAAAAACTTTTTCTATTTCATTTAAAAACCTCTCATTATTCAGATACAAGCCCTTATCTAAATGATTTAATTGATTATTAATTCTAATCCCTTTTATAACTGGTCCGTCCAATCTAGAATACGAAAAAGAATTTACCATCACCATACTATTCTTGCCTTCAGGATGCTCTATTAAGTTATTTCTAATTATTGAAATTTCTTTAAAATCAAAACTTTTTAAACCAGGGAGTTTAATAATTATATGACCAATCCTATGAGCTATTTGATAATATTCCTCTGTAAGCATTTCTAGCTCTTTCTGCTTATTCCTTTTTTCCTTGCTATACATAAAATCATCACAGTCTTTAAAATAACCTTCAGAAATATTTCCCTGAACAACTGGCTTGTCTAGATTAGCTCTGTTTAATTTTAAAATATCAACCCCATTAAAAGAAACCACTCCGGTATCTTGATTAAGCTTAAAAATACTCATATCTCCAGTTAAAACAGTAATAATTTCTTTTATTTTAAAAAATTTTAATTCCAAATAATCGAGCTTAACAATAAGTTCACTCAACAAATCTTCTTGTGTTTTAGAAATTATTTCTTTATTTTTTTTATATTTTGCTATCTTCTCTTTTATGCTAATAATTTTTTCCTTCACC
>CAZJPG010000003.1:70140-91009 GCA_964547855.1 uncultured Gammaproteobacteria bacterium | reverse complement strand
GGGCTGACGCCCAACGAGGCGTTGGCTAAGGTGCAAAATGTGTGTTCCTAAAACACATTATGGAAAATAGTCAGAATAAATTCAATGGAGACAAAAAAGTCGGAGCATCGCTTTTTTTACTCCCTAGAACAACGGTTTATTAAGTGGGCAGTACCGAAAGTTCCTAAATGGATGGAGGGTTATCATCTTACTTTATGCTCTATTCCGATAAGTATCTTAATAATCTTTTTTAGTTATTTGGCCCTTGGCAATATCGATTGGTTGTTCGTGGTGGCAGTCATGATCGCTTTACAGTGGCTAACAGATTCTTTGGATGGAGCGGTTGGACGGGCTCGTGATTTCGGCACAGTGCGTTGGGGGTATTACATGGACCATCTTTTGGATTATTTTTTTCTGGCCGCTATCATGGCCGGTTATATGATACTTTTGCCTGATTATTCGAAGTTGCTGTTCTTTTTCGTCTTTATTATCTTCTCTGGATTTATGGTCAACTCTTTTTTGACCATGGCTACTTCCAATAAATTTCGCATATCTTATTCTGGCATAGGTCCGACGGAAGTGCGTCTCGTTTTTATTCTGATCGATGTTTTGATCGTTGTTTTCGGTAGGACTCACTTAGTCTTTCTCTTGCCTTATGTTCTTGGCTTCGCTACCTTTGGCCTTCTTTACGTTATTTTTCGTGAGTCAAAAGAGATATGGGATTTAGATATGGAAAATAAGAGAAAAGAGGCAAGGAAAGTAGAGAATGACCAATTAGGCAAATAAATTTTATGCCAAACAAAAAACTTAAAATTTTAACGCTTTGTCTGGTGCATAAGGATGGGAGATTGCTTCTTGGTTTGAAGAAGCGCGGGTTTGGATCCGGACGATGGAATGGCTTTGGTGGCAAGGTCGAAGCGGGGGAGACGATCGAAGAGGCGGCCGCGCGCGAACTTTTCGAGGAGTCTAATCTGCGAGCTGAATCAATGGAGGAAGTTGGTAAATTAGATTTTCGTTTTAATGACGATAGCGATGATCTAGAGATGCATATTTTTAAGTGCTCCGATTTTTCTGGCGAGCCAGAAGAGAGTGAGGAGATGAGGCCGCAGTGGTTCGATGAAAAAGATGTTCCCTTGCACAAGATGTGGGCGGATGATGAATATTGGTTGCCGTTACTGATCTCTAATAAGAGATTCGAGGGATGGTTCTTGTTTGATTCGGAGAAGGGGAATAATATTATAGAAAAAGAGATAAAAATAAAATAATCGGTCGTGATAATCAATTGGCGGCCGATTTAATGCCAATGACCGTTTCGTTCATCGTCTCCGGTCAATGGAGAAAAGTCTTATGAAAACATATTTAAAGACGATCAAGAACGGGAAGTTGCTGTCCATAGACAATTAAGCCGCTGGGGCATGGTTGAGCTATGAGGATGTCGACGAGAAGACCTTGGCCGAAGCGGCAGAGAAGTTCGGCCTGGACCAAGGTATTTTGGTCGACGTCTTGGATGATTACGAGGCTCCGCGCCTAGAGATAAAGAATGATGTCATTTATGTCTTTGCTAGGATGCCAAAAAATCAATCCGGTTTCCAGTTTTCGATATCTTCCATCTTGGTTGCGATAAGTAATGATTATTTCTTTACCTTTTCCAAGACTAGCCATAATGAGTTTATCGAGGCCTTGAAGGATAAAAAAGATTTTTACACTACACAGCGGGTTAAATTGTTCTTGCAATTATTTTCAGAGATAGAGGCGATGTATGGCAGGCACCTGTCCAAGATCGGCAAGCAGGTTAATTTTTTTAATGCTAATCTGGAGAATCTTAAAGACAGGGATATTGCCAGTTTTGTTAATTTTGAGATGATTTTAAATGAGTTTTTGGACGCACTTTTTCCTCTTAAGCAGATATTTGCCAATTTATCAGTTCGCAACCAGATGGATTTTTATAAAGACAAGGAGCTTTTGGATGATTTGCTGATAAACAGCGAACAGATGATGGAAAGATCCAAAAGAATGCTGAATAATATAACCAATATCCGCGAGGCTTATAGTGCTATTTCTGGTAATCGATTGAATCAAGTCATGAAGACTTTGACGGTTATGACGGCTCTTTTTGCGGCTCCAACTTTGATAACCAGCTTTTACGGAATGAATATCGGTTTGCCCGGATCTGGGAGCTCAAACGCTTTCGCGGTCGTTGTCAGTGCATTGTTATTAATAATTTTAATGTTGTTGTTCTTCTTTAAGAAGAAGAAATGGCTGTAGAAATATGGATATCAAACCTTTTTCCGATAACGTAATTTTTTATGATTCGGAGTTTTCTTCCCTGGATTCGAAGAAGGGGAAACTTTTGTCTGTCGGCATGGTCAAGATGAATGGCGATGAGTTGTATTTTGAGCTGGAGCATGAGGGAGAGATCGATCCTTGGGTGGAGGAAAATGTTATGCCGTATCTAAACGGCGAGAAGATATCGATCGAAGAGGCTTTAAAGAAGATGAAAAAATTCGCCGGTTCCAAGACGCCTTTCTTGGTCTCTTATGTAGATAATTATGATGCTGTGTATCTAAAGGATATTATCGGCCAGGGAAAGCGCAACATGTTTCACTGGATGACGATCGATATCGCCTCGATGTTTTTCGCTATCGGCCGTAATCCGGAAGATTTTGGAGATGCCGATAAGAATGGAGAATTCAAAAAGCTGGGCATCGATTTTTCCAAGTATCGCGAACATCATGCCTTGGATGATGCTAAGCTTTTACGTGAATATTATATTAAAATATTTAAAACTGAATAGTGAATATTGAATTTTGAATATGAATTTATTTTCAGTATTCATAGTGTGATATGTCAAAAATAATTATCGCTTCCGGGCCAGTCATCGTCGATAAGGGTAAGGTGCTTGTCAATAAGCATGGCGATGATAAATTTTGGAAATTCTGTGGCGGCCGTGTTGAGAATTTTGACTTTGATTTGCAGGAGACAGCCAAACGTGAAGCCAAGGAGGAGATGGGAATCGATATTGAAGTGATCGATCAAGAGCCATTCCTTTTCCATGCTAAAAAAGAAAAAGATGGTCAAAGCATTGATGTTATCCTTGTTCACTATAACGCTAAGGCGGTTGGCGAGATAAAACCTGGTGCGGATATCGCTGAATGGAAATGGTTGCCGCTTAAAGATTTGGAAAAAGAGAATTTGGGGCCGAATATCGTTCCGGCTTTGGTTCATTTCTGGTATTTGGACAAATAGAATAGTGAATACTGAATTATGAATATTGAATTTTATTTTAAAATTTTCGTAATTTAAATTTATGAACACCCAAATATTTGTTGCTTTTAGTATTTTAATTTTAGCTGGATTAGCGGCTGTCATTTTTATTTTACTCAAGAAAAAAGATAATAAAAATGAAAATAATGAGAAATTAGTCGCTTTGCTGGAACGCGTGTCTTCTTTGTCGGCTCAAAATGAAGAGCTCAGAAAGTCCGTAGACGCTAAATTGTCCGAGGCCTACAAGACGACCCAGGATCAATTCGGCAGGACGGCTGGCATGATGCAGGGTGTTACTGGGCAGGCCAATAAGTTGATGATGGAGATGCATGCCCAGTCCCAGAAAGTCATCGCCGAGGTTTCGGAGAAGCTGGTTAAATTAGATGAGACTAATAAGCAGGTCGTTAATTTTTCATCGCAGCTTCAGAACTTGCAGGATATTTTGCAGAATCCAAAACAACGAGGCATTTTGGGAGAGTTTTTTTTGGAAGAGACATTGAAGAATGTTTTACCGCCCGGCACTTATGAGATGCAATATAAGATGGGCAAAGATAAAAAAGGCGAGGGAGAGATAATCGTAGATGCAGCCGTGTTCGTCAAAGACAAGATCATCCCGATCGACTCCAAGTTCTCTCTGGAGAATTATCAGAAGATCTTAGACACCAACGACCCGGCGGAGAAAGAAAGATTAGAAAAGGATTTTCGCCAAGACTTGAAAAATCGTATCGATGAGACCTCTAAATATATAAAGCCAGAGGTCGGGACTATGGACTTCGCTTTTATGTTCATCCCATCGGAGGCGATCTATTACGATCTCTTGATCAATAAGGTTGGGGCGGTAAAGACCAATACGCGAGCCTTGATCGAATACGCCTTCCGCGACAAGAAGGTCATTATCGTTTCACCGACGTCTTTCTTGGCTTATTTGCAGACCGTTTTACAAGGCCTTAAGGCGATGAAGATAGAGGAGACAGCCAAAGAGATCCAATCCAATGTCGAAAAGCTCGGTCGGCATTTGATCGCCTATGACGAGTATTTCAAAAAGCTCGGCAATTCGCTGTCCACGACCGTGAATCATTATAATTCTGCTTACAAGGAATTAAAGAAGATCGATAAGGACGTCGTTAAGATAACTGATGGCGAAGCTGGGATAGAATCATTGGAGTTGGAAAAACCCAGGGCTGATGAATAAGTGGGGTAAATTTTAAAATAAAAACAACCACACAAGTATGCGGGTTGTTGTAATAATGTTGGGAGCTTGTTTTTTTTTGGTTATGTTGTTGCAGGGATTTTTTTCTCTATTTTTTTAACAATATCCCTTCCTACTAAAAAAATAGAAAGCAAGATGATTCCCAAAAACATAAAAATTGTTGAGACCATTGCATAAAATACCCCCGTTGCTTCGTTTTTACTGATTTGGCCAGTAAATGAAAAGCCGAAGAACAGAACGCCACAAACTATTGATGCCCAGAATGTGAATTTCACATAGACTCCTTTTTTGAAAATGAACGGATTTTTATATTTTAAAATATATCATATTTTTTAGTTTTTGTCAATGATTGGGCAAGAATATTTTATAAAAAC
Organism: uncultured Gammaproteobacteria bacterium; assembly: GCA_964547855.1. Classification (GTDB taxonomy): domain Bacteria; phylum Patescibacteriota; class Patescibacteriia; order Patescibacteriales; family WJLG01; genus JBAZHE01. The sequence continues at coordinate 86,182 of CAZJPG010000003.1, read as the reverse complement.
TCTCGCTTTTCTAGACATTTTTGATTATCCGCCAACTGCTTTGGAAATTTGGCGGTTTTTAGGCGTTAAGGCAGAATTCAAAGATGTCGTCGATGATAGCAAAAAAGAATCGGCGATCTGGTTGATAAATAAAAATGGGTTTTATTTTTTGCCTGGCCGTGAGGCGGTTGTCGATAAAAGGGCAGAATTTTCCCGTTTGGCCGAAAGCAAGCGCAAGGTCGCTCAACGCGCCGCCAAAATATTAAGATTTGTGCCTGGCGTTCGAATGGTCGCAGTTTGTAATAATTTTTATTACACGGACGAGTCGGACGTAGATCTATTTATCGTCACTGAGCAGGGCAAGATGTGGACGGTTCGTTTTTGGTCTACTATCCTTTTGGATTTTTTCCATTTGCGCGCTAAAGGAAAAAAGACGGCCGATAGGGTTTGTTTGAGTTTTTATGCTTCTGATGACTCTTTAAATTTGGAGTCGATCGCACTTCCTGACGGTGACCCTTATTTATATTATTGGTTGGCCTTTTTAGATCCAGTCTTTGATGATGGTGTTAGTTATATTTTTTGGTCCAACAATGAATGGATAAAGAAGTATATGCCAAATTTTTGGCCTACTAAGACCAATAAAGAAAAATTGGTTCAAGATAGTAAATTATCTGTTTTTTTTCGACGTTTGGGCGTGTTGGTCTTCGGTGGTTGGCTTGAGGTTCTGGCAAAAAAAGTGCAATTTCCTAAAGTGTCCAAACGCTTCTCTGGTCCTGGAGTAGTTATTAATGACAGTATGCTTAAATTCCACGAGAACGATCGTCGTGTAGAATTTAGAGAGAGGCTTAAAGAAAAAATAGATGCTCAAAAAATTTAAGGATTTGAAATTTTTTCAAAATCAAAAATTCAAAATACAAGATATTTTGGCTTATGGCTTTTATCTTTTGATTTTTCTTCTGCCAATTCAGACACATCTTGTCTTGCGCGCAGGGGAGTGGCATGGCAAGTTCGGTGGTAATTGGCCGGTGGACTATTGGCGCATCGCCCTTTATGGCACGGATATTATCTTGGTGTTGCTTTTTATTTTGGCGGCAGCATTCGAAAGAAAAAAGAATCAAGAACCAAGAAAAAATATTTTTTTGCCTGCATGGCTAGCTATCTCGATATTAGACTTGGTTATGTTTATTTCGATTTTCTTTGCGCAAGATAAACTTTTAGCCGTGTATAAGTATGCATCTTTTCTTTTGGGCGTCGGATTGTTCTGGCTATTGTCTTTAAATTTTTATAATAAAACGAAGGTCGTTTTTGCTTTCTTGCTGTCAGTAGTTTTTCAAGGTGTCTTAGCTATCGGGCAATTTCTATATCAAGGTTCTTTCGGCTCTAAGTGGCTGGGCATGGCCCCGCACTCTGGAACCGATGCCGGTGCTAGCGTGATTGAAATTATTGGCGTGGATGGCAAAATAGAGCGTTGGCTTCGGGCTTATGGTTCTTTTGATCACCCCAACATTCTTGGTGGATTTCTTGCCCTTGGATTGATCGTTTCTTTTTATAAGTTACTAAGCCATAAAAGGGTGGTAATCAAAAAAACCGATTTTACGTTTCTTTTTTATCTTTTATCTTTTCTTTCTTCTTTCGCGGGCTTGCTTTTTACTTTTTCCCGTTCCGCCATATTAGCGGCAGTCGTCGCAGTGATGATCGTTTTAGTTTCAGTATTCTTTGGTCGAAGCAAGGCGATTGTTTTGAGATCTCTTAAAATAATCATGCTGGCCGTCATCGTTTCTTTGTCCATCTTCTTTGTCTATCAAAATGTTTTTCTAACTAGAACATCGTCGCAGACTTTCCTTGAGGCTAAGTCGATAGATGAAAGAAAATTGTATTGGAATGATGCGGTATCAATGATCAAGGACTCTAAGATACTTCCGGTCGGTATTGGTAATTTTACTAGGGAGATGGAACTTAGAGCGCCGGAAAGATTTTTTTGGCAGTGGCAGCCAGTTCACAATGTCCCAATGCTAGTCTTGGCTGAAACTAGTATTGTTGGTTTTTTGTCTTTTACTGGTCTGATATTGTGGCTTTTATGGATGACCGTTAAAAGAAAAAATGTTTTCGGCTTGTCGATTTTGTCTGCAATCGGTATAATGATGATATTGGACCATTATCTCTGGTCGCTGCATTCCGGACAAATGATCTTTTGGCTAGCGATCGGCATGGTAATGTCAAATTTCTCAAATAACAAGGAGAACGATGATCAAAGTGCCTAAAAAATATCAACTCGATCTCTCTAACCCGAATCGTCGTAGGGTGGAGGACGATGCTCCTCGGAGGGAAATGCCTGCTAGGGCAGATTTTGTCGTAGAAAAGAATGATGATACGCCGATCAGATCTTTTCGTGATCGTCTAGCAAAGAAAATAGCATCTGAAGAGCCAGTTGTTTCTCCAGAGAGGGTTGTCGAACAGGTAAAGAAAAAGCCTTTGTCATTGCCTAAGATATTCCCAAAATTCAAATCGGATAGAAAGTTGGATTTACGTGATGCGTCTTTCGTTTCTCCTCCACAAGAAATAGAGGATATTAATGAGAATGACGAGCTTCGTCCAGCTAAGGCTTTGCCCCGTGTCGAGCCTGAGATTCGTGAGCCAGAATATGAAATTGAACCAGCCAAACCAGTTAAGACGGTAAAAAAGAAGAGGCATCGCAAGAAGAAACCTACCGCTAAAGTCGCCCCTATTCAAGCGCCGCAGATAATATATGTACAAGTTCCAGCCGGCTCCCCGATACCTTCGGCGGAAGAACTTTCTCTTTTGTCAGCTCCGCCGGCTAATTTGCCAGTGGACACTTCTCAAGATGCGCCTCAAACTCCGGCTTATACGGTCATACCAATGCCACAATCACAGCCGGTCAACTCCGCTGCTATGCCATCCGCTATTCCAGCCGCGGTCAAGGAGGCTCCAGTAAAGAAAAAAAGAAAACCAAGGAAAAAGGTCGTTTCCGAATCTCCAGCTCATCAAGACGTGCCAGTTAAAATATCAGAACCAGAGGACGTGAATGAGGATGTTAACGAGGCGACCGATAGAGAGTTGAATGATGAAGAGTTCGAGAGAATATTAAATCACGGCGAATCAGTAGTTGAAGACGATGAAGACGAAGAAAGAGTTGAAGAAGTAGAAGTCGAAAAACAAAGAGTGGTCGTTGAAAAAAGCGATGAAGAAAAATTAGACGAAAGGAAATCATTTAGGGATTCTTTGGAAAAAAAGTTGGATGGCGATTCTGGCGATATCGATTCGAACGGTGGTTATAGTGAGAAAATATTAGAGAATGGTTTGCGAGTGATATTCGCTCCTATGGCCGGAACAAAGACCATCACGGCTTTAGTCATGTTCGGTACGGGATCGAAATACGAGAGTTTGTCTCAGAACGGCATTTCGCATTTCTTGGAGCATATGTTCTTTAAGGGGACCAAGAATCGGCCAAATGCCCAAAAAATATCTAGTGAGCTAGATGCCTTGGGCAGTGAATACAATGCTTTCACGGCCAAAGAATATACTGGATATTGGATTAAGGTCGATGCTACAAAAGCCGATCCTGCTTTGGATATACTTTCTGACATGCTTTTGAATTCTAAATTTTCCGAAGCCGAGATAGACAAAGAGCGCGGTGTGATCATTGAGGAGATAAATATGTATCATGAGAATCCAATGATGTACATCGAGGACTTATTCGAGAAATGCCTTTATGGTGAGACACCGGCTGGCCGCGAGATAATTGGCCCTAAAGAGAATATCAAGAATTTTAAACGCCAGAGTTTTATCGATTATTTTTCCAATCAATACGGGTCGAATGCTGCGACTTTGGTCGTTTCTGGTGCGGTCGATCATGACATAGAGGATGCGGTTAAAAAATATTTTGATTCGATGGTCAAAAGGCCGTTTAAAGAGAAATTAAGGACGCCGGAGCGTCAGATCGCGCCCGAGATAAGAGTTCATTATCAAGAAGGTAAGCAAGCCAACATGTCTTTGGGTGTTAGAACATACGATACTTATCATCCAGATAAGATAATCTTAAAAGTATTGTCGGTGATTTTGGGTGGATCCATGAGTTCTCGCTTATTCAATGAAGTTCGCGAGAAGAGAGGATTAGCCTATTATCTTCGCACTCAGACCGAGTTTTTCACGGACACTGGTTATCTGACAACGCAGGCCGGAGTGCCGCATGATAAGATAGGCGAAGCTATTGAAACGATTGCCAACGAGTATAGAAAGATGTCAGAGGAGTTAGTCAAAGAAGACGAGTTGCGTCGAGCTAAGGATCTTATTCGCGGTCGTACTGTCATTGCTTTCGAGGAGTCCGATTCCGTGGCTAATTGGTATGCTAGACAGTCGACTTTAGGGGAGGACGTGATGACGCCAGATCAATTTTTCGAGGAGGTAGAGAAAGTAACAGCTGAAGATATAATGCGCGTAGCGGCTGATATTTTTAGGCCAAATAAATTGAATTTAGCGGTCATCGGTCCGTTTAAAGGTGAGTCGCAATTCGAAAAAAGTTTGCAGTTCAAGGTACGACCGATAGTTCCGGGGATATTTGGATTCTTCGCTTAAAATAAGTCTAATTGTTAGAAATTTCGTTTTCGACCCCCTTGCTTTGTAAGGGGGTCGATTTGTATTGACAAAAATTAAAATATGTTTTATAGTCTAGTTTTCATTGGCACATTAAATATACATATAACCAGGAGGAATAATGGAAAGTGATGGTTCAAAATCTTTAGTACATCTTTTGCATGTTTTGACCGGTCAAATCGAAGATGGCACAAGGACGTTGTCTCAATTGGAGATGTTTATCGAAGGAAGGAATCCTTTTTTGACCAGGGGTGATGTTGCTTTTAAAATGGACATGCTCGCTGGCTGGGAAAAGTTCTTTTTAGAATTTTTTAAAGTGAAGGTCGATCTTTCCGGGATGGCTATTCCTGTAATTCAGGGGGACGGATATAGCTTGATAGTTAACGCTGTGCATGGATATAATTCGGCCATAGAAAATATTCGTCGGCATTTCAATGTTTGGGTCAACCCGGGGTTGGGCGATTTGGATGAAAACATGATGCCAGATATCCGTCAGGCTAAAGACACTCCTTATGCCATACTGTTTAAGCCGGACAATTATAGCATTCCTGAGAGTATTTTTCATGATGCTAAGTGTGCCAGCAAGATCGATTTCAACCAGCAGAATGGCATAACCCTAATAGAGCGATTGATCTTTGAGGTGAAATATTGGTCAGAGACCGGACGTCACCCTGAAGATGCTGGATTGGATCAGGTGAAATGGTCGAAATGTTCCGGTTCACGCTTAAAAAATGGCGGCATTCCGCATATAATTTGGCGTGGAAATAGCCTGGATATAGATATAAGATAGGCGTAAAAACGCGTAAATGCCGGTCTAGCTTGACTAAATCGGCATTTTTTAATAAGATTATAGGCAAATATTGCTTTTTTCTTTTTTTGTTGTTATATTGAATCTTGAGCTTTATGGGGGCTTTTTTTATTAGCCCAAAAAACCATATGGCTTACAAGGGCAATTAGCTCAGTTGGTTAGAGCGCGTCACTGATAATGACGAGGTCAGTGGTTCGAATCCACTATTGCCCACTCTGATTGGATTGAGGTAGAAATCGATTTAAAATTATTGCGGGGTAGAGCAGTTGGCAGCTCGTCAGGCCCATAACCTGAAGGTCGTCGGTTCAAGTCCGACCCCCGCTACAAACGATCTTTTTTGCCGAGGTAGCTCAGTGGTAGAGCAAGCGACTGAAAATCGCTGTGTCGTGAGTCCGATTCTCACCCTCGGCACCATTATGGTTTTTAACATGTTAAAAACCATTTTGTAAGCTTTTGCGCGGAACAGATTATTTCACGCGATCGCTTTCGCCAATAAGCTGCTTGGCGGAAAATAAAGCAGGGCAAGATGACGGGGTATGGCCTAATTGGCTATGGCGCCTGCTTTGGGAGCAGGAGGTTCTGGGTTCAAGTCCCAGTACCCCGACACACACCCGATAAGTAAGAATAATAAAAACATTATGCCTAATATAAAATCGGCCAAAAAGGAATTGAGAAAAGGCTCGAGGAGGAGAGTCTACAATCTCGATGTCATGGGCAATCTTAAGGATCTGCTTAAGAAAAGCCGCAAGGCCATCGAGGCCAAGGACGCCAAAGCCGCTGAATTGGTCACTAAGACCTTGAAGGCCTTTGACAAAGCTTCTCAAAAAGGAGTCATTAAGAAGAATACCGCCGCTCGCGGGAAATCAAGACTCCAGCTTCGCCTCAATTCTTTGAAGGCCAAGAAATAATCTTCACAAAAGACCGCTTTGATTTATCAGGGGCGGTTTTTTGTTATTTTCGCAATATGAAAAAGGCTCGTTATCTAGCCTTGATATTGGTCTGGCTGTCTATCTCTTGTTTGGTTTTTATTTGGCCTTCTAGGTCCGCTGTTTTGGAAATAGATTTTCTTGATGTCGGGCAAGGTGATGCGACTTTGATTAAAACGCCGTACGGTCAAAATATTTTAATAGACGGTGGTCCGGATTCAAAAGTTTTAGAGGCCTTGGCCGATAATTTGCCTTGGTTCGACAGAGAAATAGATTTGGTTATATTAACCCATCAACACGAAGACCATCTTGCTGGTTTGCTAGAAGTCTTTAGGAGGTATGATGTTGATAATGTTATCTATAGTTCGGCATCAGGTTCTGCGGCTATGGCTTCGGCTTGGTTTAAGGCTCTTGACTCAGAGGGTGCGAAAGTCGAAAAGCCGTCCAAACACGAGAAGATCGTTTTAGGGCGAGGTTGCGAATTAGGAGTGGTCAATCCGGCTTATTTTTATCACGGCAAGGATCTTAATGAATATTCATTGGTTTTAACCCTCGATTGCGGTCGGAGAGTGCTATTGATGGGCGATGCCGGGTTATTTGTCGAAGATCAGCTTTTAAAAGAAGGATTTGATCTTGAGGCCGATGTATTGAAGGTTGGGCATCATGGTTCGTTATCAGCTTCTGGGAATGAATTTTTAAAGACAGTTAGACCGTCTTCGGCCGTAATATCGGTCGGCGAAGGTAATTCATATAAATTACCTAAAGACGAAATCATCCGCAGATTGGAAAAGCTGGGAACAACGGTAAAAAGGACAGATAAAGACGGGACGGTTGTTTTTAAATGTGATAGCCCTTGATGTTTTAGTGGTAAAGGAATAAGATGTAAGGTTCTTTGAAAACAGGTCGTCAAAATTTCAGCTAAGAAGGAGAGCACCTATGTCGGTAATGTTTCTTGAAGGTCTGGTCGAGGAAGAGCTTGATTTTAATTTTCGTGATGTTTTTCTGGAGAATTGCGGGTTGGCCGCTGCTATCAATTTATCCGGAGCTTCTTATGTTGTCGGACAAATGGTCCCAATGATAGAGAAGCGAGGCGAGCGAGGCGGCGGAGTGGTCTCGAGACGAGGTGGAAAATTGCATCATCGTCGTCGAGTCGGGCCGTTTTCAGTCCAATTCAGGACTTTCGATAAAAAGCGTTTTGACGATGAGCTCCCTGGTCGGGCAGCCATCGCTCATTGTCGTTATGCCACTAAGGGTGATCCCGAATTCGTAGCCAATGTTCAACCTCTTACGGTGATAGAGTCGAAATATGGTCCATTCGCTATCGCCCATAATGGGACATTGGTTAATGCCGAGCCTATTAAAAAGAGATTGGTGAAGGCCGGTTGCGCTTTTCATTCCACTTCTGATACGGAGATTCTGATTCATTTAATATTGGATTCGGAGAAGAAGACGATCGAGGAGGCTATCAGGTCAGCGCTCACCCAGGTGGAAGCATCTTATTCGTTGTTGATAATTTCCAGGGATAAGGTTTTTGCGATTCGTGATCGTTTTGGCGTTAGGCCTTTGTCGATCGCCAAGATGGGGGAGGGGTATTTGGTCTGCTCCGAAACCGTCGCCTTCGATCAATTTCCGGGAGCCGAGTATTGGCGCGATGTCGAACCTGGGGAGATGGTCGTCTTTTCACGGCTTAAAAAGGAGTGTTATGGCGTAAAATATGCCGAAGCCAACGAAATGTTCTGCATATTCGAAAGCATCTATTTTTCAAATCCTCGTTCGCGTAAGAATGGTTTTTTTCATGAAGACTTTCGTTTTCAAATCGGGGTTGAGCTGGCTAGGGATGTTTGCGAGGAATTGATTCGGGAAGGATCGCCTCCTTTGGTCGCTCCGGTGCTTGATTCAGGTAAGCATTTCGCCGAAGGCGTCGCTAGCGGGATAGCTTCGATTATGGGGTGGTCTTTCGAAAAGATGTATAAAGAAGTGTTCCAGAGAGCTCATGGACCTTTGGGCGGTCAGGCTAGATCGTTCACTTCCGTGACCACCGAAGAAAGGATTGCCGTTGTCTTGAAAAAGTTGAATTTGCGCAAGGACGAGGTTGTAGGTAGAACGGTGGTGGTCGTTGACGATTCGATCGTGCGTAGTAATACCATTAAAGTCATCGTCGATATGTTGAAGCGTGCTGGAGCGGCTAAAATCATCGTGGTCGTCGGTTTTCCGCCGATCGTCAATATCTGCCCTAACGGCATGGATTTCCAGACTAGAAAACAGATTGTGGCATTTTCCAGGACCACGCAAGAGATTAAAGAGCTTGTCGGTTGCGACGTTCTTATGTATCTACGAGTGGAAGATCTTTTGAAGATCGTAAAGAGTTCTTATAATTGTGGTATTTGCGGTGGTTGCTTCGGGTGGAGATATCCAATTGTTCCGTCTAACATTAAGGATTAGCTCATTTTTAAAGAGGTTTCATTCGATTTTTCGGCATGGAACCTTTTTTATTGCTTTTTTGGGGTATATCGTTATATAATTATATAAAATAAGCAAAAGCCTCCTTAAAAGGATCGGCTATTATTTTAACCAAATATATATGGGAAACGTTAAAAGGGAAAGGACATTGGTCATTATAAAGCCTGATGGCGTTCAGCGTTCGTTGATCGGTGAAATAATTAGCCGTTATGAGAGGACGGGTTTGAAATTGGTGGCGATGAAGATGATGACGGCTACCGATGATTTCGCTCAAAAACATTATTATGATGTCGGCGGCGAGGAATGGTTGGAGGCGGTTGGAGCTAAGGCGCGTGCCGCTTATGAACAAAAAGGGATGCAATCCCCTTATCCGACCAATAAGGACAATGGTTGGGCAGTCTTAAAGTCCAATGCCAAATATCTTTCGTCCGGGCCAGTGATTTGCATGATTTGGGAGGGTAACCAGGCTTGCGCTTTGGTGCGTAAGATCACCGGATCGACCGAGCCGCTATCCTCTGACGTCGGAACTATACGTGGTGATTTCACTTTGGATTCGTATCAGCTGGCCGATGTAGACCAGCGTAGCGTCCGTAATTTGATTCATGCCTCGGGAAACGCCGAAGAGGCTGAAAAGGAAATACCGATTTGGTTTAAGATGGAAGAATTGCAAGATTATAGCAGTATTCAGGAAAGGATTCTCTACGATGTCGACCTTAACGGGATAAAAGAGTAGATACTTCCACGGTCGCGCCTGTCAAAATTAGGCGGGTGCGATTTTTTTTGTGGAAAAATACCGTTGACAAAAATATTGGAAATGATATTTTATTTTGGCACGTAAAATTTAAAAAGGAGGGTTGATGGCCCAGGACCAAAACTTAATTCACACCGCTGAAGGTGTTATCGGTTTTTCCATGGATGATCGCGATGACGGTTCAAATAACGATGCCGTCGAATATGGGCACAATGGTCTTGGGGCTGGTGCTTTGTCGGAAGTTATTTCGACTCCAGCTCTTTAGTCGTCCGGAAAGTCTTTAAAATCGACTTTCCTGCTTGCTCGCCAGTTTTTGGCGAGCTTTTTTATTGGTGGTGCCGGGGCTTGTATTTTTGTTTTTTTATGCTAAAATTAGGTTGTGAGCCAAGGCTGTCCGCGGTTTCTTAAAACCGTTATCGAAGGCCTTGTTTTCTTTTTCGTAAAAAATAAATGCTCAAGATACATTCGATCGAAACTTTTGGAACCCATGAAGGGCCGGGCATACGCCTGGTTGTTTTTGTTCAGGGGTGCAATTTTCGCTGTGCCTATTGTCATAATCCCGATACCATCTCCTGCCAGGGCGGAAAGACAGTTTCGATCAAAGAGATTATCGCCCTTTTGGAGGAGCAGCGCCCATATTTCATCAACGGCGGCGGTTTGACGGTTTCAGGAGGAGAGCCGCTAGTTCAAGCCGAAGAACTTTTACCGCTTTTCCGCGAAGCTCGTCTTCGCGGGTTCCATACGGCCATAGATACTAATGGCGGAGTCGACACCCCGGACGCGCGCAAGTTAATGGATTTAGCGGATTTGGCGATAATCGATCTGAAGCATTTCGATGATCATCACCATCGTAGCTTGACCGGTCAAGGAAACAATGTCGTTCTCCGAACGATCGAACGCCGCGAAGACAGTAAGAAGCCTTTTTGGATCAGGCATGTCTTGGTCCCTGGATGGACCGATCAAGACGGGTCCTTTAAGAGAATGGCCGATCATTTAAAAGGAATGAAGTATTTAGAGCGATTCGAGATATTACCGTACCACGACTTGGGCGAATATAAATATGAAAAGTTGGGCGAGAATTATCGTTTGAAGGGGCAAAAGCGTCCTGACGGGAAAATTATCAAGGAATTCGAAAAGATACTTAATGACCAAAATGTGCCGGTCTTAATTAGGCGCTGAAAAATATGTCTGAACTCAATTATTACTCTCCGTCGGAAATGGCCGTCGGTGCGCGCCTTGCGGCCGCGAAAAAAGTTTCTTTGCCCGCCATTAAGACTTTTTCTTTAGCTATTTTGGCTGGCGCCTACATAGGCTTCGGCGGCATGTTAATGACGATGGCTGCGGTCGGCGCTTCTGGTTTAATGTCTTTTGGCGTCACTCGTCTTTTGATGGGCTTAGTTTTCTCCCTTGGTTTGATTTTAGTGGTTTTAGGAGGAGCGGAGTTGTTCACTGGCTCGACTATCGTCGCCTTGGCCGGTTTGGATAAGAAAGCTTCTATTCTTGGGGTTTTAAGAAATTGGGCCTTAGTCTGGGGAGGTAATTTAGTAGGGGCCTTTATTTTGGCCTTGTTGATAGTCGCATCTGGCCGTGCGTCTTTGGGCAGCGGTGCTTTAGGAGAGATGATGGTGTCGGTGGCCAACTCTAAGATGCATTATGGATTTTTTCAGTCGATCGTTCTAGGTATTCTTTGTAACATCTTTGTTTGCTTGGGCGTTTGGCTTTCAATGTCGGCCAAGAGCGCCGAAGGTAAGATATTGGCCATTGTTTTTCCTATAACAGCTTTTGTGGCCTGGGGATTCGAGCACTCGGTCGCCAATATGTATCTTTTGTCTGTCGGTAAATTGGTGTCGGTGTTCGGTGGCGGAGTCTTCGCCTCCGTTCCTGCTTGGTCTGATCTTTTCATTAAGAATTTAGTGCCAGTGACTATCGGTAATATTGTCGGTGGACTCATGGTTTGGTTGCCTTATTACTTTATATATAAACAAGAAAATAACGAACAAAAATAATATGCCTAATTTAGATCACGTATTTGAACCTAAGTCTATCGCCATTGTCGGTGCTTCAACAAAAGAAGGAAGTGTAGGTAATGACATCGTTAAGAATCTAGCCCGCCAGGGTTATGTCGGAGAGGTTTATCCTATCAACCCTAAGGCCGAGGAGCTTTATGGTCTTAAGTGCTATCCGGTGTTGTCGGCAGTTGGAAAAAATATCGATCTGATGGTCGTCGTCGTTCCGGCCGCTGCAGTTCCAGACGTCTTAGAGGAGGGTGGTTCTCTTGGTATTAAAGGCGCGGTCATTATTTCCGCTGGTTTCAAAGAGACTGGTAATCATGAACTCGAGGAGCGCATCAAGGAGATTTGCGCTCGCCATGACATTGCCATGGTCGGCCCGAATTGTTTGGGCGTCATAAACCCAGAACTTAAGATGAATGCGTCTTTCGCTTCTGTTTTGCCAGAGGCTGGAAACATAGCTTTTATTTCCCAGTCAGGCGCTTTGTGCACGGCTGTTTTGGATAAGGCTAAATCGATGGGTGTCGGCTTTTCTAAATTCATGAGCGTCGGCAACAAGGCCTCTTCTGACGAGGAGATTATTTTGGAATATTTAGAGCATGACAAAGAGACTAAAGCTATCGGTATTTATGCCGAGTCCTTGACCAAGGGCGGTGAGTTGATCGAAAAGATCCGTCGTATTTCCGTTGAGCCAAACCCAAAACCGATCGTGTTCTTAAAGTCCGGCCGTACTAGCGCCGGAGCTAGCGCTAGTGCCTCGCATACCGGTGCTTTAGCTGGTAATGATGCGGCCTACGGAGCTTTGTTCCGCCAGAGTTTGGCGATACGTGCCAGCAACGTCAACGAACTCTTTGATTATTTGAATATTTTTGCCAATAACGATTTGAAACCGGCTAGACGTTTGGGTATTGTAACTAATGCCGGTGGTCCTGGCGTGCTGTCTGTCGATGCTGCAGTTGATTGCGGATTAGAATTAGCTAAGCTTGACGAGCAAAACGTCAACGAGTTGTCGGCCATCTTGCCTCCGGCCGCTAGCGCTAAAAATCCGGTCGATGTTTTGGGTGACGCCAAAGCCGATCGTTACCTTATCGCTTTAGAGAATGTTTTAGGCGACCCGAATGTCGATTCTGCCATAGTTATTTTGACTCCACAGTCTACGACTGAGATCGAGGCCACTGCCAAGGCTGTCGTCGATGCTAAAAAGAAATTCGGCAAACCGCTTGCGGCCGTGTTCATGGGCGACAATTTGGTCAAGCCAGGAATAGATATTATGAGGGATGGTAGCGTGTCTGTTTATTCAAGTCCGGAATCGGCCGTTAAAGCTTTGGCGGCTTTAGCTGATTTCTACGATAATTCACAAAGGAAGTATGAGGCTGGCAAAGGCTTTGATGATATAGATAAAGATAGAGTTGCTAAGATATTCGCTGAAGCTCGCGAGAAGGGTCAATTGGCCTTCCCAGAGGCCAAGGCCACAGCTGTTTTGGAGGCCTATGGTTTCCCGACTTTAAAGAGCGATATCGCCCATAGCCGAGCCGAGGCCGAGGAAATGGCTAAACGCATCGATTCAATCATGGTTTTGAAGATCGTTTCGCCTGATATACTGCACAAGAGCGATGCTGGTGGCGTGATGCTTAATGTCCGCCCAGAAGAGGCTGGCGCGAAGTATGAAGAAATGATGGAACGTGTAGCCAAGAACTGTCCGACCGCCAAATTAGAAGGCGTGATGTTGCGCGAGATGGTCGTCGATCCTGGAGTGGAGATGATCTTGGGTTCATTCCGCGAGCCATCTTTGGGGCAGACCATTATGGTCGGCTTAGGAGGTATCTACGTTGAGATATTAAAGGATGTTTCGTTCGGTTTTAATCCGATCGGTCCAGAGGATGCCGCTACCATGCTTGAACATTTACGTTCTAAAAAGATTTTGGACGGAGCTCGCGGCGGTAAGCCGGCCGATAAAGCCAAGATCGTCGAGTGCTTACTGCGCTTATCTCAATTGCTTACTGATTTCCCAGAGATCAAAGAGATGGATATTAATCCGCTTTTGGCCATGGACGAAGGGAAGGGCGCTAAAGTTTTGGACGCTCGCATTGTGATCGAGTAGACTTTGTTTGTTAAGCGCAGTGGGCGGCGATTTTTCCGGATTTCAAAATTCGTAGCAATTTTTAGTTGAGCGACTAGAAAAAATCTTGTTTGAGCGTAAGCGAGTTGAGAGATTTTTTCAGGAGCGAAATGATCCGAAGGAAAAAATTGTCCAGAATTTTGTATGACGGAAAATTGACGACAACTGCGATTAATTAGTGAGATGAAATAAGGTAATTTAATTTAAAATATGAAAAAAAATAAAAATATTAAAAAGACCTCGGCTAAGAAATGTTCCTGCGCTTGCTGCACTTGCTCGCCATTGGCCAAAGAGGGGGTTATGCTCAATAAAGTTGAGGTAAAGGATTTTATCAATAAGAACATCAAGCCGTATAACGGCAAGGCTGATTTTTTGTGCGGTCCTTCGGAGAAGACAAAAAAACTTTGGGACAAGGCTAAGAGATTATTGGCCCAAGAGATGAAGAATGGCGGCGTGCTTAAAATAGACGCTAAGACCATCCCTTCTATCACTAGTCATGCTCCAGGATATCTTGATAAGGAGAACGAGGTCGTCGTAGGTTTTCAGACGGACGAACCGTTGAAGCGCGCCATTAAGCCATATGGCGGCATTCGCGTCGTCGAAAAGATCTGCGAAGAGAATGGTGTTAAACTCGATCCGAAGGTCTTGGAAATTTTCACTAAATATCGTAAAACTCACAATGACGGAGTCTTTGATGCTTATACTAGGAATATCCGCGCTTTGCGTAAAAGCGGTGTTTTGACCGGTTTGCCCGATGCTTATGCTCGTGGTCGTATTATCGGAGACTATCGTCGTGCCGCTCTCTACGGCATCGATAAACTAGTGGAATTCAAGAAGGACGATAAATTGAAATTAGATAAGCCAGAATGGGACGAGGAGCTCATTCGTTTGCGCGAGGATATCGGCGAACAGGTCGACGCTTTGCATGACGTGGCTGCTATGGCTCAGTCCTATGGCTTCGATATGACTAAACCAGCCCAATCCGCTCGCGAGGCCGTGCAGTGGGTTTACTTCGCTTATTTGGCTGCCCTCAAAGAGCAGGATGGTGCAGCCATGAGCCTTGGTGGTGTCAGCAATTTCTTCGATATTTATATAGAGAAGGATATTAAAGCAGGCAAGCTAACAGAAGAGGAGGCTCAGGAATTGGTTGATCAATTCGTTATGAAGTTGCGTTTGGTCCGTCATTTGCGCGCCAACGAGTATAACCAATTATTCGCCGGCGATCCGACTTGGTTGACCGAGTCTTTGGGAGGCATGATGTCTGACGGACGTCATAAGGTCACTAAGACCTCTTATCGTTTCTTGCAGACTTTGTATAATCTCGGACCATCACCAGAACCAAACATCACTGTTTTGTGGTCTAAGGATTTGCCGGATAATTTTAAAAAGTTCTGCGCCAAGGTCTCTGTCGAGACTTCGTCGATCCAATATGAGAACGATGATCTGATGCGCGGTATCGATGGTTGCGATGATTACGGAATCAGTTGCTGCGTATCGCGTCTGTCTTTGGGTAAGGAGATGCAATATTTTGGAGCTCGCTGTAATGGCGTTAAAGCTTTGCTTTTGGCCATTAACGGCGGATTGGACGAAGTGAGCGGAGAGAAGTTGGTCAATGACATAAAACCATTGAAGACCAAGATACTTTCCTATGAGGCTGTCATGGAACAGTTCAAAAAATCCGTCGCCGACCTGTGTCGCGAGTATGTCAAAACCATGAACGCCATCCATTGGATGCATGACAAATATTATTATGAACGGGCTCAAATGGCCTTTATGGATACCGATGTGCGTCGTTTAATGGCTTTTGGCTTGGCTGGATTGTCAGTGGCCGCCGATTCTTTGTCGGCTATAAAATACGCCAAGGTCTATCCGAAGCGCGACGAGCGTGGGATCGCCGTTGATTTCGAAGTCAAAGGTGAATTTCCAAAATACGGCAACAATGACAAGCGTGTCGACGACATCGCCAAGAATTTGATCAAAATGTTCATAACCGAATTGCGCAAGCATTGGATATATCGCAATGCCACTCCAACGCTTTCTATTTTGACCATCACTTCCAATGTGGTCTATGGCAAGAAGACCGGCGCCACTCCAGACGGCCGTAAGGCCGGCGAACCTTTCGCCCCAGGAGCTAATCCAATGCATGGCCGCGATACTCATGGCGCTATAGCCTCCTTGAACTCCGTCGCTAAGATGTCATATGACGATGCTCGCGATGGAATATCTAATACTTTTTCTATAACTCCTAGTACGTTGGGAGCGACCGATGAAGAGAGAGTGGGAAATTTAGTCGCTTTGCTTTCCGGTTACTTCACCAAGGGTGCTCATCATCTCAATGTCAACGTGCTCAACAAAGAGACTTTGAAGGATGCCATGGAA
>CAZJPG010000003.1:67471-70130 GCA_964547855.1 uncultured Gammaproteobacteria bacterium | reverse complement strand
CGCCATGGCCCACCCGGAGAAATATCCGCAATTGACCATTCGCGTCTCTGGTTATGCCGTCAATTTCGTGAAGCTGTCGCGCGAACAACAGCAGGAAGTCCTATCCAGAACTTTCTTCGAATCGATGTAATGAGTTTTAATAAAACCCCGGCCTCTATGGTCGGGGTTTTATATTTGCTAGGTAATGTTGCTGTGGTTATTTAGATAGTGTTAAGATAATCTTTTGACAAAGACAAAATAAGACTATATTCTTATTTTAAAAGCGTTCTTTTTAAAACTAACCTGGGGGAGGGTGTATGCCATTCACTAACTCTACTGATTTGATCGATCCCATGCTTCCGCCAGGGGGAATGGGGCAGAATAGCACGATCATATTAACTCTTGGCCTGTTTGCCTTTGTTGGTTGTGTGATCTTGGTGGATTTTTTTAGAAGTGATAAAAGGCTTACTGGCTGTTTCCATCCATTGTCTTGGTTGCTGATACTTGGCACGTCGATCGGGATCATAGCCGCTGGAGTGCATCTTAAGTCTCTTATTGAGCATGGTTGGACATTGTCCTGGCTAGGTATGTCTCTACAGTATTTTTCTTTAGCCATTCTTCCCAAGATGTTCTTAGTTCTTTTTATTTTCGCTATCTTCGATACCTGTTTTTGGATTCTGCATCTTGGCGAGAAGAAAAAGAAAAAAACCAAAAGATGATTTTTCTTGAAAACGTCGAACTTGTTTCGGCGCTTTTTTATTTATAGCTATGTCGATCGAGAAAATTTGACTGTTTGAATGTCTTGGACTATAATATTTTTAAGTTTATGAATAAAGCTAATTTCCAAAATTTGAGCCTCGTCCTAGTATTGTTGGTCGTCGTAATCGTCGGCGCTTTTGGAAGTGGCTTAATAGTTTGATTGGTAAATAGATACTAGAAATATTGCCGCCGCTTCCAAAACAGGAAAGCGGCGGTTTTGTTTATTACTTGTACTTTGGAAAAACTTTAAAAAAAGGAGAGGTTATGACTCACGTACCGCCAGCCATCGCCAAAAGAATGGACAAATTCTTTCTAGTTAGTCGGGAGAAGGATAATTTGGCTCGTAAATTAGAAAAGGCTAAGATTGAAGGTCGCGACAATTTGACCATAGTCTATCGGAGGCTGCTGGAAAAGGCAGAAAGGAATCTAATCTCTATTCGTTCGGAGATAGAGTATTTGGATATTTTTTCTGCTTGTAATTCATGTTCTTTAGTGGAATGAAAAAAAGGGGAGTGGAGCGATCCTCCCTTGGGGCCATATCGGCTAGTGACGGCGACCCTGTTCTATCCAAGGCGGCTAAACCGCCCATGATGTGACCATTCAACCCCTTTGTTCTTTTGTTGAAAACGGAGAGGAAAGATTTCCTCCCCGTTTTTATTTTTTAAGAGCGGGGTTGACTAAAGGATTTTAACCATATAATATGAATATTAGTAAAATATGAATATCGTAAAAGCCAACAATTCTTTCTTTGCCTTTTTCTTTACCTTTAGGGGTAGGGGTTAATTGGCGTTGATCGAATTGTCGCATTTAATCCTTCTGACCCCTTGTGTGGTGGTCAGATTTTTTGTTTTTTAGCTCTTTTGACAATTAAACCAATTAACGGAAGGTGGTTCGTATGGTTAAACGCGTAGCGGTTCTAGGTCCGGCAGGGACAAACGGTCATGAAGCTGGCAGTCGGCTTATCGGTGGAGGAGAATCAGAATTCGTTTTCTGTAGAAGCAATGTGGAAGTTATGGAAAAAGTGGCGCTAGGAGGAGTGGATTATGGAGTTGTTCCGGTTCATAATAATTCCACTGGCTTGATCGCGGACGTCGGTCGTTATTGGACAAACCAAAGCGCTGATTTTGAAAGTCGGAAATTATATCCTGTCATGGAAATAGTCTTGCCGATAAGGCATTGTCTTTTGGTACATCCTGATTTTACGGAAGGCACTGGGGTGAAAAAAATCATCTCTCATCCCGAGGCATTAAAGCAATGCCGGAAGGTCATCGAGGAGTATGGAGTCGCTGACGAGGTAGCAGCCCTTAGCACGGCCGATGCCGCTCGGGTGGTTTCTTCTTCTGGGACAGATTCGGGGTTAGCGGCCTTGGCCTCTGGCTTCGCCGCTCAAGTCCATGGACTAAAAGCCTTAAAAGAAGATGTTCAGGACAATGATGGCAATAAGACGACATTTCAACTTTTGAGTCGAGAAAAAGCCAGGGCCACTTCAAACTGTAAGACGGCGATTATGTTTTGGATAAAACACGAGACCGGTTCTCTGGTAAACGCCCTTGGTATTATTTCTTTTTCTCGTCGCAATATGTTGTTTTTGGATTCCGTCTTTTCCGGTGATAATGCCAATATTGGTTGGTATGTGGAGTTTGAAGGACATAAAGACGACCCAGTGACCAAACAAATACTTGGTTTGCTCGGTCATGTCACTAAAAAGTTATTGGTCCTTGGTTCTTTTTCTGAGCTTTTGTATGTATGATTGGTGCTTAGCTGTGGTCCATTTTTGTTGGATCACAGCTTTTTATTTCATTATTAGCTAAAATAATACTAAAAATCTTGATTTTTCCGCCGTTTGGTGGTAATCTTATCTGGTGTAGGATATGGCTTACCGAGATTTTGGTTCGGGGTCATTTTTTTATCAAATATTATA
>CAZJPG010000003.1:28746-67461 GCA_964547855.1 uncultured Gammaproteobacteria bacterium | reverse complement strand
TCTCGGATTGCTGACATGCCAAGTTGCAAATGGTGAATATTAAAAATAACTACTAAAGAATTATTATGCTAAGATATTTAAGATATTTTATGCCAGATGGCAAAGACGAAAAAGGAAAATTTTGGTATGGAGTTGGACATGAAAGTTATGACAAATATTATAATTTTTCAGAATTGGCTCGTCCATTCGTTTGCTAATGACCGAGCCAGACGACACTATCTATGTCCGGACATTCTAAATGGGCGACGACCCACAGACAAAAGGAGGCTAATGACGCCAAAAGAGGCGCTATTTTTACTAGATTGGCTAATGTTATAACTATAGCTGCTCGCGATAAGGGTGGTAACCCTGATATGAACTTTGCTTTACGCATTGCCATCGATCGCGCCAAGGCAGCTAATATGCCTAAAGAGAATATCGAGCGTGCCATCAAGCGTGGCACTGGAGAGTTGGAGGGCGTGACCATTGAAGAATTGACCTATGAGGCTGTCGGGCCAGCCAACACTCAATTCGTATTAAAGATCGTGACCGACAACAAGAATCGTACGGCCGCCGAAGTTCGTCATCTTCTTTCTCAGCATGGCGGAGCCATGAGCTCGGTGATGTGGAATTTTGATCTTAAAGGGGTTATTCGTGTCGCAGCCGCCAATGCCGCTAGCATATCTTCGGACGAGGGCCAGCTAGAGTTGATCGACGCCGGAGCCGACGATGTTAAAGTCGAGGAAGAGGGCGTGACCATTCTTACTCAAACCGGTAGTTTGCAGGATGTTAAGACCTATTTGGAGGGCAAAGGCGTAACGCTTGAGGCGGCCGGTGTAGAATATGTCGCCAAGGACGCTATCACTGTTTCCGGTGATGACGAGCAGAAGGTCGACAGTTTGATCAATGCCATAGAGGACAACCAGGATATCACAGAGTATTATTCCAATTTGAAATAGTCTTTTATAGTCATTTCGGCTTTTACTGAAATGACGTAGCGTTATGAATAAAGTTATTTTAGGCATCGATCCAGGTATAGCTGATACTGGTTTCGGCTTGATCGAGAAATTGCCTGGCGGCAAGACTAAGTGTCTGGCCTATGGCTCAATTAAGACATCTTCGTCCTGTTCGTTGCCTGATCGTTTACTTTGTTTAGATAAAGAACTCGATAGAATCATTGCCAAGTATAAGCCAAGCATGGCGGCAGTGGAACAACTTTATTTTTCTAACAACGCTAAAACGGCATTGATAGTCGGTCAGGCTAGAGGGGTGGCGCTTTTGGCTTTGAGGCGTGCCGGGTTGTCGATAGTCGAATTTACTCCGCCCCAAGTAAAACAAGCGATCTCTTGTTATGGCAAGGCCGACAAGAAACAGGTTCAAAAGATGGTGATGCTTCTACTAGGACTTAAGGAGATGCCAAAGCCGGACGATGCGGCCGATGCTTTAGCCGTCGCCGTCGCCGGACTTAACCAATTAAAATAGGATATGGCAGGGAAAAAACTTAAAATAGTTTCCATAGCCTCCGAAATGACGCCGTTCTCAAAGAGCGGCGGTTTGGCTGATGTGGCAGAATGCCTCCCTCGTGCTATCCGCGACCTTGGACAAGAAGTTATCTCCATAACTCCTTTTTATGAGCAGATAATAGAGAAGGAGAGGTATGGCCTTAAATTGATCTTTAAAGACATCGAGGTTTACCTCAATGATGAAGAGGTCGTTAACGTCAGTTATTGGAAAGGATCTTTGTCTGATGGTTTGCCGGTATATTTTATCGATAATGACAAATATTTTTCGCGTAAGAAAAGCATTTACGGGTCGGAACATGAGAACGCCCGTTTTTTTGTCTTCGATGTCGCGGCTTTGAAGCTGTTGTCACTTTTAAAGTTCGAGGCGGATATCATCCATTGTCATGACTGGCATGCTGGTCTTATTCCTTATTTCCTTAAAACCGACTTTCGTTATTCCGAGACACTGAAGAGTGCAAAGACTATTTTCACTATTCATAATCTTGCTTTTCAATTCGGGCATGATTGGTGGAGTATTCCGCCAGAGGAGCGTGATGACGGTCGTGGCCGTTTACCAAAATTGTCCGACCCTGGCATAGAGAGAATTAATTTCATACGTCGCGCGATCCTGCACGCCGATGCTCTGACCACCGTTTCCGAAACATACCGTGAAGAGATCATGACCAAAGAGTTCGGCGAAGATCAAGACAAGATATTGGCTAATCGCGCCGATCGTTTATTCGGCATCGTCAATGGTATCGATGAAGGTGCCTGGGATCCGGCTACCGATCCCGGACTTTTTTGCAATTATGACAGTGTTGAATTCAGAGACGCTAAGGCTGAGAATAAGGCTTTTGTGCAGAAGGCTTTTGGTCTTGCGGTGTTGCCGAACACCCCGATCATTTGCAGTGCTAGCCGCATGACATTCCAGAAAGGCTTTGAGCTTATCGTTAATATAATGGAACAGCTGATCGCCTTAGATCTACAAATAATAATGGTCGGCGATTGTCATAAAGATTACCTCTCTCATCTCAAAAGATTCGCCAAACGTTATCCTAAGAAAATCGTTTTATTGCCGACTCATGACGATTGTATGAAATATGAGACCCAAGTTTATGCCGCCTCTGACCTGTATTTGATGCCTTCATATTATGAGCCTTGTGGGCTCAATCAGATGCGGGCTATGCGTTATGGTAGTGTACCGGTGGTGCGCAAGGTCGGCGGCTTGAACGACACGGTCAACGACTATGACCCGGTCTCTAGCCGCGGCACTGGATTTGTCTTTGAAAAGTTCAATGAATTTCAACTTTTCGGCGCCATTATGAGGGCTATCGAGAGTTATAGATATAAGGAGCAATGGGAAGGGTTGGTAAGAAGGGCAATGAAAATGTCCCATTCCTGGGACATACCAGCAGGAAAATATTTAAAACTTTATCGCAGCTTGCTCCGCTCTAAATGAGAAAATAAATAATTATGATCTGGATTAATTTTTTACATATCTATCAGCTCCCTAATTCTGATGCTTATATCGTCGAAGAGGCGACTGAAAAAAGCTACAAGCGAATCGTTTCGGTCCTGGAAGCCGACCCTTCGGTCAAGTTCACCATGAACATAACCGGTTGTCTTGTCGATCGTTGGCAGGAACTTAGATATTTTGAATTGATAGAGAGGATTAAGGCTTTGGTTGAAAAGGGACAGCTGGAACTAGTCGGTAGCGTCGCTTTCCATTGTTTAATGCCACTTGTACCGAAAAAAGAGATCGCTCGCCAAATAAAAGAGAATAATCGCATATTAAAATCAGCCTTTGGTAGTGATATAAAATTGCGCGGTTTTTTTATGCCGGAGATGGCCTATAGCAGCGAAGCGGCTAAGGTTATTAAAAATTCCGGTTTCGAATGGATCATATTGGACGAGATTTGCTATAACGGGCGTTTTTCTCAGGTCGATTTCAATAAAATTTATAAAGATAAAAATAGCGGCCTTAAGGTTGTTTTTCGTTCCCGTGATTTTTCGAATTGCTATGTGCCAGAAGTTTTGAATAAGAAGTATCAATATAAGGACATAGCCATAACTGCGACCGATGGCGAACTTTATGGCTTAAGACATAAGGAGAAAGCCCGCGATTTGGAGAGGTTGCTCAAGAATACCAGCATTCAGACGATGTCAGTTTCGGAGTTCATTAATTCGAAGAAAGAGGTTTTTGAGGTTAAATTGGTTAAAGGAAATTGGGAGTCCACAGAAAAGGAAATATTGGACGATGAACCTTTTGCTCTTTGGGCCGATAGCCGCAATCGCGTTCATCAAAAACTTTGGAAGTTCGCCGATTTAGCCATTAGCATAATAGAAAAATATCACCGCGACCCTAATGCGAAGTGGGCGCATTATCATTTGTCGCGTGGTTTAGCTAGCTGTACTTTTTGGTGGGCATCGGCCAAAGATTTTAGCTATATTTTCGGACCACATGCCTGGAACCCGGATGTCATCGAGAGGGGAGTAAATCAAATGATCAGGGCAGTCAGATCGATAGAGGATGATAGGAGCCGTGATGAGAAGGTCGAGGCCGAAGAGCTCTGCATCGATATCAAACGTTTAATTTGGCAAAAACATTGGGGGGTATATTGGAAAAAGAAACCTGAAAATATATGAAAGATAAAATAAAAGTATTAATGACCGCCGTCGAAGCCGCACCCTTAGCTAAGGTCGGAGGATTGGCCGATGTGATCGGTAGTCTGCCGTCGGCTTTGAATTATATAGATTGCGAAGCTCGCGTCATTATACCCAAATATCATTTTATTGATAATGAAAAATGGGGGATCGAGAGGTTTGGTCCTAGTTTTTCTTTTAATTCCGGCGGCCGCGATTATTCTGTGCAGCTTTGGCGAACAGACAAGGCTATAAAAGGGGTGACTTTGTATTTGATCGAGAATGATGAGCATTTCGGTGGTCCGGATGTCTATAATCAGGAATTTTCCCGTCACGAGAGCGAAAAGTTTTTATTTTTTGACTTGGCTGTGCTCGAATCGTTGCCACGTTTAGATTTTTTGCCCAACATAATTCATTGTCATGATTTTCATTGCGGACTTATCCCTGCTTTATTGAAGAATAAGCGCTATAAAGATCTTTGGTCGATCAAGACTTTGTTCACTATCCATAATTTCGAATATCAAGGGCGCAGTATTCCAGATGTCGTTTCTGTGGCCAATATTAAAATTGATTCATTGCCATCGCTTTTGCGCGACTCTGAAGATGGTGATATTAATTTTATGGTTCAAGGAATAATAAATTCCGACTTAGTGACGACCGTAAGCCCTAGTTATGCGAAGGAGATCATGGACCCAAAATTTGCCTTTGGGCTTTCTAAAATAACTAAAGCGAATAAAAGTAAAATTAAAGGGATTCTTAATGGCATAGACGTATCTGTCTATGACCCATCTTTGGATCCGTATATAAAGAGGAATTATTCTTCTTTTGATTTGTCTGGTAAGGAAGCGGATAAGGAAAGTTTGCAGAAAACTGTTGGTATTTCGATGCGCTCCGATATTCCAGTGGTCGGCTTCATCTCTCGTCTTTTCGATCAGAAAGGTTTGGCTCTTTTTGGTGATTGGTTGGCTAGTTTGGACGCCCAATTTATTTTTTTAGGCACTGGCGATCGCGCTCATGAAGAACGACTTTTAGACCTCTCGGCTCGTTATCCTGGGAAAATAGCGGCCATAATAGGCTTTGATGAGGCCATGGCTAGACGTATTTATGCTGGTTCCGACATTTTCTTAATGCCATCAAAATTCGAGCCTTGCGGACTTGGTCAGATGATAGCCGCCCGCTACGGAACGATCCCTTTAGTTAGGAGGGTTGGAGGATTAAAGGATTCCGTAGATTCGAAAATAGGATTCACTTTTGATCGTTTTTCTAGGATAGAGTTAGAAAAATGCCTAAAAAAAGCCATTAAAGTCTATAAAAACGATAAAAAATGTTGGCTTAAATTACAAAAGAATTGTTTTAAAAGAGATTTTTCTTGGCAAATTTCCGCCAAAAAGTATCTAGTTGAATACTCGAAACTTCTAAAAAGTCAGTAGGCTACCTATTGACTTTTTTTGTTACATATGTTATAATTAAATTATAGCCTGTAAATAGTATTGACAGGCTATAAATAAAATAGTATATTAAGATTTAATAGAATCATTTTTTTGTAATTAGACAAGCAGGCCATGCACTTGTTTTTTCTAATATGACTAGCAGCACAAAACTAAACACCAACGAAATCATCAAGGGTTTGCTTGGCAAGCTCTCGAAAAAAGAGCGGGATATCATTTCCCGTAGATTCGGTTTGAAGGATTCCGAGCGCGAAACCTTGGAGGCGGTCGGTAAACTTCACAACTTGACTCGCGAGAGGATCAGACAGATCGAGAACGCGACCGTCAAGAAGCTTAAGGAACTCAAAGATCTTAAAGAATCATTGAGCCACTTACAGGATAAGACCGGAAATATAATCTCCGAACACGGAGGTTTGACGGAAAGAGAATATCTTTTTCATCTTCTTAACACTTTTTCTCCAGTGGGGTACAAAAGTGATGATTATGAGGTAGAAAAGAATCATTATGATTTTCTTTTGTCTAGGATTTTGAACGATGAGTTCGAGGAAGTTAAGAATTCCAACGTCTTTAAGCATTCTTATAAGATGAAGGGGACTGCCTTAGAACACTTGGAGGAGCTTGCCAAGGAGCTTGTTTCCAAGGTTGAAGAGATGAAGGAGGTCGTCAAGACCGAAGATATTATTAGCATTTTGAATTCTTCCGAGGTTTACGATAGGCATAGAGAGAAAGTTTCTATTCCTAGTGATCTCGACGTTTCTTCTTATTGGAAGGACTCTCTTTTTGACGAAGAGACCGATGTCGTACACGGTAATAAGGTTTTGTATTCTCTTTTGCAGGCGGTTAAAGATGTCGATCAGAACAAGTTCGGCTTCTGGGGTGTCTATCATTGGGAAGAAGTTACTCCTAAGACCATTAATCATAAGATATATCTCGTTTTGAAGAATGAGGGCAAACCGATGCATTTCGTAGAGATCGCCAAGCGTATCAACGAAGTTTGTTTCGATCGCAAGATGGCCAACCCGGCTACCGTTCATAACGAGCTTATACTTGATCCTAAGTATGTTTTGGTTGGACGCGGTATCTACGGCCTCAAGGAATGGGGCTATAAAGAAGGCGTCGTTCAGGATGTTATAAGAGAGATTTTGAAGGAGAACGGACCTTTGACCAAGGAAGAGATCATTAACAAGGTCTTAGAAAATCGCTTGGTCAAGAGAACCACTATTTCCTTAGCCTTAATGAATAAAGATACTTTTGAGAAGGTTGGAGATAAATATCAAGCTAAAGCTTAAAGATTCTCATATATAAAAAAGCCCCGATTTCTTTCGGGGCTTTTTTGTTGTCAGAATAATTTTTACTTTTTAACCCCAATCAAAGGCTTGAATTTGTTTTTTGTGTTTTTTAAATTGCTAATAATAGCAAATTATTTTTATAAAAATTAATAAATCAAAGAAATCCACACCTTGTCAGTTGACCGCCCGCTAAAGCTTTGCTATAATTATCCACAGGATGATGTTTAGTTGTCTAACCATTTGAACATCATTAGGGAAAACAAAACCGGCCTCTTTTTGAGGTCGGTTTTTGTATTCAAAATATCATTATGGCAAATAAAGGCCATGATTTGCTTTTTTTTAAACAAGATGTTATATTGAATTCGCCTGCTTTTAAGGTGGCTTTCGGGCTAATCCCGATCGTTTTTTGCTAAAATACCATGATAAAAAATTTCTTTTCTTTCGTGCTAGAATTGCTTAAAGTGGTCGTCATTTCTTTGGCGATAATCATCCCTATTAGATATTTTTTGATTCAACCTTTTTACGTTAAGGGAGCTTCCATGGAACCGAATTTTCATGATCATGAGTATTTAATAATAGACGAGATAAGCTATCGTTTAGCCGAACCGAAAAGAGGAGATATCGTCGTTTTCCGCTATCCTAAGGATCCGCAAGAGTATTTTATCAAAAGAATAATTGGTCTGCCTGGAGAAAAAGTCGAGATCAAAGATGGAAAGGTTATGATCTATAATGATCAGAATCCGGATGGTTTTTTCTTGGACGAAAGCTATTTGCCCGAGACTACCAAGACTTACGGCGGGATGGGCAAAGAACAGGTGCAATTGGAAAAAGGCGAATATTTTGTAATGGGTGACAATCGCAATTCTTCAAAAGATTCCCGATCTTTCGGTCCGGTCGATAGCAGTTTTATAACTGGTCGCGTCATGCTTCGCGGTTGGCCATTGAATAAATTCGACGTCTTCAAGACGCCGGAGTATCAAAATTAATCAGTTATTTTTTATAGATTATGCCAAGAAGAAAAGGCGTAAGAAGGGCTCCTACGCAAAAAAGAGAGTCAAAGAAAATTGAGGAGGAGAAGCCGCGAGGAATATCGGAGAAATTCGCTCGTTTGCGCGGCATGAAAGATATTACCTTTGATGAAGGAAAATATTGGGATTTGGTTATCAAAAAGGCGAACGATTTAGCGACCGTCTATGGTTTTAAAAAGATTCAGACCCCGATATTGGAGAATCTTGAGCTGTATCGCCGTTCGACTGGTGAGACTTCCGATATCGTTTCAAAGGAAATGTACTCTTTTATCGATAAGAACGGAGATAAGGTTGCCATGAGACCAGAGATCACTCCTAGTTTGGTTCGTGCTTATGTGGAGAATGGAATGTTCACTTTGCCGCAGCCAGTTAAGATGTTCTCTTGTGGTCCGATATTTAGACACGAGAAACCACAAGCTGGGCGTTATCGCCAGGCTCATCAGTTCGATGTCGAGATTTTTGGCGAAGCCAATCCTGTGGCCGATGTTTTGCTAATGCTCTTGGCTTATAATCTTTATAGTGAGTTACAGATACCGATAGAGTTTCAAGTTAATAGTATCGGCTGTAAACAATGCCGCACTGATTATGTTAAGAAATTAGTCGCATATTATAAAGAAAGAGGTAATAGATCCAAGCTTTGTCTGGATTGCAAAAAGAGATTAGAGAAGAATCCTTTAAGACTTTTGGATTGTAAGGAGCCGTCTTGCATAGCTCTTAAGGAAGGAGCTCCTCCAATAGTCGACTTCTTGTGCGAGGATTGCAAAAAGCGTTTCACTCGAGTTCTGGAATATTTGGATGAGATGAACATACCTTATAATTTGAATCTTAATTTAGTTCGTGGATTGGATTATTATAACGGTACGGTCTTCGAGATCTGGGCCGTTGATGAAGGCGATAAGGAGGCTAAGAGTGAATTGGCTCTTGGTGGCGGAGGACGTTACGATGGTCTAGTTGAATATTTTGGCGGACGCCAGACAGCTGCCTGTGGTTTCGCCATTGGCATCGAAAGAACTGTTATGAGAATGAAAGCGGTCGGTCTGCCTTTGGAAAAAGAGGAAAAGAACATAATTTTTATCGCTCAGCTCGGTGACGTCGCTCGTCGCAAGGCCATGGGATTGTTCGAAGAGTTACGCAAAGGCGGTTTTACCGTTAAACAGGCGTTCACTCGCGATAGTCTTAAAGATCAATTAGAGGAGGCTAATTTGATCGGCGCTAAATTGACGTTGATCATCGGACAGAAGGAGATAAACGATAAGACGATAATGTTCCGCGATATGGAATCAGGTAACCAAGAAGTCGTTGATTATAAGAAAGTCAGGCAGGAATTGGAGAAGAGGATCGCTGGAATGGAGGGGAAATAATAATTAAAATGAACCGCAAGGTTTATATAGTGCAAAACTAGATTGGAGGTGCTTTTATGACAGAATTCAAGAGAAAGAAGGGGGAGAGTTTCGAAGCTTTTTTAAGGCGTTTTAATCGTGGACTTAAGAACAGTAAGACTTTGTTGGTAGTTCGCTCTAAAAGAGCTTATGACCCGGGTCGCACCAAGCGCAAGCAAAAATTATATGCCTTGAAAAGCATCGAGCTTCGCAAAGAAAAAGACTATTTGCGCAAGATCGGCAAGATCGCCGAAGGCGCGAAATAATTCTCATATGCAAAGGGCCGCCTTTTTGGGCGGTCTTTTGTTTTTGTTTTATTTCAATGTTATAATTTTATTCTAATCAAATAACATACAAAAAGGGTATGGCATTAAAATTAGCCAAGCGTTTTTTTCCACTGTTTTTGATTTTTTCCTTTTTACTTTCTGGAGTATCTCCAGCTTTAGCTGCTGAGATATCGTCTGATGGCGAAGTCGCTGACGAATCGTTGTTTGAAAGTGGCGATACCGAGGAACTATCGACAGAAAAAAGTATTTCCGACTCAGAATCTCTTTCTTCCGATCTTTCTGCTCCATCGTCGGCCCCAATGGCTTTAGACGCAGAAGAGAATCCAGTGCCATACAATCAAATGAAAGCGGCAGAAGTTAAACTTAATATCGGCAATAGCTCCATGACAGGAGCTTTTATTTTTTCCTATCCGATAGCTGTACCGCCAGGCAGAAATGGAATGCAACCAGATCTTAAGCTTATATATAATAGCCAATCAGGCAGCGAAAGCAATGTTTTTGGATATGGTTGGGATATTAATATTCCCTATATAGAACGCATTAATCGCAAAGGAATTAATAAACTATACACTGAAAATTATTTCAACTCTTCTTTGTCCGGTGAGCTTGTAAAAGTGTCAACCTCGTCCAGCCCAGAGTATGGCGCCAAGGTTGAGAGCGGTGATTTCCTTAAATATGTCTATATCAATGAATCGTATTGGCTGGTCACCGACAAGACCGGCAAAACATATAAATTCGGAGCCGATACTGCTGCCAGGCAAAATGACCCAGATAATGCCAGTTCGACTTTTAAATGGATGCTCGAAGAAGTTCGCGACACCAATGGAAATTATATAAAATACGAATATTATAAAGATAGTGGACAGATTTATCCTCAGACAATAACCTATACTGGTCATGATTCGACCGATGGTGTCTTTGAGGTTAATTTCGAGCGTGAGACAAGGGCTGATGATGCCACTTCGACCAATGTAGGGTTTGAAGTCGCCACCTCTTGGAGGGTTTCGTCTATAGAAACCAGGATTAATAGTCAGATTTCTCGCCAGTATAACCTTAACTATGATGTAGGTGATAATGAATATCGCAGTTTGCTTTCCAGTGTAGCTATGACCGGATATGATGAGGATGCGGCAACTACTACCTTGCCAGCGGATATATTTTACTACCAGCCTAAACTGGCTGGCTGGGCGATTGATGGTGATTGGGATATTCCGGTCGAGTTCTATGAAGGGGCTGACGATACTGGTGTCAGAATGGCCGAGATGAACGGAGATTCTTTGATAGATATTATTATAGGGAATAATTCCAATCATGAGGTGTATTTGA
The DNA here is from genome assembly GCA_964547855.1 of uncultured Gammaproteobacteria bacterium. GTDB lineage: Bacteria > Patescibacteriota > Patescibacteriia > Patescibacteriales > WJLG01 > JBAZHE01. Next base: position 56,580 of record CAZJPG010000003.1, on the reverse strand, counting down.
ACGAAGGGGATGGCACTGGTTGGTCCCTTGCCAGTGGATATTCGTTCTCCTTTGATTTTGCTGGGGGTGGTGTGTTTTTGGCTGATGTTGACGGCGATGGCTTGGACGATGTTGTTTCTGCCAAATCAGGTTTGACCAAAAAGGTTTATATTAATAATGGCGACGGTAGCGGTTGGACCGAGGATGTCTCATATTCGGTGCCAATTGATCTATGCGACTCCAATGGCAATGATGTCGGTGCCAGGTTGGTGGATGTTAATGGTGATGGGTTGGTTGATATGGTGCAGAATAGCCAATCTGTTCAAGGCGTCTATATCAACGATGGGGACGGCACTGGTTGGACACAGGACGCTGGCTGGTCTTTGCCAGCGGAAAAGCTCGATTTCAAGGAGTCGAGGTTGGCCGATATTAATGGTGATGGTCTTATTGATTACCTTTATTCGCCTTATTCGGGAGTTGGGAAAGTATATATCAATAAAGGTGATGGGTCTGGATGGGAGCATCAGTCTGGCTATTCGATACCATTGCCATTCAGGGGCTTTAGCGTTTCCGAAGATGTAGGAACCGAATTGGCCGATATAAACGGTGATGGTCTGGTCGACATGTTTAGAAAGACATCGACCACTACTTATGTCTACATGAACAAAGGGGATGGCACTGGTTGGTCGGACAAGTCGGCGACCTGGTCACTGCCATGTGTCTTTGGTGCGGCTTCGAGATTGGCGGATGTGGATGGCGATGGTTTGGTGGACGTTCTTTATAAGGTAAACGATGCAACTGGCGAGGTGTATATAAATCGTCCAGCCGACCCCGATCTGATATCCGAGATCGATTATGGCACCGGCGCCATTGCTTCGATGGAGTATTTAAATTCCGCCCAATACCACGATTCTTCTAATAATCTATTGAATCCGCGGAATCCATTGCCACTGACTACGTTATACAGAATGACGATATATGATGGCCTCGACAACCTGTCCACGACCACTTATGAGTATTCCGGTGGCTTGTATTATTATAATAACGAGTTAGATAGGCGTTTTGCCGGCTTCCAGAAGGTTAAAGTCATTGATTCAGTGGGTAATTACACCTTGAGCTATTATCATCAGGGTGATACGTCCAGTTCGACCATCGGCGAATACCAGGACGACGAATCCAAAATCGGCAATGTGTATAGGACCGAGGTCTATGACAAGAACGGCAATCTCTACGCCAAGACAATTTCCAGGATTGAGAATAGTGACCTGGGCAGCGGTCGGGATTTTGTGTATCAGTCCAGAAACACCGATTTCATCTATGACGGCGATAGTGATCACAAAGAGAAGGCCTCGACTTTCGCTTACGATGATTCCTATGGCAACCTGGTTCAGGCCATCGATTATGGAGAAGTCTCCGGTTTGGATGATGGCTCCTTTGCCGACATTGGCACTGATCTGTCTTCGACTTCGATTGCTTATGTTGAGAACACGACCGACTATGTCGTCGGCTTGCCATGGGTCAAGACGACAGAGGACCAAGACAGTGATAAATTCAGTGAGTTTAGATATTATTATGACAACCAATCCCTGGGCACGGTCACGGACGGCAATCTCACCAAAGAGGAAAGGTGGGTGGAGGGTTCGACCTATATCGACACGGAAAAGACCTATGATTCCTATGGATTGGTCACGCAGGACAAGGATCCCAGGGATAAGACGACGGACTACGTTTATGACCAGTATCACCTCTATGTCGCCAGCACGACCAACGCCTTGGATCAGGTGACCGACACTGAGTTTGATTATTCTTCCGGTCAACTCAAGCGCACCACCGACGCTAATGGCAATACGTGGAGAAAGGTGTATGACGGTTTAGGGCGCGTTTTACAAGAACAGCAGCCGGACATGAGTACGACCACGAAAAGACTAGTGGTCAAGACCGCCTATTCTTATGACGACTCCTCTTCGCCCAGAAGTGTGGAAAAGACTGATTATATAGAGGGGGAAGTGGCTACTGGCGAGATGTTTACTGAGACGACCGGTTCTAATTGGTATAATTTTAGCTGGCCATATAGACAAAAAATAACGATTAACCATGACTACGTGGATGATGATCTTATTGATTTTCCTGTATATATTGATCTTTCCATGATGAGTCAAGATTTTTTCTCTTCTATCAATGCCAGTGGGACGGATATTCGTATAACAAAATCCGACGGTTTGACGGAAATGCCAAGAGAAGTTGTCTCCTGTTATAAAGCTAGTTCTACCGGAGAACTCCATTTTAAGGCTGATTTCATATCAAGTACAACTGATACCTTTTTCTATATTTATTATGGAAATCAAAGTGCGTCTGATTATTCTAATTCCGCAACCTATGGTCGCAATAATACTTGGTCAGCTTTTAGGTTTGTTTCACATAACGGTGGTGTAACAGATTCGACTGGTAATTTTACCCCTGTTAGCAACTATGTATTTCCAAGTAAGGACGGAAAAATGGGGGGTTCATATTCTTTTGATGGTAGCAATGGCTATGTGACTCTTGGTTCTGATACTAATATAATAGGTTCTAACCCGTCAACTTGGAATGTTTCTGTCTGGTTCAATCCTTTTTTAAAGAGTGGTATTCATCAAATAATAAATTCTTACGATTCTGTTTATTGGGGAGATTCAACATTTTCTTTTGATGCAATACTTGATGACATAAATCATGCAAGCCATTTGGCGGTCGACTCAAGGAGTGTCAATAATACTACTGATTATAGTTGGTGTGGAGAATCATCTATAAATTATCAATGGCATCACATAGTTCAATCGTTTGACAAAAATGATAGCGGAAGATTGTTCTTCGATGGAGTTTTACGTAATTCAGCTTCATCCACCTCCTCTGGTGATTATACTGATGATGGTAATATATATATTGGAGCAATGAGACATAGTGGTTTTATGGTGTATTACATGTATGGCTTAATTGACGAAGTTCGCATTTCCAACACCTCACAGCTTTCAAATTCTTGGATTAAGGCTGAATACGCGAACCAGGCTTCTACTAGTGTTTTTTATAGCATTGGTAATAATGAGATGGGTGGTGCTCCAGGAGTTGATTTTAAAGTTATTAGCTATGTCGATGGCTTGGACCGCGTGGTTCAAGTCCGCAAACAGTCAGAGAGGGCAGAGAGCTATTCCGTGAAGACGACCTCGTTCGACCAGCGCGGATTGGTCGATGTCGACACTTTGCCGTATTTCGCTTCGACCACGGACTATTCTTCGGTCGTCCCGGCCGAGCATTTGAAAGTCCGTTATTCTTACGATCCCTTGGGTCGCACCTTATCCGTAGTCAATTCCGTCGGCACCACGACTATCTCTTATGACGATTGGCAAAAGACAGTCGTCGACCCCGAAGGAAAAGAAAAGGATTTTTATTACGATTCCAGGGGCAATTTGGTCCAAGTCGATGAGCACAATTCCGGAGAGACATATTCTACCGGCTATGGCTATGACCTTGCTGGCAACCTGATAGTGATCGAAGACGCCTTGGACAATGTCCGTAATTTCACCTACGACGGCCTTGGACGCCTGCTGAAGTCGGAGGATTTGCACGATCCAGCTGACAGTTATTTCGCCAGCACCACCTTTGCTTATGATGATTCCGGCAATCTGACGTCGAAAAAAGATGATAAGGGTCAGGATGTCGCCTATGCCTATGACGACCTGAATCGTCTGACGAGCGAGGATTATTCTGGCCAGTCCGGCACTGAGAATGCCTATGCTTACGACTCTTGCGTCAATGGCATTGGCAGACTTTGCGAAGCCACATCCACTGGCGTTGTAGTGTTCTATGCTTATAATAACAACGGTTTAGTCTCCCAAGAGGAGAAAAATATAAAAGGTGAGTCTTTCGTCACAGAATATGAATACAATATCCAGGGTAACCTTTCGCAATTGTCGTATCCCGATGGTTCCGAAATCAGATATGAATATAACATCGCCGGTCTGCCAGAAAGGGTGGCACAAAGGGAGGCGGGGGGCGACTGGGAGTATTTGGTAAACGAGATCAACTACAATCCGCAAGAACAGGTCATATACAAAGACTTCGCCAACGGAACGCAGAGCTTCGATATCTATGACCCGGCCAAATTGTATCGTTTAGTGAATAAGAAGACCGTCGGTGCCCTGCCGGCCGGAGAGCCGCTTTCTTCTCAATCCGGAGGTGGCGAGCTTTCTTCTGAAAGGCTCGTGGCCGAAGGGCTGGCCATGACCAAGTCTGACAGGTCGGTAATGCTATATGAGCCGCAAGAACTGATTCAAGAGGCCACAGCCGATTCCCAAACCTATCTTGTGGGTTATGGCGAAGACGGTAAGAGAATTAAAATGACCAGAATATACTCCGGCGATATTTTGGATTATGATGCCAAGAGAGACGTATATTCCGAGCCTGTTTTGGAAAAAAAGAGGATGATCGGCGGCAGTTTGGAGTCTTTAGGGGACAAGACCGCCTTCTTGGGCGACGATGGGTCGGCCACCTTGATGAACGCCGGCCGAAGCATCTCCTTGTCATCGGCAGGCAACCTTTCGGAAGCCGTCGATGTCGAATACTCCTTGGGTGGCGTATTCCGCAAAGAGGCGGTCATAAACGACTTGAAGGACTTGGGCGATCTTTCCGATCGGAAATACTATGAATTGGATTTCAAACTGAGCTCTCCGGATTCTTTGGATTTGTTGATAGGCGGAAAATATCTTAGCCAAGAGAAAGAGATCGTCTCCTCCGCGGCGGCCGATATCGTATTCGCCGATGCCACGTCTTCGGCTTTCCGCATCCTGCCCCCAATGGCCTGGGATTCCGTATCCAGTTCTTCGGGCAGTGATAGCATAGGCATAGAGATAAGATATGAGTTGAAGGACGACGGCATACATCTTGTAAAACTTCTGCCGGTCGAGTGGCTAATTAAGGCTAATTATCCGGTCTATACGGACGCTTCTATCCAATATGTTTCGTCCTCCGGCGATGGACATGTATATATAGACAACGGTTCAACTTGGGCCCTTACGCACAACGCCGGTTCTGGCACCGCTTCATACGGCTTCGATGAGATCGAGGTCGGTTCAGGCATCTATTCCAATCAGTGGTATATATCCCGCGGCTTCCTGTCTTTCGACACCAGGTCCTTGCCGGAAGACATAGACATCTCGTCTTCTTCCGTCTCTGTCTATATTAGTAGTGGTCAATCTCAGAACGACGATACTAAAAATTATTATTCGGTGGTGCGCGGATATCAATCAGCTACCAGCTCTTTGTCGAACGGCGATTATGACGCCATCGGCGATATCATTGGAGGCGACGTCTTTGACGGTTCTTCTTGCGCGTCCTTGTGCCAGAAGGGGAGGATATATCTCGATTTGAACTCTACCGGCCAAAGCTGGATAAATCCTTCCGGCTGGACGGAGTTGGGTATTAGGGAAGGGCATGATTTGGAGGACTCTCCTCTTGGTTTCTCTGGCGACAAGAAGAATCTCATCAAATTCTATTCTAACGATTCGGCCACCAGCACCGCTCGACCATATTTGGAGGTTGTCTATACTGTGGCCGAAGATCGGCCGTCTGAGCCTTCTGCCTTGGAAGTTGACGGCTCACTCTCTCCGGCCAGCACCATCAATGCCACCCCGGAATTCAGTGCCATATACAACGATCCGGATTCTGGTGATGTGGCCGAGCATTATAGGATACAAGTTTCGACATCTTCCGGTGATTGGTCCAATCCGGTCTGGGACAGCGGCCAGACGGCCTTGTCTGCCACCACGACCGTCGGCGACCGTTGCCCTGGCATAGACTATGCCGGACCGACTCTTGAGGAGGATAGGATATATTATTGGCGCATAAAGTTCTTTGATGACGAGAGCAATGAAGGGTATTGGAGCGAAGGCTTGGGTCAATTCTCCTTGACCGCCAAATCGTATTTGCAGGACATATACTATGAATACGACAAAGTCGGTAACATCACCAAGATAACCGACGAATCGGAGACTGATGCCGCCAAAACGCTTTCTCTGTATTATGACGATTTGGACCGTTTGACATTTGCGGTGGCTAGGGATATTCCAGGCGGTCAAAGCTATTCCCGCGGCTATGGCTACGACGCTTTGGGCAACATAGTGTCTTCAAGTGAAATGGTGGCCAACGCCGCCTGGTATAATCATAATTGGGGATATCGTCTGAAAATATCCACATCTCATGGATATTTGGACGACGATCTGCAATTATTCCCGGTCTATGTCGATCTATCAACACTTGGCTCTGATTTTTTCGATAACGTCAATGACCATGGGGCCGACATCCGTATTACCAAGGCCGACGGAATAACAGAGCTGCCGATCGAGGTGGTCTCTATATCGACTTCAACTGAAACCGGCGAGCTTCATTTCCTGTCAGATTCAGTGTCCAGCACCACCGACACAGATTTCTATATATACTATGGCAACCCTGGCGCTAGCGCCTACGCCAATAATGCCACCTATGGCCGCAATGCCGTTTGGTCTGGGTATCGTTTCGTCTCGCACGATGGCGGCATAACCGATTCGGCCGGTAACTTCACCTCAACAAACACCGGCACAACGGCCACTTCCTCCGGCAAGATGGGCTCCGGCCGCGTGTTCAATGGCACCAGCAATTATATAACCATCGGCACGGATTCCAACATCTTCGGCTCCAATCCGGGCAAGTGGGAGATGTCCACTTGGGTGAAGATGACCGACAAGAATGAATATCATTCTATACTCTCCGCCTATTCTTCAACTGGTGGCGATGCTACCTATCCGGGTGAAATTATGTTCGATGACCGCTCGACCAATGACGACTTTGGTGTGGATTCTCGCGCCTCCGGCGCCACCACCAATTATGGTTGGACTCAAGGTTCTGGTATCCATAACGCTTGGCACCTGCTCTCACTCTCCTTCGATAAATCCAAGTCCGCCCGCTTCTACTACGACGGCCAGAGGCAGGGCACAGCCTCTTCCAGCTCCTCCGGCGACTATACGGACGGCGGCTCCCTCTATGCCGGCGCCTTCAAATACAACAATAAGATGTATTACTTCCTCAAGGGAGTCCTGGACGAGGTCAGGGTGGCCACCGGCACCCAGTTCTCGGCCGCCAGACAGAGGGCTGAATACTACGATCAATCAGCCCCTTCATCCTTCCTTTCAGTGGGAGACGAGGAGTTATACACCCCTTCGACCACCATTGAGACACTCTATGTCTACAACGGCACGCAAGGCTCCAGCTTCGCCAATCCCAACGCCGCCACAGCCATCGGCTCTAATACTCAGACTTACGACAACAACGGCAATTTGACCTCCGACGGCGCTTGGGCGCATACTTGGGACTATAGGGACAGGCTCATCCAGTCCACCGACGGCACCTCGACAATCAGATACCGCTATGACGACGGCGTGAGTCGCATCCAATATTTCGACGGCCAATCCACTACTACTTATCTGAACCAGTATTTCAGCTATAATGGCGCCACCACGACCAAGAACATCTATCTCGGTAGCCAGCTCATTGCTACTATAATAGCCGATGGCCACAGCACCACCACGACCTATGTCCATCCTGACCACCTGGGCGGAACCAATGTCGTGACCGACCAAAACGGCACGATGACCCAGCTCCTTGATTATTATCCCTTCGGCGAGGTACGCCTTAATGAGCGCTGGGACAAGAACGATCAGAAGAAGAAGTTCACCGGGCACGAGTATGACGAGGCTACAGACCTTAATTATATGAGGGTGAGGTATCAGTCGGGGAATCAGGGACGGTTCATTTCTCAGGACCCGGTGGTTAAGTTGATTGGCAATTCAGCTGCTATAAAATCAAAAACCGGAATGAGCGTGCAGGCATATCTGGCTAATCCGCAAGGATTGAATGGTTATGTGTACGCGAACAATAATCCAGTAGTCAATATTGATAGAGATGGAAATACGTCTTTATCTGTATTATTGTTTAACCCTCAAAAAACAATGGCTCAAATTGCTTTCTGGAAGGCAGGAATTAAGACGTATTTATTACCCAAAGGGTATGCTATAGCGTCAGCATTTTTAAACCATTCATTAGCTATAAATCTAGGCAATAGATCTAGCGATTTGAATATAAATAGCAGCAACGATAATCTGGGGGTAATAGATAAGATTCAATTAACAAACGAATACCAATCAAAAATACAGAGTGCAATAGATAAATATGGGGCAGACACCAATCATTTTGAACATGAATATAAAGACAATGATTCAGTTAAATTTGAAAGCGATGGGGATTTAAATTATGCACTACATGGAACTAAAAGCACAAAAGTAACTGGTGCATATGTAGATGGCGCATGGCAAATTAATGTAGTTATTACGGATATATATGATTATGATGCCAGCGCCCAATATAGTAATGATTTGGTTGGCACCATTGCTAATAATGCAGCAGTTGTAAGTCAGTCAGCTGGAGTGATTAGTAATTATAATATTAAAATTATTATGCCAACACAAACGGTTCAAAAGAAAAAATAATTTAATAAAAATATGCTAAAAAATAAGAAATTAGTAATAATAATTTGTACGTTGTTTGTAATATCGATTCTTTATATTGGATATCAATTGCATCTTAATGGAAAAAATATTGCAATTAACTGCAAACAAATTAATATTAAAAAATATATTGGTAGAGATTTTCAGTTGCAAACTTGTTATGGAAGTATAGTGGTAACTAAAATAAACCCTTCTATCAGTAAGACAAGATATGTGATTGAAGATGACAAGAATGGTTATACAATTGCTGGTTTTAATTCGTTAAGTCAATATAGGGTCATTGGTGGTTATTTATACGTTAAAGATTATAATCCAGCTATAAGTATAAGCAGAAAAAACGAAAAAGATTTTTATGATAAAGAATATTTTTCAAACGGTAAAATGAACTATGCGGAATATGATAAGATTGAGGACATTCCCGTCTTCAATGTGGTAAATATAGAAACCAATGAATTAAAGTTTTATAAAAATACTAATGAAATGTCTGTTGATGTGAAAAGTATTTTTGCAGAGTTAGAAAAAAAATAAACAAAAATTCTGGGGTCACATCTGGAATCAATGCCTTTACGTTAACCCCAACTAAATCAATCCCAACGACGCCACAGTCATCGGCTCCGACCTGCAGACCTATGACAACAACGGCAATTTGACCTCCAACGGCACTTGGACGCATAATTGGGATTGGAAGGATAGACTTACCCAGTCCACTAATGGTGCTACCATGGTCAGATACCGCTATGACGATGGTGTGAGCCGTATCCAACACTTCGACGGCAATTCCACCACCACCTATCCGAACCAGTTATTCTAGGTTTCTAGGTTTAGGGGTCAGGTCTTTACTTTTAGCGTTTTTGCTTTATTCGCCTCGCCACAGTCTCCCACCAGGGGACTGTAGCTTAGTTTTGTGCTAAAATTAATAATACTTAATCATTAATAATATAAAACACATGAAAAATTCTATTTTGACTAGGTGGGGTGCGACGCACGCCTTTGGCGTTCTTGTATATGTGATCTTGCTCACTTCTTTCATGAATAAGGCAAATGATTGGTTTGGAAGCAATGATAAAGGAATTGTCACTCCGGTCGCTGCCTTGATGCTTTTCGTTCTTTCTGCCCTGGTAACCGGCGGACTAGTACTTGGCAAGCCATTGATGCTTTATTTGGATGGTCAAAAAAAGGAAGGAGTGAAATTGCTTGTTTTTACTGGTATTAGCCTTTTTGTTTATACTGTCTTGGTGTTCGCAGTGTTATTGATATTGAAATAGGTTGTTTGTTGGTATGTGGGTGGGGCGGTCAGTAGTAAAATAATGAAATGTGCTTAAATTACGTAATTAATTATATAATTAATTACGTAATTTTTTTGGTTAAAGTCGCTTATGCTTGACTTTTTACTACTAAAGTGTTAAATTGAGCTAGCCTTTAAAAACAAACAAAGGAGGTTCTTTTGAAGATGACTGATGAGAAAAGTCTCATTTTAGCCACCACATCGCCACATCGCATCGAGGCCTTTAACATGCTCGGCATTCCGTTTAGAACTATCGGCAGTGATGTCGATGAGTATAGTGATGATCGACCCACGGATCCAGAGCATTTGGTCATACATTTGGCCAAACTTAAGGCCAGGGCGGTAGCTGAAAAGCAAAGCGGTGATGTAGTCGTCATTGGTTTCGATTCCGTCGGTTGTTTCAATAATGTGATTTTGGAAAAGCCGAAATCGGAAGAAGATGCCTTTGAAAGGCTGAAGTCTTTGTCGGGGAAGAGCTATGAGTTTTATACTGGCATAAATGTCATTGACGTTAAAACTTCGCGGACTCTTTCCAGGGTCGTAAGAACCGACATTCAGATGAGGAAGTTTTCTGAGAGAGAGGTCAGATATTATCTTGATCGAGATGATCGGTACAAGACCTGCGCCCAAGGCTATGACCCCTTGAACACTTATGGCGCGACGTTCATTGAAAGGATTTCCGGAAGCTATAACAATCCACTTCGCGGCATACCGCTCGAAGTTGTCGTCGAAATGCTTAAAAATTTTGGTATTGCGGTTTGATCTTTGACCACCGACCATCTTTAAAAAAGAGGTGCGGTGGTTTTTATTTACCTAAAAGACCGCTTTTTGTGGCGGTCTTTTAGGTTCGGTTGTTTTATCTTTTATTGTTTTTGTCTTTGTCGCGGGAGAAATTGGGGATCAATTTCTTTATCAGAGAATATTTCTGGGCATTTTGTTTTATTTTCTCACGTGCACGTTTGCTTTTAACGAAGTCTAGCCAGCCTAACGATGGCCCTTTTCTATTTTTATCTATTACTATCTCTACCATGTCGCCATTTTTTAGCTCAGCATCCAACGTGCTCATTTCTTCATTTACCAAAGCGCCGACGGCCTTGTTGCCGATCTCGGTATGGACGGCGTAGGCGAAGTCGATTGGTGTAGCTCCTTCGGGCAACTCAAAGACGTCGCCTTTAGGAGAAAAGATAAAGATACGATGCTGAAAAACGTCGAATTTTATATTTTTGATAAAGTCCTCGGTGTCTTTTATTTGTTTTTGTATCTCCAATATTTCTTCGACCCATCGCGGCTGGCTTCGGTCTTCGTTTTCGTATTTACGCTTGTAATGCCAGTGAGCGGCGATACCGTAAAGAGACTCATCATTCATTTCTTCGGTGCGAATTTGAAATTCGACCGATTTACCCTCTGGACCAAAGACCGTGGTGTGAAGGGAGCGGTAGCCATTAGGTTTCGGCAGGGCGATATAATCTTTGAATCGGCCTGGTTTTGGTTTCCAAATAGAATGGATTATGCCTAAGGTCTTATAGCAATCAGAGACGCTATTAGTCATGACACGTAGGGCAAAAACGTCATATATTTCATCGAAACGGCGGTTTTTTTCCTGCATTTTCCTCCAAATACTATAAAGATGCTTAAAGCGGCCTTCGATGTTGTGTTCTACGTCGGCTTTTTTTAGCTCTTCGGAAAGCATGTTTTTAACCTTCAGAATATATTGATTGTTTTCGGCTTTCTTTTCGATCTCGTATTTGTATTCTATTTTTTTAAAGTCATCGAGATAGAGGATTTTGAAGCAAATATCTTCCATTTGCCATTTTAATCCCCACATACCCAAGAGTTCGGCGATCGGCACATATATCTCTAACGTTTCGCGAGCGATGCGCTCTTGCTTTTCTGGTGGTAAAAATTCGATCGTACGCAAGTTATGGATGCGGTCGCAGAATTTTATCATGATAATGCGGATGTCGTTGGCCATGGCCAAAAACATTTTGCGCAAGTTTTCACGGTAGCGCTGTATGCCGCGGTATTTGATTTTGCCCAATTTCGTGACGCCCTTGACTAATGTGGCCACATCTCGTCCAAAATTTTTCTCAACGTCCGTTAGGGTGTATTCAGTGTCTTCGGGCACGTCATGAAGAAGACCGGCTATGATAGTGTTGAGATCAGCCTTCATTTGTGCCAATAGGAAGGCTGTATACATCGGATGTACTAGGTATAGGTCTCCAGACTTTCTTAATTGCTGGCCGTGGGCTTTTTTGGCGAAATCATAAGCCAGCCAAACTAGGTCGGTATCGGCCTTGGGGTTGTTTTCTTTGACCTTGTCTATTATCTGTTCGATGGTCATAGTTTTATTCGGCGGCTTAGATTTTGTTATGTATACCAAAGCTCGTTTACTTATGATATAATACAATTAAATAACAAAGCTGTGGATTAGTCAATTATTGAGCCTGGCGATAGTTTTAAGATTTTTTGAATAAAAACGCGGAATGAAAATGCGTAAGACCGCGAAGATATCTTTTATCGTTTTCTTTTTGACGGCCGGTTTGCTTTTGGCCGGCTCTTTTGCGTATGCGCAAGTCGATGTTGGGTCTAATTTTGTTTCTGGGACCGGGCTCGCTAATGTCGACCCACGCGTCATCATCGGACGTGTCATTCAGATATTCTTAGGATTTTTGGGAATCATCGCCCTTGGCTTGATAATGTATGGTGGCTTCCTTTGGATGACTTCGTCTGGGGACGAGAGTCGTGTCGAAAAAGCCAAGGATGTCTTACGTAATTCGATCATAGGTCTAGTCATAATACTTTCAGCCTTTGGCATAACTACTTTCCTACTGAATAAGATCATGGGTGCCACTGGTAATATATATGGCTCCACTCCTGGCGGTTCACGCGGCATCGGCGGAAGCGGCGTGTTGGGTGTTTGCAGTGTCGAGAGCGTGTATCCGACACCTGATCAACGCGAAGTGCCTCGCAACACTTCCGTTATCGTAACTTTTAAGGATGAAGTCGATTCGGCTACTATTTGTAATGACTCGAATAGCGATGGGCGTTGTAATGGTGAGAATATACTTACTGATGGGTCTATAGGGATATATAAGTCCGGTGATGATCCTTCGACATTTTTGACCGATGTCAGGGTCTACGACACGGCTGACCATAAAACTTTTGTCTTCGTTCCTGGCTCTTATTTGGGTTCACCTTCAGAATATATATGGTACACCGTTCATATCTCTAGTGACGTTTCTAAACCGGACGGAAGATCCATATTTGAGAGCTGTTCGGTCGATTACCTAGAATGGCAATTCGAAGTGAGCAATATTAAGATAGATCTGACACCGCCTCAAGTCAAAAGCGGTGGGGTTTTCCCGCCACCTGATAATGGCAGAGACTCTATCTCTTTGCTTTCATCTCCTGTTCAAGCGGCAGGAACCGTGACCGTCGATGCTCAGCCTCATGTATATTCTAAGGCTAGAGTGACGGCAGTATCGCCGTCTGGAACAACACCAACCGCTACAGCAGTGGCAGAAGATGATTGCTCTGAGGGCGGTACTTTAACCGTGACAGTTTCCACTGACGGGTTAACAGCGCAAGTAAGCAATGGCGCAAGATTGCTTGGTTCGGCTGTTTTTTCTGGTCGCAGCGTAGTTTTTCCTAATATGTTCACTTTGGAATCTTCCGCTGACCCAGCTCCTGGCAACTCTTGGAATGTGGCCGTTACAGCAGCGGTTCAGGCAGATACTTTGACCGTTGGTCGCATGGTTTACGTGTTCGTGTCCAGTGCTGTCGCGCCTAATCAAATACAGCTTGGTTCCGGTGTCAATCAGACGGCTTCCAATATAGCCGCTACCATTAACGCTCATGCCGACGTGGATGCTTCCGCGGCTGGCAATATCGTAAGCATAAAGGCGACGTTAGCCGGTACAAGCGGAAATAATATAGTTTTGGCGACTAGCAATGGATCGGCTTTGGATCTTTCTGGATCTTCTTTGACGGGTGGCAGTAGTCGCCAAGAAAGCTCCATTGTTTCTGGGCGTCGCGATCAGCCAATGAATACTGTTATACAGATAAATTTCAATGAAGCGATCATGCCGACTATGGTCGCTGGCGATGCCGCCTCGGTTCGTGATCGTATAAGAGTGGTCAATGCTAAACCCGGAGCTGCTCCGGCTGGTGGTGCTTGTTCGATCGATGCTGATTGCTTGTCTTTTGATTGTCAGGCAGGTGTTTGTGTCGGCGCCAATGATTATCTTCCTGGCAAATTTAAGATATCCAATCAATATCAAACAGTCGAGTTCATTAGTGATAACCAATGTGGTGTCAACGGTTGTGGAGAGCCGATCTTCTGTTTGCCAGCCAATAGCCAGCTTCGTGTCGTGTTGACGCCGGCCAGTCTAACACCATGTTCTTCTGGTACTGATTGTGCTTCAAAGAGTCCGTATAACACGTGCTCAACTCAGCCACAGAGTGGCGCTTTGCAACTTTGCCGTCAGGATTTGGGTGGTAATTATGCCGGATCGAAGACGAGGAACTATCCAGTCGCAGATGTCGGAGCTATGGATGGAATAATGGACACATCAATGAACTCTCTTGACGGAGATCGAAATAATTTTGCCGATGGTCCGATAGCGACTTACAGCGATAACCCGCCGATATACTCTTCAAACGCTCAGTGTCAGGCTGATTTTGAACGCATAATAGCGGCTATCAAAAACAAGAGGATCGAGCAGGATAAAGTGCTTGGTCAAGTTACAGGGTCTTTTTGTTCTAGTTGTTCTTGCAGCACTCCAGCGTCTTGTCAAACGACAATGGACACTGCTATGCGAGCCCTTGGCTTCTCTGGGGCTATAAAGGATTATGGTGGAGCCTTCTTTATCTTTGACGAGAACGAGGATGAAGGTACTTATGGTGCCTGTCGCAAAGACGGCTTGTCGTCATTGAACTGCGGTAGTGTGTCGGTTCCGTTCTATTTCTGCGCTAACGGCGACATATATTCTTGGACCTTCTTTATCAGCGACAAGATGGAGGTTTCTGCTCCTGTTCTGGAAAGCGTCATCCCTAATAGGGGGGCTAGCGTTTCCCCTGGTGGAGAGATTAGCGGAAGATTCAATAAAATGATGATGTCTAGCTCTTTGATGACTGGTCAAACTAAAGTTGTGAATGGAGATAATACCGTTATTCATAAGAATTTAAATATTTGGAGTTTGGCCGGGAGGGCTGTTGGGTATTGGATAGAAAGCGAAGGAGTCGACACCAATAGCGATGGGGAGATGGACAAGACGATGGTTTATATAGATCATAATCTCTTCGATAACAGCGTCTCTTATCGCGCTCAAATGGGTTCGGGTATAAAAGATATATATCAGAATTGTTATAAACCTTCCGATGGCCCGAATTGTTCTGGCGTCAACGAATCCAATCCTTCTTGTTGCAATGGATCGGCCGCCAACGATTTGGATCAGAAGGGAAATTGCCGTTAATTCAATTAAGAATTAAGAATTATCTGCGTTGATATGTTCAAGATATCGTCAAAGACTAGGAAGATCCTGTCGCTAAGTTTTTTATTGCTGGGCGTATTCGCGGTCGGTAATTTCGCTTTGGCTGGAGTCGATGTCGGTATAGGTTATGGTGCCGGAACTGGTTTGGGTGAGGCCGATCCAAGGATAATAGCCGCTAATATAATAAGGATCATTTTGGCTTTCTTGGGCATAATAGCCGTCGGCTTGATGGTCTATGCCGGTTTTTTATGGATGACGGCGGCGGGAGAAGCGGATCGTGTCGATAAGGCTAAAAAGATATTGATCGGTGCGGTCATCGGTCTTCTTATAGTCCTATCATCGTTCGCTGTGGCTAGTTATGTTTTAAATAGACTGCTCGAGGTCACTGACACTTCTTCCGTGACTCCTCCTGGTGGCGGTGGCGTGATACCTCCTGGCGGCGGTGGCGCTGGTACGCCTTGCGATGATAACACTTTAACTCCTGTGTGCGAGCCAAGTGCTACTATTTGCGCACCTGGTCTTTATTGCAATCCATCTTCTTGTGTATGTCAGCCTGGCGGCGGAGTCGGATCTTCTTGCGATGGTGATGATATTTTAGCTGACTGCCAAGCCGATGGCAGTATGTGTATGCCAGGGCTCTTTTGTGAGGGTGCAACCTGCACCTGCCAAAGCGGGACGGGAGCGGGCGAGAGTTGCGACTTGGATATATTGACTGCCGGCTGCCAGATGTCGACCACTTCTTGCTCTAACTTGTTGACTTGCGACCCTTCTGGCTGTACTTGCGAAGAGTGGCCGGTCATAGAATGGATAAGTCCTCAAGGCGGTTTTTGTGATGACGAGCCGAATAAGGCTTGTCGTAATGACTCAGACTGCACTTTGACCGCATCGTCGACTTGCGACCGTGGAACTCCTAATGCCGCCCCTGGCAATGTAGTAACCATCGGTGGGTCATATTTTGGCGACACTCCAGGACAGGTATATTTTTGGGATGGCAGTGATTTTACTTTGACAGGCGTTTCTCCTTCGACTATAAATCCTGATTGTAATTCGAATTGGAGAGACGATCAAATCATCGTCGTCGTTCCGACTGGGACTGTCACTGGGCAGGTTCGAGTGGTTAGAGCGGATCTTTTAAGCGACGACAGTGGCAACGATCAAGGCCCGAATGTGGGTGATTTGGTCGTAAATACTATCAGAAAACCCGGTCTTTGTCGTATTAATCCGGAAAGCGGTTACGTCGATGATGGCATAACTTATTATGGTATCAACTTTTTGGCGTCTTCGGAGGGACGTTTCGGAAATTATTCCACTTCTCTGGCGACTAAGAATCCTAGCTATGTCTCCTCGTTGCAGGTGAGTGGTAATGTGCCGAATGTTCAGAGCGGCAATATAACGACTTTCGTGGCTGGGCCATCTGGAGACCTTAGTAATTATTTGCGTTTTAATAAAAGGAATGAGGATGATCGTGGACCTTATATAATATCTTTCGAACCGCAAACAGGTGCTCCTGGACAGTATGTGACTATATACGGTTCCGGTTTTGGCGCTTTGCGTGGCGGAAGTGCGGTCTTTTTCGGTGACACTAGTACCGGCTATGAGGCCGACTATTCTTTTCCTGAGGCTTGTGCCGACAGTGTCTGGGGTGATAATCAGGTCATCGTCAAAGTCCCAGGCAGCGCTCCGGATGGCAATTATCGCATAACGATGAGCGTCGGTAGCAAAGAGATAGATACATCCTCTTTAAGTGTTAGTTCTTTTTCTCTTAATCGAACATCACCTCTTTCACCGTCTCTTTGTCGCATATCACCCTCGATAGGAGATGTCGGGACGCCGATCTCTCTATGGGGGGAATATTTCGATCCGTTCAACACCTTGAGCCGTGTTAGATTTTATAATAATCGCGAGGTCTCAGGTTCTGCCATAACCTTTTGGGATAATGACCCTAATTATAATGGCGGTACAAGACCATATCGCGTAGATACGACAGTGGCGGCTTCGGCCGTGACCGGGCCAGTGCAGATAGTTAAGGGGGCTTCTTCCTTGACTGGTAATGGAATAAATTTCCGTGTTGGTAGCTGTTTGGAGGCCGATGATCCAGATGCTTCATGTTCCCCGGATATTTGTTGTCCAGAAGGAACTTATAAGTCTGGCCGTTGCGCCGCTACGGAAGCTGATTGTTCTATGGACGTTCCGTCCAGTGTCTATGAGTGGGATTTTAATACTGGCGTAGGCTCTGCCACTAATGATAGTGATACCACTGCCGCTAGTTGCGCCGAGAGAAGCAGGATATTGGCTATGTGTGATATGACGTTATGTCCTAACTCGCCTGGAGAATGTTCTCCGTTCGATAATCTTTTTTCGGCCATGACCAATGTCGGTCAGACCTGTTCTTCTACTTGCGATAACGTAGGACCATGCGGTGCCGCTGATTGTACTTATGACAGCACTCTCGATATGTGTATTTCGAATAGTGGCGTTAACTGTACTTTGCCAGCTACTACTACCGATGCTTATGGTGGCGAGACCGAAATTTATTGTGAAGAATATCAGGGCAATGCTCGCCAAGTGATGTATATAGATAGCAACTCTAGTTGTCCTAACGGCTGGATTAAGGCCAATTTGCCACAGGATGGAGGAGCACTAGTTTGCGTTAATCCAGTTTCTTCTTGTACGGTTTGTGGCGGTGGTTATGTTTGTGTATCCGATGGCTCCCCGTCGACCAGAGGGCTTTGTGCCGCACCAAATGATATTTGTCCGTCAGGTTCAATATGTCAAGCCGATAATCGCTGTAAGGTCGTTTCTGCTGATGAATGTCAGTGTTGCTGCCGAAAGTCCAACGCTAATCAGGATTGTTGCGCTCCGTTGACTTGCGAAGGAACTTGTGGAAGCGATAGGGCGGTCGACACTAATACTTATGGACAGTGTAGCGGATGCCGCATAGAAAGAGGAGGAGTCGTCGATCAAACAGCTTCTGATGCCGCTTGTAATTGTTCAAATTCTTTTGGTAAGTATTGCGATGTCGATGTCGACGTCAACGGCGATGGCTCGCCGGAGGGTGTTTGCCGTGATTGCGCAGAATTATCGACTGACAATAATTGTACTTCGCACGATACGACTTGTTGTGTCGATGCGGTTCGTGGTGGAATTTGTACTTCAAGGCAATATGGGGCAAGTACGACAAAGGATATTTTCCCGATAGCCTCTAATGCCGGCGTTTCGTATTGTGGATATTATTCATGTTCAAGTAATAACACCTCTTGCGACGCTACTCCTGACATCGGTCCATTTGCCAGTACTACTAATTATTTCAAATCGCTGACAACGTGTCAGGCTAAGTGTAGTTCACCGACTCTTTTGGGATTGTCTTGTGCTGCAAAGACGGAGAATACTTGCGATGCTTCTATTTGTTCGGCTCCTGGTTTTTGTCTTAATAAAGATGGGTTGTCTACTTTAAGCGATTGCGGTGCTTGTTGTTGTGATCCTGGCAATGATCAGTGCTCGTTACTTGGTGCTGCTTTACGTTGTCAGCCGAATGTCGGTCCGTGCGATGGTGCTGGCAGAGGTCTTTGCTGTGGTTGCTCTTTTAACTCCGATTGTTCCGGAGGGGCATCGCCTACTGATGTCGGTTGTGGAATAGATCAATGCTGTCGCGCCAGGCCAGGCGTAGTGTCAACCTCACCAGTAGACGACCAAGTCGATGTTTGTACAAATATAGAGATAGAGGCTACGACTAATCAATTAATGAATTCCGATACTGCCAATGGTAATGTCATAGTGGTCGGGGAATATGCGACCCCTTGTCCGGAGGGCACGGTTTATTTAGCTTGGGAGAATGGCAAGGAAATGAAAGGTGGTTTTAGTAGGACTATAAAGATAGCCTTAAATAAGGTTAAAACAACCTTTAACAAAGTCTTCGCACCTGCCGCTATAGCTAGCGACCCACCGTTGGTGTATATGAATTATTGTTCTATCTCCGGAAATGTCAGCACTGAAAACCTTGATCCGGAAAGTGGTCCAACAATAATAAAATTCAAGCCAAGAAAGATTTTGGATACCGATCGAAAATATTTTGTCATAGTCAAAGGCGATCCAGCCTTAGATAATTCGGCCGGAATTAAGAGCTATTGGGGGATTGGAATGAATACATTGATAGGCAATGGTTCTAATACTAGAGTCGATAATTCATCTTCGTTCAATGGTATTAGTTATCCCGCCTCGTATATTTGGTCGTTTAGAACAAGGCCAGATCAAGGTGGTAATAAGGGTATTTGCGACATAGATCATGTAGTGATATCACCAGATTCATATCTATTCTCCAAGGTTGAGAACGACCTTAATGAAAACGACACATCTTCGACGACAAAGTCTTTTGATACAGTCCGTGACGCTGATAAAAAATTCACTGCCAAGGCCTTGAGCTTTAGAGGGGAGACATTGTTCGCCGCTCCAGGATATTCTTGGGAGTGGGATTGGAATATTATCGATCCTGCTGTGGTCAGCTTTGTCAGCGGTCCGTTCGGTCCGACTAAGGCAGAGAAATTGGTTAGAGCAGCAAACGATGTGACGGATCGCCGTACAGATATAACTGCGACAATCAGATTAACTGATGCCGCTTTGTCTTCGGTTGGTGATGGAGAGCAGGGGACTTCGACCGCTTATGTATTCTTGTGTGAAAATCCTTGGCCGAATATCGCAGCCGATGGAACTTGGAGACCATGGTTGGATAATCCTCGGGGCATGGATTGCTTGACTGGAAGTTGTTTGGATATGAAATATGAGCTGTATTATTGTCGTGATGAAGGTTCTCCAGGAACTGCCGATGACCTACCAGTCTTGGGCGATGATGTGACTAGAGGTTCGGTTTCTGGTAGTGATGTACTTAAGGAATCATATTTTTTCCGTCAAACTCCACCGACGGTCGAAAGCACTAATTTAGAAGTTAGGCCAATACCGCGTGGCGGAGAAGTTGAATTAGATTGGGACCAAGTAGTTGACCCAACCGGGGCTCAAACCGTTTCGGAATATAAAATTTATTATGGTGCTAAATCTGGAGCTCCATACCCGTCTTCATATAAAGTTCCAGTGTCTCAAGCGCCTTATGTCACTCATCTCCCAGTTATAGTAAAGGATCTAGACAAGACTAAGGATTATTATTTTGCCATTACCGCAATTTATAGTAATGGCGAAGAAAGCGACTATTCTAATGAGGTCGAGGTTACTCCTGATGACACCTTGCCTCCAGGAAAACCTTCCGGAGTATTAGCTGAATCACCAAGAACGACCATACCTATTAATGTCTCATATCAGATATCTCCTTGGAGCCGGACTGAAAACGAAAAGGTGTCAGCTGGATTATCTGTTGATGGCTCTCCTGATGAGGTCATTAATCATGCCAGCACCTTTGATTTGCGTTGGGGTACCGCATTGAATGATTATCCAAACGTAGTTTCTGTTCCTGTTAGACAGGCCTTGGTAGAGGGTAAAAAGATCGAGGCGATATCGAATTTTGCTACCGGAACCCCGTATTATTTTGTCGTTTCTGCCACTCGTTCCGATGGCACTTCTGCTGAAAGAGTTGGCGCTTTTAAGGTAACATTCTTTGAAAATGGCGATTTGCCCAAGGTGGAAGACGTCGAGCCAGTTAGTTATGGCTCAACAGAAATGAAAAGATCTGATTATTTTTCTGTTTCGATTCCGGCTGGAGTTATAAATGTCCATTGGACGCCAAATAGTGACGATGCGGTTAAATACATACTTTATTGGGGGACTAACCACGCTAGTTATGGTGGGCAGCCAATAGAAGTCATTGGGCGAGATGCCGCATCTGGCAAGGATTATAAGGAAGCATCATTTAGCTATACCAACACTAGGGGGCAGTTCTTTATTACCGTTACTGCCGTAGATGCGGCTGGAAACGAGAGTGAGCGGGCTGACGAAATAATATTGATACCAAGTCAATCTTCTTATACTTACCGCAACACCTTAACTAATGTCGGCTTTGAAGATGGCGCCTTAGGTGGTGTTCCGACCAATTGGAACGTTAGATATGCTAATGGAGGGCCTAAAGTTAGGATTGGTATAAGCAATACTACTTCTTTTTCCGGCGGTCGAAGTTTGAGCTTGTGGCAAGCCCCTGATGTGCCATATCCAGGTGTCTGTGGTAATGAGTTAATGGCTAGAGCGGCACCGGGATATGATGCCTATCCGACTTCTTACTTACCGACCTTCAATGGCTCTACTTGTACATTTAAGACTTCTTTGGATTGTAATTCTGGCGGTCCTTGTGTGGCCTCTGCTGGGTCGAGCTTGCCTTGGCCATGGACTAATCGTGTTATGTGGGGCAAGGTTGTCTATAACGTGTCTAACCTTGACTGGCAGGTCGGAGAGGATTATTTAGTAGCTTTTTATTATAAAGGGCGGATAGACACCAACACTAGGCCAATATTGGGTTACGACCTTGGTTGGCTATCGTATTGCCGAAGCAAGATTAGTGGAAGTTGTTCTGCTTGGGGTGGTTCTTGGCATGAGTGCCCTAGCAATTCCTCAAGGTGCTGCTATTACCCTTTGCAAGAGGATTGCTATGAGTATGTGGCGATGAATACTATTCCAGCTGGAGTCTACAACGATGGTCCTTATAATGGATGGTATTTATATTTTCAAAACTTTACCTACACCGAAGGACTTTCCAAACTATATAATTCTTCTGGTGTAAATCATAATGAGGTTGGTATGTCCATTGGTTATAATTCCACTGATTCCGATGGTACAGAGTTTTATATAGATGATTTTATTGTGGCGCAAAGAGTCAAATAATGATAGAATTTCACAAGATAGATAATCATTAGTATATTTCCTATGTTTGAAAATTTAGAAGAGAGTAAAAACGATCAAAACAATCAACAGCCATCTGCTGCCACACAAGCGGCTGCGCCACAATTTCCTCCTCAGGGAAAGGTTGAGGATATCTTTTCTGGCGTAAAAGAAGCTGGTATTCCAAAGACTAATAGTGGGCAGGGTATTCCAGAGCCGTTGAAGGTCGCAAATAAAACAAAAGGAGGAGGATTGGTTTTGAAATTGTTGATCGCAATAATTGTTGTATTGATATTGGCTATAGCTGGATTAGTTGTGGCTAGCCAATTCTTTGGGTTTACTGGTATAAAAGATTTGATATCTGGATCAACGACCAATGATGTTGTTGTGCCGAAAAAGACTCAACCGATCGCAACGCCAGAGGATAAGCCAACTACGGAGGTCAAAGATGATAACAAGGCAACAGCGATTCCTGAGAATATAGAAAAAAATAGTGGAATGCCAGAGGATAATACAATGCCTTCAGTGACCACAGAAAAGGCCACAAGCTCTGAAGTGATGAATGGTGATAATCCGATTTCCACGACCACTCAAGAAAACAGTGTTGATAACAATGATACGGACGGAGACATGTTGACCGACAAGCAAGAGGTTGATTTAGGGACTGACCCTGCAAAGCCTGACACTGATGGAGATGGTCTTACTGACGGTGAAGAAGTCAATGCTTTCAAGACTAGCCCTCTTAAAGTAGATACTGATAACGACGAGCTTTCTGATTACGATGAAGTTAAAAAATATTTGACAGACCCAAACAAGGCCGATACAGATGCTGATGGATATCTTGATGGCAAAGAGGTTCAGTCCGGCTATAATCCAAAGGGGCCAGGAAAATTGGTTCAGACCAATTAATAATCCAATAAACAATGCAGATTTCAGGTAAAAATCAAATGGAAGAAGAGGTTAACAACTTAAACGATTCCACCGCTCCGTCTGGCAGTGGTTCTTCTGGTCAGGACATTCCTGGCAAGCAGCCGAACAAGATCGATGAAGAGATAGAGAAGAATCTTCTTATTAGGACTATGCCACACAGATTTAAGGTTAGTGTTCCTGATAAGAAAAGAAAGAAGACCAAGGCTGTTGGAGCTGTTATTATGATCGTCGGCTTGATCGTTATGGCCGCTGCGGTCTATTTGGTTTATGCTTTTTTGATAAATCCGCAAAAGGTCGTATCGCCACAAACCCAAACCAAGCCAACTACTCAAACGAATACTAATAAAACATCTACATCGGTCACGGAAAAGAATGAGACTAGTAATACTGAGCCAGAAAAAAAAGAAGAGAAGCAGCCAACTCCAACTGTAGCCACAAACTCCCCGGCCGTAGTGGAGACAAAACCGGCGACAACAACCGCTACTTCTACTATTCCACAGATAGCGACAAGTACTACTGTATCAACTACAAGCGTCCCTGCCGTACCAAAAGGACAAACAGCTACTATAGTTGATTTAGATAATGACGGTCTTTCTGATAAAGAAGAGGCGCTTATCGGCACTAACATAAATCTTGTGGATTCTGATGGCGATACTTTTTCTGATTCTTCAGAATTGGATAATCTGTATAATCCGGCCGGACCTGGTCGTTTAGCTGCCAACATGAATATTTCTCAATACAAGGATGACCAGAAAAAATTCTCTATATTTTATCCTTCTGTCTGGCGAGTGCAAAAGACAGGGGATTCTGTGATATTCTCTTCGTCGGACAATTCCTTTGTTCAGGTTGTTTACGAACAAAATACCGAAAAGAAAGGGATATTGCTTTGGTATAACGAACAGTTCTCTGATTCTCTAGCTACTCTTTCAGATATAATAGTTAAAAATGGATGGGAGGGTTTATACAACAAAGATAGTGGCGTGTTTTATCTGACTGATGCTGATAAGACTGGAATATTCACCATATCTTATGTCCCGTCCAGTGAGGGCGACATGACCTATTATAATATTTTCCGCATGATGGTCTCGAGCTTTGCTTTAGAGGTTAAATAAAGAGATTTAAAAATGGTAGAGATAAACAACGTCGCTCGCGCGGTCTTCGATCGTCGGGCAGTCAAGGATGTGGTAGAGGCTTTTTTGAAGAAATTCAAACTGCGCTCCCGTGATGTTTCCTTAGCTTTTGTCGACAGTAAGGAGATGCGCAAATTAAACTCCACTTACCGGGGGAAAAGCGGAACTACTGACATTTTGTCTTTTGACGGCGATGAAGATTCTTTGGGGGAGTTAGTCATAGACAACGAGCAGATCAAAAAGCAAGCTAAACAACTAGGCCATTCAGCTAAACATGAATTATTGTTTATAGTCGTTCATGGCCTACTTCATTTGATAGGTCGAGATGATTCTACAGAGAAAGATCGCTTGTCCATGATCGCCGAAGGCGAAAAATTGCTATCCGAATTCAATGGTAAAAAAAATGTTAAGAATAAATAGGCTTATTAAAAGCTTTGGCTATTCTTTTAGAGGGCTGTTTAAGATTTTTAGAGAAGAACAAAATTTACAGATACAGTCCTTGGTTGCTATAATAATATTGATACTGGCCGCTTACATGGGGATAAAACCCGTAGAGTGGTGTCTTGTGATAATGTCTATATCGTTAGTGGTTTTAGCCGAGATCATAAATAGTGCCTTGGAAAGAGTGGCTGATGTTCTTAAGCCAAGGATTCACGTTTATATAAAAGAAGTAAAAGACATAATGGCCGCTGCCGTGATGATATCGTCGATTTCAGCGGTTGCCGTTGGCTTGTTCGTGTTCGTACCTTATTTTTTGAAATAACATGGGCACCAATCGTGTTGAGTCAATTGGCGATTCGCCCTTTTTGATAAGATGTCACCAAATAAAGCTATAAGAATATTACTTTTTTTAACCTTTTTTCTTTTTATTGCTTTGTTTGCCACATATAGAATTCGGCTAGAGTATAACTCCATGGCTTTGGATGACCTTCGGCGTCAAGCGGAAATGGAAAAGAGGATATCCGAAGTCGATGATATTTTGGGTTTATCTGATAAGAACAAAAATTTAAAAGAGGAGGGCGATAAATTGATTCAAGAGGATTTAAAAAAATACAATACAGTAAGACCAGAGACAGTCCAAAAGATCACGGAGATGTCCAATCGAGAGATACGAATTAAAAATGGTTTGCCAGTCGATTAGAAAAGCCATTAATAAAAATAAGATGCCCATAAAGAGGGGGGTAGAAAAGAAGAATAAGACAAAAACTTTAAAGAAGCCGGTAAAAAGCCGGAAGTTTTCTGGTATTAACAAGACTAAGAAGACATCCTCAATTAAAAGAAAAAGAACATCTTATGGCGCGACTAAGAAGAAAGTGGTTGCACCAAAAAAGAAAACGAAACTTAGTGCTGGCAAAAAAACATTGTCGATCGTCTCTGGCGTCTTGATCTTGATATCTTCTATTTTGGCTCCATTTTTCGTTATGGCCGCTTGGCAGAACCCGACAGGAAATCCTCCTACTGGCAATGTCGCCGATCCTATAAATACAGCCAATACGGCTCAAAGCAAACAAGGAACCATTTGGATCAGTTCTGGTAATGCGTACCAGTCAAATCCAAATACTTACGGTTTTATAGTTCAGAATGGTCGAGTCGGTATTGGGTCGACTACACCTGCGGTTTTGATGGCCGTAGACGCTGGCGCTGGAATAAATACTATAAACGTCGGCGGTGGACGTATCACAAACATAAACGAAATCCCACTCTCTTGGAGTGAGGCGGCTTCGCGCTATTACGTCGATTACCGTGTCTCACAGGCTACTTCTTCATATACCTACTGGCGTCCGAATGGCAATAATATATACAGTAACAATACTGGCAATGTAGGAATAGGCACTAATAATCCAGGCACAAAACTTGAAGTCAATGGTGGAGTTCATTTTGGTAGTGGTAGAAATGTTAATGCTTTGACATCATCTTTTAGTTTTCATGATCCTGATGGAGGTAATTATACTTACACTCAATTAGCCGAGGATGGTTATTCCGGTTCTCATGCCTTGATTTGGAATGGTTATAAAGCCGACGCCACTTATAATCTAGCCCATGATGACTCTATTAATTATGCCAACAATGTCGGTGGTTATAACAGTGGGGCTGGTATGATATTTTTTGCCGGCAACGGTGGGACCATGTCTTTTTATATTTCACCAAATTCTACCGGTAAAGACACGGGAATAGCTTGGGGCACGCCAGTTATGACTATGCGGAGGGGTGGTAACGTTGGGATTGGGACGACGGCACCTGATGCAGCTTTATCTATCAGATCAGCCGGTCAAAATGCAGTGGTTAATATATTCGGAGTAACCTCAACTGTTGATTATGGAGTAATCCAAGTATCAACTTCTGGAGGATTGAAAAACCCCATTAACAGACCGCTTATTCTCCAGCCAAATGCGGGCAACGTCGGCATAGCGACAACGTCTCCAACGACTCTTTTGTCTCTTGACGGTGCTGCTAGTAGCAATCGCATTTCTATTGGCGACGGTCGCATCGTTGGCTTGAGCGAGGTACCGATATCTTCTAATGAGGCTGCCTCTAAATATTATGTCGACTACTCGACTGGCGGAGGATTACCTTCTCCGGTTGGCTTTAGCGGCTATACATTACGCAGTGATGGCTCCAGTTGGTCTCGTAATAATACTATATTCAACAATGGAACCAACGTGGCTATAGGCGATGGAAATTTGTATGGCGATGCTAGATTGTCTATATCCGGAACGAACGGTAATAATGATGCGACACTGGTAATGGCCAAGAGAGATGGCACGACCAATCCTGTATTTTCGATACTGCCATGGGATAGTCAGACATATATATCGTCAGGTATTTATTATAGCAATGGCGCTTGGGTGCAGAATTCAGACGACAATAATAATAATATGTTGGTCATGGATCCAGGTAATGGAACGAATTGGTATGCCTCGAATAATGGTTCTGGTTCTTGGAATGTAGCTAGTAATGTCTCGCTTTGGGACGATGGTGCGCGCTGGAAGAGTTCAGTTCAATCAACTAGAGCCGAGAATTCATATTTTACAGGAGGTAACGTGGGCATTGGAACCAATAATCCGGGGCAACTTCTTGATGTGCGAGGAGGAGTAATGGTAAGTAATCAGAGTGATGCTACTGGTAATACAGCATTTTGGGTTACTAGATCTGGTGGAACGAATCAGGGCCTTAAGGTCTATGCCACTGATAGAGATCTTTATACTAGGTATGTCGAGGATTCCGCGGAACCATCTCCAGGAACTTGGCATTTTATAAACGAAAGAGAAGGTGCTGAAAGTCATGAGTTTATGACTTCCAGAAGTAATGGCAACGTGACTTTTACCAGTGGTAATATTGGTATTGGCACTACCGGTCCTGGCACTTATCTGGATATTAATGGTGGCACTGGTTCGATTCTTGATGCTTCCGGGGGAGGCATTAGCGGCTTGAATACTGGAGTTCCGCCATCGGACGACTACGCAGCTTCAGTTTCCTATGTTAAATCCATGACTTCCGGCGGTGTCCCATCTGCAGCTGGTATTTCCGGGTACACTTTGCGATCTAATGGAACTTCTTGGGTGTCTAGTAGTAATATCTATAACAATGGTACTAGCGTTGGCATTGGCACTACTGGCCCTGGTTACACCTTAGACGTCAAT
>CAZJPG010000003.1:0-28736 GCA_964547855.1 uncultured Gammaproteobacteria bacterium | reverse complement strand
GGATTGATATATAATGTTTACAATAAGGCGATACGTCAGGGAAACAATTCCACGATCGGTTCTTCTGGTTGGTATAGAATAGCCCAAAGTTCTGGAAATCGCGCCTCTGCCATGTTCAATATTATGGATATGACCAGCGGTCGCCATCAGTCGGCTTATTTCTATGCAGGAGTTATGTATCCCGGTCCTGACAACAACACTAGAAAAACTTTTAATCTTTTGTCTAATGTCAGACATGGGACAAACACTTTTTCTGCTGTTCGCTTCGTTTATTCGACTTCTGACATGTATGCGACGGTGTATCTTGAAGTCTACGTCGAGAATGCCTCTAATAACAGCGTTAGATATATCATGAGTGATAATGATATCAATTCTGGTTGGACCGCAGTCGATTGGACCGCTGGATCGATCCCGAGCGGATATTCCGATATACAATATGCCGTTACTAGCATAGACATGAACATAAAGAATAATTTTGTAATAAACACTTCTGGCAATGTCGGCATCGGTACGACTAATCCAGGTTCGTATAAGCTGTATGTTGAAGGCACGGCCAAGATAAGCGGCGATTTGACTCTTGGTTCTGGAGATGTTTCAGAGTATTTCTCTGCCGACAAGGAATATCCTTTAGGTACGGTCTTGGTCATGGCCGATGGCAAAGCCAAGTCGGTCAAGGCTTGTGATGAGGCTTATGATCGTGGTGTGGTCGGCGTGCTCTCGACAGATCCGGCTATTAATATTGGAGAAAAATTAGGATTGGACGAGTCTGATAAAAAAGTGCCGATAGCCATGTCCGGTGTTGTTCCTGTAAGAGTCAATGAAAGTAATGGACCAATAGTAAAGGGGGACCTTTTGACCACTTCTGGTGTCGAAGGAGAGGCTATGAAAGCCAGTGACTTGATCGTTGGAGCGATAATTGGCAAGGCTTTGGAGGATTCATCTTCAGATAAAAATTCCATTTTGACATTGGTTAATTTACAATAGTCCAAATATATTATGAAGGGTAGTAATAAAATTTTAATGATTTTGTTGTTGGTCGCCGTTATTGTGTTGATCGGCGTGCTTGGCTATCTTCTTTTTATTGGTCTGCCTAAACCAAATTATCAACAACCAGGCAATACGACCGAAAATATCCCAGTTAATAAAATTTCAAGCTCATCTCAAGATAAAACAGCATCTGATAATACTAAGGACATCATAGAGCAGGCTAAGGATATTCAAACATCATCCGGTGACGATGGAATTATAAAGACAGTTAACATTAATAGAGTTAAGGATGATGGTTCTGTTGAAACATCCACAGAAGAGGCGATAATCATAGCAGAGGGAACTAGCCCAATATCATTGGATACGGGAGAGGTTTTAACCATGCAAGGAGTGGTCGCCGATAATTCTTCAGAGGCTGGGTCTCAGGTCGCGCCGCAACAGTCTTTTCCGGTCGAAGGAGGGCAGTTGCCGAAAGGGACTGTTAAGTTGGTGGTTGACTCTCACTCCATAACCCCTTCAAGTTTTACCGTTAAGGCTGGGCAATTAGTTTCCTTGGCAGTGACCGCTGGCGGCGGCGATATGGCTAATTTTCGTTTTTCCAGCCCGCTCTTAAAAGGTGTGTATGTTGGTTTAGGGTTTAACGAGACTAGGGTTGTTAATTTTACGGCACCAGCAGAGAAAGGGGAATACGAATACTATTCAGATTTCAAGGATTTTAGGAATAATGGGGCTGTCGGAAAAATGATAGTGGAATGATTTATCACATAAATAAATAGAACAAACATGGAAAGCCAATTAAAGAAAAAAGTAATCATCATCTCCATAGTTGTTGTTGTCATATTGTTGATAGCGGCAGTGGTGATGTTGGTTTGGAAAGGTGTTCCGTCTCCAACCTATGAGCCATCTGACAACTCTAAAAGTGGTCAGGCCACCCAAGGCATGAAAGACGCTATGGGAGATGAGGCCGCTGCCGAGACTCAAAGATTAATAGACGAGGTGAAGGCCACTGCTAAGGGGCTTGAGAATGGCGGTGCCAACGTCGGAAAAGTATCGCAAGTAGTCACCTTCACTAAGACCGAGGTCAATGGAACTACGACTTCGACATCGACTGAGCAGGCTGTGATCGTCGCACCTGATAGTAATCCCATATCCGTTGATACTGGTTTCGTTCTAACTAGAGATGGCGGACAAGAGGCCGATAACACCGCTCAAGCTGGCGATCCGAATGCTCCTATACAATCCGAGCCGGTGAAAGTCGAGGACCTTCCAGAGAGCGCCGTAAAAATATCAATTAGTCCTACGTCCGTCACGCCAAAGAGTTTTACTGTCAAAGCCAAACAGGCCGTAGCCTTGTCGGTAACTGCTGAAAGTTCTATCGAGATATTTAAGTTCGATGACCAGATATTGTCGGCAGTAGCCCTTGGGCTTAAGCCGGGAGAGACTAGGGTTATAACTTTCAATGCGCCAGATCAGGCTGGTAAATATATCTTTTACTCTGATTTTGCTGGACATCGTTCGACCGGGGCGGAAGGAATTATGATAGTTGAATAAATATTTAACCAAAATAACTATGAAAAAAACATCAATTGCCATTTTAGTCGTTTTAGCGCTTTTGATCGGATTAGTGTCTGGTTTTTACCTGGCAAGTATGGCCAGAGGCATCTCTAACGTTTGTCAGGCGCCAGCAAGCAAGGTTAGTGGTAATGGAACATTTGCCGATGGCTGGAAAGCCGCTAAGGATAAATTGGACTCGATGACGGGAGTGAATGTTGCTGCTGATAATAAAGTCGTTTCCGGAGTAGTCAAGGAGATTTCTGGTAGTGATATTATAATTGAAGCTCCTTTGCGAAATTTATTAGACGATGAAGCTCTTAAAACTAGGACCGTTTCCGTTTCTGGAGTCAAGATCTCGTTAAAAAGAATTAAAACTCCTGAAGAAATAAATATGGAAAAGAAGGGGACGAATATGGAGATGCCAGATTTGTATAAGGAGATTGAAGTCAATTCGCTCAGTGATATAAAACCTGGTGACAATGTTACCGTAAGATCTCAAGAAGACATATATGATAAGCCGTCATTTAAGGCTGATAATGTCGAAGTGGTTAGATTGGCAGACCCTTCAATGAGCACTAATGTCGTGGTTCCACCAGTGGATATCGATATCGTGTCTCCTGACATGGAATAAAGAAAAAAACATTTTTTATCCGACATCCAATATTATTGGATGTCGGTTTTGTTTTTAATTTTTATTAATATTCGGTTTAAGATGTTGATTTTTGTTTGATCGTTTTTATGTTATAATAAATAAGAGAAAAGGCCATTTGCCGGCCAAATTTATGGTATCTAACAAAAAAGACAAAAAGAAGAATAGAAAGCGGTCATTGCTTGCCTTGATTATGGTTATGGTCTCATTTGTCTTTTTGTTGCGTGGCGGGATTAATTATGGTTGGGCCGGTGACAATGATAATGTGCGCGGTTGGGCTTGGGCTTCGACTATCGGTTGGATAAGTTTTAACTGTACCAATAATGCTTCTTGCGGGACGTCTGATTACGGAGTGGATATAAGTTCTTCGACGATGAACTTCTCTGGCTATGCCTGGAGTAGCGGTGTTGGGGCAATAAGCTTTCAGGACACAGGAGCTCCCGATTATTCTTTTAATTCTAATTGTCCATCGTTTTGCGGAGCTGGCAATAGTTGCACAGCCTGCTTGGACCCTGAAACTGGTTATGTTTGGGGTTGGGCGCATATAGTTTCTATGGGTGCTGATGGATGGATAAAATTACGTGATTCGGCGGAGCTTTGGCCGGGGTCGCGCCTAGACACGTCTAACGCTAGTTCGACTTGGCGCGGTTGGGGTTGGAATGGTAATGATGATGGCAGCGGTATCGGTTGGATAAATTTCAATTGTTTGGATGGTAGTCCGGTAAGTTGGTGCGCCACGTCTTCTTATGCTGTTTGGGTCAAAGGAATGGGTTTCCCGGTCGTGGACAATATGGCCGCTCCAAATTGGCCGTTTGAAAGCGCTTGTGTGGCCACCAAGGGATTTACTTTGAGTTGGGACACTCAAGACCCGGATCAAGGAGCTTCACAGTCGGCATATAGAGTCATAGTCAACACTTCGAATTCGACGTCTAGTCCGCTTTTGGATACTGGCCGCAGATCTTCTAATGCCGAGCAATTCTCTACTACTAGCCCGCTCATAGATTATGGCACCCCTTATTATTGGTGGGTCAAGGTTTGGGATAATTTTGGTTTGGCCTCAAATTGGTATCAATTCAATACGGCTACGCCTTCAAGTACGATAACTGATAATATTGCTAGTAACACAGAGATATCCGCTAATCAGAATTTGACTTTCACTACTTATGGTATGGAGTTCCCGACAGTATCATTTACTTGGGATCCATACTATAAACCAAAGGTGGATGAAGATATTCTATTCACCGACCAATCGAACATTTACTTTATGTCTGCTCCGTCAGTTGCGGTTCCTTGTACGGATAGTACGTGCTCTTGGTTGTGGAGTGGCGATGGCATAAAGACTAATTCCGACCCGACTAATTCCACTACGACTATGACTATGGAGTATGGTAATCATGCCATAAGTGATCAGATCGTCGGTCCAGGCGGTTATACTTGCACTACGACCAATCCTTTATTCATCGACTTGTTGCCGAAATGGCGAGAGATAAAATCACAATGATAAAAAAATATAGAACGACAATTAAGGATAGGGGTGGTTTTACGATGTTGGAACTTGTAGTCAGTATGGGCATCATAGCCCTGCTGGTAGGAGCTTTCGTTACCAACTATCGTGGCGGTTCGCGAAATTCCGAACTGTCTTTAGCGGCGCAAAAGATGGTCTCTGATATCCGCGTGGCTCAAAATAGAGCCCTTGGTTCGACGCCGTACAATGGAAAAGTCCCGGAAGGTGGATGGGGAGTTCATTTCGATAAGACTTCTGGCAATAACACCCAATATACTATATTCGCCGACGTTAATGGCAATATGGCATATGACGCCGCATCAGAATCCGACCCAGCCTATGGAGGTAGGACTTTTACCTTGCCTAGCTATGTGTCTATTAGTGAGATATTGTTCGATTCTAATCCTAGGAATTCTGTTGATGCCGTTTTTGTGCCACCGGATCCGGAAACGGAGATTTGGGATGGGTTCTCTACTACGACCAACACCACTATAACTATAACCAATTCCGCTAGCGGGGCATCGAAGAACGTCTATGTTAATTTTTTTGGTTTGATAGAGATTAAGGAGTAGAAGATATAAAACAATGGAAGCATCTAATAAAAAATCATCGATCGTCCATAATACGCTGTCGGACGCCAAAAGAGGCTTTACCATAATGGAGATGGTAGTAGTGGTGTTTATAATATCCGTCGGTCTTTTAGGCGTAGTATCTTTAGTGTCACAGAACGTACAGGTCGGTTATATAAATAAAAACATGATCGTGGCCTCTCAGCTTTGCCAAGAAAGTCTAGAGCTTGTCAGAAATGTTCGCGATAACAATTGGCTAGGTGATGACGATTGGCAGACCGGCTCCAGCACAAATTCCAATACGGATTGGATGCAGGACGGATTATATTCCATAGATTACACAGGCAATATAACCGACACCACTGGAATTGGCGATCCGGCGGCTAAGCTCTATATAGACAGTAACAATCTTTATCGGCATTTTGCTATGCCCGGCTCGGCTACGACGACTCCTTTTTCGCGTATCATAGAGATAAAAAGCGATACGACCGCCTCTACGACAGTGGAGTGTCTAGTTCGGTGGGTCACTGGCAACAACATTCATGATTTCACTGCCCAGACAGTGCTTTATAATTGGCGACAGGTTCCTTAAGTCGTCTAGACAATAATGAAAGGATATTCCTATAAAAAAATATTCAACGATGGTCGTGGCGTCACTTTGCTGGAGCTTATGGTTTCGGTCGCACTTTTTTCTATTACAATGATGATGTCGGCGCAGATATTTCAAACGGTCATCGAAGGACAGCGTCAAGCGATCGCTTCGCAAGATATGCAGGAGAATATTCGCTATGTCTTCGAGCGTGTCGGTAAGGAGATCAGAACGGCGATCAGTGACGACACGGGCGCTTGCAGTGGAACGCCTGGTAAGATATATAATGTTTCTGGCGGGGGAACGGAGATAAAATTCATTAATTACAAGGGGCAGTGTATTAGATATTTTTTGGACAACGATCGCTTGGCCATTCAGCGCGATTCGGAGCCAATGGACTATGTTACGCCATCGAATATCAATATGACCAGAGTCTTGTTCCAAGTCACTAACAACAGCGATTATGTTCAAGCTAAGGTTTTAATGCGGATGCAGATGGAATTGATCATAAAAGGTGAGCGCAAGGAAAAATTAAATGTCGAGACCATGGTCTCTTCGCGTTATTATGATTAGATCTTTGTTTAAAAAAGACAATAAAAAGGGAATGGCTTTATTGATGACGATAATGATATTGAATGTTATTGTGGTTATTTCTTTATTGGCAGCTAAATTAATTACTAGCGGGTTGCAGATGAGTGGTACACAGGCTAGGTCGACCAAGGCTTTTTTTGCGGCCGAGTCTGGGGCCGAGAGAGTGCTTTGGGAGTGGCGCAAGAATGGCTGGACGATACCTTCGGGGTCAAACGGCGTTGGTGATATTTTTTCCGATACTTTATTGGACGGTGCTGTTTATAGTGTCGACAAGGGCACGTCGACGACGGTCATATTCCAATCCCATGGCACTTTCGGCGACCTGCAAAGAACGGTCGAGTTGGAACTGTTTTTTTGATGCGTTTCTTTTCCACTTGTTAATCGTATCCGTTTGGCCTATAATTGATTATTAAGCGACTAATAATAACTTTTAAAGTAAACTATGCAAATCAAAAAAAGTTTGGTCTTTATGATCGTTTTGATCGTTTGGGGCGTTTTTTCCGTTGTTTACATAAGCTGGAACAGCTGGGAACAGTTCAAAAACGGTAAAATGGCCGCTGCTTTCAATGAAGGAGCTTCTCAAGGGTATTCTAAGGCTTTTGTGGATGTGGCCAACGCTGCTAAGGATTGTCAGCCTGTGCCATTGAATCTCGGCAGTGACCAGGATGGTAAGCCGATGACCATGGAGATAATCGCCACCGCTTGCTTGCAGCAGGCTCAAGATGCTCAGGCCTCTGAGCCGACCAAGACCGAAAAAAAGTAATCTAGTCAAGTCGAAGATAAGCCAAGAACCGCTGGAAAAAACAGCGGTTTTTTGGTAAGATATAGTATAAAGCACTAAGTATAATGTATAACGGAGGGGGTAAAATAAAAAATTTTTCAGATTTAGATTCTTGGAAAAAAAGTCATGAAATGGCGATTGAGGTGTATAAGTTTACGGAAAAATTTCCACAAAAAGAATTGTTTGGGCTGACCAGTCAAATTCGTCGCGCAGCTGTTTCAGTGACTTCTAATATAGCCGAGGGGTTTAGTAGAGAAACCGCAAAAGACAAGATACGTTTTTATTTCATTGCTCGTGGGTCAGTGGCTGAAATTCAAAGTCAGTTAGCAATAGCCAGAGACATTGGTTATTTGAACATCAAAGATTTTAATTCCTTGGCTTTAAAGTCTATAGTCGTGCACAAGCTTATAGCTGGCATGATAAGAAGTCTGAAAGAATTTTTATAGCTTGCTTTATACAACATACTTCATACGTTATACTTGTTGATTTTCATGAACAAAAAAGAAATACAATCTCGTATCGCCAAACTTCGCGACGAGGTCAACTATCACCGTCATCAATATCATGTTTTGGATAAATCGGAGATATCCGATGCGGCTTTGGATTCTTTAAAGAACGAGTTGCAGAAGTTAGAGCAGGAGAATCCGGAGTTCATCACACCAGATTCGCCGACCCAGCGCGTCGGCGGCCAGGCTTTGGATAAATTTTCCAAAGTCAGGCATGAACGGCCGATGATGTCACTTTTCGATGCTTTCAATGAGCAGGATATGCGCGATTGGGAAAAGCGCAATAAGAATATTTTAAACAAGGATTACGAATATTTCGTCGAGCTTAAAGTCGATGGTTTGGCCATGAGTTTGGAATATGAAAATGGAATATTCAAGACTGGTGCGACTCGCGGCGACGGGCAAGTAGGGGAGGATGTGACCAATAATTTGAAGACCATCGAAAGCATTCCTCTTTCTCTGGCTAAGATATCATCTTCAGACTTGAAAAGATCCGGTCTTACCGCCGACCAGGCGGAAAAGATAATTACGGCAGCCAAAGAGGGGCGTATTTTTGTTCGTGGCGAAGCGGTCATGACCAAGAAGGTCTTTGAACAGTTGAACGAAAGATATGTTCGCGAGGGCAAACAGCCCTTGGCTAATCCGCGCAATGGCGCCGCTGGCTCGATCAGACAGCTTGATCCTAAAGTGGCCGCCGAAAGACGTTTGGATTTTTATGCTTATGAGATCATCGGTGATTTCGGTTTGACTCGCCATAGCCAAAAAAGAGAAGTGCTTAAGACTCTAGGCTTTAAAGTCATAAAGGAAAATCACGTTTGTAGTGATCTTCCAGAGGTTTTTAAATTCTATGCCGAGATCGGCGAAAAGCGCGAGAAACTTCCGTTCGAGATCGATGGTACGGTCGTGAAAGTGAACGATTTGGACGATTGGGGAGTTTTAGGTATCGTCGGCAAAGGGCCGCGCTATATGATGGCTTTCAAGTTTCCAGCGATTCAAACTACGACCGTCATTAAAAAGGTCAATTGGCAAGTGGGGAGAACCGGTACTTTGACGCCGGTGTCGGAGTTGGAGCCGGTCGAGGTTGGGGGGGTCACAGTCACTCATGCCACTTTGCATAATTTCGACGAGATCGAGCGTTTAGGGTTGAGGGTGGGCGACACGGTCGTTATTGAGCGCGCCGGCGACGTGATACCGAAAGTCGTTCAGGTACTACCGAAGATGCGCACCGGCAAGGAAAAGAAAATAAACCCTCCGAAAGAATGTCCGATCTGTGGCGGAGAGGTCGATCGTGTCGACGACGATGTAGCTTATCGCTGTTTGAATAAAAATTGCTATGCCGTGACTTTGCGCTCTCTTATACATTTCGCTTCGAAGAACGCCGCCGACATCGAAGGCTTGGGTAAAAAGATCGTCGAACAATTAGTCCAAGAAGGCTTGGTATCTGATATCGCTGATTTTTATTCTTTGACCGAGGGAGACTTAAAACCTTTGGAGCGTTTCGCCGAGAAGAAGGCTAAGAATATAATCGAGTCGATAGCCGCTCACAAGATTTTGGACCTCTCACGTTTCATCTTCGGGCTTGGCATTCGTCACGTCGGTGAAGAAACGGCTATTACTGTTGCTAAAGATTTTTTACAAAAATCCAACATTCAAAATTCAACATTCAAAATTCAAATAAGCGATGTCACTAAATATTTTTCAGAATTGTCGCTTGAAGATATTCAAAACATGACCGACATTGGTCCAATTGTCGCTGAGAGTATATATGAATGGTGGCATAACGCTAAGAATATCAAAATACTTGAAAAATTAGAGGAGAATGGCGTATCTCTCAAGACAGAGGAGAGATTGTCTGGCGAAGGGGGAGCCTTGGATGGCAAGAGTTTCGTTTTAACTGGAACTTTAGCCAGTTTGACACGAGACGAGGCTAAGGATAAGATTAGACGGTTGGGGGGGGAACTATCCGAATCCGTCAGCAAAAAGACATCTTATGTGATCGTTGGTGAGAATCCAGGCAGTAAGCGCGATAAAGCACTGAAACTGGGCGTTCCAGTGATTGGGGAGGAAGAGTTTTTAAAGATGATAAATTAGAAGTGTATAAAGTATAATGTATTATGTATGATGTATAAATTTTTTTATACATAATACTTCATACATAATACTTCATGCATTATACAAATATGTTAACCAAAGAAGATGTTAAAAAAGTCGCTCAGTTGGCGCGTTTAGAGCTCACTGAAAAAGAGCTCGAGATAATGCCGGCCCAGCTTTCCAATGTTCTAAATTATATCGATCAACTCAAAGAAGTCGATACCGAAGGTGTCGTCCCAACGGCTCAGGTCACTGGCTTGGTCGATGTTTGGCGTGCCGATGAGGCAGAAGAGTGGCCAAAGAACGAGTCAGAGGCGGCCTTGAACGAGGCGCCGGAGGTCTATGGACACCAGATCAAGGTCAAGAAGATACTTGAACAGGATTGATTTATGGACAAGAAAGAAAATAATTTTTGTCTTGATAAGGTTTTTAGGGAAAAGACTGATTATACGGCCTTTGCTTTTGATGTATATAGTAAGATATATAATTTGCCCAAAATTAAATATCACGGAGAAGTTTCCAGTGAGCTTTTCGAGTATTGCTTAAAAAGAAAATACTTCATACTTTTAGCTGTTTACGACGAGGAAGGGGATATTTATCTCGAGAGGAATATACAAGAAAATTTGTTTTGGTCTTTGCCAGGAGGAAGCATTCAAAAGAATGAGGATATTCATGCCGCTGTCAAAAGAATATCAAGCGAAATAAGTGAAGATAATAAGATTGAAATAGCACTTGGAGAGATAGAGCCGATTGCCTTTGTAGAGAATACTTTTTCTTTTAAGGGAGAGGCTTGTTGTCATTTTGGTCTGGCATTTTCTGGAAGAATAAGAAACAAGCAAAAGGTGAATTTTCATGATGCCAAGGGCAGATTTGTAAGAATAAACCAAGAAGAGTTGGGAAATATTAATAGGTATGCGAACAGAGAGGTTGTTAGAATATGCCATGGGCATATTAAAAAATTTAAAACTCAGCCTTTTGAAAAAGAAATTTCTACTAACGAAGAGGTTAAGTGGAGGTATTTTATTCATGATTTCATAGTTAAAAGGTTCGTTTTGACTCCTGCTTTAAAGAAAAAAAAGAAATTTTTGGAGATGCTTAGTGGCGAAATAGCTGATGGTAAGTCACTGATAGATGTTTCTTGTGGTGACAATCGAATCGTTAGTGATCTATATGATTTGAAGAATTTTAACTATGTTGTTGCGAACGATGTTAGTTGGGGGCAGATAAACACCAAACAGAGAGAGGGACGAAGAATGTTGTTTACCAATCATAATGCTGCTTATTTGCCATTTGCCGATAATTCTTTTGATGTAGCCATTTGCGCCAACACTCTTCATCATCTTCCCACTAGAGAAGATCTTTTTGGTCTTTTTGGTAGTTGTCTTAGGGTTGCCAAAAAGATTGTGATAATAGAGATAGAAGATCCAAGAAAGACAGGTTTTTTTCATAAATTACTTAATAAATATTGGTATTCCTGGTTTTTAAAGGATGTTGGCGGGTCTTATTTTGACAAGGAAGCTTTTTACTCGTCGGTAAATGAGTTTTTCGACCAAGGGGTTAAAATTGATTTCAAAGAATTCAGTAATATACAAGGAGTTTACCAGATAGCTATTGTCACCAAAGAGACTCAGATCAATTCTGGCGCTGCAAATGATAAAATAGAAGTTGAGGATAAGTTTTTTCTAGATGACGATAACAAAAAAAGATTGATTGATTTTTGCGAGAGAGAGGGTTTTTCTGAGGTCGGGCATAACATAGAAGTTGATGATTATTTTTCCGACATTTGCGGGGAGTTTGTCAAAAACAGGACTTGTTTAAGACTAAGATCTTCCAATGAATCATCCGAACTTACCTTTAAAGGCAAGTCGTCGTCTTTGTCTAGTTTTTATTCTAAAGTGGAGCATAATGTGCCATTGTCTGGGGAGTCGGCTCGAAGTATAAAGAGTTTTTTTCCTTCCCTTGGTTATTTTAAATACGCAACAGTGGTGAAAAATAGGCGTACCATGAGCAGGGAAGTTAAAGGTTATTATGAAAATGTATCCATAGACACGCTCCCTGGTATCGGGTCTTTTGTTGAATTTGAGATATTGGCCGAACCAGTCAGGTGGATATCAAAAA
Source organism: uncultured Gammaproteobacteria bacterium (assembly GCA_964547855.1). GTDB lineage: Bacteria > Patescibacteriota > Patescibacteriia > Patescibacteriales > WJLG01 > JBAZHE01. Next base: position 16,797 of record CAZJPG010000003.1, on the reverse strand, counting down.
AACAAGAATTATCAGGACTGCTAGAGCAGTTCATAAAAAAATCCGGTCTACCGAATCTTAAAAGAGCTGATCAGCCGTATAGGGATTATGTAGCTGATTTTTTATCAAAAAGTGTTTTGGGAAAGGGGTCGACCAAGGCTTTTTTATTTGATTTTGATGGTACCATTGCTAAAACTGAGAATATATTTTTTACTTCTTTTTCGAGAATTGCGGAAAAATTTTCTGGCAAATCCATTCATATGTCAGACTATGCAGAAAATGAATTAAAGGAATATGATAAACTTTTCGATTCTCTGGCCTTGTCGGTTTTTACAAACAAGAATGAGTTTATGGCGTTGGTTTACGATGATTACAGGGAGGCCTTGAAAAAACATAGCTTTGACGACCATTTGTCTATAAATTTATCTGCTATAAATAAAATAAAGAAGCTTGGTTATAAGGTAGGGGTAGTGTCTTCTTCGCGAAAAGAGTTTGTTGATATTGTTTTGGGTGATAGATGTGAGGATGATTTTTTTGACGTCAGAATTCATAGAGAAGATACGGAATTTACCAAGCCAGCAAGCGATCCATATAAGAAAGCCTTGGATTTTTTGAATTTTGAACCAAATGCCTGCGTTGCGGTAGAGGACTCACCTAGGGGAATCGAATCCGCCAAGAAAGCTGGTTTGAAATGCGCCTTTTGTCGCGGGGAGATATTGTCTGAGCCGGCTGGAGAAGAATCTTATTATTTTGAAAGTTTAATGGAAATAGCTTTGATTTTGGAAAATGCGAAATAAATAAAATAACTTTAAAGTATATGAAATTGAACGAATTGACGATAAGACAGGCAGTGGCCAAGATGGACGCAGGAGAGATAACTTCCGTCGAATTGACTAAGGACTGCCTTGAACAAATAAAAAAGTTAAACGGTAAGTTGAACGCGCTTTTGACTGTTTGTGAAGAAGAGGCCTTAAAAGAAGCCGAAGCAGCCGACGCAAGACGCGCTAAAGGTGAGAAGGGCGGACTTTTGGGTGTGCCATATATCGCCAAGGATAACATGATGACTAAGGGCGTGCGCACGACAGCCGCTTCTAAGATTTTAGAGAATTATGTCGCTCCGTTCGATGCGACCATCATCAAAAAATTACGCGAGGCTGGAGCCGTGCTTTTAGGAAAGGCTAACATGGACGAATTCGCCCATGGCGGTTCGGGCGAGAATAGTGCCTTTGGTCCGACTCATAACCCTTATGATTTCGAAAGAGTCCCTGGCGGATCTTCTTCCGGTTCGGGAGCGTCCGTGGCTGCCGATATGTGCATCTTTGCCCTCGGCACCGACACTGGTGGTTCGATCCGTTGCCCAGCGTCTTTTTGCAATATCTTTGGTCTAAAGCCGACCTATGGCCGTTCCTCTCGTTTTGGTCTTTTGGCTATGACATCGTCCAATGACGTTCCTGGTCCTTTGACTAAGACGGCCGAGGACGTCGGCTTGGTCATGAGCGTCATTGCTGGCCATGATAAATATGACGCCACCACTCCCGAAGAGCCAGTCCCGAATTATACAGAAGATATCAATAAGCCGTTGAATGGCCTCAAGATCGGTTTGCCGACCGACAATGACTCTGAAGGGTTGTCTGAAGGCGTCAAAAAGGCCTTGGAGAGCGCTAAGGCTAAATTAGTGGAATTGGGTGCCGAATTGGTTGATATCGCTCTGCCGCACGCTAAGTACGCCATACCGGTATATTACGTCATTACTCCTTCGGAAATATCGTCTAACCTGGCTCGTTTCGACGGCGTCAAATATGGCTTTACTAGTGATGAGGCTAAGAGCCTTTTAGATATCTATACTAAGTCTCGCGGTCAGGGATTTGGCAAGGAGGTCAAGCGCCGCGTCATGCTTGGTACCTATGCTTTGTCCGCTGGATATCGCGATGCCTATTATTTGAAAGCACAGAAGGTCCGCACTAAGATAAAAGAGGAGTTGGACTTCGCTTTGAAAGAAGTCGACCTAATTTTAACCCCGACCCAGCCGACCGCCGCCTACAAGATCGGTGCCTACGATGCCGATCCGCTTAAGATGTATTTAGAGGATTCTTTCTCCACCCCGGCCTCCATGGCCGGACTGCCAGCACTCTCTATGCCTGGCGGATTCGATGGCGATTTGCCAGTCGGATTGCAATTGATAGGTCCAAGGTTTGGTGAGGCCAAGATATTGAACGTCGCTTCAGTTTTTGAGAAGAACACCGAATATCGCAAGCAAAAACCACAAATATAGAGCAAATATCTAAAGACGGCCGCCATTAAAGTGGCCGTTTTTAGATGAATACGTATATATTTAGGGGGGATATTGAAATATTTTCGATTTTAATATAATATGATATTAAACCTGGCAATGAGCCAGTTTTTTGTTGAATATTCCATTGGAGAGTTCGCATATCCGCCCAAGGCGGACCCGCCTAGGGCGGGGTGGTCTCGTTGGTTCAGGGGAACATAGCAAAACATATTTAGGAGAGTTCGCATAGTGGTCTAGTGCACTCGCTTGGAAAGCGGGCAAGGTGTAACAGCCTTCGAGGGTTCAAATCCCTCACTCTCCGCCAGTGTAAAGATGAAACGCCGACAAGGCGTTTTTTCTTTATATTAGGCAGGAACTAAACATTTTTTAACATCCAATAACGGATGTTTCTTTTTTATCTTTTATCCCGATGCCCATGGAATGCCCAAAAGTTGAAAGTCCGTCTAAAATTTTAATGGTTTCACTTAAGACGTTCTTTTCAAGGTGAGCATAACGCATAGTGGTTTTAATGTCGGAATGGCCTAGAAGCTCTTGTACGGCCTTTACAGAGGCCCCCTTGCTGATAAGCCTGCTGGCGAACGTATGTCTAAGAGTGTGCCATTTTATTTGCCTTATACCAGCTTCTTGGCATATTTTATGGAGATTGTTCAGGCACCTGTTTTGCAATAATGGCTGCCCTCGGTCTATGGTGAAAATGTAACCAGTTTTTTCTTTCCTGGCAAAAAGAGTTTGATAGACGCGATCAGTCATGGGTATATGCCTCTTCTTGTTGCTTTTGGGGGCGGAAATCTTTTTTACAGTAAAAGACTCTTTTACTGTAATTTCATTCTTCTCAAAGTCTACCGCCGACCAATTAAGTGCGGATATCTCCCCCAGACGCAAACCAGCATCAACCGCAACAATTATCATTTCCCTCCAAACACCGTCAGCAGAGGTAATTAAGGCGTCTTCTTCTTCCTTGGTTAGAAAATCATATTCGCTCGGGGGAACTTTAAGTCTTTTTGTTTTTGGAGTCTTTTCTATGACTCCCCATTCTTCGGCTGTAGCCAAACATTTAGCCAATATAGCTATTATGTTGTTTATAGTTTTAGCCTTTAGCCCCGACTTCATTTTTTCCGCCTTAAACTCTTCTATTTTTTGATTTGTTATCTCGGATAGTGGTAGTTTGCCAAAAAAAGGGTTTAAATGTGCGTTAAAAACGCTTTTTTTGTGCATTTGCTCTGATAGCTTATTATTAGTTTTAACATAGCAATCAAGCCATTTTTGAGAAAAATCTAAAAATGTTGGCATGATCTTCTCCTTCGGTTGCTTTATTAAGCCGTTGCCCTCCATTAGCTTATTTATAATAAGTCTTTCATAGGCAATTGCACCTTTTTTTGAATTTTCAGGGCTTTTTAATCTATATCTTTTCCCTAAAAAATAAAAATCAGCAAGCCACCTATTTTTTACTTCTCTTGCGGGCATATTTCACGTTATCGATTCTATACGATTTTTTGATAAATATGTTTCAATGTCCTTTTTGCTAAACCTAATTATTCCACCGAGTTTGTGGAAGGGGATTGTTCTTTCGCCAATAAGGCGATAAACAGATGTTCTGGAAATCCCCAGTATTTTAGCTAAGGCATTGGGTGAAATCATATCTTCAGACGTATTTGAATTGATGTTCATTTAATTGTTAAAGAGCAACACGGTGAAGTGATGGTGGTCACTTCTTGGCCATGTCACCCTATCATATTATTAAATTATTGTTTAGTGCGTGATGTTTAAGAGTGATGTTTTTGAGTGTTTTTTTGTTTCTGTGAGTGCGATTTAGCTGAGATGATGTTTTATTCAAGTTGCTGTTAAAAAGTTGTTGTAGCGTCGTTTTGGGTCTGTTTTTTGCCGTCCTCGGGCATGTTTGTGAGCTTGTCGAGAAAAGCAAGGATCTCCTTTTTGTCTTTTTGGCAGTAATCATCTTTATCGACAAGTTTTTTGAACCAATAGCTTATTGTTTTTGGTTTGAATTTTTGATGTAAAACCGTCTCGTTAAAGCAGATAATGCTGCTCCAATAAGGATTTTTTTCTTTAATTTTGTCGTAGTGTTGTTTTAGGGTTTTCATATTTTTTTAGTACCACTTTTTAGATGAAAAGCCACAAGGTTCCCATTTTTTTGTCTGCCATTCTGAATGTTTAGGGCTTTGTTTTATACTTTTCTTCTATTAAGTTTTTAATTATTCTCATCATTGATTTTTTTTGTTTCTTTTTTTCTGCTCGCAATAGATCATAAGTTTCTTTATCAACCCCTACCTTCTGATAGGTTTCTATTTCTTTTTTTCTTATTTCCATATATGGTTATATATTACCCCGTAGCCCCACACCACCAGCCGTTTCCTTCTAAAAGCATTGTTTTCGAAAGAGGATAGCAGCTAGTCCTTCTATAAAGCATTGTTTTTATAAGGGGATAGCAACTTGCCCTTCTGGAACTTTGTCAAACGACTTAGTTTCAAAAGTGGTATTTTTTTAAAATTTAAAGGGCGATTTTATGCCTTGTCGTGAGGTATCCGTTATGTACGGGGTAGAGTCTAATTGTTTAGAGTCGCTCTCTCTTTCTGTGGCACGACTATTTAATACTCATATAGAAGCCAAAATAAATTTGGTAGCCGATGAAGATTAAACTTTTTTTGAATTTTTTAGCGGCTTGTTGTTTTTTTGTTGTTTAAAGTGTTTTTGAATAAAAAAATCCCGCACTAAAAGAAATAAATTAACAATAAGATTTGCTCGGCAACCGCCGAACAGGGGGCTTATTTAACTTTTTTCTTCATAGTGCGGGACTTTCCCACAGCCGGGGATAACCCTCGGTCTTTCTACATGAGCATCATATCATAAGTTGTAGTTTTTTTGCTCAACACGCTGTAGCCCTTGTTTTTAGGCCTGAATACCAATCATGATTATTCCTACATTATCAGCTTAGCATAAGTTAAGCTGCTACGTTCTTTTATTAGAGTGTTTTATACTTATTTTGTCAAACAGAATAAAACACTGATAAATATTGACCATTCTCTTCAACTGTCAAAAAAGATTACTAGAAAATCGTAAAAAATTGGCATTGGGTAAAAACAACTACAAAAAAAGTGTTTTGTTAAACAAGCTTGGTTGGGCTACCAATACTCAGGGGATAACGGCATAGCTTGGATATTTTTTTATATTGTTTTGGCAGGATGGCTATCGCGATTCCCTTGCAATATCTGTCTCTTTTGCTTTTTCTTCTAAAAAGAGGTATATTAAAGGGGCAAAAACAACAAATTCAATATTTCGTGAAGACGATCAAAGTCCCTTTTTAAGGGGAGTATTTTACCTATTCGTGAATTGGAACGGGCGTTCCGACCAAACACGAATAGGCATCTTCACGGATACACCGTTTGTTGTTTTTGCTGGTCGGACGTCCGTTTTTGTTTTGGAGCGGTTTATTAAAATTACTTTCAACAAAAGCAATGTCTAAAATTAAAAATTACCTTTCTTGTCTAATAGCGATCTTGGCGGCGGCGTTGTCTGTTTATTTTTGGTGGGATGCTTATAGATGGGAAAACTTACTGCTAGAAGAGTGGGCGGTAGATGCAAAGCTAAGCAATCTAAGTGCATCTCTTGAATATTCAAAAGCATTGGTGAAGATGGTTGCGACAGGAATAGTAGCGACTTCTCTTATTTTTTGTTTAAAAGGTAGTAAAAAATAAATTATTATAGTTTTATGAACGATCAGTCGGCAGGTAATAATAATTTAGAAGGGGTTAAGATTTGGATTATTATTCTTGTCGTCGCCTTTATTTTTTCTATTATCGGAGCCGGGATTGCCTCGCTTCAAGTATCATTAACTGAGGCAACTGAAAGCGGGAGATTTGCCGTTTACGATGAATGCTTAAATGACAATTGCTCAAAGAAGGGCGACAAGGTTGTTACTATGAATAAAAGATTAAGAGATTTAATGTCTCTTTATGGCCTTTATGGTTTTATAGCTGGCTTTACCGTTGCCATCCTTGGCGTGAATTATGCAAGCGAGCGGAAAAGAATGAGTGCGTGGCTTCAGGGAGATCGAGTTTTAGAGTCAAAAAATAAAAAAGATAAAAAATTAGAAGATTGGCAGGTTTATTTAATATATTGCGTAGTATCGTTTATTCTTATTTTTGCTTGGCTATGTTTTGATAGTTGGTTTAGAGATGTATAGTAAAAACTTTTTCAAACAACGCACGAGCTAAAAATAAATAAATAAAATAATTATGGGCACCAGGGATTTGTACTCACAAAAAGAAAGAGATGATTTAAATAGAGGTTTGCATGACAATCAGCTAGGGTCGAATTTAAAGGGTGGCGAGAATATAAAATCGCAACCGCTAGGCTGGAAAAAAATTCTGTATGCTTTTTTACTTTTAATATTTCTTGCCATAGGTGCGAATATTTGGAATCAGGATATTTCAATTTTGCTAACCATAGTCATCTTTATTTTTTCAGTGGCGATGATTAATTTTCTTTGGGGCGAGCTTCGGAAAAAAGAAGAAAATAAGACAGGTAATCAAAATAGCGAACACGGAAAAGAATCAACTAGAAGAGATAAATCTTCTTAACACCGCTGGTTAAGAAAATAAAATATGAAAAAAATAACTTTAATTATTGTTGGATTATTTGTATTGTTTACTTTTTTAGGGATTATCTATTTCGATGAAATAAAAACAAAAGACGGCATGACTGTATTAGATGGGCAGTCTTAGTTGTGGATTTTTTATGAATTTAAAATTTTTTGTAAAAACTATTTTTTTGATGGTGTTATTTTCACCAGTTGCTTGTTATTCTTATCCTGGTGAAACTGCAGCAGACCCTCTTTACATACAAAAGGTTGATACCTATCAAGATCAGATGGATAGAGTTGATGATTTAAGAAATTCTTTAATAGAAAAATACGGCTCAGAGGTTTTTTATACTTGTTATCAACAAAACTGTGCTGGTGGCGACATGGCCAATCCTTCTACTGCTTCGTTTTGCCTTAAAACATTGGAATATCCTTGTATATCCATGTTGTTGAGAGAGAAAGCAGCAACTAAAAAAACAAATAAAGAAGTTTTGAATGATGGTTGCCACCAGAAATATGGAGAAAACTCTTATTTTAAAGAGAATGTGAATGGCACAAATATTTGTGATTGCTTGGATGGTTATGAATGGCAGGGTGATGTTTGTATAAAGAAAAGAGAAATACTGTGCTTGGTCGGTACGGAAAAAGTTGGAGATAAGTGCGTAGATTATTGTGAGTATTATTTTGACAAACGAAGCCATGCCCAGTTGGTTGGCATATTTGACTTTGTTTGTGTTTGTGAAGATGGATATGTTTTTGACATGAATAAAAAGGTGTGTTTAGAAAAACAAGTCGAAGCTGTTGGTTCCGAAAAAATAGATAGCAATAAGCCATCTGTTGTACAGCCGAAAAAAAATAATGATAGCAATTTAAGTGGGGCAGAAAAGCAAAATGCGGTTGGTGATAGTAAGGATGCTGGTTTGAATAATGGTGTGCCGGGTAAAGAAAATTCGGCAGTTAGCAATGGCGAGAACGCAAGCACTTCGATAGAGAGGGGACAGGGGGATGATATTGCCAATAGTTTAAACGTTGAGAAAGATGATGATTTGGGTGTTAGTGAGAAAACAGGCCTTGTTAAAAGAATTAAGGTGTTTATGGGGCGTGTGTTAAGCAAAATCGCCGCTTGGCTTTTAAGTGAAAAATAATTTTATGTGATTTTTTACCAAGTTTATTTTTAACATCGGGGATGTTCTGTGGTATAATATAAAACTAGGTTATTTATCTGTTTGGTGAGAGGCATTGCTTTTTTATGCATTTAGGATAAACTGAGTTTTATGAAAAAAAATCCCATAGACGTGGCTAAGTATTTATTGTTTAAGTGCTCTTATTACGGAGATATAATAACAAATTTAAAAATGCAGAAAATTCTGTATTTTGTTTATGTTTGTTGTTTAGTTAGGAAGAGTAGAAGATGTTTTGAAGAGCGTTTCCAGGCGTGGCCGAACGGTCCGGTTCTGCCATCTGTTTATAGTAAATTAAGAAGTTATGGAGCGTCTCCTATATCGGAAGATTTTTCGGCAATTTCTGACGAGGAAGATTTAAAGAAAATAAAAAATGGTTTAGGATCGGGTTTTGTTACCTTGATAGACGAGGTATATGATGAGCTCGGTGGCAAGAGTGCATTTGAATTGGTTGGCTTGACACATAGTGATCCTGCCTGGATTAGTGCGAGGAGGGGGTTGCAGCCGTTCGAGCGTTCAAATAATGAGCTTTCCGATTCGATTATAAAAGGTTATTATGGGAAAAAGGGATAAAAAACTACCAGACCAATTGATTCCAACTAGCTATTTAAAATGTAAAATAAAATTTAGTTTTGAGTTTTATGATAGCTCTTGCAAATATTGTCTTAGCAAATGGGGGGACAAGGATGTGCTAAGTGCGATTAAAAGGCTGAAAGAAATTAACGGCAAGACTTTAGGGGAGTTGAAAGACAGTAGAAGTACTTATCATTTTCATTTTGTGGATTGGAAAAATACGCAGGAAAAAAATGGATTTCCCGAGTCAAGGGCTAATCAACTTGAACCTTATCAATTCTCGTTGGTTGGAATAAATAATCAAAAAGCCAGAGTTTATGGGGCTTGTGCAGAAGGAGTGTTTTATATAGTTTGGTTTGATTTTGAGCATGAGATTTGGCCTAGTTTTAAAAAACATACATAAATTATGAGTTATAAAAAAGAGAGCAAATTATTCTCTCTTATTGATAGAATGATAAATCCAGAACATGAAACAAGTTGTTCCAGTGTTTTAGTTAATGAGAAGGTGACAAGGGATGGGCATCGCAGTAAGAGCGAACGTAGCGAAATGCGAAGCATCAATCTTTGTAGATAGCAGGTATTGAGCAATATGTTACTTTTTATTTTATTTTAAACAGTCTCATTCGGGGGCTGTTGTTTGGTTTATAGAGAGACAATGTTAAATATTTTTATATATTTTTTAAAAAATGGTGGGAGTTTATGAAAAAAATTGTTTTTTATTCTTGGCAATCAGATTTACCAAATTCAACTAATAGGGGTTTTATTCTTAGTGCTTTAGAAGGTGCTGTTACCAGAATTGCTAATGATGATACTATTGAGGTTGAGCCAGTGGTTGATCGTGATACTCAGGGGGTTTCAGGATCTCCTGATATAGCATCTACTATTTTTTCTAAAATTACAGCTTCAAATATTTTTGTGGCGGATGTTTCTATAATAGCTCACCATGAAGGAGAAAGGCCAACTCCAAATCCTAATGTTTTAATTGAGCTTGGTTATGCACTTAAGAGTCTCGGGCATGAGAAAATCATACTTGTTTTTAACAGTGCTTTTGGAGAAATTGAAGAATTACCCTTTGATTTAAGAACTCGAAGATTGATGATTTACAAAACATCGCCCGATGATGCAAATAAGGCAAGCGAGAAATTAGTTCTTGAAAAAAATTTAGAGCTTGCTATTAGAGCTTCTTTAAACGAAATTTCTGAGGATAAAAATGAGGTGGATGTTTCCCCGTATTTTAAAGCCATAGAGAACAATTTGCCAAATAAAAAGATAATCATCCGTAAAGAACTCGACGGTTTATTAAAAAAAATAGATGAGAATCAACCAAAAAAACATAGCGAAGGAGGGACGGTTGATGATTTATTAAAGTCTATCAGCTCAACTCAGGAATTAGTTTCCGAGTTTTCTAAAATTATTGAAATTATATCAATAATGAAGGATGAGGAGATGGCAATGGAGGTTTATGGATGGTTTGGAAATATTTTTGAACGTTATGATTATCCGCTGGGTTATAACGGGGCGACAAGCACTGCTGATCACGATTATTTTAAATTTTTAGGACATGAGATGTTTGTGGACATGCTTTGTTTATATATCAGAGAACAACAATGGGATATTATTAAAAGGTTATTATCAGAGCCAATTATTGTTAAAAATTTAAGATATAAATCTGGGCCAAGCAATGTCTATTGGGATTATGCCTCAGACCATGTATCGCTACTTCTTGATGAAAGTCCTAAAAAAGGAAGAGTTTCAATTCACGCAGACTTATTAAATGAAAGACATTTATCGGGGGGATTGTCTTCGGTTGTTCCAATGGAAGACTTTGTTGCTGCAGATTTCTTTCTTTTTTTATTTGGCGAGATTGCTGAAGATGAATATGATGGGCCATCTTTTGTTTGGCGGCCTTGGAGCTATATTTATATGAAACACGTACCAGTTTTTATTAAGAGTGCGGAGAATAAAGGGTATGCTAAAAAAATAACAGAGGCGTTTAATATTTCTAGCACGGAAGAGTTTAAGAAGCGACTATTGGAAAGAGCTGGTAATGTTGTTAGGCTGTATCGAAGAGGCCTTTTTATTTTACCAAACCTTAAAGAAGCAATTTTGGATATAGGAACTCGTTGAAATTTTTGTAATAACTCTAAATAAAGTTAATTATGGCAATAGCCTATAAAAATTTTTGGAGCCTAAATACCGACGAAGCGGTTGTTACTGGTCTACTAAGAAATGGCACAAAAAAAGACGTTGAAGTTTTAATGCCACTAAATGCCCAGATGAAGGGTGTTGATTTATATCTAATCAACACTAAAACAAAAAACGTTATTACGATACAGGTTAAAGGCAGTAAGGCGTATAAACCAACAAGAAAAGAGACAATGGAGTACGGTGACGGTTCTGGCGGTTGGTTTTATTTTTCAGAGGAGGTTGTTAGTGACGCAACGGCTGATTATTTTATTTTTTTGGTTTACGTGCTCGTGGAAAAAGTGAAAGAAGGAAGAGTCGCCATTGAGCCACATCTTATTTTAATTCCAACAAAAGAACTTCAAATAAGAACTAAAAGATATAAGAAAGCCAACGGAGATGGTAATCTTTGTTATTATATTTGGGTGAATCCAACAACTAAAAAATCATTTGATTTTAGAAATGAGATAATGGATCTAAGTGATTTTTTAGATAAAAATGGTTTTGATAAAATAAATGAATTGGTTTAGGTATAAGTTAAAAATAAACTTAACTCAGGAAAAAGGCGGTACTTTAAATTGACAGTGTCTTTTGCGGTTCTAGGAGTCTCAGTCGAACCACCCCCCTAGCACTTTTTAAGCAAGGTCCGCTCTTTTTTGTTAGAAGTTTGTGTCTTATTTACAACTGCTACCTTTCCCATGTTGCCGTTGGATGCCCAACTGATGCCTAAAAGGTAGTTGAAGTTGATATTCCTTGATTAAGATTGATAAGTCGTAAAACTAATAAATCTCAGTGTGTATAAGGTTTTTCTTAGTTTTATTGGGGTATTTTAACCCTTCACCATAGGGTTCAAATCCCTCACTCTCCGCTCAAAACAAAAAGGACGGCTAATGCCGTCCTTTTTGTTTTGAGTAGGGAAAGACGAGAAGGGATTCGAACAAGGCAGGAGCGAGACAAGCGCCGAGCCGCATTTTTGGCGGCGAGGTCGCAGTCGAGCGTCCGACGACGTGCCAGTGGCACGTTGGCGCTGCCTCTGGACAAGGGAGCGCAGCGGAAGCAAGCGACCGCGACAATTGCATCAGGTGTCCCAAACGCACGCCCACGACCGCAGTTCTGTTTTGTGCTAAAATTAAAGAGTGGAGAAAATTACAACGATCTCGCCACAGTCCCTTTCAGGAGACTGTGACTTGGTGAAAAAAATTTTTAGTGCTAAGGATTTTTTGTTAAAATTTGACTTTTTCTTTGAATCTTTGCTAATGTGAAATATTATAATTATAAAACATATGAGAAACATCATTTCTTATAAGGTGAATGTTTTCAATCAAGCGCTTTTTGGCGCTCTCTTGTTCCCGGCCCTCTTGGCCGGTTTTTTTGTATTCGGACATCAAGCCAATGCCGCCACCGACATCTCGACCATCCTGGAGGCCACTTCTACCCCGATGTTGAATTGCAACGCCAATAATTGCAACCTGTCCTTCCCATTGCACATTGATCCGGGAACGGAATATGTCGTCGGCCACTTCCAAATGCAGGCTTTCGGCACCTATGCGCCGCGCCTCTCCGACGGCACCGTCGTGCATAGCGAGCAATTGGGCTCCCGCGTCTGGGCCTTCTACTTTCAGCCCCAGAACATCCCGCCAGAAGGCAAGGATGTGAATATATTGTTTGATTACATGGCTGGATTCCTGACCACCTATACCATTCAGGTATTCGGCTTGGACAACAATGAGGGCGATCTGATACTGCAAGACACTTCCAGCTATGCCGTCAACCAAGAGAATACAATTATCGCCCCTTCGGGCGCGGATGAGGATATCTTCCTCTGGGACGTCTTCAACAATCTCAACCAAGTCACTACTACCGTCGAATCTTTGATCAATGACAGCGGCGCCACCCAGATCGGCTCTCCGCTCTATTCCTTCTGGGAGGGCTGGGGCTACAAGCGCGCCTATTCTCTGCAGAGAGTCTTCCATTCCGACCAAGGCATCTCCCAATCATTCACCGTCGTCCCCCCGACCTCCGTCCAAGACGGCTACATCTACCGTCTCTCTTTCAATTCTTCCTCGACGACTCCGGAGCCGAAGCGCAATCCGGTCATCATTGTGCCGGGGATAATTGCTAGTTATTTGAATAATGCCGCGACGGGTGAGGAAATTTGGCCGAATTTTTTGAAAATGGAAACCATTTGGATGGATGTTTATTTAAACGATTTGGGGTTGGATTATTTTGGCAACCGGAATAATAATAATCCAATTGTATCCTCAACAGATATTTTTAAAAAGATAGATGATTTGGATTTTTTTAATGGGCTAATAGAAGAACTAAAGGTAAATGGGTATGAAGAGGGTGAGGATTTATTTATTTTTCCATACGACTGGCGAAAGAGTATAGACAAGATAGCTGGACAAAATCCAGATTTTTTAATGAACAACCTTGATCAGGAAATCTTTAAAATAAAGATAAAGACTGGGGCCGATAAGGTGGATGTCATTGCTCATAGTATGGGTGGACTCGTGGTTAAGGATTATATAAATATATATGGAGATGAAAATATAAATAAATTTATAGATATTGCCACTCCTCACCTTGGTTCTCCAGAGGCGTTTAAAATGTTGTTTTTTGGGGAAAATTTAGATATTTGTAAAAACATTTTTGGCAAAAACATATGTATATTAAACGAAAAAACTGTTAAAGACATCTCCCAGAATTTCCCCTCCATATACCAACTTCTCCCCAGCCGCAAGTATTTCGAATCTGGTATTCCAGGGATACTCCCGACCGATGGCTATATATACGACATAGTCGGCGGCGATCAGAATGTCGGCATATTGAGTGGTCTGACATACGACCAATCGATTGATTATTTGGCCTATACCAAAGATGAGGAGTGTAAGACGAGGAATCAATATCTGCTGGGCGAATTTGGCGTCAACGCGGTGAATGTGAACGACGAGCTGCACTCCCGCCTGGACAATATGCCTAATAGTGATGATTACTACAGCATCATCGGCTGCGGCCAGGCGACCTATGCCGGCATCCAGAAGAAAGGAGGCGAGAGCTGGGCTTTGAAGCCGATCGACGGCGACGGCACCGTGCCATTGAAGAGCGCCCTACCGTTCGGGGCTAAGAAGTATTATTCCACCTCGACCGTCCATTCTCAGATTCCCAGCGTCGATGGGGTCCGTCAATTGGTCGTTTCTATATTACAAGGCAAAGAGGATGATTTTGACATGTCTGCCTATCCTGGGTTGTCCAGTAGTCCCTCCATTTGCGGCATCAACGGCACACAGATCGGATCATTGAGTCCCGTGGAATTGCATATCTATGACGAGAATGGCAATCATGTCGGCCCTACAGCCGACGGCGACATCGAAATCGGCATCCCTGGCGCCACCTACGACGCCCTAGGCGAGGAGAAGTTCGCCTTTTTGCCGGTAGGCCACACTTATCGCGTGGAGAATAGGGCTATCTCGGACGGCGACATGGGCATAATCATAAAGAGAATAGAAAATGACGAGGTGGTTGAGTCCGTCTATTTCGACAGTATCGATTTGGCCTCGGCCTCGACCACTGTCGGATATATCGTTTCCGACAATCAATCATCGTATAGCGCCCAAGTCGATAGGGATGGAGATGGCGTTGTCGATGTTTCCTTTGTCCCTGATTCTGTTTTAAACGACCAAGAAGAGATCAATGACCCCATTGCGCCCCAGACCATTGCAGATATTTCCGGCCAATTGGGTGAGAATGGCTATTATGTTTCCGACGTCGCCCTAACTCTGTCCGCAAACGATGACACCGACGGCTCCGGCATCCTTAAGACGCTATATAGTCTTGACGATGGTTTGAATTGGCAGGAACACGAGAATCAAATAATTGTCTCTTCGGAAGGAGAAAACAAGATACTGTATTATTCCAAGGATAAGGCGGCCAATTCCGAGGAAGCGAAGGAAATCGTCGTTAAGATAGACAAAACGGCTCCGCAGATAACGCCAATCGCTCCTCAGCCGAATCAGGAAGTTTTGCGCAATGAAACATTGAACGTCGAATATCTGGTTGACGACAATTATTCCGGCATCACCGATGGTCAAGACGAACTATATTTGGACGGCCGAATAATATCGTCGAGAGAGGTTGATTTATTCAGGGACAAGCTTGGACAACACTCCCTAAAGATATCAGTCAAGGATTTGGCCGGCAATCGCGCCGAACAGATTGTCGATTTTTACGCGGTCACCAGTATTTCCGGCACCATCGCCGATGTCGGCAGGGCCTATGACGAAGACCTGATGAACGAAAAGGCTAAGAGGGCTCTGGTCGATGATTTGCAGAAAGTTCAGGACTATCTGGACAAGAACGTCCAAAGAGAGGAGAGGCGAGATTCGGTCGAACAAAGAATAATGGACAGATGTGTCCAGAAAAAAGGCCAGGCCTGGTGCGAAGACAAGTTGGGCAATGTCTTTGAGAAGATCGACTACAAATTGAATGAAGTTCAAAAGAGGATCATCGGGGTCAAATACGAATTGATTCTGAAAAAGCTGGAGCTTTACGAGAAAATCGGCTGGATTGAGAAGGTGGGAGGTGATATAATAGGGGAAGATGTTGAGTATTTAATAAATAATATAAAATAATTTTATGGGCCTAAAATTTATTGAAGAGAGAATAAGAACAAGAAGTGGGGCTAATTGGTTCAACTTTTTTTCCAGTATGTTGCTCTGGTCTTTTTTGGTAATTTTGAGTTTGTTAATTCTAAGCAGTGGTTTAAACAATCAGGCAGGATCTATTGTTTGCTTGGCTATTTCTGCTGTTTTTTTAGTTGTAATTTTTAAGGCTTCAATCAGAAAATACTATAAAAGTAAAATTATTTTCATTTTTTGTTCATTATTGGTGCCATTCCTTGCTTATTTTATTGGTATCCTTGTTTTTTTATGGGAAAGCACAAGTTTTAACGATGTTAAGATTTTGTAATGTCTGGATTTAAGTGTGAAATAGGTTTTATCTTACTGCGACATCTTACAATGGGAGGTACCCCATTTCTTTGACACTTTCTCCATGTATTCCTACAATAAGAATATATGAAAAAAGCGTTTAAGATTTCAGCTGAAACCAAAGAACAAATCCTCAAAAGAGTTAAAGAAGAGGGCTTGCCAGTCTCTCAAGTAGCCGAAGAGCACGGTGTTAGTGTTAACACTATATATAAATGGCTATCCGGCAATGTTAAGGGTCAGCCCACCTGGAGAGAATTCTCCAAACTACAAAAAGAGAATAAGATGCTCCTGTCATTAGTCGGAGAGATGACCATCAAGCTATCTCAATCCCAAAAAAAGAGCTGACGGTGGGCAAAGAGAATAAGGCAGGATTAGCTAGACAGTTAGGTGTTTCTCGCCAAAGTCTGTATTACCATTCCAAAAAGCTGAAAAAGGATTGGGAATTAAAAACAAATATTGAAGCAGTTTTACGAGAACATCCCAGTTATGGCCACAAACGATTAGCTATTCATTTGAAAATAAACAGGAAAAGAATATTGCGAGTGATGAAGCTGTTTGGAATTAAGCCATATCGCAAGAGAGGCAGGAAATGGCGATATATAGCGGCTAATCGAGAATGCACTTTCCCTAATCTGCTTCTGACTAATTTCCCATTTCGACCTAATCAAATCTGGGCCAGTGATTTCACCCATATAGCGTTTAGAGGTGAATGGATATACTTGGCCACTATCATTGATTTGTTTGACCGCAAGATAGTCGGCTTTAGCGTTCTGACCTGCCACAGCACTCAGTTGATAGTCAATGCCCTGTTCTCGGCTACGGCCAACAATCCAGCGCCACAGATACTCCATTCTGACCACGGCAGCGAATATGCTAGCTCTGATTATTCAACTATCTGCCAGAATCTCGGAATCAAGCAATCAATGAGCCAGCCAGGCTGTCCCTGGGAAAACGGCTATCAGGAATCGTTCTATTCCCAGTTTAAGATCGACTTAGGCGACAGTG
>CAZJPG010000002.1:0-113073 GCA_964547855.1 uncultured Gammaproteobacteria bacterium | reverse complement strand
CAGTAAGGAAAAACTCAAGTGTTTTATTTTTCGATATCTGGTTTTCTATCCTTTATAGATTCTTTCTTTATTCATTTTTTGCCTCATTAAAACTTAACCCCTCAATTTTTGAAGATACACAAGCCGCCCTATGTGCCATTTTTATAGTTGATACATTTAAATTTTTACTTATTTTCATTTGGTGGTGTGTAGTTTATTATGTAAACATATTAACACAAAAAAACTGAAATTACAAGTTTTTTAAGAATCTAAAATGCCCTGAAAACCGCCTATTTTTCAGAATAATATAAATTACCATGCCATCATCACCATCATCCAAGTCACCCCAGAAACCAAAAACAAGCCCTTGTGAGGCTTGTTTTATATATCTTCCAGAATTCTGCCAATCAACAGGGGCGATTAGGAGGGACGATCGGCCCCCTGTCGACAGGCAGAATTCTGGAAAAATATTTTTAAAATTTACTTTTTTAAACAGCGACTCCGCCACCTTCGCCCAATGGCGAGAATTCATAGTTAAAAATTAGTATTTTTTTCATCACTTCCTCCTTTTTAAAACGAGTAAAAGGATCTTGGTGGATATTAACAAAGACGCAACAGAAACAAGCAAAGAAAGACATTCATTAAAATATTCATTTTTATATATTTTCCACAAATCGAACTCTTCAAGTAAAAACAAAATTGGTATTAACAAAAAAACAAAAGAATCAACAATTAACCCTTTTCTCCATGGTGTTTTTTTCATTTTAATAATATCATCCACTGAAACACCGTTGTCAATTTGTTTACTAATTTCATGGCCATCTGCCAACATTTTCTGTGCTTGCAAAAAATATTCAGAATAATAATTAGAAAGATTGTATTTTCCCTCATCACCCTCTTTCTTCTCAACCTTTTTAATAACCGTTCTTCTTATATTTGCCAAGCTGGCTTTTTTGCCGATGTCAAATATTGCCCCTTCCATGTCTGTATACCTATACCAAAAACTTTTTAAAATAAATAATATAAATAATAATAACAAAAAACAAAAACAAATAAAGAATATTCTACTAAAACTATCTCTATTAGAAAAAATTGTTGCCACTATCAACCCTATAAAAGCTAAAACACCTAACTGAACTTTTAAATAATCATCTACCAACCTAACGTCGTATTCTTGTAAAAACTTATAATTTTCTGCTATCAACTCGTGATCTTTTTCAATTTGGTTTATCTCTTTTTTTGTGAATTCCATATGTTTAAAATATTTTGGAATTGGATTTTGAATCGTTAATTTTAAACAAAAAGCTGGCAATATTTACAATTTATAGACTATTTTAAGGCCAGATCTTTGCTTTTGGCGTTTCAAAAATTAATCAGAGATATCGATTTTCCTTATTTCACTATTTTTTATACCCAAGCCAAGCTCGCGCATAATCCCATATGCAGCCTCACCGTCTTTTAAATAATGAGCATTGCCTTCAAAATCGACATAGTAGGCCTCGCCCAATGATTCGACCTGTAAAAATATCTTGCCTTTATGCTTTTGGGCAAATGCCTTATCTGCTTTTACCTTTTCTAAGTCTTTGTTAGTTATTCCAACGCCAAGTTTTCTCATTATGCTATATGCTTCGCCGCCATCGGCCATATAGTGGCGCTTGCCATCTTTTGGATCAACGTACCAAGCCTCGCCATGATCCTCGACCTGCAATAAAATTTTGCCTTTAAGACGAGAGGTTAGCGCCGGATCGACATTTGAGATCTTGCCCTTCTCATCGTCCACGAACTGTTTTATTTTGTTTACGTTTGCTCCTAAAACTTTCTGTTCGGCGACTTTTTCGCACTTAGTTCTGTCGCTGTTCCATTGATATCCACTATTGCAGCTACAGCTTGAATTATCATTGTCGCCTTTTACTCCTGTCACGTTTAGGCCGAATGAATTTTCGCAGTTTTTCGTATGGGTTATGCATGAACCGCCAACCAATATATATCCTTCGGAGCACGTCTTTTTTATACAATCAAGGTTTAGACTATCACTGTAATTCTCCCAAACATACCCCGCATCGCACTCACACTTATTATTGGACGTCGAATGCGAGTTATTGCCGCATTCACCTGAATAGTCCTGCAAATACTGATACAACGTCGCGTAATCAACGCTCGAATAGCTGCTTGAAGTGTCTTTTTTCACACACTGACTGCCGCTAAAATAATAGCCATAATCGCATTCGCACTCCTTGGAGAGAGAGTTGTAGCTAGCATTGTAACCATAATTGTCCTCGCACCAGCTATCACCGCTTACACATTGAAATTCTCCGTATATATTTTTTCCAAAAACATAGCCACTGTCACACTCGCATTTATCATAGAGGGTATTATAATCGGAATGATACCCATACTGATCTTCACACCACTGATCTCTGCTTATGCATTGAGTCCTGCCTAATACATCCTTTCCAAAAACATAACCATAATCGCATTCGCAATTTCCTGAATAATCTGCCTTGGCATTGTATCCATATTGATTTTCACACCAATCATCATCAGAAATACAGCCAGTGCCGCTACTATTGGATACATAGCCGGAATTACACTTACAAGATCCGCTCAAGGAGCTATAGGTAGAGTGCAAAGGACAGCTTGGAGTAGAAGAATAGGAAGAATAAGAAGTACTCTTACTATTGTGACAATGATATTGGCCAGTATAAAGACCGTAAGAGGCGCAGTTTGTTCTGCAGGTATGACAACCTGATGAATCAGTGTTTCCAGGGTGAGCAAAAACTACTGCCGGCAAAAACAAAAAAGTTAAAGCTAATGCCGTAATTAGATTTTTCATGTTTTAATATGACCCCCCCTCCACTGTCTTTAGTAAAAATTATTATTTTAGTTTAATAAAAACAAAAACAAGGCCACATCTTGCCTTGCTCAAATCTTTTGCGTTCAAAACCAACCAATCTCCCTCAAGACGTGATCGAACTTTTATTTATTTGTTTAAACTTTACTTTAGCACGAAGGTTACATAAAAACAAGCCTTTGCAGGGCATCATACAGCACGAAAAAATAAAAATAACTTAAGTTTAAATTAAAAGCCTCAAGAATATTTTCTTGAGGCCTCGCAAGTGGACCAGTCTTTAAGCAAGTGATTTTTTAAAATTTTTGACAACAAATAAGATGATTATGACCGGGGAGCAAGCACAAACCCCAAAGAGTAGAACGAAGAAATTCGGAGGGTCGGTCATTATCACCCCTTTTACAAAGATCAACGGAAGAAGAAACGCTATGACCGATAAAAGGGCGTAAGCCAATACATTGTTGCCGATAGCTGGCTTGCAACCAAGGAAAGGATGAAGAAACAAAGAAAAAACGATAAAAAAAACTACCGGCAAAGCAATAACCATCCCTCCGTAGAATGCTATGCTTTTCACAAAGTCGATGGGAATGAGTTTTTGCTGAAAATCGTTCATCAAGGTAAAACAGAACCCGGCGACGACAGTCAATCCGATTGAATATAGAAATAATTTCAAAAATTTCTTACTTCTAAACGAATCGAAAAATTGGGCATAAAGCATTCCGGAAATCACAGAAGCTATGAACATGGACGACAAAATCAAACAATATCTTGTCATTTTTCACTCCTTTTCATTTTAAGTTTTTTTAATGAACACGTTTTTGGGATCACTTTAAGAGCGGGTCTTTGCTTTTAGCGTTTTAAACGAAAAAACTGGCAATATTTGCCATTTTTGGATTAAGCCATAATATAACACGAAAAAATAGAATTTGCAAGCGTTTTTAAGGCCCTGAAATGCCCTAAAAACCGCCTATTTTTCAGGATAATATAAATCACCGCCACACAACCCAAACCATTGTGTAAACCAAAAACAAGCCATCGCGAGGCTTATTTTTTGACAAAATGACGTTTTTTAAATATAATAATATGATTTCGTTTTTTCACAATCAAATATTTATTTTAGAGATTAACATTTTTTCCAAATCAAACTTTTAAAAAGGTGGTGCTAAATGAAGTCATTATCCGGCGCCAAAATCATGGCGATTGTCGTTCCTCTTGCGTTCGCTCAAAACATTAAAGGCGAAAATAGTGATTACTTCTGTAACAATGTCACGATAAAATACATCGGACCAAATGATGTTGTTATTAAAAATATGCCGCTTGAAATTAGGACTGTTTCGCTTTGGCCGCCAAAATACTACGATGAGATTAAATTCGATATGAGTCGCACACAAGTTATTGAGAAAGAAAAATATCGCTCCCGTAGCGGATTGTTGATCGAATTGTCGCATCGTTTTGATTTTGATCTTGAGCCGGTCAGCGTTGGCATTGGATTAAACTGGAATATCACAATACCTGAACAAGGACATTCGGGTGGTTATTGGGTACCCGTTAGCAATAGTACTGGGACAAGGGATATTTACGAAACACCATACTACACAACTTTCAAAAAGAATGGAGTAATTCCCAGGACAAAGAGTCCGGATTTTGATAATTTTTTGGCAATCTCTCCAGAGGCATACGTCGAATATCTTTTCAATGACTACTTTTCAGTGAAAGGATTTATTTCCTATTTTCATCTTCAGGCAGAAAAAAATTGCAGTTCGAATGGTGATGACCGGACAATTTATAGCTTAAGTCACCATTTGCCAGTCTCCTTGAGTGTTAAATTTCTCGGAGTTGAGGCTGGTATATTCTACCCAAAGAAAATACACACGACACAACTTGGCAAGGAAGCTAACATCTCTATTAAACCAACGTTCTTTATTGGCTTAAATACTATTGGCTGGAATTTATAGTTCAAGCCCCCTCTCTCTTAAAAAGACTGAGGGGATTTTTTTATACACACTTATCTGTCTAAATTATTTCGGAAAATAAAAACAAGCCCTGCGAAGGCTTGTTTGGTGCAAACATACAAATTGAAAAATCATTGCAAACAGACCAAGTTCTGCATATCCCAAATCAAATACCTGACCGAAGAACTTTCCAAAGAAGAAGATTTTGTCGAAAGCATCTTTCTTATATTTTTATAGAATGCCTTTTTAGCACTAACACAGGCTTCTTTGGGGTCATGATCCTTAATAAGAGATATCATTACTTGATTTGAGGGATCCAAAAATTTATCAGCCACCTTGTCGTATTCTGGCCTAGAACAGCATTTTTCGTCATAGGTAAAAATAAAATCTTCTTTATATCCTATGAACGCCTTGGCTTTATTTTTAACCATTGATGGCCCAAGCTCTTTCCCGGAACTGCAAGAAAGACTATATATTATCCTGTTTTCAAAAAACACCTCATTATCACCAACTCTTGCTAATATCTCATCATTTTGCCCGGCAACAGCATCTGCTTGTCCGTGTCCATTAAAAAATATCAATTCTGGATCCTGCTTGTCTAGCATGCTCTCTAAAATCTTTTTATTGGCTCGATCTTTTTTTAAATCCAAAACGGAAAATTTTTTTTGTTCAGCTAACTTTTTTATTTTTTCCGCCCAAGCTGAAATATACCTAACTGTCTGATCGTGATTCGGCCTGGTTATCAAAATCTTGTTATTCATACAAGATTCCATTCTTTAATCCTCTTAAAAAATTCATTTCTACTTCCACTATTTTCTTACCAATCTCATCGCCTTTTTCGACCAGCTCTATAAGCTCTTTCTTTTTAAAACTACCTTCAGAGCCAATGGAAATTCCTATGTCCTCCGGCATAGTCTTTAAACGTTCGATAACTATTTCTTTTATTAGCTCCTGATCGTTCTCCATAAAAAATTAAATAATGCCAAGATTGCTCAGTTTCGACAAGATCTCATTGCCAATCTCTGTTTCATTATCAATTTCCAGATAAGCAGCATTCCAGGTTATCGGACCTTTTTCTGGCAAAACTAAAACTATCTCGTTCCTTAAAGATATCGGGAGATTTGCATAAACTTTTAAAAATTTTCCAGAGTCCATATTGCTTTTACTTAGATGTTATCATTTAAACTACTTCCTGACAATATTCACACTATAATACATCTTATATTTCAGAAAATTTTAAGAAAGCATTAATATACCACGAAAAAATAGAAATTACAAGCGTTTTTAAGGCCCTGAAATGCCCTAAAAACCGCCTATTTTTCAAAATAATATAAATTACCACCCCACCACCGAAGCCACTCCAGAAATCAAAATAACTACTAATATTGCCCCTTATACTGGACAAATATTTATAAATATGTTATTATATACTGTTGGTCTTTGACCAGCTTTTTAGCGCTCTTTACACAATAAATATTCGAATATCAAAAAACAATAACCCTAAATTAAGGAGAGATAATGAAACGAAGTCAGGTTAACGAATTTCAGGTCGGAACACCGGAATATGTGATCGCCCACGCTGCTCTGCAGCAAAAGAAGGGGCGTAATCCTTCGGTGATCTTTCGCAATGAAACCAACCCAAGGAAGGCTTTGGCTTTTGCCAAGTGGATTAATACGAACTCGGTCATGGTGGCAAAAGTAAAAGAAGACCAATGGAGTGTGTTTCTGAATGGAACTTCTTCGGCCTTGATTCATCTCGATTACCAAAAGAAGATCGACAAGATTCTTTTTCTGAGCGAAGATGTATATTTTCAAAGACTGGTAAAGGAGCTCGCCTTTTCGTATGCACTTCAGTTTGTCGTGCCGAGGCAAAATCTTCCGGAAGAATTTTTGAAATTAGTGCCAACAAGGGGGCTGGTCAAACATTCATCAGAAAGCTTAATGAATTTCAAAAAAATCCCCGAAGGCGTTACCGCAATGGATGGCAAGGACCTCAAAGACAATCTGGCTTTATTTGTCAGGGTCGTTAAGGGAATGTTTCCCGATATCGCAAGCATGCTTTACCATCTTTTAATGGACATTCATCGAAAAACAGGGATCACTATCACGATAAAGAATGGTGAATGGTCATACAATGATGAGATCGCTATCACCTTCGAGGTTGAGAACGGGCAATTGTTTAAAATTTGGAAGAATGCCGAAGGCCACGATGACAGCTGGAGATTACACTTCACTCCTTCGTACCACCCCGTCTTGAACGGCAAGGAACATGTAGGCATGATAAATGGGTGCACGGACGCATATATTTCAGGAAGGGGCTATATAGATAGCGTCTATTCACCAGATGAATCAGTCAGGTCGATGGACAATTTTCTTATCACTGGCTGGGCCAATGCCAAACATCCGTTCTATGCCGAAGGCAAAACATTGAAGGTGCGGTTCTCTTCGATTCTCTGCATGACAAAAGAAGGATATGACAAGCTCTCTGAATTATTGATCGCCTCCCTGAATCAAGAGAATAAGTACATCTCTGTCAGCGGTGGATTCAACCCACCCTATGATCATCCGCAAAATGTTTTGAATAAAAAAGGATTAAGCTCGCCGGTCATAAAACAATTCGGCAGCAGCGAGATCCGCGGTTCCGAACATTACTGCGTGTGGGAGCATCAAACCCTCAAAGAAGAAGGTGTGCTGAACGGGAGCATAGCCCCAGACTGGTTCTACAAAGAAGGCTGGCTTAATATTTACGCCGATCAGATAAAATCTTCACGCTGATAATTTTACAGTTTATTCATTTTTACATTTAGGAGTTTGTTTTGACGGAACAAAAAAGAAGGAGTGCTTGATGCGTAAAAAGAATGTTTTCAAACAGGTAGTCCAGGAAATTCTCGTAGTTGTCATTTTCTGGTTCGTCACTTCCCTGACAATAGCCGGTATTGTAATGCTTTTCGCAGACTTGCCCTACAGAAGTGTTTTTATCCATGTATTTTTATGGGGATTACTGGTATTGCTGGTGCTCGATGTCATTTTGTCTATAACGATCCAGCCATGGATAAAGGCCTACAGGAAAGTTATTAGCGAAGGAAAGATTCCTGGCGCGGCTTTCAAAATCGCTTGCGACAATGTTAAATTCAAACCCCCTAAATTCGTTCTAAAATCAATTGTTCGGTTTATTAAGTGAAACAAAGAGAATCACTTAAGTGATCAATGCTTGGGAATTTGAGAAAGCAGCCGACTTGGAGAAGATATTCGTAAGAACAGGATGTTTTTGCAACCCCGGAGCCAACGAAAAGACGTTCGGCTACACTATTAATGTCTATGAGAAGATATACAACGACAAAATTCTCCCTCATCAAATAAGTATAGAGAAGCTGGCCGAATTCTCGGATGGGAAACCGATAGGGGCGATCAGGGCCTCATTCGGATATGTCAATAATTTCGAAGACGTCTCAAGATTCTCCGCTTTCACGGAAGACTTCCTTAGCAAGATCTAGAAAACCGGTAAAGCCTGAGTCCTTTGAAACCGCAACCCAAAAAAATGGTTTGCGGTTTTTTTATTTCATGATCAGATCTAAAATCAATGCTTTCTAAAAAATTGATAAATAATCTTTATTGTTGTATTATCAAAAAGCAAATAATTAAATACCCAACAAAAAATATGAGCAAAAACAATATCATCGTAAAAAAAGAACTTTGCCCACAAAACCACGCTTGTCCGTTGGTCGGAGCCTGCCCAGCAGGAGCCATAAACCAGGACGGATATAACGCTCCGGAAATAGACAAAGAGAAATGCATATCTTGCGGTTTGTGCGTTAGAAGTTGCGCCTACGGAGCATTTACCATAGCCGAATAAAAGATCGATTTGAAGAAATATAAAAACAAGCCTTTGCGGGGCTTGTTTTTATATTATCGATTATTTATTCTCGATTACGTCTTTAATGTCATAGACCTTGTCTTTAGCGACATTGAAATAGGTCTTGGAGAGAATGTCGGCAATTAAGCCGAAGACGAAGAACTGCAGACCGATCATGAAACCGAACATCGAAAGTTCAGTAAAAGAAGTATTGGAAAGGTCGCGATGCATGAATATCTTCTGATAGACCGAGACGACGCCAGAGAAAACAGACAAAGAGACCAAGGCGATGCCGATACCACCGAAGAAATGCAATGGGCGGCTATTATATTTCTTCCAGAACCAGATAGACATCATATCCAGAATCCCCTTAAATCCTCTCTTGAAGTTGTATTTGGTCTTACCGGTCGTACGCGGGTGATGAGCGACCTCTAACTCACCGACGTGAAACCCCTTGATCTTAAGAATGGCTGGAATAAAACGGTGCATCTCACCGGCCAAATCGATATGTTTGAAGCACTCTCTTTTATAGACTTTAAGCGAGCAGCCGCTGTCATGAATTCCGTCGTTGATAAGTATCTTTCTGACTAATGCGGCACAGCGAGAGAAGAATTTCTTAAAGAACTTATCTTTGCGATTCTTGCGCCAGCCAGAGACGACATCCAAATCATCGGCTTCCAACTTAGCGATCAAGCGTTCGATGTCGGCCGGGTCGTTCTGTCCGTCGCCGTCCAAAGTGGCAACATAATAACCCTTGGCGACTTTTATGCCGGCATCCATAGCCGCGGTCTGTCCGAAGTTCTTACGGAAATTGACCACCTTGACCGGTTTAAGAGTCTTCAATATCTCGGCCGTCTTATCAGATGAGCCATCATTGACGAAGATGATCTCGAAAGGTTTGTTTATTTTTTGGCAAGCGGCCAAGATCTTGGCATGCAGGTCGGCGACAGCTCCCTCTTCGTTATAGACAGGGACGGCCACGGAAAGATACAGTTCGTGTTCGTTCATATTGAATATTAGTATTTATTTATATCAAATCAAAGCAATTTAACAAAAAAACCTAAAAATGTCAAATAATATTAGCTACTTTAAAATAACCCAAAAAACAGCCTGTTTTATATTGACAAAATCAATAAAATATGCTATGATAATATTAGTAAAATGCGATCTTTGACAATTTAACAAAGGATACAAAAATGAATGATTTGATCAAAAGAAACAGTGGCATTTCAGTAAGAGAGGCCTGTCTTTTTTTTGACTGTGCCAGCATTGTCTTTCTTAAAGGCTCGAAAGACTCCCCTATCCCCGTAAATATCAATGGCACTGAATTAAACATTGTCTTTTTTCCTTTTGAGAGTAACTTAGTCGGTTTCGGCTTGTTTCTCAAAGACAAAAGATATTCAAGAAAAACATTTTTCATTGCAGAAGATGGCAGTTTTGCCGAAGACAGAATCGGGAAAATCCCCGACTTTGACAAAGCCGACAATGAGCCAGACTTTGGGAATATTTCCAATTCGGAGATAATAAACTTGGTCTGGAAAGCAGTAAAAGAACATCTTTAAAACCCCGAAAGCGAATTGAAGGATTCAAAGAGTTACGGCTCAAAATAGCCGCGTAAAGTATCTGTAACAATTTTAAGGAGTTAATGAATGAGTAGTAGCAGTCAGTCCGCTGTTTTCGATGTTAAAGCTGTTTTCGATGTTAAAGACGTACTTGCCTTAGCAAGTTCCATCAGGAATAGCGCATACCAAAGGATCTTCGATCATTGCGTATCGCTAAGGATGTATGGCCTTACCGGAAAAGTGTCGGTCATCAAAAGCCCGAACAACTACGTCGAGATCCTGGTCGATGCCGATGATGAGTTCATCAAAGAACTCGCTATCAGCTGTGAAAACGGCAGGCTTTCGGTCAGAAGTTCATCCGCGAATAATTCGAACGTCTTTACTTCTGGCAATGGGATCAACGTAGTATCCAGTAACAATGGTCAGAAAAAAGAACCCCAGATCATTATCATGGTTCCAATGGGAATCGGGATAATATCAAAGAATTTTTCTGATTCGTTGATTGCCGGCATAAATGGCGATTTAACTATCGAGATGTTTGGAAAATCCAAAGCAAAAATAATCGGGGTCAAAGATCTCGAAATCACTTGCTCCGGAGAGACCGAAACAGAAGCCAACAACGTCTTTGGAAATGTAAAAGTGAGATCCTCCGGGAAAAACACCTTTAACATGTCCGGAGAAATGGAAGAAATAGAAATCGAAGCGTCAGGGCTCTTCGATACCGATATATCTGGTGTAATACGAAAAAACCTTTTCGTCGATTCCAGCGGAATAGCATCAGTGAACTGCTTCGCCAAAGTTTCCGGCGAAGTCAAAAAAAATTGCAGTGGTATCTGCAATGTGAACATTTTTTAAAACAATGCCAGAAAAGGCAAAAGCCACGGATATTTTTCCGTGGCTTTTTTTGTATAGCTTCCAAAATTCTGTTCAAAGACTTAGAACCGATCAATTGGAGGGGCGATCAATTCCTTGCCAATGAACAGAACCCTGAAAACTATCACAATTTAATAATAGCACTTTTTTTAAAATAATTCAAAGGATGTTTTTTTATAGATCAACAATGCGATGCTTTTTTACTTTTATAGCCAATAAATACGGGGAATCCGATAAAAAAGACCGGCGCATTTCGCGACGCCGGTCATTACTTCTCAACAGGTCAAATAATCATCTCTGCCACTGTCTCGAAAAAATTATTCACTTCAGCTTCCACATCCTCTTCTTTGAACGCGACGACATCGACGAAACTTTTAGCTTTCTTTCCTCGACGTTTTTTGGCGTTTGACGGTTGTGGTTCTTTTTTTCTGGGTCTTCGCGACTTTGGCTTTGACGGCAAGATCATTCCGCCACTGTCCTCCTCTATTGCCTTAAGAAGAGCTTCTTCGGCCTCAATGACGAATGCCTTGACCGTTGCCGAATCTTGATCGCGATGTTTGAAATCCCATTTAAAAGTCAACATTCCCAGAAAATCCTCGTAGCACCAGCTATGAGGAAAAAAACCAAGGACCAAAGAGAACATGTCGATCAACTCAGGATCGCTGTGCAAGATATTAAGATTTAAATATCTCTCATGGACCCATTCGACGATAAAGACGCTTTCCCATCTCTCTGACTTAATACTTCTAGTGCCGGAAAAAACGCTTGGCAAATTGGCGCTTGGCCTCATGTTCAATTTGATCGAGATATCCAAGTCGCTAACGTATTTACTATGACAGAGATCAGGGTTGCGAGCCAAATCGATCCTCTTTTTGGCGGCGTACAGATCATCAGTCATGTTTTTTGCCGACCAAAAGGAAAAAGCGCCTCTCTCGATAAGTGTCTGACTT
The DNA here is from genome assembly GCA_964547855.1 of uncultured Gammaproteobacteria bacterium. Taxonomy (GTDB): domain Bacteria; phylum Patescibacteriota; class Patescibacteriia; order Patescibacteriales; family WJLG01; genus JBAZHE01. Next base: position 101,056 of record CAZJPG010000002.1, on the reverse strand, counting down.
TTTCTTTCGCCTTCCGGGGGCAATTTAAGGTCTATGACAGGAGCTGCTTCTTTGCGATCGACGAACGACAAAAACTTGGAACTCTTGCGCATCCTCTTTTTTTCAACCACGACTTTGACGTCTTTCTTTTTTCTCTTTTTCCTTGTTTTCGTCTTTTTCTTTGTCTTTTTCTTTTCGCTCTGTGAAATCTCCTTTATGACTATATCGACCTCTTTTTTTGCTGGAGGTCTGCCTGGCCGTTCTCTGACCGGATAATAGAAAAACCTATCATGGAACCCCCTGCAAACAGAAGGATCTTCCGGCCACAAACTTCTTTCCTGTTCCGAAACGTTCATGCGGCAAATGTCATATGCTTCCTTCCTCAACGCGGGAACATCAAGTCCTAAGCCCTTGGCCACCTCCCAAAAACGCCTCATAAGCTTTTTGACGGGCAGCCTTTTTCGTACATACGGCTTCTTCTTGATAATTTCTTCCATTTTCCCCTCGGTATTTTGGTTTTATCTTCGAAAAATGTTAACTATTTTTGAAAGAACGATTAACTATAAAAATTACAACCATTTATTAATTTTGTCAATATAAAATAAAAACCCGGATGACGCGATATTTATCGCGCTCCGGGCCTTAAAAACTATCAAAGACCACTCAAAACCAATGTATCCTGAACCAGTGGTGATTCATTACCATATTCATCGAGGAATTTTTGAGCCTTCAATGAATAAGACCCGGCTTTCAGGGCACTGGCCGGCTTCCAATGAATACAGCCGTCAAGCTCTTTGATATCGGCTTTCTTCACAAGATTGGTAGTGTCTCTGCCAAGTTCGACCCTGAATAAAGTAGAACTTCCGACATACATCCTTCCAATGCGATTAAAATACATGGCGATGCCACCATCCTTGGGCTCTATCTTGGTCGTCTTTAACGGTATTTGATATTCGAACTGGATATCACTGACAAAGACTCCTCCAATAGTGTCGTCATTATTGCTACTGCCGCCCTTGGCCAAGCACTCTATCACATCGTCGTCGATGACCGTATTGATGTCGAAGGAGAAAGGAAAAGTCACTTTTCCTGTGTCATCGCTTAAAGTGAATTGAGCTAGTGTATCGCTATTTTGGCAATAGATACGGTGCTTCAGCTTTCCGCCGGAATAGAGCGCCTTTACTTCCGCGCCTTTATTCCAAGACTCGACGACCGAATACTTCTTTCCGTCGGTATATTTACCGACGGGTTTCTCGATACTTACGAAGTACTTAGTGTTATGATTCTCCCGCAAAACCAATCTAAGAGTATCTTTTGATTTGGTTTTTAAATCGACCGTATCACGTGCGAAGAAATATTCATTGGACAGGCTATAGGATGAATCATTTAAAGACCAAGGACACATCGTTACACCGGAAAAACCAGCATAAATGTAATACACAGAGCCGCGAGCTATCTTTATGATATTGACCGAACATTTGCCGGTCGAATCGATCGGATAGCTTGAGCTCACTGAAGCATTGGCCGCATTAGTGGCAGTGAAATCGAACCTGGAAAGATGCTTGATCTTGTAGATCAACTGACCGGAGCGGTTATTCGCAAGCGCTTTTTTCAAGGTCTTGCTCGTGTCACCAAGCTCCTCCAACATCTCACTGAAATCGAATTCGAAATACAGATCGCCCAAATCGCTTGAATCTCCGTCGATGATCAAAGTATCTATCGTGGATTTATTCGCGGTGTTGGGATCGGTCTTCTGGTCATCCTTCTTCTCGGTGGCATCGCCTGGTCCAGTAGGACTCGGATTTTGATTTGCGCAATTAATGGCAAGCCCCAGGCAAAAGACCACTGACAGTAACGTTAATAATCTGGACATTATAGCTCCTTTGGAATAGTTTTATGTTCTTTAATAGTCTATATTTTATTTGAAATGTGCCATTGCAAAACTGCTGTCCTGCAATAATTAAGTTAAGCATTATTGACCTTTTTTGTCAAAGATAATTGACACAAATACGGTAAAATGATTAAATTAACAACTATCGCCCTTTTAAACCAAAGACACACAAACCAATGCAATATAGAACAGGAGCCACTCATGGCTAAAAAGATGTTAATGTTGATTTTTTTGCTGGTAGGTCTTCAAAACTGCAGCCGTTTCAACCCAGTCTCAAGCGAAGATGTTCCATACTCCCCTCAAGATTCCGTAACTCATGACGTCATCAAAAACCGGACCGAGAACGACCCGTACAAAGACACTATTAAAACCAGAATAATCATCGACACTCTCGGTGATACGACCAAAGCGGTCGATTCGGCGGAGATCAAATTCTTGATAGACATCTCCAATGGTCAGATCGAAATGGTCAAAGGTGGTCTAAGGAAGACAGCCATCAGTATCGACAAGTTGAAGGATCTGCGAGATTATCGGATAAGTGTGATCAATGCCGTCACCTTGCAATTCGCCCCCTTGGACGAAGACAACAAGGATACGCTCGATTTCAACTTCCCAGTGGTCGATGGCAAATGCGCCACGACGGTCGTCAAAGTGCCGAAGGGCTATAAGTATGAAGTCCTAGTCAGCTTCTGGCATATCCAGGCCTGGCCGTTCGTTCAATTGAGCTTTAATATCTATGACCGATCATTTTCGGCCTTAGACACTGTCGATCTGACTACGAGCTCGAGAGACACTCTGAACTTGGTATTCTTCGAATCGGATGGAATAAAATTCTTCTTCGAGCTAAGAGGATTACCGACAGGAAAGTGGACGGAAGGCTCGGAGTATTCGGCTCGAGGTTATTACTCTACGCTAGCGACGCCAACGCTTTACAAAAATGGATCGTTGTTCGGATACTTCGCCATGCAAAACCGGAAAGACAGCAGTTCTATATGGATGTATCTGGAATGTGACACCGGAACAGTTATTGTCTCTATTTTGCCGGACATCACAAAGATGATAGGTAATAACGGCATAGTAACGATCAATCCTGATAGCATTTTTGCGGGGAAAGATTATACTAACCATGAAGATATATCCATAGACGACGCCCCCAGGCGCGAGAGAGCCAATTAACTAACAGGCATGTTCTTTTTGTTAATACCCAACGCTAACAAGCGCTGGGTATTTTTATTTAAAAGACGTTTGACAGAAGAGGCGTAAAAATGATTAAATCAATAATTACAGTTCTTTCAAACAATTTAATCGAATATCGTCGAAGAACAGGAGCCACTCATGGCTAAAAAGATGTTAATGTTGATTCTTTTACTGACAGGTCTTCAAAACTGCAGCCGTTTTAATCCAGTTTCCAGTGACGAGGCCTCATATTCACCAAAAGATTCTGTGACCCATGATGTCATCAAAAACCGGACCGAGAACGACCCATACAAAGACACTATCAAGACCAGAATAATCATCGACACTCTCGGCGACACGACCAAAGCGGTCGATTCGGCGGAGATCAAATTCTTGATAGACATCTCCAACGGTCAGATCGAAATGGTCAAAGGTGGTCTAAGAAAGACGGCCATCAGTATCGACAAATTGAAGGACCTGCGAGATTATCGGATAAGTGTGATCAATGCCGTTACCTTGCAATTCGCCCCTTTGGACGAAGACAACAAGGATACGCTCGATTTCAACTTCCCGGTGGTCGATGGCAAATGTGCCACAACGGTCGTCAAAGTGCCGAAGGGCTACAAGTATGAAGTCCTAGTCAGCTTCTGGCATATCCAGGCCTGGCCGTTCGTTCAATTGAGCTTTAATATCTATGACCGATCATTTTCGGCCTTAGACACTGTCGATCTGACTACGAGCTCGAGAGACACTCTGAACTTGGTATTCTTCGAATCGGATGGAATAAAATTCTTCTTCGAGCTAAGAGGATTGCCGACAGGAAAGTGGACGGAAAAATCGACTTACTCCATACGTTGCTATGGCTCGAGCCTGTCCACTCCGACGCTCTACAAGAACGGAGCGTTGTATGGCTACGTGGCTATGGAAAATAGACGAGACAGTACCTCGATCTGGGCCTATGCACAATGTGACACTGGTATGATCCCCATGTCTTTTTTACCCGACATCACAAAGATGATCGCCAACAACGGAGTTGTTACGATCGGCGCCGACAGTCTTTTCGAAGACTGGGACTACACTAATCGCGTCGTCATTCCGCTGGACAATTTTCCTGATCATCCAGATTAAACAAAAAAACGATCCCGACACCAAATAGGTGCCGGGATTTTTATATCGAGAAAACTTTATCTTTTAGCGCCGGAATAAGCGATAGCCCTGACGACGTCCCACTCATCGGCCGTACTCGGATATTTTTTGTATATATATTTGAATGACAGAATGGCTGCCTTTTCGCTATTCAAATTCCTATTGGCCGGCCTCAAGCCGTAAGCCATGACCGTGACGGCCGCATTGTCGTGAGGGTCATTCATATTAGCGGCTCTCAAATATATTTTCTTGAATTGCGCTGCCGCTTTGGATTCGGCTGTAGCACTCTTTTCCGCTGGCCAACGTCCATTGGCGATCTTGACCACGTCTTGCCAGTCGGTATCAGCGCCTGGTATTCGACCAAAGGCGGATATATAAGAATTGACCACACCGGCTCTTTCGCCAGAACCAAGACTTAAGGTCGTCGGGGTCCCGAACTCTATAAAATAGGCCACGGTTATCTTGACGCTTTCTTCGACCAAAGAAGGATTGGCGACTATTTTATTATATAATTTTTCATTGACCCCACTAAACTGCACTCTTGTCGAATGGCCAGAGACGGTCTTCGACTCGCTAGAACTTATGGTCTCGACTAAATCTTTATCTAATCCGAACAAACTTTTGACCGCTGGGACAGATGTCTTTTGTCCCGCTAAAGACTCATCTGTTTTTACTTCTTCTTGTCCTAATTTATTTTCCTCGCCCAAGGAAGTCTCCTGGCTAGTGGTTGCTTTAGTGGTGGTCGCCTTGGTAGTGACTATTGGCGTAGCTGACCCTAATCCTCCACCTCCGCCACTACTACCTCCAGAACTACCACCGCTGCTTCCACCGCTACTGCCGCCAGAACTACCACCACTGCTTCCACCGCTACTGCCGCCAGAACTTCCACCACTGCTACCGCCGCTAGTGCCTCCAGAACTGCCGCCACCATCGTCTCCTGAGCCAGAACTACCACCATCATCCCCAGAACTGGTAGAAGGAATGGAGAGATTAAGCGATACCTCACCGCAAGAAGTGCAGCTTTCGGTCGGGTTAGTCATCTCAAAGGCATCTGGGTCGGTAAAATCAGCCTCGGCCTCATATACATAAGATTTGGCCGCAAAGAATATAACGGCTATCAGAAAAAAACTTGAAGAAAATAATATTGTTTTTCGTGCGTCTATCATAGCTATTTTATATTATTGATAGATTATTTAAATATTTGTTTTTTGGCTTCCTCCCATTTCAAAGCGTCGGCGATGGCCTGTTCGATGGACAATTCCGCTTTCCAATCGATAAATTCCTTTGCTCTGTCACAACTAGCATAAGCTCCGGCCACGTCTCCTGGACGGCTAGGCGCGTCTTCTTTGTGAACCTCTTTACCGAACACTTTCTCAAAGGCCGCAACCAACTCTTTAACGGTCACCCCTTTGCCTGTTCCAAGATTTATTGCTAAGTAATCTTTATCTTCTGTTTTATCAAAGGCCTTGTCAAAATTCAATAGCGCCTTTACATGAGCCTGGGCCAAATCCCAAACATGAATATAGTCGCGAATGCCAGAGCCATCGCGTGTCGGCCAATCGGTCCCAGTTATCTTAAAGACCTCTCCCTCGTTCAAAGCGGCCGAGATAAGTCTACCTAAGACATGGCTTGGGTTACTGACATAGGCGCCAGTGCGCATCTTTGGGTCGGCCCCGATCGGATTAAAATACCTAAGGGCGATGCCTTGCATGTCATAAGCGCGACAAAGATCGGACAAGACCATCTCCATCATATACTTAGTCCTAGCATAAGGACTTTCCGGTGATAACTGACTGTCTTCGGCGACTTCCTGTTTTTCCGGATTGCCATAGACAGAGGCCGAAGAACTGAAAATTATCTTTTTACCTCCCAGGTCGGAAAAATTCTTGAACAGCTCCAAAGAAGCTGAGACATTATTCTTGTAATAGCCATAAGGATCCGATTCCGACTCAGGAACGACTATCAAAGCCGCGAAATGAATGAGAGTGTCTATTTCCGGGTGTTCTTTCATTATCAATCCCAAGACACCGCGATCGGCGATGTCTCCCTTATAAAAGATCCTATCTTTTACGAACTCTTCTCGGCCATTCACCAAAGAGTCTAGAATTACCGGCTCATGCCCAGCGTCGATCAGTGCGCTTGAGACCGTACTTCCTATATATCCGGCTCCGCCGGTGACTAAAATTTTCATACAATAAATGCTTTAAATTATGTTTATATATTCTAGCAAAAAATATCGACGCCCGCCATTATCCAAAATAAAAAAGCCCGGACGGTGTTTTGTCGGCTTTTTTGGGGTTTATAACGGTTTTTTAAAAAAGAAAAACCCTTGAGTTTATTCTCTTTTTTGTATCGAGAACTATCTCAAGGGTTTTTGTCACAAGAACTTTTTGTTCTATGATTATATAATAGCATAAAATACAAAATATGTCAATAGGTAAGGAATACTCTCGAAAAACAGCTAATACTATTGACAATTTTGATGTTTTATGATAAAAAACAAACGGTACATTACAAAACATCAACAAAGGAGGCTTTGTGCCAAAACTCCTCATTATTGTCTTTCTCACGTTCTTAGGCGGCGCATCGATAAGCGCCGATACCAACGAAGATTCTTTATCTTCGCTATATGACATCAGGCCAATCAATGACATTTTCGCGATCTGCTCCTCCGCTCCGGAATCGGTAGTTGAATCGAATGGAAATCTCATCGAAACGAGGAAGGTCTACGGCTATTCGAAAAATATGCCGAACAATGTCCCTAAAGAAAAATTATTGGCATCATTCTTCGCTAAAAAGAAACTGAAATACAAAGACCATCTTCTATACCTTGGTATAAGCGGAAAAATCTTTAACCTCAAAGCCGATAGAATCATCAAATACGATTCAGTAAGCTTCGCCGGCGGCCAATGGTTGGAATCATCTAACAAACAAAGAACGGAGGATAGATCGACCTTGGATGGTTTTGCAAAATTAGTGGTGGTTTTCATCGTCATTCTTTTTGGACTGCCTTTTCTTTTTTTCAGTTCCTGGAGCATAAAAGAGATGCACTTTGGAAATATGAAGAAAAAAATGTTCAAACTTGAACCGGGCGCAATAGACATCAAAATGGCGATAAGTTCGGCCGTCACCATCATCTTAACGCTAATCTTTTTAATTACGGTCAAAGATGACGGAAAATACGGATTAACAATAGGATTACTAGCTTTATTCGCAGCGTTTATCCATGCGATGCTGTGCTGGCAAAATCCATTCTATTTCTTTTTTGCCGTCCTTTTTCCGACGGTTTGTGTCTGGAAAATACTCGATTTCGAGCAAGGCATGATATTCTTCTGCTGTTGCCTGGCATCAATGATCCTCGGATTATTCATAAATCTTTCGATCGATGCGAAAATATGGAACAAAAAATCCGCAAAACAAGCATTAGAGGCCGAGACTTAGCCGCTGGCTAATTTCAAACATCACATCCCCAGAGAGGAGCTATTACGTGTTCAAACTTGATGATCTTACCGGAAAGAAAAAGACGGTAAAAAAAGTAAAGTATGTTTTTGTGAGGCGTGTTCGGAAATTCAGCCGTTTCTACAACTTCTATAAAGAACTTGCCGAATCATTGACCGGTCCGGTACTGGAATACGATATGAGTGGCAACTTCCCGGCACCGCCCAGCGCCAAACTGATCACTTTATGGGGAAGAGAAAATCTTCCCAAGAACAGTGGCAGCAGAAAATCCTCGCTGACCAAAAGGTTGGCGGCATAAAGAATAAAGTTCATTCATCAAAGAGGGTCCAAGCATATTGGACTCTTTTTTATTTTTATACTTATCAAAAAAATAGGCCTCCCTTGCGGAAAGCCTATTTTTCAATATCTTGTTTTAGCTTATTTTGAATTGTCTTGCGGATAGAGAACGTCTAAATAGTGATCGACCAGGCTTTTAGCGGTCTCAAGCTGTAAAAGCAAAACCTCTACTTCTGGCGACTCGAAATTATCTCCGCTTTGCAACTCTTTGATCTGTTTATCCCATTCCTGTTTTCTGTCGGTCAAAAGATTAAAAACATCTTCGGCCGCCTGAAAAGAAATGACACTGTCGCCGCTCTTGTCGGCTATAAGCATCAAAGAATTATAATCATTGACGATGTCGCCGCTAATCTCAAAATCTTTGAGTTTCGCGATCTTAGCCTCATAACCCTCCCCTTCGTTGGAAGAGTTTTCGACGACCGGCATTTCAGCCAATGTTTCCATGTTCATATTATTTTTTTTAAAAGGCTTATAAGGCCATTAAAGTTACGATCAAAAAGATGAACCCAACGCCGGAGGCTATTAGATGAGGGCGCTGTTTTCTTATCTCTATCAATATATTCAAAAGCAAAGATACTGCAGCCAACAAAAGGATCAAGTTGAAATATATATAGCTAAGATTCTTCACCGTCTTTATCGCCTTATTAGGGTTGTCCATTAGAAGAGAATATTGCTGCTTAAGTGATGTCTTGCCAACGACTAATCCACTAACCTTAATGTCGGAGAATTGTTTGGTTCCGTCTTTGGATATTATAGATAAAACTGCCGGGGCCTCTGGTCTTTCCCCAAGATCATAGACTATATCGCTCCCCTGCCATTTTTCACCATCGACTTTTTGTAAGTCTATGGGGTTGTTGGATATGACGGCCGTAGCCTCCTTAGTCTCAGGCGGCAAGACCGCCTCGACTTTGACCACGCTTTCTTTCTTGCCGACTGGCTGGTCTATTTTGGCCTTAGCCTCTATTTTGGCTTCTGGAATCGGTCGTGTCTGGGTTGGCTGTTCTGATAATATTTGCTCATTGGACGCGCTCTCGGCGGCCAGAACGGCTCCAGGAGCTGTCTTAGAGACAGTGGCGACGCTAACTTCTTTTTTTACTGGTTCGACGTCCTTTACCGGCGCGACCGCAACATTGGTCGGCCGACCAAAATACTGGGCTATAAAAACCGTTTCTTTGCCATTGAAGATATCATCGGCCATACCGACTCCGATGTTGGTAAAATACTTATCGACTAAGTTAGAGTAATGCGATGGGCTCTCTTCCCAGGCCTTCAAAACGTCATTAGCGTCCGAATAACCCATGGCTAAATTCTCTCCGGCTACGGAATATTCATAACCAGCCTTACCCAAAAAGAAATCCAGTCCATTCCCGGAAGGGTTGGTGTGAGCAAAATATTGCGACAAGAACATATCCTTGATCTTGGCATAGGCTGCCTGATCGAGCTTCTGATCTTCAGTCAATGACGACAAAGACAAACCCGATCTAAGATCGTTGGTCAGAGATATTATCTTACGACTTTGCTCGACGGCAATATCTGGAGTCAGCCAAGCCGTAAAAGGATAAGAAACTACGAATAATATCATTATCGCCTTTACAGCTAAAGCCGAGAAGGCATGAAAGGCCAACCTCTTGGGGTGCAAAGATTTCGGAGAATAACCATTCTGTTTACACGGAATAAAAAGATCCCTTAGAGTGCCGATGCCATTAGGGTTTCTGCCTAAAAACACCTCTTCCCCGTCTTCCATGCCATCATCGTCGGTATCGCTATCATAAGGGTCGGTACCATAAATATTGATCTCCTCCCAATCAGAAAGACCATCGTTATCGGAATCTTTTCTTTTTAATTTATTTTTAGACATATCGTTGTTCAAATTTTTTGCACAGTATACTTCAATGGCGAAAACCTATTTCACTATGTTTATCTTTACGACTTTACCCTTACCAGAAGCCAAGTCATCGCCTTTAAGATCGGCGGTTAGGTCGTCGAGTTTGCCTGATATCTCCGCACCAGCGTAGGTATCAGTAGCGCTATATTCGGTATTTGTTAATATTACCGGAACAGTCCCTAAATCATTGCTATTAGGTATAAGTTCGATCTCGAAGCCAGCACGATACTGTCCTCCATCTTTACTCATATCATCGACGGTCCAAACGACCTTATGCCCGATAGGAGCATAGCGTATCTTGCCAGAAAGCAAGCTCTTCTGTTCGGTCCAGCCAACATTAGCTGGCAACTCGGCCGAGATCATAAAGTCCTTCAAGTCATTGCCAAGATTATCAGCCTCCCAGAATACCCAATATCTAGTCGGGATATCGACGGCCGGAGGTAATGGCCCGATGCCCAATTGATCGCCTTGAGTGCTGTAATAGACGGCCCTAGAAGACACCTGCAAATCGGACAGGACCTTCATCTTCTGACTATATATACGATAATCACGAGACTCATCGCCGACATGATAAGAAATGTTGGCCACTAGACCGGTGTCTTGCTCCGAATCTATGCGCTTGCGTTCCATGACAGCGGTTAAATCAATATCTAACTTCTTACCTGGTTCAAGCGGAGACACATTGACTGTCGTACCTTTCACAGTGTAACCATCGCCCTCCGGTAAATCCAATTGTTTCAAGACGAAGGCGCTATCAGCGGCGGAAAAGTCCAATCTTATATTATCGACTGTTATATTTTCACCGTTTTCCAAAGACACTTTAAAAACGACCGGCTCGCCAACGCGCATCCATTTATTATCGGTCTCGATCACAGTCTTGAATTTAGGTGCCAACACCGAAACTTTTTTACTGGTAGAGGTCTGCTTGGCTTTAACTCCATCTAAATCGGCATAAGCCGCGATCGAGATATCTCCATTCTCCGAAAGATCGGACGAGGCTTGAAATTCGATCTCGGCTATTTCTCCAGCTCGCAAAGAATCCAAAACGACCACTCCGTTTATCAGATTAGCTCTTTGTCCAGACACGCTAATGAATTTAGCTGAAGAGTCGCTAAAAGATATCTCTAAATTACCATTGAAATCGATCTTGTCATTATTTTTAAGCTGGATCTTTCCACCAAAATCTATACCCTTATATATCTTGTCAGGCATATCCAATACCACTGAAAAAGCGGAAGAGTCGATCGGATACATCAAAGACCCAAGAGTGTTATATTTCTTCCCCTTAAGCAAATAATTCAAAGAATAGGTCAAAGACTGATTCTCACCCAAATATCCGATGATGGACCCGGATATCTTAACCTTGCCATTAGCTCCGCGCGGCAAATCGCCAATGGAAAAAGTATTGGTCTGATCGGAGAATGCGCTTTCCGGTTGCACCGAAACGAGCTGAAAATTCTTAGGGAAAGTCAATGACAAAGAAGCATTGTCAACATCGGTCTTACCATTATTGCGATAGCTTATCTCAAAAGTAGATAGACCACCGGAAATAGCCGAATCACCTTGCAATGTAGCCTCAATGGCTATTTCTGGCTTAGGCTGTAAATTTCTAATTATCAAAAAAGAGGAAAAGAGCCCAAGAATGGCCAATACGAAAAAAATGTCGACCCAAAGATGAAACGGTCTCTCTTTATAGAATCTCTCGTGACGACCCTTGAGGTGTTTCTTGACCGGATCGGCCACGACATTGATAGTACCAATGACAATATTACCTCCTTTGCGAAGGTCTAGCTTGCCATTACCGATCTCTACGGCCTCATCCTTCTCTCTTTCCACGAGCACAGATTCTGGCTCGCGAACATCATTTGGCCGAAGCTCGCTCGATCCTTGTTGGTTCTTTTCATTCTCCATATATTTGTCTGATTATATTATACAATTTAAGGCTTAAATGGCCAACCTCATTAATACTGGGCGCTACCGGCCATTATTTCAGCCTTGCCGTCGCCATTTACGTCGGACACAGAAACTTTGACTCCATTAGTCATATCGCGATCATAAGCATAAAAGCTTTTAAGTTCGCGACCGTCCTTAGTGAATATTTTAACCTGCGGGCTCATACCGCTTCCTGGTGATGTTATTATTTCCATTTCACCCTGCCCATCGACATTCCCAACCGACAAAGAAACTCCGCCGCGGAAATTTTTGTCATAAGCGAAGAATCCACCGGTCAACGGACGACCATCCTTAGTAAAGACTCTGATCTGTGGTCCGCCGCCCTTTCCTGGGGCTGTGACTATTTCCTTGGTGCCATCGCCATTAAGGTCAATGACCGCCACATTGACGCCACCACGGAAATTACGGTCATAAGCGAAGAATCCACCGATAAGAGGACTTCCGTATTGATCGAAAACGCGAACATGAGGTCCGCCGCCTTGTCCGGCGCCAGTGATTATCTCTTGCGTGGCGTCACCATTAAGGTCAGCGACGGCTATTGATATATCTCCCTTAAAATTTCCTTCGTAAGGTTTAAAACTTCTAATGGTCCTTCCGTCTTTGTATATAGTTATGACGCCGCTTTTATTTACCAATGTCTCATTTTTACCATCAGCATCTATATCGGCATTGATGATCTGGGCTCCGGCCGGATATTTATCTCCATAAGAGAAGAAACCATCCCTCACTTGATTGCCTGAATCACCAAAAACACGAACAAAGGCACCATTCTGGAAGGCACTGTTCTTTATTAGATCGACAGAAGTCTCGCCCTGTATCTTCATTACGGCCGCTGGAACTGACGGAGAGTCGGATACGGACTCGCCACCGCTCTTAGGATGCCCAAGCAACACGACCGCGTCGTTAGGTTGCAAGGAGATCATATTTACCTTAGAACCATTATTGGTCAAACGATCCTGACGACCGTCGATCTTAGAGAAGGCTTCGTCGGTAAAGACGTAATTCTTCGTCTCTGAAGTCGAATTGACCACCACTATGCCATTCTCGAAGTCGCGGCGCCAAACGCCATTCTTCCAAGTCTTATTATTCTTATCCAAAATATTTATCGGCGAACCAATGGCCTTGCCTAACTCGGTGTCGTATTCGTCATACCACCAAGTCTGGGAATGATCGTTGACGCCATAATCAAAAGAAAAATAGCCATCTCCCAAAAGAGTCGAGCCCAAAGAAAAACGCATCTTGCGATAATTTTCCATGTCCCATTTATTGTCAGTATTGGCATTGACGATCATGATCTTAGGTTCACGGAAATTCTTGGTATTGGTGTATGACTTCATTGAGCCAGCCCAAGTTCCGCCATTCTCCCAAGGGGCCGGAAAACTCTCCAACATAATACCATTAAGATATGGTTGGTATGGTTCGAAGCCATGACTATTACCCATCAAAATATTATTGGAGCCGATAGCGTTCAAAGTGTTGGTCAACAATTTTTTATTACCTTCCACCCATTTACTATCCAAATAAGATGCGGAGTCTTTTTTGCCATCACAGTTCAGATCGATATTGGCGGAATTGAACCAGGATATGCTGGGCCAGATATTATCATAGAAAACTCCATCCCAACGGCCATTGGAAAAAACTTTGTCACCGACGAATTTCGGCAAATACTCATTCCAGCGCTGGCCATTGTAAGTGCCGGCGTCATCGGTGATATTGACCATGTTGGTCGAGTACCAAAAAGACAAGCGATTACCGGAAGGATCGCGCAGCCACCAAGAATCTCCGAAACCAGACGAGACATCATAGCGTAGTTCGCCATAACGCGAATCTGGGCTTAAGGTGACTTCCTCAGAGTACACATAAGCCAAGAGGAGAATGTTCGGATTAAGAGTTCTTAATTTATTGAAATTACCAGAGCTATTGTGTTGGACTTCCATGTCCAAGACTAAAAGATCCCAGCGAGCCAAATCATTAATATCAGTATTGGGAATTTCCCAACTTAAATAATAATTGGCCAATCTGGGATAATCTGACTTGGCCTTTCCGATCACAGCCTTTGCTGAGTGTGATGGAAAAAAGAAAAACGCCAAGCAGAGAAGGGTGATAAATTTTGCTATATTTGACTTCATTTTAGACAAAACTTTATCTTTTTCTATCACCTTATTATATAATTTTTTTTATATTTTGTCAAGATTACAACCCTTTTCTCTAGTTTTTACTTATTTTAGCTTATATTAAAACAATTTAACGACAAACTTCATCCGCCTGACAAATAGTCGGCAAATAACAAGCGTGCCTGTCGCAACAAGGACCGCCTTCATAACCGCAAGATGCTCGCTTAATAAAGACCTGAGTGGCGATAATATAACCATTCACATAGGCCACACCAATGCCAGCCTCGTCATAGTCAGGATCCAAAATATTAGCCCTATGACCAGGACTATTCATCCAGCCAGTCAACGAAGACTGTGCTATGGAATCGGCGGTCTGCCAATCTATCCTGGATATTTGAAAAGTCTCGGCATTGAGCAAGGCAGTACGGCGAGCCGCTAAATCCTGATTCAAGCGAGAGATCTTCTCGCTTTCCGAGGTAATATTTTCCATATCCTCTTTAAGACTTGCGTTCCACTCCTCCACTTGAGCCTGACAGGTGTCATAGACCTTCTCATCGAAAGTCGACATATTGACCAAATAATTGACTTCCGCTGCCCCCACTAAAGCAATGTTCTCACCAGCCTTAGAATAATAATTCACTCCTCTACTATTCAAACGATCGGCCGGCATCAAACCAAATACTAAACCCTCGTGATGTATGACGGCATAATTACAGATGCGATTCAAGTCGGTTAATTTTTCATCCTCGTTCGCTTGATCTTGGCTATGCTCCCTAGCCACAGCAGCGACCTCGTCATTCCATTTTAAAGCCGGCAGGCCAGCCAAGGTCCTTTGCTGATTCACTAAAACGTGTATCTTTTGCTCTATGACTAAAGTGTCGAAGGGAAGCCCATTATCAGAAGATGGCACATCTTTTTCAGGGGAAGCACCAGACAAAGACCCTATAGCTATAGAAGCTAGATCAAGATCGGTTATGCCAAGACCAAGGGAACGCATAACTGCGAAAGCATCGGCTGGTCGTCCAAGAAAATATCTCTTAAGTCCAACTGGATCGACATACCAAGCCTCACCAGCGCCTTGAACTTGAAGGAATATCTTGCCCTTGTTTTTGGACACTAAAGAATTGTCGATATTTATTTTACCGACTCCCTTGGGGTTATAGCCACCCAGAACTTCGACCTTGTCGCTATAACTATCACCGTCGGTATCTGCCTTAGTTGGATCAGTTCCCAAAGAAACTTCCAAATCATCGGGCAAACCATCCTTGTCCGTATCAGGAGAGCCAGAAGAAGGCGCTATGCCCACTGGTATTTTTGATAGATCGGAATTTGTTATGCCAATACCCAAGCTTCTCATTAGATTAAAGGCATCGTTGGGGCGACCCAAAAAATACCTTTTCGAATCAGAAGGAGAAACATACCAAGCCTCGCCCTTCGATTCGACTTGCAACAATATCCTTCCCAAAAGACGAGAAGATAAAGACGAGGCAGCGTAAATCTGCCCCGACGGGAATAGAGAAGCTAAAATAAAAAAGAATAAGACAATTTTTTTCATAGAGAAGTTATGTCTTATTCTATTATAGCATGAAAACTATCAAGTCACTTTATCACGATCGAGACCATTTGACCGATCAAATTCTTTTTATTTTTGTTGGCGGATATTATAGAACTTGCCGGAAATGAGACCTCTAGATAATTGCTGGTAATGCCCTTAAATTCTTTATTGGAGAACGATTCTACCAAGACCTCCATTTCACGACCAACGAATTTCCTGCGATATTGATTTTCCAACTTCGAACTCAATTTCCTTAATTTAGACGCTCGTTCTTTTTTCTTCTCCTCCTTTACGGCTCCTGACATAGAGAATGCCGGCGTTAAAGGATGGGCAGAGAACGGAAAAACATGCAGACGAGAAAAACCAACTCGAGAACAAAATGATTCAGTCACAGAAAAATCAACATCTGTCTCCCCAGGAAAACCAACGATAACATCGGTAGTGATGGCGATATCCGGGACGGCCTTGAATATTTTCTTGAGGCGCTTCTCAAAAAAAGACGTATTATATGGTCTTTTCATGTTCTTTAGCACCTTATCGCAACCTGATTGCAATGGTATATGAAGATGATGGCAAAGCTTCTCGTTCTTCTTAAAAAGAGATATTAATTTATCAGAAACTTCCGTGATCTCTATAGAACTTAACCTTATTCTTTTCAATCCATCGATCGAAGAAAGCTGTTCAATTAATTTGTACAGCTCCATTCCGCTCTCCGCATCGTCTTTTTTGACATGCTCGACGCCATAAAGACCGAGATGGATCCCCGATAAGACGAGCTCTGGAAAACCGACCGCCACGGCCGTCTTAGCCTCCTCCATTATTTCATCTGAACGACGACTCGTTAAAGGACCGCGGGCGTAAGGAATAACACAATAAGAGCAAAACTGCTCACATCCATCTTGAACCTTAATAAAGTAGCGTCCTCCCCTGTTGGAATTTTGGCTTATGCAGCTTTCGCGGGAATCTTTGAAATCAAAACCATAAAGCTCGCGTGCCGCCATTAAAACCTCTTTTGGGCCAGCCTTAGCTAAAACTAAATCCACCCCCTCTAAGGACTCTGCTTCATCTCGGTATGTCCTTGGCCAGCAGCCAGACAAAATTATTTTAGCCTTAGGATTTTCCTTTTGAGCCTTTCTAACCGCCTGTCGACTTTTGGTTATTGCCGATCCAGTAACGGCACAGCTATAGATGATGGCGAAGTCGGCATCGGATTCGACATATTGAAAACCAGCCGACGATAACCCGGAAGAGAGTTTTCCGGCGTCATATTGATTTACTTTGCAACCAAGGGCGTATACCTTGAATTTTGCTTTTTTCATGTCGAAAATACCCCCTCCAAAAGAAAAATAACTGATGAGTGAAAAATGAGCCGGCGAAGGGTTTCGAACCCCCGACCCGCTGTTTACAAAACAGCCGCTCTACCACTGAGCTACGCCGGCGAAGCGTGTAAAACCAAAAGCGGCCTCACTGGCCGGTTTTTTCTTTTACAAATTGCTTTTGTGCGCCCAAAGGAATTCGAAGTGTCCCACTTTGGAGGGCTTCCGCCCTCCAACACCTCCCCGGAGTAAGGGGGAATACTTCCCCCTTCAACCCCCTTCGTTCGAATCCTGTTGGGGCAAAAATCTCAAAATAAAAAAAGCAATATCACTAACCCCTCTTGCTTTTACAAATTGCTTTTGTGCGCCCAACAGGATTCGAACCTGTGACCTTCTCCTTAAAAGGGAGCTGCTCTACCAGCTGAGCTATGGGCGCATTATCTATTGTTCTACTATATTATAATCTACAACTTGGCTAAAATAAAGACGCCTCGCCTTAAGGCATCCTAAGAATAGGATAACAAATAAAAGGAAATTTGGCAAGGGCACAAAATAAAAAACCTTGTCCCATGGGAACAAGGCTGAATTTTCTTTTAAGAAAGAAAATTCGTAAGAAAAATTTAAGGATCAAAGGAACAAAATGCCGGAAATGGGAGCAAGCGGCTCGTGCAAACAATCACCACCAACCCCAAGAAGGTGAAAATCGTCAACAGATGCAGACAACACGGAACGTGCGGCACACGTGCCTACTCATCTCCCACCCCGGATAAATATAACACCTTTCGAAAAGAGAAAAACGACCCGCCGCGACTAATTTTCGACAAACGACATAAAATGCATCGAATGAAGAAAGGGGCACGGTTATAGAGACTCCGTCAATTTTGCGCGCTAGACGGAAATTCAAGCCGGCATAATAAACCCCTTGAATTCTGGCAAAAAAATCGAATCTCTCGTTTCCGAAAGGTGTGGTTTTTGCAAAGAGCTTAGCGAATGTAACTCGCAAATTGTCATATTATAATAAAATCAAAAAATTGTCAATACAGCGACAAAAATATGTTTTTTACCAATACAGGTGGAAAGGTTAAAATAAATAGTTTTCAACAATCAAACCACAAAGAAGCCACAAAAACACCCTTGCTAAACTCCTCTCTAAAGCCTATAATTGTCTTGTTAAGCAATACTCCAAAGTGAAAAAAATATGGCCGAAAAAGAAAATTTAGGCAAAATACCACCTCAAAATATAGAGGCCGAGCAATCTTTATTGTCCTGCATTCTTATCGACAAAAATGCCATCGTCAAAGTGATCGATGGACTTTCGGACAGCGACTTCTATAAAAACACCCACCAGATCATCTATCAGGCCATGGTGGAACTCTTTTCCAAACAAGAACCGATCGACTCTCTGACTTTGGCCAACAAACTCGATGCTAAGGGATCATTGGCAAAGATAGGTGGTCGCACGTATTTGGCTCAACTCTCCAATTTCGTGACCACCGCTTCGAATGTCGAGAACTATGCCAAGATCATACAACATAAAGCCACTCTTCGCCGCTTGCAATCGGCCGCGGCCGAGATCTCCGATCTAAGCTTTCAGGAAGATGAGGATGTCGAACTGCTTTTGGACGACGTTGAAAAGAAAATATTTCAAATTTCTCAAAATCACACTAAGACAGCTTTTGTCGGCATCGACAATCTACTCTCCGAAGCTTTTGAGAGAATAGACGAGCTACACAAGCAATCAGGCAAATTGCGCGGTCTGCCAACAGGCTTTAAGGACCTAGACAACTTACTTGCCGGACTACAAAAATCAGACCTCATAATTCTAGCCGCTCGTCCTTCCGTCGGTAAGACCACTCTAGCCATGGACATCGCCCGTATGGGGGCCATACACTCCAAGGAACCGGTCGGAGTATTCTCTTTAGAAATGAGTAAAGAACAGTTGGTCGACAGAATGCTTTGCGCCCAAGCGAATGTTTCGCTTTGGAAAATGCGCACCGGCAATCTTTCCGATCGAGACAACGACAACGACTTCGCCAAGATCGGTGAAGCCATGGGACAGTTATCGGAGGCCCCAATATTCATAGACGACTCCGCCGCCTGCACGGTCATGGATATCAGAGCCAAATGCCGTCGTCTAAAAATGGACAAAGGTCTTGGACTTATAATTATCGACTACTTGCAGCTAATGCACGGTCGCGGAAAATACAGCGATAACCGCGTTCAAGAGGTCGCTGAAATATCAAGAGGCCTTAAAGGAGTCGCCCGCGAATTGAATGTTCCGGTCATTGCGTTGTCACAGCTTTCTCGTGCTGTGGAAATGGAAAAACCGGCCATTCCAAAATTAGCCCACTTGCGCGAATCCGGATCTATCGAACAGGATGCTGACGTCGTCATGTTCGTCTATCGCAAAGCGGCCGATCGTAACTATCGTTTCGAAGACCTAACCGACGAAGAAAAACATAGCGCACAAGTATTCATCGCCAAACACAGAAACGGCCCTACCGGTAAAGTCGACCTGTTCTTCGATGGTGAGACCACAAGCTTTAAAAACGTGACACGCCATGATTACGGCGAAGCTCCACCTGAATTCTAAATTAAATTAAAAATTAAATTCGCCGATCGGCGAAGAAAAATTAAAGAATTATCATGTCCCTTTGGACAATAATGAATTGATTTTTCCCAATAATAACATGTTCGAAAAACTAAAGCAGATCAAGGATCTAAGAGATCAAGCTAAAACAATTCAAAATGCCCTATCAGGCGAGACCATAATCTCTGACCGCCACGGTATCAAAATCACCATGGACGGAAATATGAATGTTAAAGAAGTTGTCTTAGAAAAAGAAATGACCAAGGCAGAATTAGAGAAAAATCTACCTGACGCCATGAACGACTCGATCAAAAAAACCCAAAAAGTTTTGGCCGAGAAAATGCGCGCCATGGGTGGACTTCCTGGACTTGGGTAAAAGATAAGTTAGCCACTTTGATTATTTTCGATGAAATTCCCAAAAAATATCCAAAACTTGATCGACGACCTTTCAGAACTTCCGACCGTTGGACCAAAGACGGCCCAACGCTATGCTTTTTATTTGCTTAAACAACCAAAAGAGTTTTTGGCTAAATTGGCTGGGGATGTCATAAGTCTAAAAAAAGAACTAAAGCTCTGTGCGCATTGTCTATCGGTAGCCGAAAGCAATCCTTGTATGATCTGCGCCGACGAGACTCGCGACCGCTCAACTCTCTGTGTCGTGGCCACTCAACCAGAAATGTTGGCCATCGAGTCCACTGGGCGCTATAAAGGCCTCTACTTCCTCATAGGACGTAACCTAAGGCCACAGGAAGGCATAGACGCCGATAAGACCAATATCGCAGCCCTAGTGAAACGCATACGTTCTGGGGGCACTAAGGAGGTCATATTAGCCCTCTCGCCAACACTAGAAGGAGAGACGACCTCTTTATACCTATCAAAGCTGCTAAAGAACGAAAAAGTAAGGGTCACTCGTCTGGCCCGTGGTCTACCGATGGGATCGGACATCGAATACGCGGACGAAATAACATTGAACAACGCGCTTAAAAATAGGAACGAGATATAAAAAAAACAGACCCCGATAAAGGGTCTGTTTTTTATTTTAAGCGATTGAAGTGATCTTGACTTCGGTGAAATGCTGGCGATGGCCAACATTACGGCGGTATCTAACCTTGTTCTTGAATTTGATCACAGAGACCTTCTTGGCCTTGCCTTCCTTGATGACCTCAGCCTCAACCTTCTCGCCCAAAGATGGGGCGCCGATGTTGATGGCCTTTCCATCAGAGATCAAAAGAGTGTCGAATTTAACTTTTTCGCCAGTCTCTTTGTCTAATTTTTCGATTTTCAGAGTTTCGCCCTCGGCAACCTTATACTGTTTGCCTCCGGTCTTGATAACAGCTATTTTAGCCATAATATTAGTAATTTTATATAAATAAAAAAGGCTTTGTCTAAAGCTTCTTATATATTAAACAAAAAACGTAAAAAAGTCAATAATTCAAATTTAACCATATCTACTCAGGACATTTCGCCCCTTCCAGACGGCCAAAAGCTCCTTAAGCAAGGAACGCTCAAAGATCAAGGAATAAACAAGGACTTTTGCAGAATAGGCTATTATAGCCAGCTTAGACTTAAATTTTTGTAGCTTCCAGTATTTCAGGAATATCCTAAATTGATTGGTCGTTGACCAAACTCTAACCTTTTGACTCTTGCCGATACGGGCCTTTATGGACGCGACATCGTTCTTGCCGGCGCCAACTGCGGTGCGATCATGCCACCCGACCGCTTCCGGCACTAAAGCCGTCTCCCATTCAGCCAACATCAAGCGGTAGTCTAAATCACAATCCTCTTTGTACATGAAAAAATTCTCATCGAAATAATCTCCATCTTCCTTGACCTTTTCCAGGGCGGCTAATCGATACAAACCAGAAGCACCAGACGGGCCGATGATACTACCATAGCGCAGATCGAAACGATCACGCTCTCCTTGCCCAAAATCAAAGAAGCGCAAGCCGTCCTTCATCTCTATCCCACAAGAATCGACTATGTCGGTCCTATGATCTTTACCGAACTCCCATTTAAGCAATTTAGGACAGACCGACCCCAATTCAGCGTCACCTTCCATTCGACTAACTAATCTCTCGAGAGTATCGGAGTTATAGACCATGTCAGGATTTGTCACCCAAAAATAATCGGCTTTTTCTTTGACAGCCTCTTTGATCATTAAGTTATAGGCCGCAGCAAAACCAACATTCTTACCGTCGCCCATAACAGTCAATTCGATACCGCTTCTTTTTATAAAAAAAGAATTGCCAGCACCATCGTCGCCGTTGTTATAGGCCAATATCTTAATATTGCTAAAAGTCTGTTTTTTCAAAGAATCCAAAAATGGCGGCAGATACTTAGCCGTCTGCTCGCCAAAAACTATAAACCCTATATAAACTTTAGGACCCTGCCCGTTCATATTATCATTTTGCCTTTCAGTTTTTCTTTGGCAAATACTTGAGCCTTAAGCAAGCTATCGAATGTTCCTGCGTCCACCCATTCGCCCTTTATCTCCGCGACCGACAATTCGCCACGTTCTAAATACCAGCGATGCAAATCGACTATCTCGAGCTCTCCGCGCTCGCTCGGTTGGACGTTCTTAGCCACTTCAACGACTCGCCCGTCATAAATATAGAGACCGATCAAAGCGCTGTCGCTTATTTTCTCTTTTGGCTTCTCCACTATCTCGACCGGTTTACCAGTATCATCGAAACGAACCACCCCGAACCTTTCCGGATCAGGAACTTTTTTAGCAAAGACTCTGGCTCCGCCCTTAAAATTCTTTATATCCTCGGATACGTCGTCCTCTATTATATTATCGCCCAAAACCATGACCACGTCTTCGCCATCGATAAAATTCTCACCAATGATAAAAGCATCGGCCAAACCGCGAGGTTCCTCTTGGACCTCATAAGTGAATCTGGCACCGAATTCCTTGCCAGAACCGAGCAAGTTCAAATAATCACCGGCATACTGCGGAGCGACTATTATCAATATATCTTTTATACCAGCCTTTAAAAGCGTATTTAAAGGATAATAAATCATCGGCCGATCATAAACCGGTAAAAGTTGTTTGGAAGTTATTTTTGTAAGCGGTCTCAAACGAGTCCCAAGACCGCCCGAAAGTATTATTCCTCTCATTCAATTAAGCCTATACTACAATAGCTTATTTGTAAAGTTAGCCTTTCTCCCATTCAGGTCCCTGACGGACTAAAAGATCTGTTGAGTGCAACGGATCGGCCATAAGCTCTTTTACCACTTTCTCCATTCTCGCGCCCTGCGATCCTTTAATAAGAATAAGATCACCTTTTCTAATCCTTTCTTGGGCGAATCTGCCAGCTTCGGCGTTAGTCGGAAAATGGAACACGGCGTCTTCGGCCATGCCAGCGTCCTTAGCACCATGTCCGATATCGCGCGACCTTGAACCGCAAGTTATCACTAAGTCGAAACTAGCTTTGGCCAATGCTTGCCCCACTTCTCTATGCGCCTCTTCGCTTAAAGAACCAAGTTCTAACATATCACCAAGCACGGCGACCTTAGAAGCTCCGTCCTCCGACTTTATTCTGCCGACAAATTCAATGGCAGCAAGACAAGACTGTGGAGATGCGTTATAAGTATCATCTATTATCATAGTGCCTTTGATCCCATCGATCAATTTCATCCTACCTTTTGGCGAGTCGAATTTAGCCAAAGCAGTAGCCACGTCGACCAAGTTCATACCCAGGGCGATTCCGGTGGCGGCACCGGCCAAAGCGGCATAGACCGCAGCCGTACCAATGACATTCGGCAAGACGACTGGGACCACAGAACCTCCGTAACTCATTTTAAATGATACGCCGGCCAAGCTGGAAGACACTCCTTTCTCTTCGAATTTAAATATAACGTTACCAGCGCTAAGGTCGGCTCCTTCGGAAAATCCGTATGTCATAACTTTGACCTTGCTCGATTTAGCCATCGAACGAGTTCTCTCGTCATCATAATTAAATATGGCCCATCCACCCTTATTGATATTGGCTATCATCTTAGACTTCTCTTTCTGAATTTTGTCCACGGATCCGAATTGCTCAAGATGAGAGGCACCGATCGTCGTGACAAGCCCTACGTCGCAAGACACGATGCTATTTAAAAAATCCATATCTCCGACCTTATCGACACCCATTTCCAAAACCAGTACCTTAGGATAATCTTTGACTTTACCCCAAGCTAAAATGGCGGCCTTGGCGAAAACCCTTATCCAGCCAATTATATTCTTTCCCGGAGAATCACAACCTATTATAGATAATGGCAATCCGAATTCATTATTATAATTCTTGATACTGGCCTTGGCCGCAAATTTAGACTCCAAAACAGCCAAAGACGCATCTTTGGCACTGGTCTTTCCTACAGAACCGGTTATACCAACGACTTTAGGCTTGTGTTTCGCCAAAATGGCCTTAGAAAAAAACTTAAGTTTTATGGCGACTATCTTTTTAAACATATAATTGATTTTGAAAAATAAAAACTGTATTTAAGGTCATCTGTCTTTCGGTACTTGATAATATCTAAGCATAAAATCCGCTATATCTCTCCATAATGGCACCACCGAACCTTCAGCGAATTCTGACTTTTTAGGTTTGTTCACTTTAGTGAGCATGACGAAACGTGGGTCATCGGCTGGGGCTATACCAATAAAAGTATGGATCGTCTCATCGCTATACCCACTCTTATCCGGTATCTGAGCAGTGCCGGTCTTTCCGGCGACATAAAAACCATCGATCTGAGCTTTCTTAGCATGACCATCCTCAACCACCCTTACCAACATCCCCAAAGTCATATTGGCCGCCTTATCAGAAATGACCCGTCTAACCTCTCTTGGACCGATATTTTCGACTGAACCATCTTCATGGATCATTTGCTTGACTATGAACGGCTTCATTAAAATACCTCCATTGGCCAAAGCGCCATAAGACATGATCATCTGCAAAGGAGTGACTGTTACGGCTTGGCCGAACGAGGCCATATCAAGGTCTATCTCTCTTGGTCTAGCGGATATAAGGTTAGATATATTGCCAGGCGCCTCACCTTCAAGCTCGATCCCGGTCTTCTCGCCGAAACCAAAATTTCTGACATAATCCACAAAATCTTTGTCCCCCAACTGCTCCCTGACAAAAATCGCGCCAGTATTCAAAGACAACTCCAAAACAGTCGTCATATCGACCCAGCCATGACCTCCTTTAGAATAATAATCTGAATTTCTTACTGGACTATCCCAGGCCTTCTTTTTAACGAAACCTTCATCTTTATAAATGGTATTGACTTGAACCTTACCAGCATCCAAGGCCGAAGCCATAGTTATGGCTTTAAAGACCGAACCTGGTTCATATTGCTCAAATACAGCCGGATTATTAAAGACCATCATATCATCTGCCTTGCTGTAATCATTAGGATCGAAATCTGGCCATGAACACATAGCAATGATCTCGCCCGTCTTAGGGTCCATAGCTATCACTTGGCCGCTTTCAGCCTCCTGAAAGTCTATTGTCTCTTTAAGTTTTTGGCAAGCATAAAATTCAATGGAGCGGTCGATAGTTAAAATAAGATCTGTTCCATCTTTTGGTCTTTCATACTCCTGACCGTTCAATATTGGTATGTCTCTGCGAGCCGCCAGTTCAGACTTCATGTAGCCAGTCTTTCCTGCTAGCTCCTTATCGAAAAATCCTTCTAATCCATAAAAACCTCTATTGGTCTCGTTGTCCAATCTAACAAAGCCAAGGATCTGTGAACCAATGTTCTTTTCTGGATAATAACGATATTTTTCAACTGAATGATAAATGCCCTTTGGTCGAACCTCCACATCTTTATCGTCATCCCCCTTCTTCCAAACCTTGCCATTCTTTATCTCCATGGAGGTCGTTGGCGTTCCATCGGTCAAAAGCGAATAAAGCTCCATCAACTCTTCACCGCTAGTTTTTTTTCTTATCGGTTCATATGGATCACCCTCCTTATTTAACTTGGCGAAATAGTCGACCTCTTTAACCTTCTTTTTCTTTTCTAACTCCTCTTCCTTGTCTACTTGCCTAACTTTTTGCCAAGTCTTATCGCTCCTCAAGGCCTGCCAATGCTTCTTTATTTCAGCCTCTTTAACAGCCCTTTCCTCGGCCGGCAATTTTTGAGCGAAAGAAAGCTCATAGGCCAAGTCATCCTCGTCTTTCTGTTTGAAATATTCATCGACTTCTGTCATGGCCTGCGACTGGTCAAATATTTTGAACAGTGAATCGGCTATTTTTTGCGATTCCTCACCATTGGAAATATCCACTGGTATGGCAAAAACTAAATAATAATCCTTATTGGCGGCAAAAGGATAAAGTGCCTGTCCACCCTTTGGACCAGCTAAGAATATCTCTCCTCGCTCTGGTTGCAATTCACCCTCCCACTCATGCTGATTTTGAGCCCTAGTGGAATAAAATTGATAACGCAAAACCTGCAAACCGTAAAGTTTGACCAACAAAAAAGACCCCAATAAAAAAACAATCGCAATCAGTATCCTTATGCGATTGCCACCATCCGTTTTTCTTTCTTTCCTACCGTAAGGAACCATATTTTTATCTCCTTGTTTTATCGCATAATTTCAAAAAACCTGGACGTTATTTGGCGGCCAGGATGCCTTTTCCGACTTTTATATACTCGATCTTATCAGCTGTCACCATCCCCAAACCATCGATGCGAGAAGAAAGATCGTTACAAGATTTAAGGGCTACAGCGCGGGCGTCCATGGTTCTATTATCATCTCTAAGCACCTCCACTTTAGCCTTTAAATCCTGCAAGACAAAACCTTTAACGACCAAATCATTGATCGTCGTTATATAGTAAACACCGCTAACGAGCAACAAAATCATAAAAATCTTGTTGACAAAGCGCAGGCTAATTGTCCTTGTTGGGCGATCCATCATAGGAGCCGAATAGACACCCTCTATCCTTTCGGTCATAATTTATATTTTTGTTTTTCTTTTTGTTTTTTTGCGGTTTAGATCCTTTCCGCCGCTCGCAGCTTGGCGCTACGGGAACGCGGATTAGATCCAACCTCCTCTTCCTTTGGCAACACCGGTTTTTTGGTGATGACGGAAAGACTGGCTTTGTGTCCACAGCGACATATCGGTAATTCTGGCGGACACAGACAATCACGACTCTCTTGTTTGAAAAAATCCTTAACTATCCTATCTTCTATACTATGAAATGAAACTACTACCAACCTGCCACCGGCAGCCAACATTGAAACGGCTTGCGGCAAAACAGCCTTAAGAGCCTCCACCTCGCTATTAGTCTCCATTCTTAGCGCCTGGAAGGTCTTGGTGGCCGGATGAACACGACCGTGCCTAAACCTTTCAGGAATGGCAGAAACTACTATATCGGCCAATTCTTTAGCCGTGCTTATGTTCTTACCTCTTCTGGCATCAGCTATTTTTTTAGCTATCTGCCCAGCGAACCTCTCTTCACCGTATTCTTTTATTATCTCTTTTAATCTATCCTGACTATAAGAATTAACTATCTTATCGGTCTTTTGCGAATCACCTGAGAATGACATGTCCAAAGAAGAGTCGAACTTAAAGGAAAATCCCCTATCTGGATCATCGATCTGAGCCGAAGATAGACCAAGGTCCATAACTATGCCATCAAATTTCACATCACTACCTAAAACACCAGCAACTCCCTCTCTAAGGTTGGCAAAACTATCATTTATCAAAATAACATTGGATAAATTTTTGGATTTTGTGTTCTCTATAGCCTTTTCATCTAAATCAAAGGCTACTACGACTCCATTATCTCCGACCGCTTTAGAAATATGAGATGTGTATCCACCTCCGCCTAAAGTGCAGTCTATATAACGCCCTCCCTGTTTTAGGCCAACAAAATCCAAGGCCTCATCCAGCATGACTGGTATATGGGCGTATTCCATAAAGAAATAGATTAACTTCTGAGAAGTGAAGCCGCCTCCTCGTGCGGCCCACTTCCCTAGAGTCTGTCTGATAAGCCTCTTTCGTGGCGAAAGAAAAAAATTACGGGCTTATCAGACAGACTCTTTGCGATGAAATCCTGAATTTGAATTTGGAGCCCTTCTTATCCAAGGAAGGGAAAGAGACGGGGCCTCCTCAAAAGCCATTGTCAGCAGTGAAAAACCTAGCAACGACCTTCGTTTCCAAATTCAAATTTCAAAATTCCATTCTCAAACTAAGAAAGATCAAACTCCTAATTCACCCAAGGCTTCAGCGATATCTCCAGAATCCTTTTCAGTAGCTTCTTTATATTTATTCCAATTATTCTCATTCCAAATTTCCAAACGATCGAATAAACCAGCGATTATGGTCTCTTTGGCTAAATCAGCGAATTTGCGTAAATACTCCGGCAAAGTTATACGACCCTGACTATCGAACTCGACTGGCATCGCCCCAGCCAACATGTGTCTGGCAAAAGCACGAGCTTTAGCTTGGCTTATAGGCAGATTGGCGAACTTATTGGCCATTTCCTCCCACTTATTCTTCGGATATAAAAAGAGACAGTTATCCAAGCCTTTGGTAACCACTGCCCCCTCTTCTAACAGTTGGCGAAACTTAGCTGGAACAGCCAAGCGGCCTTTGTTGTCTAAATTGTGTTGATATTCGCCTATAAACATATACCCGCTTTTGCCAAAAGATGATCGATAATTAATCTTCTTCTCGCAAAAGTGGGCTAAGGTCTTGTTCAAGCCCATAACTTGAATCGTGCCTCAGTTCCCCACTTTTCACCAATACTCTTATATCATACGCCACCAAGCCCCCACTGTCAACCACTCCCATCCCCTGCCATAAACAAGATGCATTATCAATTAAATTAGCAAAAAATAAAACAACGGCCATTGACCGTTGTTTTGTATCATTGTGATTGTGGAAAACTATTATAAACAGTTAATCCACAGTTTTGACTGAATTACGAGGTTTTCCTATATCAGGCTCCCTATCGTATTCTGGTTCCACTATAATTAAGCCGTCTTTTTCTATTTTATGCCCCGAAAAACCAATAACAGGTATATTAAGAGCAAAAGCCAAGGCGTTGGCGGTGGCCACTCCGATACGTAAAGACGTAAAACTCCCGCCAGTATCGGCTACTTTTATCTCTTTTAGGTCTTTAAGACTCTTTTTAGCCGACTTAAGAAGGTTGTTGATAGCAGGCAACAATTTCTCGCCCTGCGTTCTTTCGGCAGAAATCTTGCTTTCCAAAATTTTGCCGCCGTCTTCAAGCTTTAGCAAAATATTGACGTTATCGATTGTGTCTATGCTTAAAATCATAGGTTTAAATTATCAATAAAAATAGATTTTGTAAACAACGACCAAATAAAAAATCCGCACGCGTAACATCTTCGTGCGGACTTTGACCATATAGATCAACTAAGGTGTTTGGATGTATCCATTTGAGGATACTTTAAAACCGAAATTATCCGTCTTGGGATTAAAATATCGATTACCGACCATATCCTCACCAGTCAGAAATGTGGAATTATTTACATTCCCATTCCAATCCCAGCCAGCGGAAACCGTCTTTAGCTTATTAGCTTCCACGGTTTCGGAGAATATGTAATATTTTCCATCGCTAGTCTTATAACATTTCTCCAGTAGCACTACTGACTCCCAATGAACGGGCCCCATGGCAAAAGGATTCGATCCTTGGCCAAAAGCCTCTACCAGAAAAAATAGTTCGATGTTGGCATAGCCAGCAATAGACCATGATTTGAATTCGACCTTGAACATTTCATCTCTGCTGTAGTCGCCTGGTCCGGTCGCTGAATTATCCGAGCAAGATAACGCCAGTGGCAACGAACACAACAACGCGACGCCGACGAACAGGGAAATTCTCCTGAATCTCATTCATCGTCCTCCTTTTTTTAGGATGATTGTTGTTTTTACGCTTTAAAAAATGAACTCTTGCCCTTTCGGGCAGCCCCTCTTATAGGGATAATGATATTACCAATTTATGCCAAATAAGTCAATATAAAATTTAAAAACAATAAAAAAAGGGCCCTTGAAAGATATCTTGCGATATCCTCAAAGACCCCTAAGTTTTCAGGCTGCCGATATATTTTACCGGACTGCCTTTTTCGAAAGTGTGGCAATGTTGGCTGTGAGCCAAACGCTTCCGTCGGTCATCGCACAAAGCGAGCCGGAGAAATTACGATAGGCCGTTCCCCTTCCGTACTGATAGAACCGAAGTCCTTCGTCCGGAAATTCATCAACCGGAATCTCGATATAACCAACGGTATCACCCATCATAGTCAGCGATTCTTTCCCGCTGTTGACAGTTGGATGCATGTTGGCCACAACGAAGGCTGCTTGCGCGACCTGTCCGATCGGATCCTTACTTGGACGATAATTGAAATAGAAGATATACGAGGATCTGGCCACGACATATTCTTTTCTGATGATCCAGTCAGTCTGGCTGGTGTCACCGAACTGTCCGATGAGCGTGGGTTTGGTCGTATCTTCCGGCGTCACCTTTGTGGTGTCGCTGGTATCGACCGGCGTAACGACCGTGCCGTAATCTTTTGTCTTCGGGACTGCTTGTCCATTATAATTGAGTGAGAATTCGAAAACGTCATATTCGACACTATAGAACTTGTTGCGGATAAATTCCGTACTGTTCAGAATAGTGTTTGACGGATCGTTAATGTCCATACCGAACCGAAAACGATAGTCACGTCCGGGAACAAGATCCTGAATGGTGAACAGATAGAATTTTCCATCGCTCGTCTTTGAAACGATAGCGATCTTCTGACTCCACTCATTGTCGCGCCCGCCCTCACGGAATAAACGTAAAACGGAAATATTCGCACGAACCGCCGCCGCAGAGATCGAGTTTACACCGACCAGGAAATTAACATCCCAGTGACCGGTATTTCCGATCTGCGAGCTCGATCCGTACATCAACATCGAATCCTGATTACTTGTGACCGGAGTCAAATTCGAAGTCTCGACGACTACGATCCTTCTCCAGGGTGTCAGTATTTTATTGCCCTTAAGGACAACTACCAAACTGATCGTGTAAACGCCCAGCGTGTTGTACTGATGCTCGACTGAGCATATCCCGGAATCATTGGAGCAGTTATAGCTGCTACCATCGCCGAAATCCCAGCGCGAGGACAGAATACTGTCCGCCAGACTCTTTCTGGCTATTTCCGCTGAACACATCGCTGTCGTGCCGCGACCGATCGAATCGGTCGAAGTATCTCCGACTGCTGTTGTTTTGGCCAGTGCTACGATTGAAATACCACCATCATCACCAGAACCAACCTCGCGAACAGCAAGAGGATTATTCTCAGCACAACCAACCGCCATCATGAGGATGGAGGCGCCCACAACTGCAAGCAAACCATTGAGCTTAGCCATTTAAGGCCTCCCTTCGAAAAAAAATATGTGTAAAGGACTTTTTTTCACTCCACCCACTAGGGTGATATGAACCGGAGATACCAATTGCCCCTTTCGGGGGTTGGTGTGCCCGGCCCATACTCCTTTAACGCCTAAAGGCGAAAAAGGATTACAGGCTTATCTTAGGTTAAAAACCTTTTAAAAGAATAGATTTAAGAATTTCTGGGCGAATCTCAGCTTTTTTAAAGCTCTACGTTCCTGTTTCTTAACGGACAGGGCATTGTCGTACAACTTGACGATCTTGTCAACAGTAGTTCCCCAATTATATTCTTGACTGACTCGTTTCTTTTCCAACTGGCCCATATCGCTGACTATCTTAGGATTGCGAAGCAAGCAATTCAGCTTACCCATCAAATCAGCCGGACACTTAGAACGGAAGGTGAAACCAGTATAACCTATAACTTCCTTATTCTCCGGAATATCGGAGACCAAAGTAGTCTTGCCATGAGACATCGCTTCCAAGAGTGCGATGGACATGCCTTCAGACTCGGACGGCTGGACGAATAAATAGGAGTTGGCGAAAAGTTCGCTCACCACCGTGCCCGATTGCGGGCCAGTGAAAATTATCCTCTTATCGTCTTTAGCCATCTCTTTAAGACGGTCAACGAATTTGTCGGTATAGGCTCCGCCACCGACTATGACCAATTTCTTATCGGTCTTAACATTTTTAAAGGCTTCGACTAAATATTGTAATCCCTTGTGCTTAACGATACGACTCACAGCTAGAATGTAACCATTCTTTTTAAGACCAAAGTATTTAACGCCCTTATCAGACATGTCGCCCTCCGGCATTTCGACGCCGTTAGGTATGTAATCAGCGGAAATCTTATGTTTACGAGCAGCATGATCCTTTAAGGTCTTGGAAACAGTTATGGTCCTATCGGACATCTTGCAAGCCATAGCCTCACCAAGCTTTAAATATGTCCTGGCAAGAATACCCCACTTTTGATGGTAATAATCCTGACAATGGAAAGTAGCGATAACCGGCACAGAAGGCTTAAGAAGCTTGACCAACCAAATCAACGAAGAAGGTCCGATCGAATGGAAGTGGACCAAATCAACATCTCTCTTAACAACATCCAGACAAGCTCTAAAGGTGTGAGTGATGGCATCGAAATGCTTAGTCGCTAAACTGGGCAAGGAAATCAACTTAACCCCCTTGTACTCGACCATCTTCTGGTCGGTATAATTCGGTCTGGTATATACCAAAACCTCGTGGCCAAGGGATGCTAAGCGCACAGACAAATCCTCGACGTGTCTTTCCACGCCTCCAGATTTGGATGGTATTCCTTTTTGTCCTATGAAAGCTATTTTCATAATTTATCAGCTTCTTATTCCCCTTCGCCTATGATTCACAGACGAAGGGTATATAAGAATCCAATTATTATTGAATCTTGAAAGCGATGCTATAAGTCCTCTTAGTGGACTGACCCGTGGCCTTAATATCGGCTCCACCAGGCAAAACGCTCGGGACGGTCAAGATGGCCTTGAAGCGACCATTGACATCAGCCTGAACGACGGTCTGTTTGACGCCGGCGAATTCGATCTTAACATCCTCGCCGATGCCATAACCCTGTCCGACCAAAGAAACTTGAGTGCCAGGAGCGGCAAAGTTCTTGTCGATTCCTAAAGAAAGGTCTTCGATAGGACGATAGTCCTCTTCTTTTGATTCGTAATAAGCGACAGTGTTAAGATTGTTATCTAAGACCCAGATATTCGATCCGTTGAAGACGACGACTTTCTCGCTAGCTCCATCTGGAACGACTTTAAGACCCATAGACCAAGAACCGGTCGGGGTATCAGCGTAAGCGTAGGCCCACTTAGTAGGCTTGAAAGTGTCTCTGTCAACTTTGACCACTCCCATGCCATCAGTGAAATATATATAATCAGGATTGACAGAATCAGCAACATCATAACCAGCATTGGAAATATGTTTGAATTCTTTCTTGACCTCACCATCTAAGCCAATGGCCTTAAAAGATTTGTCATCAACTAAATAAACTAGGCCTTCGTCGCTAGTACCGACCGCAGAGCGAACTGCTTTGCTGTCGTTAGTGGCGATGGAATATTCAGCAACTTCCTTGCGAGTGGCAGTGTTATATACTTTAACCTTGTCATTCTGCATGTTAATGGCCAAATCGCCTTTTTCAGAGAAAGAAGCCGATCCAAGATCGTAGTTATCGATCATATTATAGGAATCGACCACGATCATCTCGTTGTTCCAAACTTTCATACCTTTGGAACCAATAGTGACGAGCTTTCCATCCTTAACATCTAAACGTAGGAACCAATCCCAAGAATTATCCTTGATCTTGGCAACTTCTTTAGGGACGACAGGGTTGGAAATATCGTATTTATACAAATAACGACCATTGGTCAAAAAGACGTAAAGTTTTCCGCCTTCTTTCCAGAAAAGCAAGTCGGCGAATTCTTTGCTTTCGCGATCCTGCGATTGAATAGAGGTCTTGCGGTATAAATTACCGTTCTCTAAAGCGAAAAGCTCAAAGCTGCCGCTATTGACCGTTCCGACATAGACCTTGCCATTAAAACTGGCGGCCTCACCGGAATAATAAGGTTTTACCTTACCTTTGGCCTGGCTACCGACAAAAATCACGGTACCGACCAAGGAAAGCAAAACAGTGATGATAACAATCTTCTTCATAATAGTATTTAGCTTACAAATATTTGGCTTATATTAATATAAAAATATAATTCGAATTCCCAGTGCATCAGTCATCATCTTATGATAGCATATTTTATAAAAAATGTCAATACTAAAGACCTCACTAAGGCTTTAATTACCCCTTTTTATAAAACAAAAATATCGGTCATATATTACACCGATATTCATTAAATACGCTTATTTGATCAAAAAACTATTTTTTATCTCTTGAAGCTTTGAAATAAATATCCAAAAGATATTCATAATATCCCTTGGGAGAATTGCTATGTTTCACATCTTTAGCGGCTCGCTCCCCTATTTTAATAAGTTTATCGCCCATGTCTAATATCTCTTTCAATTTATTCGACAGATCGTCTATGTCACCAGCGTTAAATAAAAATCCATTCTCTCCTTTTCTGATCATTTCTTTGAAACCACCTATGTCAGAGGCCAACACCGGACGACCAAGCGCCATCGGTTCCAATACGGTATAAGGGGCATTCTCATACCAAAGCGATGGTATGGCTACTAATTCCGCGCCCCTGACCTCACCCCAAAGATCCTCACCTTCCATGCGGCTAAAAAATTTAACTCGATTGCCTAGGCGCTTGGCCTTCTTTTTAAGCTCTTCTTTTAAAGGCCCGTCGCCGACGAAATGCAAATCCACGTCGATCTTAGAATCAGAATAGGCCTTAAGCAAATCTAAGACACCTTTTTCTTCGCTTAAGCGCCCGTAATAAAGGATGTATTTCCCAACCTTAGGATGCACACCAAACATATCATCGGGAAATATCGGATTAGGAAGATAGAATATCTTGCCATTGAATCCATATTCATGGAACTTCTTCATTAAAAAAACACTAGGCGATATAAAAAAATTAATGTCGCCATAACTGTTCATAAAATGATGCCAATAGCTCTCGATACTGGCGACTAGACTTTTTGAAAAAGAATTGTCGATACAGCGGTCAGTAAAACATTTATAAAATCTAAAAGGACGACTCGCCTCCCATATCTTACCGCGCACCAATAAATTGCGATTCGGCGATATTAATTTATAATCATGCAAAGTCATGACCATGGGCACGCCAGCATTCTTTAAGACCTTTACCACCGAAGGCGAGATATGACGATAGATATTATGCAAGTGCGCCACGTCCGGCTTGAATTCGGCTATTAAGGCCTTTAGTTTTTTGTCAGCTTCCGGATTAGCGAATAGTTTTATAAAAGCCTTGGCCTTGTTGGTAAAACCTAAATTAGCCGATAGGTCGATATCGGAAACGAAATACTTCGACCAAGGAGTAGGGATATTCCTCTTGTCGATAGTCGAAAAGAAGGCCACTTTATGTCCGCGACTTTCCAGAACTCTGGCTGTATCAAAATAAGCGCGCTCACTGCCGCCGCGAAGATAATGATAGTTGTTGATTAAAAGGATTCTCATTTGATTCAACTTTTTGTCATTACAAACAAATCTGGCTTTTGTCTGTCAGAATTTACTTTTAAAAGACGCTCGTCTCGCTCCAGCGGCTCGACGTCGCTCTGTTTTTCTCAGAATTTCCGCCCAAGGCGGACCGAGCAAATTCTTCGAAAAAAGCTTTTAAAAACAAATTCTGACAGACTTATTATTTCTTTCTGCAAGTCGCTGTCCAGCCCAAAGATATATAGCGACGCCCGACAAGTTTATCCAAAACAATGGCCAAGATCATGATTGGGGCACACACCACAGCAGAGAGCAAGGGGTAAGTTATCGAATTCTTTGGCCTAAAATTTTCAATAATGAAAGCTGACAATATTTGAGCTAAGCAACCGAACACGCCGGATGTCGGCTCTATTTTTTCCACCACGAATTTATCGTCCAACAATTTTTTCAGACCGTAGCTGGTGAAGCGGCGAAAATCATAGGGTGCCTCGTGCTCATACCAAACAAACGGCACACTGACATAGAATTTACCCTTGTGCTCCAATACTCTAGCAATCTCGGCCACTAGCCTTTCCGGCTCCGGCGAGTGCTCCAATACTTCGGTGCAAATGACCGCATCGAAAGATTTGTCATCGTAAGGAATATTCGTGCCATCGAAATATCTGTCCGGTAATTTATCGTCTTTCTTGTGACCACCTCCTTCGACGTCGATCGCCGCATATCCATTACCAGCGAACAACGACTCATAAGGACGGCTACCACATCCGACATCCAAAACGTCCTTTTTCTTTAGCCCTCTGGCAAAATCCCTGATCGGCAAAAACAATCCCCTTCTGGCTATGAAATAAGGATTGATAAAAACGGAATACCAGGCCGGACGAAAATCGTTGGATTTTTTTATTTTTAACAATAATTCTTTTATCATTCTTGTAGCAAGTCGTTTTTGTCTTCGTCGGCTACCGCTCGCCGCCGCCAGCGAGGCGGCTCGCTACTAAACTTCGCAGCCTCTTCGCGCTTCGCGCGAAACCATGCCCGGCTGCTTCAGTTAAGCGCGCCGACAAAGACAAAAAACTTCATGCAAAAATATTCTTAAAAAATGTTTCTATTTTTTTCTTTGCCACCCACCATAGCGCCTCCTGCCAATGTTTCTTTATCGCCTGCCTAGCCGTACAGATCATCCAGCTATGCTGACAGACATAATCCTTCTCGTCGACAAGATCAAATCCTTTTTTAAGATTGCCGATGACTATCGTCGAAACGTCACAAGGATAGATGTCGCCGCGCGGATCGATGAAACAGTTAAGCTCTCCGGAGTAATCAGGCAAAATGCGCAAACCCTTGCGAACAAAATATGATAGGCCGTAAGTAAAGTAGGCCCGAAGCCAGCGTTTCGGATTCCAAGACGACAATTCTTTGTCCATTAGCCAATCAAGTTGGGCCGCGATCTGTTCATTGGCGGTCATTGGGTTCTCCTGACCGAAAAAATTATCACTGGAATGTACAGCCGCTAAAGTCATTTCGACGCCAAGCTCGCGAGATAATTGATAGACACCTTTAAGTTCGTGAAAATTATAATCAGCGGCAGTATAAGCTAAGCGCAATTTCTTAACTCCGATCTCCTTTAATTTTTTGACCGTATCTATGGCCCTGTTAAAACCTCCTGGAACACCTCGGATCTCCTCGTGCTTCTCCCCAATTCCATCGATCGAAATGGCCACACCGATATTTCTATCGATCTTTAGTATTTCCTTCATCTTCTCGACCACTAAATCAGTGGCGAAACCATTAGACGATATAGTGATCGACACTTTAGGACAAACCTCCTTAGCGACTTTAACCATTTCCGGCAAATCGGCACGCAAAAAAGGCTCTCCACCGGAAAGATTCAAGGTCTCTAGTTCTGACGGTAAGCGACGCAGGTCATCAGGCGATATCTCCCCTTCATGATCAGTACGCTTCCAGATGCCGCACATGCGACAGCGTGAGTTGCAGCGGTAAGTAACCGCCAAGACGATGTCTTTCATCGTTGCTTTTTTCATTGGGATATGGGAAAATTAACTATATAAACGAAAGCACTAGGCCGTTTTTATCCATTCGCCTTTCAAAAGACGCTCGTCTCACTCCAGCGGCTCGACATCGCTCTGTTTTTCTCGGAATTTCCGCCCAAGGCGGACCGAGCAAATTCTTCGAAAAAAGCTTTTGAAAAACGAATGTCTAAAAAATGTTTCGATATTTTCGATATCAACGATGGAAAAACAAAAAAATCAAAAATTATTTTTACTGCTTCTTCTGCCATCGATACTCCTACTTTCCATTCTACTACTTTTTGGAGAAAATTTCACCCTCTCCGCAGCCGCGGCGATATTTTATTGTGTTTTCCTTGTCGCCTTCATGAAACCAAAGGCTGGATTACTATTGATATTATTGGTAAGACCTTGTCTGGACTACTTTACCAACCTCAACTTTAACATCTTGGGCGCATCCATAAACCTAGCCGGAACTTTCGCTGTCATGACCATGACTTTCTCGCTTTTGGTCATAATAAAAAACCTAGCCAACGTCGACAAGATACAATTGCTGCCACCATGGATACTATTCATCTTGTCCATGGCCGCAACTATCCCCATATCGATGAATATGGCCGACAGCGTAACGGAATTGGCTCGACTCTTGAGCATACTAATGATCTTCATAGCATCTTCATTGCTTATTACCGATGCCAAAGATTTAGCCAACCTAATAAAAACGCTCGTCATCTCTGCCCTAATACCGTCGTCGTTGGCCATTTGGCAATATTTCACTCATACCGGCCTAACGATACCTTTGGAGGGCGTATATAACAGAGTCTATGGTACTTTCGCCCATCCAAATTTATTAGCCTTTTATCTCTTGTTGGTCCTAACTTTATGCTTTTTGGTGTTTTTGGCCAGCAATAAAAGCAAAGTCTCGATACTGTCGTATGGAATTTTAGCTGCCATGTATCTTGTCACTCTGGGATTCACCTACACCCGCAGCGCCTGGCTTGGGCTTCTGCTGGTCGTTGTCCTACTCGGCATAACTCGTTATCGTGTCTTTCTCGTAATTTCGTTGATATTGCTATCCCTTAGCTATTTCTCCATTGAGACGATCAATCAAAGAATATCGGCTTTTACTTCGCGCGACCCAGGAAGTTCGATAAATTGGCGTATTGGGCTGTGGAAGGATAGCCTTTCTTATGCTGCCCAAAGACCTATTTTAGGTTATGGAGCTGGCACATCAAAGGAATTAATATTAAAGAAACGCGGACCAGACGCCGGCTCGTCCGATGCGCACGATGACTATCTAAGGGTCACATTAGAGGGTGGCTTGATCTCGCTCGGCGTCTTTCTAATATTAACTTTGGCACTGTTCAAAAAATTGTTCACCATATACAGACTAGAAAATCGCCCGCGCTTAAAATCATTATCTTTCGTTTGCCTAATAATGTTCATAGCATTCTCCTTAATAGCTTTAGGCGATAATATACTGGCCAATACTGCCCTGCAATGGGCCACTTGGGCGCTCTATGGCGGGCTAATGACAGTCCAAAGAAGACTACTCAAGAGTTAACTAGAAGTCGTGAATAAAAAAATCCGGTTTAACAGACCGGTTTTTGTATAAAGTATAATGTATTATGCATAAAGGAAAAGATAGAGCAAGAGCTAAAATGTTGCTAGTTATTATTTTTTTCTATCTTTAATGAGAACAGTCTCGATCAATTGCTTTTTAAAAGACGCTCGATTTTTTTCCAGCGAAAAATCTCGCTCTGTTTTTCTCGGATTTTCCGCCCAAGGCGGACCAAGCAAAATCCTCGAAAAAAGCTTTTAAAAAGCAATTACTCAAGACTTTACCAATATATTTAATTTTCCAATATTCTAATAAGATAAAAATCAACATGCCATTTACTATTTATTAAAAAAATACCCCTCGAATACTTGCGTATTCGAGGGGATGACATTAGAAAGACGGTTTGCACCTTAGCCCTGGACTTTGAGGACGTACCCTTCGGGCGTATAGGACGGATCCTTGGGGTTGAGCAGCATACAGCCGTTGGTGGCTTTTGCTTCACCGGCCGGAGCACTGCACCAGACAAGAACCTTGGTCACATTGACACCATCGGGAACATAGAGAGTTCCTACGGCCTGGTACTTGGTCCAGTTTGTGACGGTAACCAGCATGTGATTACCCTGTTTGATCTTTTTGGTTCCGGAGTACAGGGTCGCACAGACGGTCACGTCTTTGCCGAAGGTAACGGTCTTGTTGGCCAGATCCTTGGCCGCAGCCGCGGGGTTTGCCTGCCAGTCATTGATCGGAAATACGATCTGGTAGGTACCGTCGGCCTGTTTGGTGATCGAGGCCGTGGTGTAGTATTCCGCGGAAACGGAGACTGCGAGAAAGGCAACTGCTGCGAGAATTTTCATGAAAACCTCCTTAGTTGTTTGTGGTTTGTTTGTTTTTCATTTTACTGTTTTACACCAGCCCGTCTTTCTTTTTTTAAAATGAGCTAAAAAGGTGCGTGACTTGAAAATAAGCTTATTTCCACTCCTATCTTCGAATCACCCAACTTCTTTTCGTATTTAACAAATAGCAACTTAGCACATATTTTGACTTTTGTCAATTCCCTTCTCTGAAAGCTCCAGTCCTTACTACTGAAGATTTCGGAAAAAAGGGTGCCAATAATGAGTTTTATCTCATTATTGGCACCTTGATAAATCACTGAAAGTCAGTGAACCTCGACCAATTTCTTGGCCACAGGATCCCAGACTAATTCGTCCTCAACTTTCTTAACTTTCTCGACTTTCGTCGAATCGATGACTTTGGCGATGCTCGAGGTGTCCGACAGGGTGTCGGAGAAAAAATTCATTCTGACCAAGAAATAATTTCTTTCTTTGTCATAAGTGAACAAAGTTCTTTTACCTCGATTATGCTTAAAGTTAAGATCACCTTTGGCTTTGGCTTGTTCCACAGCTTCCTTGCCGAAAGCTACTTCACAGATAGCCGCAGACAACCAAATGACCGTCGAATCGGAAGTCGGACCACAGAGCGTCGTAATGTCGCTCCGCTTAGCCGTCTGTCCGAAGGACATAACGAATGCCAGCAAAAGGACAAACACCACCCTCATACATCCTCCTTATCTGTAATGTCCCCAGAGTCCGCTGATCAGCAATTCAAAGGAATTACCTTCAGCATCGGAACCATATTTGGAATGATCACGATTCTTCCATGAAGTTTCGATGACCAAATGCTCGCCGAAACGAGCGCCAGCTCCAACCGTTGTGGAAATAGCCCCGTCGTCATAAGCCCATGACTCGCGCCAAACAATAAACGGACTAACAGCGCTTCGACGGAAGAAATAAGCTCTCATTCCACCATCCACACCATGCCCTTTGTTCGGCAAATCAACTTCATCGGCCAAAACACCGGTGCCATACTGCACGCCATTCAGAGATGACTCTTTTCCATCGGCGAAAGAGAACTTTCCACTGGCCCACATGGACAGATGAAAATCTGACCAGAGAAAATCCAGAGAACTCCCAAGCCGAGCGAAAAATTTCGTTTGATAAGACTTGTAGGGATAATCATCCCCTCCTTTGCCCCAATCAAACTGCATTCCAGGCCCAGCATCAAGTCCCCAATAGACACCCGGGAACTTGTTAAGAGTCAGGATCATCATTGGTCCGGCATAGCCTTCGAAGCCGTAATAATTAAAACCGGCACGGCTTTCTCCGTCCCAACCGTCGACCATAGCAGTGAATCCGAACTTGGTATCGTGCTCAGTGCAAGTGTTGTAAAACAGCACATCAACATCGATGCCATAACTTCCTGCGCCATGCCTTCTAAAAGGACCGTAGCTAGGAAAATCATGCAATGCCCACGTGCTTAAACGCGGATTGGCTTTGATACCGCAAAGATCCGGCTCTTTATCCAAGGGCGGCTCATCGGGCTCATCGGGCCAAAATTCCGGCACAGAATCGGTCACCACGGGGGTTGTATCCAATGGGATTGTATCCAATGGAGGCGTTTCGATCTTAACAGGCGTCTTTTCCCACTTGTAGCACCAGTTATAACAGATGTCGGGACGAATTATGACCAATGTATAGCCATTATCCATCTCTATTCTGTAAAGCCTTGCCGACAAATAGGTTCGTCCATCCTGCCAATCACAAAGGACTTTGCGCCCATTTTTGCCTTTGATCTCGAATTCACCGCTGACCATCTGCTCCAAGGTATCACCATTGTATATGGCGCC
The DNA here is from genome assembly GCA_964547855.1 of uncultured Gammaproteobacteria bacterium. Lineage (GTDB taxonomy): Bacteria > Patescibacteriota > Patescibacteriia > Patescibacteriales > WJLG01 > JBAZHE01. The sequence continues at coordinate 59,898 of CAZJPG010000002.1, read as the reverse complement.
CTCATCGTAATCATTGGCCGCGATCATTCTCTCGAGCTCCTGAATGACATCGGGTTCGAAACCCATCAGACGAAGTGCTCGATATACATCACGATCACCAAACCGATCGCCACCGACTTTTTTCCAACGCCACGGCCCGCTTATATCTTCCTTGGCAACATAGGTTGCATCGGAATTAACGGTCGTGCTTTTTTTGCTCGTCTTCGAAGTAGAACTCTTGCTCTCCGCCGCGATGGCTTTGCGCAAAGAATCGACCTGCTGACAAGTCGGGATCCAAACAGTCTGTCCGCCCTTGATCACCGTAGTGAGCTTAGGCAGATCGTTGATCCGGTTGAAATACGTCAGTGGAATGCGTTCTCCTTTACAGAGAGCGCCGCTCTCACTGATGATGTCGGCGACATTTTTGTCGAAGGGAACGAGATAACTCTTCCCCTGTTCAGGCTTGCTCGGCACCACCGTAGTGATGTCGGACTTGCCAATGTCATTGGTGCAACGCGGCTGCTCCTCTGCTTTCGGAACTTCTTTGCGAGGGGCGACAGCGTCGATGATGTCTTTAAAAATATTGGCATCAGTGTTTGACACCAGGGCTGCAACAACAATGATGAAAAAATACGTAAAGCGCTTCATGTGAAGCCTCCTTTTTTTTTGGTTGATTTTTTTCAGTGATTCTTATTTAAAGGACATTCCTTTTCCAAAAACCTTTAATTTTTAGGTCTTGGCTTAAGAGGGTGAAAATCACCCTCTTTATGTCAAAATCCAAAAAAATTTACCTAACTAAGACATTACTCATGTCTCCGTTCTCCTCGAAATCACCGCCATCCTCCGCCTCAGCCTCAGCTAAAGCTAGGTTATAGTTCTTGGCATAATCATCATTTTGATATATCTCCGGATAAACACTTTCGGCAATGGCAGCAGATTCGCTCGTCACGACATCATCTTTCTTGACCCTGGCCGCAGATCTTGAACCAGAAAGCCTAAGATCATACCTCTCTTCAGGGAAAATGTAAATATAACCCAAAGAGAAGAGCAAGCCAAATATAACAGCCAAGCCTAAATTCATAGGCACGTTAGGCTGAACAGGGAATTTAGAAGTTATTGGCTCGTCAATGATCTTGATCTGAACCTTGTCGCCAAAACCATGATATTGAGCGTGATCGGTCTGCAAAACATAAGCTACAGAGCGGGCGATTTCAGTGGCCTGCGATGGATCGGTGTGATAGATATCTATAGTTATCATACCTGTATCTCCCAAGGCCTTGGCCTTAACCGTCTTATTCCATCTCTTCATCTGTTTCTGACTATCACCCTTAAAATACGAGGTGTCGATCCCAGAATTGGAAGTCTTGACCTTCTCGAAGAATGAGTTGGAAGAAACGATTTGAGACAAAAGATTGCTCAAATATTCATTGGAACGAGAGACCGTATAAGGGTCAGTGTCCTTGAACGTGTTGATAGTCAAAAGCTTGAGCGAAGAACCGTATTTAAACGGTTGAACGGCCGAAGCCAGGATAGCCACAGACAAGAATATCGACATGATAATGACGATAGTCTGCTTCTTTTTGGCTATCAGATTGAAATACTGATGGATATTCATAAAAACTCCTTGTTATTCCCAAAATATGAGATTTTTTAGATATTTTGATATGATAGCATATTTTTCATTTTTTGTCAATAATAACCTTTTGACAATAAAAAAATCGAGGCCTTGATCAAGCCTCGATCTTATCAAACTATTAATAAGCCCTAATATTGCGCCACTTCTTGACCGCTTTACCCCTTGCCAGCGCCCTATCCAATTGAGCCCTGACTTGAGCGAATTCTTCCGCATCTTCGTGGCGAACATTCTTCATATCCTCTTCTGCCCTTCTTCTAGCTTCTTCTACTTTAGTTTCATCTAAGTCCTCGGCTCGATCGGCAACGTCGGCTAAAATGACGACTTTATTCTTTAAGACCTCGACAAAACCTCCGGACACGAAAGCCACATCCCGACCACCATCGCTTTTGCGCATGATTATGACTCCGGATTTCAAAAACGAAATCAGCGGCACGTGATTAGGTAGAACCGTTATCTCACCCTCGGAAGTAGGTATGGTAACTTCAGTCACTTCCTCCTTTAACACCTCTTTCTCTGGAGTGACTATTTCGAAGTTAATGGTTTTAGACATAAATTATAATTTTATTCGCTGCCTATTTCTTAGCGTCGATCTCATCCACTCCTCCGACCATATAAAAATCATCCTCGTGCTTGTCATCGTGCTTACCCTCCAATATCTCGGCAAAGCCGCGAATGGTATCGCTCAATTTAACATATTTACCGCTGCGACCAGTAAAAGCTTCGGCGACATGGAAAGGCTGGGAAAGGAATTTTTGTATCTTACGAGCCCTGGATACGGTCAACCTGTCTTCGGCCGACAATTCCTCCATACCAAGGATGGCGATAATGTCTTGAAGGTCTTTGTAGCGCTGCAAGACGTTCTGAACGCCTCTGGCGACATTGTAATGCTCCGTTCCGACTATGTTCGGATCAAGGATGGTCGAAGATGAATCAAGCGGATCTACGGCAGGATAAATACCAAGTTCGGATAATCCGCGAGACAACACCACTGTTGAGTCCAGATGAGCGAAAGTAGTGGCCGGGGCTGGATCGGTCAAGTCGTCGGCTGGAACATAAACGGCCTGAATCGAAGTTATGGATCCTTTATCGGTCGAAGTTATACGCTCCTGCAATTCGCCCATTTCCGTAGCTAACGTAGGCTGATAACCTACTGCCGATGGCATTCTTCCAAGCAAGGTCGAGACCTCACTACCAGCTTGAGTGAAGCGAAAAATATTATCAATAAAGAAAAGTACGTCTTGATTGTCCTCATCGCGAAAATATTCAGCCATGGAAAGACCGGTCAAGGCCACTCTAGCACGATTTCCAGGGGCCTCGTTCATCTGTCCAAAGACCATAGCCACCTTATCCAAAACACCAGCGTCTTTCATTTCATGATACAAGTCGTTACCTTCACGAGTACGCTCTCCTACTCCGGCAAAAACGGAAAATCCACCATGAGCCTTAGCAATGTTGTTGATGAATTCCTGAATAACGACAGTCTTACCGACACCAGCGCCGCCGAATAGACCAACCTTTCCTCCCTTGGCGATCGGACAGATCAAATCTATGACCTTAATACCGGTCTCTAGGATTTCCGTTTTAGTGGACTGCTCGACAAAAGACGGTGCTGGACGATGTATTTCGTAAGTTTTCTTTGTCTTAACTTCTTGACCACCATCGACGACCTCTCCTAAGACGTTGAATATCCTGCCCAAAGTCTCTTTGCCGACCGGGACGTTTATGCCTTCACCGGTATCAACGACCTCATCACCCCTCTTGAGTCCATCAGTGGTGCCTAAAGCGATGGTTCTAACGACATTAAAACCTTTATGTTGCTGAACTTCCAAGACCAATCTCTCGCCGCTCTTTTTTTCGATCGTCAAAGCATTGAATATCTTGGGCAGATCACCATCGAAAGCGACATCGACTACCGCTCCGACGACCTGTTTTATTTTGCCTATGGATTTTTTAACCTTTTCCGACATATGCTTATCTATTTAATTCTTAATTCTTATTATTTAATTTTAGTTGCTTAAAGCATTGACCCCTGCCACGATCTCCGAGATCTCATTGGTTATACCGGCTTGACGAGCCTTGTTGTAAAACAAAGTCAATTCGGAACTTATGTCTTCGGCGGCATCGGAGGCCTTCTTCATAGCCGACATTCTAGCGCTGTGCTCCGAAGCGTTCGACTCCAATAAAGCCTGAAACAGCTGAACTTCTATTAAGCGCGGCACTATTTCTTTAAGTATAGTCTCCTGATCCGGTTCAAAGGTAAAAGTGTATGGCGTATCGGATGATCTTGAAAGATATTTCTCTTCTTTTTTCTTGATGAACTCTTTATCAGAACCAACCCTTGAATCAAGACCAACGACGCCCAAGTGTTCATCTTTTGACGACAGATCTATTGGCAACAACTGTTTGACGCGAGGGACTTGTTTCGAGGCATTGACGAAGTCTGTATAGGCGACCATGACTTTGTCATATTTCCCGGCTAAATAATCATTTATGACTAATTTAGCCACTGGTATTATCTCCTTAACCTCGAAAGCTACGTCCTGCTTAGGGAAATCAGCCACGACTGGCAATCCGTAACGAGCCTTTACTGCCAAACCTTTTCTACCCACAACTATGAAATCGACGTCACGACCGAATTCCTGAACGACTCTCTCGGTCAAGCGTCGCTCTTCATACCCATGTTTCAATATAGACCTAACGGCCTTATTTATAATGGCGGAGTTAAAATTACTGCACAGACCGCGATTTGAGGATATTAAGATTATAGCTTCACGTTTAACTTCTGATCTTTTATCCAAAAATGGATGAAGATGTCTTCCGGCTCCGGCAGAGGCAGAGATATTCAAAAGCGTCATCCAACCCAAATTGGCATAAGTACGGGTGCGCAAAACTGCCTCGATGGTCTTACGCATCTTGGCCGCCGCCACCATTTCCATGGCTTTGGTGATCTTCTTTATATTTTTCACCGATTTTATTCGGCGTTGTATTTCTTTAGCGCTTGGCATTTAAATTGACGGTTATCATTTTAAAATCTTTCTTTGACAACCTAAGCTAAACCGCTTTCTAAATAATCTACGGTGTCCTTAAAATCGTTTATAGTCTTCTTTAATTCCTCTTGTGCGGACTCATCCAGTTCTGAAGTTTGTTTTATCTTTTCAAGGATATCCGATGACTTATTCTCGATATATGACAACATGCCGGCCTCGAATTCGCCTATCTTTTCCTGCGGGACATCATCCATCAATCCAGAGGTTACGGCAAAGAAGACGGCGACCTGCTTATCCACTGACATCGGCACATACTGAACTTGTTTCAAAACCTCGACTATTCTCTTGCCTCTTTCTAATTTTTTCTTCGTTTCCTGATCAAGATCGGAGCTGAACTGAGCAAAAGCCGCCAACTCACGGAATTGAGCGACCTCTAAACGCATTTTACCAGCGACTTTCTTCATGGCCTTGATCTGAGCAGACGATCCTACACGAGACACTGAAATGCCGGCATTGATAGCTGGGCGATTTCCCTGATAGAACAAATCTGGCTCCAGATATATCTGACCATCGGTAATAGAGATGACGTTGGTTGGAATATAGGCGGACACGTCTCCAGCCTGAGTTTCGATTATAGGCAAAGCAGTAATCGATCCACCTCCAAAATCCTTATTCAATTTACAAGCGCGCTCCAACAAACGAGAGTGCAAATAAAAAACGTCACCAGGATAGGCTTCACGACCAGGGGGTCTTCTTAAAAGCAAAGATATCTCGCGATAGGCCGCGGCATGCTTAGAGAGGTCATCATAAACTATAAGAACATCCTCTCCTTTATCTAGAAAATATTCAGCCATAGCACAACCGGCATAAGGGGCTATGTAAAGCAAGGAAGCTGGATCTGAGGCTCCGGCCGCTACGACGGTCGTATATTCCATAGCGCCAGCATCCTTCAACTTTGCCACTATATTGGCGATCTTAGATTCCTTTTGTCCGACAGCGACATAGATACATTTAACATTCTCACTCTTCTGATTAATGATGGTGTCAATGGCTATAGCAGTCTTACCGATCTGACGGTCGCCAATGATTAATTCGCGCTGACCGCGTCCGATTGGAATCATCGCATCGACAGCCTTAATTCCGGTCTGCAGAGGTTTTTTAACCGACTCACGAGTAATGACTCCAGGGGCGACTTTTTCCACTGGATAATATTTATCGGCCTTGATCTCTTCGCCTCCATCCAAAGAGCGGCCAAGTGGATTAAGAACTCTACCGATTATACTATCAGACACTGGCACTTCCAATATTTTTCCAGTACTGCAAACCTCGTCACCTTCTTTTATGGAGAGATGATCATCAAGAATAATGGCACCAACGCTATCCTCATCAAGATTCAAAGCCACTCCATAACGCAAACCTGCAGAGGTTTTAAACTCAAGCATTTCCGACATCATCACGTCGGAAAGACCGGAAAGTCTGGCAATTCCGTCACCGACCTCTCGCACCCTACCGAAGGTCTTCTCTTTGACATCCGACTTAAAATCGTTTATCTCCTTTTTTAACTCCTCAATGATGAAATCCTTAGTGTTGGACATATTATTGAACTTAACCTTTTAATGTATCTTTTAAGTGTTCAAATTTTGTGTACAGGCTCATATCAAGAACTTTATCCTGATAACGAAGCACTGCACCCCCTAAGATCTTTGGATCCAAGGTTTTTTTTGCTTCTATCTTATCGACTCCAGCCATAACAGCCGCTTTCTTTTCCAGCATTTTGTAAACTTCATCGGACAATTGGCGGGCGGATATTATCTCCACATCCGATATGTTGTGGTGTTCATTCCATAAAAGCTCAAAATGCTCTACTATCGCCGGCAACATCGAAGACTTGCCACTCTTAAACAAAAGAGAGGCGAACCTTTTAATTATCTCCTTCTCCTTGTCCGGAGCGGACAATACCGACTCCAAAAGGGCTTTCGCGTATTGTTTGGCGCTTATCTTCATGGGTTTATTCTACTTTTTTTAAGGCCTTTTTTATGAACTCTTGATCCTTATCCAAACTGACCTCGTCCTTAAGTATTTTTTCTAATGAAATAGCGACCAGGCCAGCTACTTCCTTTTTAATGCTTTTCAAAACTTCGGCTTTTTCCCGGCGCATGCCTTCCTTTTCTTGGTTTATTATTTTTCCGATCTCTTCCTTAGCTTTATCGACGGCTATCTTCTTATTATTCTCCGCTTCTAAACGAGCCTCCTCCAATATGGCCACCGCTTCTTTCTTCGCATTCCTCATGACTTCGCGCTCTTTCTCCTCTATCTGCTTAAGGCGCTCCTCAGCCAAAACCGCATTCTCTATGCCGTCCTCTATTTTCTTTTTTCTATCCTCTAGAAACTTAAACATCGGCTTGTAAGCGAATTTATACAAGACGAACAGCAAGACGGAAAAATTTATAAACTGGGCAAGCAATATCCTCCAATCGATGCCCAAGACTTTCAGCAAACCCATATAGATAAAAAGTTAAAAAATAAGGTTTCCACCCCTTGCTTTTGGCGGCAATGGGTGGTTGCTCTATTTTCTAGCTGAAAAGGATGATCAAAGCGATAACCAAGGAATAGATACCTGTGGATTCGGTTACGGCCATAGCCACGAACATCAAAGGTGTTATCTTACCAGCAACTTCTGGGTTGCGGCTAATACCTTCCAAAGCCTTAGCGCCGATATGACCTTCACCGATGCCAGGACCAATGGCGCCCAAGCCCATACATAGGCCGGCAGCCAATAATTTAAAAACTTCTGGTTCCATATTTTTAATTATTCTCGACACCGCTAAAAAACGGGGCCGTGATTATTAATTAACTAAACGATTCACTCAACTCCTCCTCTATCTTCTCGACGCCCTCGATATCGCCACCAGCCTCGCTAGCCATATTTACAAATATCAAAGTCAAAACGGCAAAGACAAAGGCCTGGACGCAAGAACTTAACAAACCCAAGAACAAGAAAGGCAATGGCCCGAAGAATGGCAATAAGAACAGCATCACAGCCCCAAGCACCTCGCCAGCGAAAACATTACCAAAAAGACGGAATGACAAGGAAAAAACTTTAGCTAACTCGCCTATTATATCCATAAAACCAAGGAAAACGTCCAAAAACCCCTGTGCCAAGAGACCAAACTTTGGCTTGCCAGAGAACAAAGAGGCAAAGAACAAGCCAAGATTCTTAACGTTTATGAATTTACCGACGTAACCTAATGGGCCTATGGCCGCCAAAGCGATTATTTGCATCATTATCACAGAAACTATGGTCATCACGAACACTAAGCCATAATCGGCCATAATAGCCCTAAATAAAGGCACAGCTCCATCGACCTTCTTTAAAGAAACGGCATTTTGTCCTGGAATAAGAGTTAGCAAATTAGCCGATAGAACAAAAATGAATATAGTAAAAACGTATGGAAATATCTTTTTAGCCTTCTTCTTGGATCCAACGACGCCCAAAACAAAATCCCAAGCGCCTTCAAATAAAAGCTCTACCAAACTCTGTATCCTCGACGGGACCATCTTAAGTCCAGACCCCATAGCCAAAGAAAAAACTACAATGGAGACAGATAGGGCCATCATCAATAAAAACGAATTTGTCACCGGAAAACCCCAAACATTGAATAGGATCTCCGGAGAAAGTGATATTTCCATGCTATTTTATTGTCTCCTCACTAACATCAGGATCGTCGACCTTGGGTGGAGTGGACAACCTTGATATCTCTTGAGTTATCTTGGCAGCTCTTTTATACAACAAAACATTGGTAACAATGAAAGCTGAAGCGATTCCGCAAATAAAAAAGAGGCGGCCGGAATGAAAAATCCTGTCTAAGACATATCCACCACCTCCCAATATCAATAAGGGACCCAAAATGGAAGCTCCTCCATATAATGAAGTCGTCAGAGCAAAAGCCCTGAATTCCCTTTTTTTGTTGTTTTTTTTGTCATCCATACCTTTTTCTTTCGGAAAAAAAATTAATTCCCTCCCTCTTCTTCGGGGGTGGAATTAAAAATGGATAATAGAATATGATACCAATACTAGGCTAAATAGTCAATGACTTTTTTTGTTCTGGTCTGTGGAAAAAACAAAAGCTATGAAATTCCAATTTCGTCAATAACAACGATCTTCTCTCCCTCAAGTATGTCGTAAAGAAAAATATCTGTTATGTCTCGACGATACTTAAACTCTGCCGCATCCATGATCGTATAGTTGACCTCTCTACCCAAATCAAGCTCCAAGTCTTTAATGGTCTTGACCAATTTATCCTTGTTGACCCTACCGACCATGAGTATATCTATTGGGGAATTAAACTTGTTGACGAAGATGCCAGTCAATAATAAAAGCTTAATATTGCCTAATTTAGCAAGATTTTTAACTAAATCATCCTTATAAAGAATTTGTGATTTAGCGACTAAGGCTTTGATATCCTCGAACAGTGCAAAATTTTTGTTCACTCTGTAATACTTCTTCTCCTGCCCGACTTTATCGTTTTGCCCCTCTTCCTTATCGGCGGCAGTCTCCGTTCTTAATAGGCCGAAGTCCTCTAAATTGTCTAATTCCCTGCGCACAGAGTTAACTTGCAAGGAAAGGTCTCTGGCTAGCTGTCTGATGTAATATCTTCCATCAGGGTTAAATAAGAACTGTTTCAATATTTTGACCCTGGCGTTCGAACCGAATAATTTAGAAAGCATAGTGGTTTAAAATCAAGCTTTGGTGGCCATTAAATACATGCTATTAACCTAAAGCTTCTTTTATAGTATAATATAATAGTAAAAAGACCGTCAAACGGCCAATTGTTTTTGCAGGCAAGATGTATTACAAAATAGCGTCATTAGTACTCAATAGTGGGCAGAAGAACAACTCCATAGCCGACATCTTCATAGCCCAACCAGATTCCGCCAAAGAAGCTTTGGTTGGAAAAATTTTTGTTTTAGCGGAGATAGAATCTCAAAAAAATGAATCGGCCAAGTTACTGGACTTCTTGATAAACAACTTAAACTACAACTACTACCAAAACGAAAAAGTCATATTAAGAGAAAAGATAGACACCATATCTGTCGAGAGCATCTTCGAGGGAGCTCTTTCCAAGACGAATAAAGACTTGATCGAATTCTTGGATAAAGAAAAAATAAAGACAAGCCCCTATTCGATAAACATAACCGCCTGTCTTCTTCATAATAACGAACTATATTTTACCAACATAGGTAAAAATAAATGCTTGTTATTGCATAAAGAAAAAGTAACGACCAAATCACTGAAAGGCAAAAGCGAACCGCTTGAAAAAATAGAGTATAAATTAACCGACATAGGCAAAGCTCCAGAAGAAGACAATAGTGCCGTAACCATGGACAAGCTATTTTCCGAGGTTATGAGTGGAAAAATACCGCCTGGCGGGTATTTCCTTGTCATAAATGAAGCGCTTTCCGAATATATCTCAGGCAAACAGCTAATAGACATAACCACTCGCCTATCCCCGACCGGATCCGTAGAACAGATAAGGAATATCTTAGAAAAGATAAATTCCTATGTATCGTTCTTGGGCGTTATCGTTAAAAATACCTCATCCACCTCCTGGAGCAGTGATGAACTTAAAAAACAAATAGACAGAGAGATAAAGAATTGGGATTATAAACCAGAGATAGTATCGACCGAAGAACAGACAGAGGCTATTATGACCCCAGCCGGAACCATAAACCTAAAAAAATGGGTCAAGGCCATAACTAATAAAATCTCCTCCAAAAACAAAACGTCCGCTCCAATCCCGGTATCGACAAATAAAAAGGCAGGAAAGCTATTCATGCTTAAAGATAAGATCTTGATGAAAAAGAGAGTTCCTGCATTGTCGTTGGAAAAACTATTGGTATTTTTCAAAAAAATCGGGATCATCTTCTTCAAAATCGGTTTTGGCGTCTTTTCAAAAAAACGAAACATGGACAGCATCGACGACACTGGAGCAAACAATGACGGAACGACAAGCTCAAAGACTAGCAAGTGGCCAAAGATATTCCTGTCAGCGGCCGCCTTACTTGTTATCCTATTAATAGGTAACGTGTTCATATCTCAAAAAAAGCACGAACAAGAGCAACATCAGGCCTCCTTTAATTCTTTAATATCGGAAATAAACAGGAACCAAGATAAAGTAGACTCATTCTTGATATACGACAATAACAGTGAAGCCAAAAAACTATGGGACGACAACAAATCTTTGCTTGGTCAAATACCAGAGGAAGAAAAAGCCATTAGGAGCGATGTCAGTTCTTTATTTGAAAGACAGGATGAACAATTAGCTAAATTGCGCAAGATAAAAGACATATCGAATGTTGAAAAAATAGCCGACTTCTCCAAGTTAAACCAAGACGCAAAACCTGAAAATATAACCTTTTTGAATGGAAAACTATACGCAGCGGCCGCCCCGGAAAAAGCGATCTATAAAGTCGATATCAAAGACAATTTAGTAACCGCTTCTTATAATTTAAGCGAGTTAAAGAAAATGGACCACCCATCGCCTTCGCCTGATGGCATCGCCTATCTTGATGATGGGGCCGTTATACTTGTCGGGGAAAAAAGCGAGTTTCAAAAAGTTACTATACAAAATCCGCCAGAAAACATAGGAGGTCTTGGCATGTACGGCGGAAGACTTTATTTGTCGGATAAGACAAGTGGGCAGATTTGGCGCTATTCTAAAATAGGTGATGAATTTTCGTCGCCACAGGAATGGCTCAATAATAAAACCGACCTTTCCCTAGCCACTGACATTTTCATAGATGGCAATATATATGTTCTTAAGTCCGACGGGACAGTGGATAAATATCTTAAAGGCGAAAAAGAGGTCTTTGCTTTAGAAGCAGTAGACGAACCTGTGACACAAGCCTCGAAATTAATAGTTGGGGAAAATGCCATTTACGTCCTTGAACTTTCCTCAAAAAGGCTAATTAAATTCGATCTAAAGGGTAAATTAGTCAACCAATATAAATTCTCACAGCCAGAGGCTATAACAGATATAACCGTCTCAGACGCCGACAATCAAGCTTTCATACTTTCAGGACAAGAAGTTTACCAAGCCAAACTTGAGTAAAAAATGAATCTCTATATAAAAAAATCGCTCCGTAAAAACGGAGCGATTTTTTTATATAGAGAATATTACTTCAAAGTGACCTTAGCACCAGCCTCCTCAAGCTGTTTCTTGATAGCCTCAGCCTCATCCTTCTTAGCACCCTCCTTAACGACCTTAGGGGCGCCGTCGACCAAATCCTTAGCCTCTTTAAGACCAAGAGTAGTGATGGTGCGAACGACCTTAATGACGTTAATCTTGTTAGCGCCAGCATCGGTCAATTCGATGTCGAAGCTGTCCTTCTCTTCAGCGGCCGGAGCAGCGGCACCAGCAGCGGCAACAGCCATGACTGGGGCAGAGGCGGAAACGCCGAATTTATCCTCGAGGACCTTGACCAACTCGGCCAGATCCAAAACACTCATAGTTTCGATCTCCTTAACCAATTTTTCGAATTTGGCTGGGACCTCAACGTTCTTCTGTTCTTCCATAGTTTTTGATTTAAAAAATTATGATTTAAATTAAGATTGCGCTTTCTTATCGGCCACAGCCTTCAAGGCAGAGACCAAACCACGCAAATTGCCAGCCAACACATTGACGAACCCGGAAACCGGGGAATTCAAGCTGCCGACCAACTTGGCATAAAGCTCCTGTTTAGAAGGAAGTTTAGCCAGACTCTCCACCTCCTCTTTGGAGATGAACCTATTCTCAAGGATACCGCCCAAGAAGAAGATCTTCTCTTCTTCTAAGCCTTTCTTGAAATCATCGACGACCTTGGCCGGAGCCACTTCGTCGTTGAAACCGAAGATAGCGGCGACTTTTCCGTCAAAACCCTTAAAGTCCACATCTGGATGACTATCTTTGAAAGTCAAGCCAAGCAAGGTCTTTTTGGTAACGAAATATTCGCTGCCTTCAGCCTTTAAGCGTCTGCGCAAATCCTCGTTCTCGCCTACGTTCAATTTCTCGAACTTGGTAAAAACGACTGATTTAGAGCGCGACACCTTGTCGGCCAAATCCTCGAGAATAGCCTTTTTTTGCTCTTTTGTTTTAGGCATATTCTACTTATTATCTTAAAATAAAAAAATCTCTGGCAATATGACCACAGATAGCAAATAAAAAGCGTGTAACGCTTGATTTTGCCTCGGCGGGACTTATAAAGCCTTATTAGGCTATGCCTGCTGTCTATGGCTCATTGGTTGTACGGTTATAATAGCATAATTAAACTATATGTCAAGACCTTTTCCTCTACCCCTGTTTTATGCTATAATTCAACCTTGGAAATAATAACGCCGCGGGGGAAGAAAAATCCCAAAAAGGCCAACAATATTATGGTTATCAAAGTTGATCACAACAAATGCATCGGCTGCGGTCGTTGCACTGAAGTCTGCCCTGACACTTTTCGCTTGAATGCGGAAGGAAAATCAGAGGTCATTGGAGAGAACAAAGAATGCGCGCTATCGGCCGCAGACCAATGCCCAGTCGAGGCGATCTACGTAGAAGAATAAATAAAAATTCCGGGATAAAACCCCGGAATTTTTATATATCGTCATTGAATATAGGTGCTAATTGTCCAAGTAGACTATGCCCCATCATTCCATCTGGTTTGTCTATTCCTAATATCTCCAAGACCGTGGGGGCTAAATCGACTAACATGCCTTGAGCCTCTATCTTCTCTTCTATGTCGTCTTTTCTCTCTATAAACCCATCGACACTAACATGCCAGCATGGGACTGGGTTTTTAGAGTGCTGCGTATCAGGCTCTCCTGTATATATATTGACCATCTCCTCTATATTGCCGTGATCGGCGGTTATCAATAATTGACCGCCCTTTTTAACGGTCGCCTCAATCACTCGGTCCAAACAAGAATCTACGAACTCAACTGCCTTTATTCCAGCCTTAAGGTCGCCGGTATGGCCGACCATGTCTGAATTCGCATAATTCACCAAGATAAAATCGTAACTATGCTTCTCGATAGCCTCAACCAGCTTATCGGTCACTTCAGCCGCACTCATCTCAGGTATCTCCGCATAAGACCTCACTTTTTTGGAAGGCACTAATATTCTATCCTCATAGAAAAACGGCTGTTCTGCTCCACCATTGAAAAAATAGGTCACATGAGCATATTTCTCGGTTTCAGCTATTCTCAGCTGACGCTTCCAATTCTTTGACAATACTTCACCAAGCCTAACTGTTATCTCCTGTGGCGCAAAAGCGATCTCCACCGGCAATCCTTCTTCGTATTGTGTAAAACAGACGCATTTTATATTCTTAGGCTTCACGACATCTCTAAGTTCATAAATATCGTCCATGACGAAAGCCTTAACTATTTGACGCGAACGATCTTTTCTAAAATTGAAGCACACCAAAGCATCGTTGTCCTTGACTAGCCCTATAGGCTTATCAGCCTCATCTACCATAACTACAGGCTCTAAATACTCATCAAAGACATTTTTGGCGTATTGCTCGTCTAGAGCCGAGTCAGTGTCCAAGGCCTTAATACCCTCTCCGGCTGTCATAGCCAAAAAAGCCTTTTTAGTTCTATCCCAGTTATTGTTTCTATCCATCGCATAATAACGACCGCTGATCGAAGCTATCTTACCAATACCGATCTCCTCTATTTTCTTTTTTAGCATGGCCAAAAAATTACGAGCGCTCTGCGGATGGGTATCACGACCATCTGTAACAACGTGAACAAAAACATCTCTTACGTTGTTATTTCTAGCCATTTCCAAAAAGGCAAAAAGATGGTCTATATGAGAATGGACAGCTCCATCGGAAAGAAGGCCGACTACATGCAGATCTGAATTATTCTCTCTGACCCAGTCGAACGACGAAAGCAACGCCTTATTCTTAAAAAAAGACCCCTCACCGATGGCAGTGGTTATAGTTGGTAGATATTGAAAGATGATTTGCCCTGAGCCTATTGTTTGGTGTCCGACCTCTGAATTACCACGCACACCCCAAGGCAATCCCACAGCCATTCCAGAGGCCTGAAGGTATGTTTTTGGGTAGTGAGAATTCAAACGCTCGATTGTCGGCATCTTAGCCTTCTTGAGGGGGTTGCCCTTATCTATATCCCATTCTCCCCATCCATCAAGGATGACCATTACCACTGGCTTACTGATTTTCATGATTTTGGCTTAACGGTAATAATATGTTATAATTTCGATAGTAATATTTTAACACAGTAAAATGTTTATGCCAAAGACATTTGTTCCGGCCGATGTGCCAGCCGAAAAGCAAGCCGAATATCTTAAAAATTGGGAAACAGCCACAAAAGGAACTGGAAAACTAATGATGTTCGCCTGCGACCAAAAAGTTGAGCACCTCAACGATGATTTTGTTGGACCAGAAATACCAAAAGAAGTCGCCGACCCTAAACATTATTTTGAGATAGCAAAAAGATCGGAGATCGGCGTCATGGCCGCTCAAGCCGGCTTAATAGCCAAATACGGAGATCTTTGCGGAGATATCCCGTTAGTGGTCAAAATCAACTCCAAAACCAATCTTATAAAAAGAGAAGATAGGGATCCGTTCTCCAACCGCTGGCTACCCATGGCCGACATAGTCAATTTTAAAAAGAACTCTGGATTGAATGTCGTTGGCGTAGGATACACGGTCTATATAGGCAGTGCTTTTGAGTCAGAATCATTCGGTCAGGCAGCCCGCATAGTCCACAAGGCTCATCAAGAAGGTCTCCTTGCCGTTATCTGGATGTATGCCAGAGGAAAATCAGTAAAGAACGAAGAGGATATCCATCTACTTGCCGGAGGGGCTGGTGTAGCCGTATGTCTTGGCGCCGACTTCGTTAAAATAGCCTACCCATACAAGAACCCGACCTTAGAAACCGCTAAAAAATTCAAGGAAGTATCGACTGCGGCTGGGCGCACCGGCGTTATCTGCATCGGCGGATCGAAAATGTCAGAGAAAAAATTCCTTCAACAATTACACAACCAAATACACGTATCAGGCACCAACGGGGTGGCCATAGGACGCAACATATACCAAAGAAAACTAGAAGAATCGATTAGAATGGCCAATGCCGTATCTGCCGTGACTCTTTATGACTATTCTGTCGAGGATGCCTACAAAATATTCACCGGCAAAAAGGAGTTGAAGATCAAAAAAAATAAAAAGAAGGATTTTTCACTTAAATCCTTCCTGTCGCTATCTTTTTAATATCTTCTCCTTTTATACCGATACCAACTTCTCTCATCAGCTTAAAAGCATCACTTGGCCTGCCTAAATAGCGGGCCTTTTTTGTTTCCGGATCGACATAGTAAGCCTTGCCTAAATCCTCGACATCTATCAATATTCTACCAGAGAGACGATCTGGCATGACTCCTTTCTCTATTATCTCATGCTTAACGCCCAAACCAAGGGATCTCATTATATTAAAGGCGTCATCTGGCCTGCCTAAATAATACTTTTTAAGATCGATCGGATTAACATACCAGGCCTCACCGTTACCCTCCACCTCAATAAAGATCAAGCCCTTTTTTGAAGATGAAAAATCAAAATCGACCCGATTCTCATTGGCAACGACTTTGTCCATAGGAGAATCGCCAACTATCACTACTGTGTCATCATTCTTTTGTTCAAAAGGATCGCCTTTTTGATCAGTAAAATCAACCTTATATAAATCAGTATTAGATTCTAAATCCAATAAATAATTCAGTTCCTTACTAATTATTAATGTTGGAACGTCTTTGGAGCCAGAAGAATATACCTCCCCGGATTCAGGATTCGATACTTTAAAATCGACTCGCGATGAACCTGGCTTAAAGATCATATCAGCATCTTCTATAAACCTAACAGAGCAAGACTTAATACCTTCCTCTAAAAACCAATCTCCAATTAAACATTGTTGATCCGACAAGCATATGCCACTATCTGAACCAAAATGAAATTCCACCCCTTTGTCTATTTTTACCCTGCCGCCAGAAATTATAAGTCTTTTTTGAAAATAATAGGGGCTTTTTTCCAGTGTAAAATATAAATCACCGCCAATATACTCATCATTAGCAAAGACAGAAGATGGCACGGCAAACAATGAAAACAATATTATCGTCAGAATTATTCTTATTTTCATACCAATCTAATAAAAAACAATAATTTAAAATTATGAAAAAACACCACTTATTAAGGTGGCGTTTTTTATATGCTATTTCATTTTTTTTCTAATAAACGCCGGGATGCCCAACTCGCCATCATCTTCATCGTCTGGAGGCATCTCTTCTTGGATCATCTTTATCGGTGATATCTTTGGTTTTTTGATCGCCTCAACTTCCATTTCTGGTTTATTACTCTTAGGTTGTCCACCAAACCAAGACGGTTTGCTCTGTGACGGCTTATCGTCCTTTGAGACCTGCTTGATGAATTGATTTGGAGTGTAGGCCGCTGTCTGCTTGATCTTATTATCAAGATTGTCACCATCAAAGCCTGTAGCGACCACTGTTATCCTTATCTCGTCCTTCATTTTTTCATCTATTATGGCTCCGAATATTATCTTGGCATCCTGATCAGCGGAAGCGGTTATAATTTTGGCAGCTTCGTTGACCTCTGACATGCTTAAAGACGGTCCACCAGTAATAGTGAAAACTATACCGCGTGCGCCATCTATGGACATATCGAGCAATGTAGAATTGATCGCCGCCTTAGCAGCATCAACAGCCCTGTTCTCACCTGATGCCATGCCAATACCCATTAAGGCCGATCCAGCATTGGACATAACAGCCTTAACATCAGCAAAGTCGACGTTAATAATACCAGGGATGGTTATTATTTCGGCCATACCTTGCACACCCTGACGAAGGACATCATCAGCGGCTGCAAAAGCCTCTAAAAGAGAGGTTTTTTTATCTATTAACTGTAAAAGTTTATCGTTGTTTATGGTTATTATGGTATCGACCTTATCAGCCAACTCGGCAAATCCCCTTTCAGCTATAGACTTCCTTTGTCCACCTTCAAAAGAGAATGGCTTGGTCACTATCGCAACTGTCAAAGCTCCGAGATCACGAGCTATCTCGGCCACCACTGGGGCTCCTCCTGTGCCGGTTCCACCGCCCAAACCAGCGGTTATAAAAACCATATCAGAGCCTTTTAGGATGTCTCTAACCTCATTCTGTGACTCTTCGGCGGCTTGTCGACCAAGATCTGGATTCATACCAGCACCAAGTCCTCTGGTAACCGAACGACCGACATGCAATTTCTCGCTAGCCTTGTTGTAATGCAAAGCCTGGACATCGGTATTGATGGCTACGAACTCGACGCCACGAATTCCCTTCTCGACCATTCTTTGCACAGCACTGCCACCGCCACCGCCTATACCGACCACCTTGATCTTGGCGAATGTTTCAGCTGTTGGTTTTATCTCGGCCATAGTGATTTTATTACTCTCCTTTTTGAAAATTTAAATTTCTCAACCTTATTCGTCCTGCTTCCTATCGCATCTTATCGGAAGCTAAAATTCAAGACCGTTACTACGGTGTGAATTTAGAAAAAATCCCTTTAATTTTTCCTAGTATACTACCAAAAGCATCCGAAGCGTTCCCGAAAATATTTGATCCTTTTTTAGTCATGACCGTATTGCCCCACACGACAAGTCCTAAGGCTGTCAGATATTTAAGATCATTGACCTTATCGAACGCGATATCTGCATTACGGCAGACACCGACAGAGGCTGGCAACCGCAACCTTTCTTTGGCTACATCGCAAAGACCGGCCAATTTAGCCCCACCTCCGGCCAAAATGACGCCAGCCGGCAATAGGCCGCTGCGATCTACCCTCTTAAGCTCTTCATCGACTTTCTCGAATATCTCCTCCACTCTGGCCTGAATTATTTCTGATAAATATTTTTTAGAGACGGAATCTATCTCCCCCTCGACCCCCTCTTCCTTAGCTAGCTCGGAAAGGTCGATATTCTCTTTAGCGTTAAAATTCTCCGGATTGGCATTTCCATATTCGATCTTTATTCTCTCGGCTAAATTTATCGGGCAACGCAAACCAATGGCGATGTCGGAGGTTATATGTTCGGATCCTATCGGTATCACGGATGAATGTATGAGCTTCCCTTCTTCATAAACGGCCATAGTCGTAGTCGAGGAACCGATCCCTATCGCAGCCACGCCCAAATCCTTTTGCTTGGAGGTCAATATAGCCTCTCCAAGAGCCAAAGGCGACAAAACCAGGTCATTTATATTAAGACCCGTCCTGTACACGGCCTTGGTAAGGTTCTTTATTTGGCTGGACATCCCTTGAACGATCAAAGCCTCGACCTCCAAACGAATACCGCTCATACCAACAGGGTCACGAACATCCTCTTGATTATCGACTTTATATCTTATGGGTATAACGTGAAGTATTTCGTAATTAGGAGGAACGTTCAAAGCTCTAGCAGCCTCTATGGCACGATCGACCTCTTCTGGGGTTATCTCGCCGTTGGCCTTACCTACGGCCACCACCCCTTTACTGCGCTCACAACGAACATAAGGATCACTGATGCTCAAAAAAACATCGGAGACCGGGACTCCAATAAGTCTTTCGGTTTTCTCTAAGAGAGCCGAAACCGAAGAAGTAGCATCGTCTATGCTTTTGACCACTCCTCGGTTGACGCCGTCGGAAGGAATGTCCGTAGCACCGATTATTTGAACCCGACTACTGCCTTCAACTCTTTGGCCGACGACTATTCTGGCTTCTATCGAGCCTATATCTAATCCAACTATGAATTCATCTTTCATAATGCTAAACCGTGCAAATTATTTGTCCAAAATAAAAAAATAACCTTTAAAAGCTCTCTTTAAATTATACAACATAAAAAAGACCTTGCCAATATCAAACTATCCCCAAGTACCAGTTAACGATATTATCACCAAAGAACATTGTTATTATGCTAGCTATAGCCAAAAAAACTCCAAGAGGAACCTCTGATTTCCAGCCCTTTTTTTTACCGGCCACAAGGACGATGCCGACAATAGAACCTACGGTATAGGCGAGCATCAATGCGAACACTAAAAGACTTGGACGAGCAAGGGCACAGCCCATTAATATACCCAATCTTATATCCCCTCCTCCTATCCATTTTCCGCGTGATATCAGATATTGCAATAAAAAGAAGGCACCACCAAAAAAGGCCGACAAAACTAAACCCGTCCAAGGAAATCCAAGATAAAGATTCATAACGAACAGAATTACGGCCGCTGGCAAGACAGCTTTGTCGGACACCAAGTACCAACGCAAATCATAGATAAAAACAACCATAAAGATAAAAACCATGAACAAAGACTTAGCTAAGCCAATAATGAAATGTGGGTCGGAAAAATACAAATAATCGATCCCGATCTTTATCTTAGACGTTGCCATTAAAAAAACCGCTCCAAAAAGCAAGGCTGTGGAAATCTCAACTGCCGGATACTGCCAAAGGATCTTCTGATGGCAATGGCGGCACTTGCCTCGCAATAATAAAAAACTTAAGACAGGAATATTGTCGTACCAACTTATTTGTTTGCGACATTTAGGACAATAAGAACGCCCCATCAAACTCTCGTCTTTGTATAGCCGCCAAACAAAACAGTTAGTGAAGCTGCCAATGATCGCACCACAAACGACAAAAAACGATAAATAAAAAATTTCCATATGCTTATCTTTTAAACATTAAATATACCCATCTAAAAATTTTAAGCACTAGCAAAGATGGTAATCCATAATGTTTGCGAAAAAAAATATTTTGCGACTTATAGTAATTATCCTTACGAGCATTGCTAGGACTTCCGTTTACCAAATGGACCACACTAATGGATGACTCTCTAACAACTTTCATGCCGTTCGATTTAACACGACGACAAAGGTCCATGTCTTCGAAATACATAAAGTAATCTTCGTCAAAACCGCCTATTTTCCAAAACAATTCAGTTCTTATAGCCAGGGCTGCACCACTAACCCAATCGATCTCTCCTTTTGGTGGCTTTGCAGACCTGAAGAATAGGTCGAAGAAATTAGGAAAACTTCCAAACGAGAACGGCTGATCATCTCCATTCTCTAATATTAACTTTGGACCTACTATGCCGACATTTTTTTGCGAAAGAGCATCCGCTAAAACTGAAAGCTCATCCCCTTTTATCAAGGTATCGCTATTAAGAAAAAACAAAGCCTCGTGTTTAGCCGCTTTAGCCGCCAAATTATTAGCCCCAGAGAATCCTAAATTTTTTTGGCTAGCTATTAATTTCAATCTATCCCCAAAACGACTTGAAAGAAAATCAATGCTGCCATCATTAGAGGCGTTATCAACTACTATGACTTCAAAATCACCAAGAAAATTAAAAAATATCGAGTCCAGACAAGCAGCTGTCAACTCTTTCGTTTTGTAATTTATTATTATTATGGAAAAATCCATATCTTTAGGATTTTTTGATCGCTTTAACCGTAAAGACTATCTCCTCAAAACCACCGACCCAATAACACCAAATCCTTTCAGTGATGGCCGGATCGATGTTGGCCAAAAAGTCTATCATTCGCGCCAACATCTTGATAAACACCCCACCCTTACGGCCACGGTCGGTATTTCTCATCCACCTAAGTTTAATACTTTCGACCGAAAAATTCGTTTTGCCATACGACTCCTCGTTCTCTTGATTTAAAAAATCAAATAATTTAGTACTGATCGCCGAACAATGGCGTGGATGCAACCAATTACAAGAAAAGTGCGGTGTTTTTATCGTTATTGCGGCTCCATCGGCAGACACACGATAAATCTCGCCTAAAACCATCAGCGGATCCTTTAGATGCTCCATGACATGATCCATGATCACCTCTTTAAAATGATCATCTGTGAGTGGATAAGGAAAAACATCCAGATCATGTAAAATATCTGGCCGGCAAGAGAGCTCCTTGTCGACGTTAATATAGCCATCGAGCTTCTTTTTCCCGCAGCCCAAATTCAATTTAATAATATCTTTATCCATATAACTTTTCACCATTCTTAGCTATGGTATCCCAATTATATTCATCCTCGACTAATTTTCTGGCATTGGTCGTCAATTCCTTCCACAACGCATTATCAGACAAGAGCTTGTTTATAGCGGCGGCCAAATCTTCGGCACCATTCTCGATCAAAACATGCTTTCCATTAACAACATCAATACCATCGACGCCTATGCCAGTGCTTACGACGGGATTTCCCCTAGCAAAAGCCTCAAGAACCTTAAGTCTGGTACCTCCGCCAGAAAGCAATGGTACTATCAATGCCGAATCCTTAACTTTATCAGATAGTTCCGTCTCTGGTAAATAACCATAATACTTCCACCCTAGCACCTCGACTCTTTTAGATAAATCCGCCGGCAGATCAGAGCCAAATATGCTTACTACTGGCTTTTTATCTATCCTATCCCAAACCACATCCATGAAAAATTTTAAAGCGTCTACATTTTGTCTGTTTCCAAACCAACCAACAAAAAAAATCCCTTTATTCTCATCGCTGACTGAGGGGTTATAACGGCAAATTTCGATATCGACGCCATTCGGTATCACCTCCACTTTTTTTTCAGGAAAAAAAGTTAAAAAATCTTTTTTATCCTCATTGGACATTGCGATCAAGGTGTCGAACTTGGAAAAATTCGCTAGCTCCTCTTTCTTTATTATAAATGAAAATAGCTTGGATTTTATTTTTGCCAATAGACCCTTACCTAAAAATTCTTTAGCCATTCTTTTGTGCCTTATCTCGTGAACGACCAAAATATCTCCCTCTATTGAACCGGACGAAAATTTAGCGCTTTGTGAAAACTCAAATTGCGTATGGACAGCTCCCCATTCCTCTCTTAGGGAGGCTATCTGGTCTTTGATTTTGGCACTAACAAACAAATGTCCAAAACCTAGGAGCGAAAAAAAATAATATGGCAATTTGCAGAACCCCCTACTCACTAAGACTTCCTTAAAATCGATATTTGGCAATCCTACCTTGGAAGTCTCTAAATCACCACCGGTCCCGTCGTTCAGCCACACAAACCTCACCTCGTGCTTCAAGGAAGTTCTCTTTAATAAATTGAAGAGTCTTGTTTTTCCGCCAGCGTCACATGGCAGAGGCAAAAAATGACTCACCACCATTAATCTCATCTCTTTTTCAATATAAAATAAGATATTTTACTCCCAACATATTCTAAATCCAATATCCTGCCGATATTGGAGAAAACTTTACGCAAAAACACCTTTGGAGAACTAAAAACAAAGGCCTTGTGCACACGATATTTAGCTTCGGCTATCTCCTCCCTTGAAAGATGCTTAGATGAAGCCATGACCGTGGAACCAGTAACGAACTCCCCGCGTATTATCGCTTCAAAGATATCTTCATCTATCAAGCCCAGCTCAAGACAAGTGTCAAAATTCCTTGTACCAGGGAAAGGCGTATTAGTCCCCAAGAACATAAAATCTGGCTTACTTTCTTTTACGAACTTTATTGTCTCCTCTACTGATGTCTTATCCTCCTCTGGCAGACCCATGACCAAATATATCCAAACCCACAAGCCAGCTTTTTTGGCTTCTTTGATCGCAGATAAATTCTGCTCCACGGTAACGTGTTTAGGGATATAGTCAAGAATTCTTTGACTACCAGACTCTATTCCAAAACCTATCCTGGTCATCCCTGCCTTTTTCATCAATTTTAGAAGGTTAGAGTCCACCAAATCGACGCGCGACATACAGCTCCATTCGAACCTCAATCCGCTGGCATTAACTAAACCACAAAACCTCTCGACTCTTTGACGATCAAGCGTGAAACAATCATCCCAAAAAGTAACGTGTTTTATGCCGAACTTCTCGATTAGGATCTTAACTTCTTCAAAAATCCTTTCTGCACTTTGAAAACGTATCGACCGTCCATAACCGCGAAATACGGTCGAACCGCCAATAAGGCAATAATTACAGTTTCCTGGGCAACCTCGAGACGTAAAAAGCGTCATCCAAGGCCCCTTTCCGAACCAAGAACGATATTTTTCCGTCGGCAGATCGGAAAAATCCGGTATCGGCAGATCGCCCAAATCTTTCAAACGACAATTATCATCGCGCCTATTGATCATTACTTTACCATCATCCCAAAAAGCTAAACCAGCAGCCTGACGTCCTTGAGATAGATAATCACTGACCGTAGCCTCGGCCTCGCCCAGGATTAAACTATCGACGCATTTTCCATCACTATTCAACATCGACAAAACCTTACCCGGGTCAACTGGGGACAATATCGGCTCCCAGAGCATATTAAAAATACCGGCCCGACGACAAGCCAGAGATACATCGGCATCAGCCAACAAAGTATCATCAGCAGCTTTAACGATAGCTAAGTCTGCCGGAGAATTATCATTTATCCATTCAGAGACCTGCGAAAGATCGATATCCAAACCGTTGGCATCGAGTACTGACACTGAATGACCACCATTCTGCCTTAAATATTGCGCTAAAACCGCCCCTTGATAAAAAGGACTGACCTCTGTCTCTAGAACATCAGCACTTCGTTCATCGCGGCGCACATTCATGCCATGGAAACGTGGCGGATTTATTATTAATATCTTAGCCATACTCTATTTTTCTTCTTTATATCCAGAAACGATGTCGGACGCCTCCTTGTTCTCTGGATCGATATTCAAAGCCTGCCTCGCATAATCGACAGCCCCATCTTCATCCCCTTTCTCTTTTAACAACAATGCTATCGACAATGGCCAGATAAAATCATTCTTATTCATAGAATAACCTCTCTGATTATATTTTATGGCAGCATCTATATCGCCCTGGGAATAATACATGTCAGCCAATCTCTTATAATCAGCAAAACGATAAGGATTGGCCTTTATGGCCTTTTCATAATACTCTGCCGCTTTCCCATATTCACCCCTGGACTCATAGGAAACAGCTGTCATCTCATGCACCCTGACCAACTCCGAGGCCAAAGACTGACGATGTATCATATTCAAAAAATATAATGGCAATGTCAACTTAGGCATCAAAGACTCGGCCTTACTAGTCAATTCTGGGACTTGGGAATATTCTTTCATGCGTAATTTATGATAGGCATAATAAAGATACACCTGACTGATATTGGGATATTCCTCTATCAAACCATTAAAAGCATCTTCGGCGCTGGCAGCATAAGAAGGATCGATGTTGACCGCATAGGCCGATAATATATTAGCCTCTTCGAGCTTAATAAAATACCATCTTTCTTTTTTGGGAATATCAGACAGTACTATGTCGATGTTCTCCTTTAGAACATTCTTCTGCTTCTCCTCTTCTATGGAGTCGAAGCAGTTAAGAGCATTAAAAAGATACTCCTCACGATAAAAATTTTCGTCCGGGTCTATGATAGAGGCTAAACGATTGAATCCAAGAGCCTGACATACCTTAGAAGCGCCTAAATCATGCGCAGCAGCAAAATAATAATCAGCTCTCATGGCCCGAGCCCCTTTATAAAAGACAAAAACACCAAAAAAGAAAGCCAAGGCTAACATCAATAAAATTTTTGATGTTTTCCCGATCCGCCATTCGATCTCTTTGCTTAATCGATCGGAAAAAAAGTTAACGAAAGACAAAGCTATAATAAAATAAAAATAAACATATTGCGGCGTCACAGAGAAGCTGAAAAGATTATTTATAAAATATCCAAAGACCGACATCGATAAAAAAACTTGCAGCCAATATCTCTTGTCGTGCTTATGACGCCTTAGAAAACTGAATGTTAAATAAATAAAATAAGCAGCCAAGGAAAAGGACGACAAAATGCCAAAAGCCCCAGACGTCAAAAGGGTGTCAAAGAAAAAATTATGGATCCTATCCGGCCAAGTATTGATCTTCTCGTAATCACCCCACTCTTTATCGTACCATTTAACTGTCACATCGGATAAAACGTCTTGCCCATAACCAAAGGCCTTTCTAAGTAAAGTCGTGTGTTGATATTCGTTTGCAGCCTTAGAAATGTAGAGTAAACGCATTCTCTGCGACCCAACTGACAGATCAAAAGAGCTTAGCCAGCGGTTCCTGAGCCAAAAATCATTATTTTTAGGGATCGCTAAAAACACTCCCAAAACCAAAACGACCGCGATACTGCTTATCAATATAGTCTTAAAAAGTCTTTTAAAATTATTGATGGCTAAAAACAATAGAGTCCCGATCCAAATTTCGGCGGCGAAAGCCAGCCATGCCGAACGACTCCAAGTATAATAGAGGCAAATCGTTTGAAGTAAAAGCAATAAAAACAACAAGAGACGAGGGATGACCCTCTTTGACATAAACAACAAAGAATAGGCCGTTATAGGCATCACTATTATCAAATAGTGCCCAAGAAAATTAGGTTGTCCCAGTGAAGAAAAGATACGTCTAAAATTTTCGAAAGATTCAGCCCAACGCATTGGATCAGAATACAAAAATTGGCTCGTCCCATAAAAACAAACAAAGGCCGACGAAGCTATTATAGACCAAATACACATCTTTATCTTGTGCCATGAATCAAGATGCAAGATGCATAACCAGAAAAAAACCAAATAAGAAAGAAAAGAAGAAAAGCCTTGTAAGCGCTGATATTCACCCCAAAAACTCAGCTGCGGATGAATGGAGAATATCGTCGCGACCAAAGAACTCAAAAAAAACAAAGACACTAATCCGAATAAGGCACGCGAAATACGATGCTTAAAATACCCCCTTATGAAAGACGAGATTAACCAAGAGATGACTCCGATCGCCAACAAATATCGAAAAGCCACCACCTTGGGCAGCTCAAAGATATTCCAGGTCTCATATATAAACGAAAAGAATACTGGCAACAAGAACAAGATCGAGATAATGGAAAAATTCGTTAGAAAATCACTTATTTTTAAAACCTTATCTTTCATAATTTGTTTTTGATGGATTATACCATTATAGCACAGTAAAACAAAATTCCCCGCCTTTTTCTAGGTGCGCCACCATTATAGGCGGGCGAACCAAGAAAAAAGCGGGGAAAGTCTCAAAAAATGTCCTCAATCGTCAATACCAGCTGGAGTGGCATGTCTTGTACCGGCAGCGATACCACCAGTGGACTCAGAAAGACAGTAGGTTATGGTGTAGCTAGTCAAGCTTGTTCTGCTGTAAACATACTCGGAATCTGGGCAGCTGCCATCACTTCTTGGGCTTGGGTTTCTTGGAATGACACTCATGTAAACATTACCCGAGGTAGCGATCTGGCCATTGGCCGCAAAAACCACATCAGTGGTGTCAGGATAACGTCCTACGTCGTTAAAATAAAGCTCCAGTGCCGTTTGAACCTGTTTCACGTCTGAAACGCGGCGAGCATTTCTAGCCTTTTCTCTGGCACTGTTGAGAGCGACCACCGATAAAGTGGACAAAAGACCGATGATGGCGATAACCACCAAGAGCTCAATGAGGGTAAAACCTCTATTGATGTTTTGTTTCATATTGGGATTAGCCACGATTTTTAGTGGCTCTTATATTACTTATCTTATTATAACACACGGAATATATTATTGGCAAAACCAATAAACACGCCACTTATAAACAATTAATTTTAATTATCCACAAGTTAGCTTCTTGTAATCATTATACCACATTTGCAAACATTTACAATTCAAAGACGCTATCAAGAACCAAAGATCATTCGCTTATCCCCGCAGGAGTGGCATTATTAGTGCCAGCGTCTATCCCTCCGGTAGAATTAGAAAGACAGTAAGTTATGTGGTAAGTATTATAGTCATCGCGAACATAGACATACTCGCTATCGGCACAAGATCCATCTGTCCTTGGCTGTGGATTAGCAGGGATCGATGTCATATAGACAACGCTATTAGTAGCTATCGATCCGGTCCCAAATTCTATAGTAGGCGGATAAGTATTATTGTCGTTATAATAAAGCTCCAATGCGGTCTGAACTTGTTTTATGTCGGAAACGCGACGAGCATTTCTAGCCTTTTCTCTGGCACTGTTGAGAGCGACCACCGATAAAGTGGACAAAAGACCGATGATGGCAATAACTACCAATAATTCAATAAGCGTAAAACCGCCATTCTTTAATTCTTCTCTATTCATATTTTACTTTTCTTTTTACTTGCCAAAGCTAGCTTAATAATTTTTCAAAATTTAAATCGACTACTACCACCCTAATAAGACATTAGGAGACTCACCGTCATCATTTTCCGTCTCAAAGACAATGGCAAAATTATCACCGTCGTCAGAAACATAACGATATATATACCTGTCATTGGTCAAAGGACTGTTATCAGGATTTAGCGGGTCCATTGGCAGTATGGCTACGTTTTCCGATATGTACGGGGCTATGGCCAAATAAGATACCGCCCCAGTAGTGGTGGCAGCGCCATAATCCGCCTCGGCCTCATCCCAAACAGACGTTGAAGTAGGATACATTCCACGATTATCATAGAATACGCCCAAAGCTGTTTGAACTTGGTGGAGATCGGCTTTTCTTTTAGCATCTCTAGCTTTACCGCGAGCGCCAGAGAACGACAACAAAGCAACGGTGGATAAAAGAGCTATTAAGGCTATGACGACTAAGAGTTCGATTAAGGAAAAACCCTCGTTTTTACGATATCTCCCCTTCATAAAATTGGTTTAAAAAATTATCTTCCTCTTTTTAATTATACAATATGGAATATTTATTGAGAATATCTCTTAGAACTGATTGGCCAAATTATACATAGGCATCAATACGGCCGCAACCATCAAACCTACGCCAACACCCATGACTATCATAACCATAGGCTCTAACAACGTCATAAGATTGGATAGTAAATTCAATATCTCTCGGCTATAGAATTCAGTTATTCTTTTAAGGACTAAGTCCAATTTACCAGTTCTTTCGCCGACAACTATCATTTGCGGCACCATCTTAGGCACTTGTTCGCTGGACATAAAAGCCTTAGAAAGAGAGTCTCCCTCCTCCACGGCCTTCTTACTATTCACTACTAAATCCCTAAAAACTGCATTACCGACTATATCAGCCACAACATCCAAACTCTTAGCTATCGTTACACCACCGACTATCAAAGTATTCAAAGACCTAGTAAAACGAACTACGTATATAAGTTGAAATAGCTTACCAAAGACGGGTAGGCGTAGCTTAGCCATATCGAACAACCTTCGGCCGCCTTCGGTTTTAAGAGTGAAACGAACCAGAAAATACCCAATGGCGACAAAAAAACCTAAAGACCACCAATAGCTGGTCAAAAAATTAGATACAGCCATCACTATTTTGGTGGAGGCTGGGAGTTCGGCCCCAGTTTCCTCAAAAACCGCGGTCAACTTAGGAACTACGACGACCATCATAACAACACCAACGGCAAACAAACCAGAAAGCACGAAAGCTGGATATATAAGAGCGCCCTTGATCTTGCTATTCATATCGTAATCCTTTTCCATTTCATCCGCCAAATAACTCAAAACGTCATCCAGTTTTCCGGAAGTTTCACCGGAACGAATGACGCTGGTGAAAAAAGTCGTGAATATCTTCGGCCTCTTAAGCATGGCCGCAGACAACGAAGAACCTCCATCAACCTCATAAGCGATCTCGGATATAACTGATTTTAAGGTAATGTTATCGGTTTGCTCCGCCGATATCCTAAGAGCTTGAACGAGCGCCAAATTAGCCGAGATCATGACCGAGAATTGACGAGAGAATATGACCAAATCCTTGACCCTGACCGGGTTTATGATCGTCATTATTTTAAGTTCCAAGCTGTCAGTCTTGTCTCTTAACGATATAGACTTAAACCCTCTGTCGTTCAAGCGCTCTAAGGCCGCCCTCTTATTGAAGGAATTTATCAACCCTTGAACCTTTTTATTCTTCTGGTCTACGGCTTTATAGCTATAAATTGGCATATTTTACTGTTATATATCGATATCGCGATCGACGTCTTGGCGATCGACTTCTCCGGACATTATAAGATCTTTTATCGACTTCTCCATGCTTATCATCCCCTCTTCGCCGGAATTCTGAATGACGCTCTCAAGCTGGTAAATACTACCTTCGCGTACTAATGATTTAACGGCAAAATTAGACACCAACACCTCCACTGCCAAAGATAAGCCATTGTCACGATTAGGTATTAGGCGTTGGGCGATAACTCCATACAAAACATCAGCAAGCATATAGTGGACTGACTCTTTAGAGAGGTTGCGACAGCTGATATTCAATATCTTTTCAATGGCACGAATGGAGCTTTCGGCATTCACGCTCAATATAACCAAAACATTGCCGGACGATAATTCCAAAATATAAGGCAGCACCAACTCGAAGTCCTCTTTTATCTCATCTATATAAACAATATCTGGATCCTCATCCAAACAATGTCTGAGCCCATCGACAAAAGAAGGCACATCATGCCCAACCTCGCGCTGAACGATAACACTTTTCTTATTGACGAACATCTTCTCTATCGGACTTTCCAACGTCATGACGAATTTCCGCCTTTCCTTATTCATCTTTTCGATAATACTGGCAGCTGTCATAGTCTTTCCCGACGACGGCGGCCCAGAAACTATCAAGAGACCGCTAGCCCTATCAAGTCCTCGAGTGAAATTTACTGGCAAACCTAATTTTTCAAGGTCGAAAATATTTTCGGAAATATAATTAAGAGATATAGAAATACTATCGCGCTGATGAAAGGCATTAATGCGAAAACGAAAATTCTCACCGAAATCCTTAACCAATAATATCTCTCTATCTTTTTCAAAGACCTTTAGCTCGCTCTCTGTCAAAAATGATCTGACAATCCTCTCCATGTCCTCTTTTTTAAATATCACTTCCTCCATTTCCGAAACCAAACGTCCGTTCACCCTAAAAAAAGGCGAACTGCCCACAACCAAATGCAAACTAGAGGCATTCTTTTTGGCCATGTCTAGAAGTAATTGTTTGAAAAAATCAACTGGTGAGTCCATATTTTATTTATTCTTATATCAATTTGAAATATTAATCTTGTATAACCCTTAAAACCTCTTGAATAGTCGTTAAGCCTTGCAAAGCCTTTAGATATCCATCCTCTTTCATAGTTATATAATCCTGATCCTGGCGAATAATATCATTGGTCAGCATCTGCTTAGGGTCCATTATTATCTTCTGCATGTTCTCGTTAAAATCTATGACCTCAACTACGCCGACGCGACCGCTATAACCAGTGTTCTTACAATGAGGGCATCCCGCCCCTTCGAAGAACATGTCCTCGGTTATGTCGTCGACGGTCTCTATGCCCTTAACGGCCTCTTTTACCATGTGCTGTGGTATAACTCGCATCTCTTCTTTCATTTTCTCCAAAAGATCAGATGATATACTTGTTTGCCTCTTGCAATTGGAACATATTCTTCTAGCCAAACGTTGCGCAACCACAGTATTGATCGTCGATGCCAAAAGAAATGGCTCGACTTTCATATCCAAAAGACGTGGAATGACATCGATGGCGTTGTTTGTGTGAAGAGTGGAAAGCACGAAGTGTCCGGTCAAACCGGCATGGATCGACAATTCTGCAGTCTCACCATCACGAATCTCACCGACCATGACAACGTCAGGGTCCTGACGAAGTATAGACCTTAAGCCGGAGGCAAATGTGTAGCCTATGCTCGGCCTAATCTGCGATTGGTTGGCTCCCTTGATAAAATACTCGACTGGATCCTCAAGGGTAACTATATTTATCTTCTCGTCATTGAGCATGTTAAGGACCGAAGCCAAAGTGGTGGATTTTCCGGAGCCGGTAGGGCCGGTTATAAGAAGCAAACCGAACGTCTTCTTTATATTGTTTTTTATTATGTTCAGCGCCCTATTGGAGTACCCTAACTCCTCTAGCGGCGGAATACCCTTACCTAAATCCAAAATTCTCATTACGACCTTCTCCTCTCCCATTAATGGCATTATGGATACACGAAAATCGATCTCTTTCTTGTTGACGACCAAACGAATACGTCCATCCTGCGGAACGCGCGTCTCATCGAGTTTTAATTTAGAAAGAACCTTAATTCTCGAGACAACCGCCGAATGTATGCTTTTAGGCAAAACCAAAGAAGTTCTCAATATTCCATCGACGCGATATCTAACACGGGTCTCCCTGGACATTGGCTCGACATGAATATCCGAAGCCTTCTCCTCTACGGCATGACGAATGATGACCGAAACTATTCTGGCGACAGGGGCCGTAGCAGAATCATCCTCGACACTAATATCCTGCGCGCTATCTTCCTCAAGAACCTCATTACTGTTGGTGGTCGTCACCTCTTGAGCCTTAGTCTCCAAAGCGGTCGAAACCTCTTTCTCCAAATTACGGTGGCGATTGAATAAACTATTCAAATTATCTTCGGAGATAAGGTAATACTCCACTTCCAGGCCCTGTTCTTGAGCTAAAAAATTCAACGCACTAACACCTTGGGAGTTGTAAGGATCGACCAAGCCGACTTTGATCTTCGAACCTTTTTTTTCAAAGCAGGCCATTCTGTAGTTCTGGGCCACTTGAAACGGAATGACATGCAGCGCCGATTCATCGACCTGCATCTCCGAGGTATCCATATATGCCATGCCAACCATCTCCGCCTTTATCTCCACTATCTTTTCAGCGCTTATTAATTTTTGCTCTATTAAAACATCCTCCAATTTCTTTTTGGAGTTTGCCGCCAAATTCTTTATTTCTTCCAGCTTTGTCTGGCTAACTACACCTTTATTGATCAATAGCTCTGAAAACTGGGCTTCTTTTTCATCTGACATTTATCTATGAACATAACCGATAAAATTATCGGCCACATATCTAATAAGGTTCGAATGGGTCTCTTTTTCCTACCGGAAAAGAAACGGCTGGCAAGCTATCGAAGCGAAGATTCCTAAATTTATCGGAATTGAAAAAATCCGTATCTATCTTAACGTCACCAATCGTCTTTTTAGTCGAAGCCCCGGTCGTTCTGACTTTTGGCTCGACGAATTCAGTGACTGACGCTTGGCGAAAAAAATAAATGAAAAAAGCCACGCCAAAAACGATCAATACGCAATAAATTATCAATTGTTCTTTTCTGGATATAGTTCTCATATTCCTCTATTCATTAGGCTTTGTGGCTTGAATATAATAAGTCATAAGCATGAAATTGGCCGATTTGCTGCCAGGGTCAAAACTCAAATTAACGACATCGAGAACTGGCAGATTATTCTCTATAGCTGATAAGAAATTCTTAAAAGACTCATAATCAGTGCCGCGAACGCGCATGCTTATGCTAACTCTCTTTATTTCGCCACTGGCCAAATAATTCTCACCTCCAGCTGGCAGACTGTCGGAAATATCATAACCACCACCTTCGGTCAAATTCACATTCTCCAAGATCAAGCCGTTTCTAGAGACTAAATAGTTAATCTCGGAAAAGATCTCTTCTTTATTCTCTCTAACCGGAAGGATGGAGTATATTTTATTCTTATAGGCTTCGTCGATATCGCCGTAAGACTTCAAAAGATTGTTTATCTTTTGCAGTTCTCTTTTTTTATTTTCAAAATCAGACTCTTCCTGCTTATTGATCGTTCCTATCACTTGCATCATTTGATCGTATTTCGGCTTGAGCAACATAAAAAAACCAATAGCCAATATTAAAATCACCAAACCGGCTACGATAAAACCGAAATAATCGCTCAAAAACTTATTAACCACTCTGGTCAACATCTTTCTCTGTCTCAAGCTTTGATCGTTGTCTTCTGTTATTAATCCTTCATCGTTCATAAAGCAAGCTTATTTTTTCAAAAATATCTTAGGGTCCAAGCCTAAAGTGATATCAAAGGATACGATCACTTTGCCATTCTCTCCTGCGATGTTGCCCGACTCGACGGCAGCCCCTCTAACATACGGATTATTTAAAAATTTCTTAGTCTGAGCATTGATAACATCAAAATTGTTAGTGGTCGCGGAAAGATGATAGTTACCGTTTATATCTCCAGAGAACGAAGAAAAAAACACATTAGACAAGGTATTATCTTCTAGAAAATCAAAGAAATTAGACCAATATATATGTCTCGATAGAACGAAATTGGCCATATCGAGCCTATGTTTAAAATCCAAAACCTCGTTGACGTCGCCCTCTCTGTCTTTTATTTCTTTGGTTATTTTATAATAACTCTGCATATACACCGGATTTTGCGTGTACTGTTTTTTTGTACCCCACCAAGAGATACCCCAATAAGCAAAGCTAATGATCGACATAGACAAGAACATGGACAACAAAAGCAACAAAACACCCTTTTGCCAGTCAAAATATTTCACGATCTCCTCCTTGATCAAGTTAACCTCCAACACATCACCTCCCATATGCCCATCACCTGAGCCCATACTCTTCAACTTGTCTATCAGTTTAGTGAAAAAATTCTCTTTTGTCGGCTTCTCTTCCACAACATCAAGATCATCGTCCTCTTTTTCCGGAGACGATGCTGGTTGTGGTTTCTTGTCATTACCTAAATTCGGATCGAACTTGCGGGCGAACTCTATCTTCTTATCGCCTTCGCCTGGTTCGTCTTCCTTTTTTGAAGCGAATGATATATCCATTTGATGTTATTATTCTATCTCTCTCATGGCAGAGCCGATGGCAACAGAAAAACTAGGTCCTATCTCAGATAATATCGGTTTCAGCTCTGGCGGATAGGAAACTCTGGCCCAAGGATCGCCAATGACTACGGTCATATTAAGTTTTTCCTTGAGATAATTGACGAAATTTGGTAGCATCACCGACCCTCCTGCCAACACTATCTTCTCGACTTTGTTTTCATTTTTATTTTCGAACAAATTCAAAAGATATCTTATTTCGTCTATGACCGGATTTATAGAGTTCGAAATCGTCTTAGGTATCACATCGTTACCGTTCTGTGAAATCGCGAAACCAAGGTCGCGCTTGAACTGTTCGGCGCGAAAAGTCCCGATATTCAAAGTTCCGGCTATAGCCTTAGTAATGGTGCGACCACCGAGATCAAGACTGCGCGATACCATCGGAATACCATCTTTAACTATACAAAAATTGGTATTAGTAGCACCTATCTCCACGATCATTACCGTCGATTTATCTTCTCCTAAAAGCACTCTTATCAAAGAGAACGTCTCGGTTTCCAAGCTTGCCAGCGTCACCACGGTCTTGCGGAATATATCGACATATTTCTTGACCAGTTTTTTTGGTGACCCAGTAAGGAAGACCATCGTACTGTCGACACTGGACTTATTACCGATCACTTTCCAGTCGAGTATCATCTCTTCGAGCGGCAATGGTATGAATTTCTTAGCCTCCCACTCCACTGCGGCCGCCAAACCTTTTTTATCTACATTCTTTAGATTTATTATAGACGAAAAAACAGAAAAAGCCGGCAATGTCGCCACTGCCTTATCGGTCGATGCTTCCATTTTTTTGTAGACCTTGTCGATCACTCTAACGACATAATCGACATTCTTAGTCCATCCGTCCATTACGCCTTCACGTGCGTTTTCACTGTATCCATAAGTGACCAATTCCAACTTGCCTCCGCGTTTTGCCAATTCCACCATCTTCACCGAAGATGTTCCTATGTCTACGCCTATGTATCTGTTGCTTGACATGTTTAGCTGTTCAAAGGTCTAAACCTTTGAAATATATCTATCATTATTATATAATATATCATAGCATAAAACTAGCCGAGCGACAAAGGCAAAAAGTCATCCTTTTTAATGACTCATAAGCAATTGTCGATCGACAAACAAAAAAACATGAATTTCTTCTCCAAGTACAAGAGAGTCCTACTGATCATAGGCTTTTTAGCTTTTATAGCCATAATGGCCTATTTGCTATACCTGTCTTTCTTTAAGCAAACACTGTCGATAATCCCTGGTCAAAACACAGGAACACAAGAAGAACAAGGAGGAAGACTGACGCCAGCTCAAGAGGGTCAAGGACAAATAACCACGCAAACCGGCGAAGAGGCAGTTGTCCCGACCACTGAAACCAGCATAAAACCTGCGGAAAAAGCTAGCGGCGGCCTAACCAAGACCAATCAAGTCATAACAGACCAAGTCATGAAGCCGACGATCAGCAGTGATGGAACAGGCGTAAATTTATACGATAAAAACGATGGCAAATTCTATCGCCTAAACGAAAATGGAGAAATGACGCCACTATCCGATAAAGTTTTCCACAACGTCGATAATATAATTTGGTCACCAACCAGCGATAAAGCCGTTCTTGAATATCCAGACGGATCCAATATCGTTTATGATTTCAAAAGCGGTAAACAAGCCACGCTGCCAAAACACTGGGAAGATTTTAACTTCTCTAGCGACGGCAATAATCTAATCATGAAGAGTATTGGTTTGGATGTCGAAAATCGCTGGCTGGCAATAGCTAAAAGCGATGGCTCTGGTTCACAGGCTTTGGAATTTATCGGCAAGAACGCCAACAATGTATATACCGACTGGTCGCCGAACGGACAGATCGTAGCCATGTACACACAAGGAATAGACTTGGACCGTCAAGAAGTTTTCTTTGTCGGACAAAATAAAGAGAATTTCAAGTCTACGATCGTCGAAGGTCGCGGATTCGAGCCGATGTGGTCGGAAAAGGGCGATCGCTTAGCCTATAGCGTCTACAACCTTTCAGGTGACGCAAAACCAGAACTTTGGGTAGTTGATGCTGTCGGAGACTCGATCGGATCAAACCGTAAAGACTTGAACATACAAACATGGGCCAGTAAATGCGCTTTCGCCGATAACAATACTATGTACTGCGGAGTTCCAGAAACACTTGAAGAAGGAGCTGGCATGTTCCCAGAGACAGCCCTTAATACCAGAGACGACTTATATAAGATAAACGTAGCGACTGGAGAGAAACAATTAATAGCTATACCTGATGGCGATTACAACATGAGCAATCTAGTAATAAGCGATGACGGTAAAAATCTATATTTCACGGACTCCCGCGACTCCTTGATCAGAAAAATAGAACTCGAATGAAGAATAACGACCATAAGACCGGGATAATCCCCGGTCTTTTATCTTGCATCAAGAATGGAGTGTTGGATGTTTTGTTCCCAATAGAGTGCTTATCTTGCGGACGGGAAGGAGAGTGGTTTTGTAATGACTGCATAAGAAAGCTGCGCCCTCTAACCGACCATGGCTGCATTTTCTGTGGAAACAATAATTTATCAGGCGCCACTTGTAAAAATTGCCGTAAAACGCATTCGCTTGACGGCGTATTTTCCGCTGGCAATTATGATCAAAAAGAGCTAGCAGATGCCATTAAAAAATTTAAATACTCACTAATAACATCCTTAGCCGATCCCCTTTCCGAATTCATCGTAAAAACAATAAAAGACCATCGACTATCGTTCGACAGTGGACTATTCTCCGGCGCCCGTTCGATCTGCGCCATTCCCCTTCACCACAAAAGATTAAAATGGAGGGGTTTCAACCAGTCAGAATTAGTAGCTGAAAATTTAATTAAAAAGACAGAGTGGAAAAGATTGGACGGCCTCAAAAGAACGAAAAACAATAGACCGCAGGCTAAAATCGGCGAATCGGAAAGAATGGACAATCTTCGTGGATGCTTCTCTTATGGCGGAGAAAGTCTGCAGGGAAGGAAAATAATACTCATCGATGACGTGGCCACTACCGGCGCAACACTTGAATCAGCGGCAAAGACCTTAAAAGATTTTGGAGCCGCAAGCGTCTGGGGGTTAACTATCGCCAAGGGCTAGACCAGCAATGTTTATTCGACCGCCAGTCTACTATAAATAAAATCACCGACCAATTGGTCGGTGATTTTATTTATTCGAATAGTTTATTCTTTGGTGACTTTTTTGGCAAAACCATCGAAGGCTCGAAGAATCTCAGCCGGAGTGACGAAGACGATGGTATTAGACTGATCGGACGATATGTCGTTAATCGACTGTAAAGTTCTCAGATGCAGAGCGCCATTGGTTTGAGAGAGGATCTCGGCAGCCTTGGCAACATTTGAGGCTGCGGCCAATTCTCCTTCGGAGTTTATTATGACAGCACGCTTCTCGCGTTCGGCCTCGGCCTGCTTAGCTATTGTCCTTTCCATGGATTCTGGCAAAGACACATCTTTGAGCTCAACATTATTAACCTTGATTCCCCAGGCATCAGTCTCTTTGTCGACGATCTCACGGATGCGTTCGGCTATCTTGTCGCGACCGGCCAAAAGCTCGTCCAAAGTCACCTCGCCGACTATGTTTCTCATCGTAGTCTGAGCATACTGCGAGATGGCATAATAGAAATTCTCAACCTCAATAACGGCCTTGGCAGCATCAGAAACCTTGTAATAAATAACGGCGTTGACGGTCACCGGCACATTGTCGCGGGTGATAGCTTTCTGGTCTGGGACATCGACTGCCTTAACGCGAATATCTATCTTCTGAAAGGTTTGAAAAACCGGAATGACTAAGCGCCAGCCTGGCTCCATGATAGAGGAGAATTTTCCAAGAGTGAACTTAACGCCCCTTTCATACTGATTGACCTGCTTGATCGAAGCCAATACGATAACCAAGAGGAACGGCAAAAGAAAACCAAAAAGACCAGTGATAACTTCCATAATTTTTGTTGATTAATTAATTTATTTGACTATAAAATAGCACTTTTTTACAAAAAAATCAATCCCAACTTTTTCCATCTAGCTCAAATAT
The DNA here is from genome assembly GCA_964547855.1 of uncultured Gammaproteobacteria bacterium. GTDB lineage: Bacteria > Patescibacteriota > Patescibacteriia > Patescibacteriales > WJLG01 > JBAZHE01. The sequence goes on along the minus strand of CAZJPG010000002.1, from coordinate 21,569 downwards.
AGAAATATGGCTTTGAGCATTGTCATCGAACATTTTATCGATCACGTCAGGTGACTTATATATCAGGTCCAATATTATCGGTCTAGCCTTAAAAATCTCACTCTCCTGATCGAATACCAGCTTTTTATCAGCCACATCTTGTTCTTTCTTCGGATCCAGTATACTGGTAAAAAAATCGTCGATCACTAGAACGTTCGACCGCTGCGATAAAAGTTTTTTCCATTCATCCGGCTCGGCCAATTGCTCAGAAGCATAGCCAGGTAAATAAACTCGCCAAATAGCAGTTGACCAAGAAAGAATCAAAGTATTTTGTGGATCATAATGCTCTTTTACATAAAGAGCTGCTTTGTCATTGCCGGTGTTAATGGCCAAATACTGGGGGTAACTCATAAAATGAGGCGCTGAAACCAAAACAACGATCAATAAAGACAACACCCTAGCCACACCATTGCCACGCCCTTTGGTTAAAAACATTCCAATCCATGACACTGCAATGGCAACGGCTAAATATAACGAAGGCCAAACAGAAATAAGATTACGCGGGAATTTTAGCGGGGCAGCGAAAAAAATCAGCAAAGAAAAAATCAAAGGCACTATGATCACCTGATACTCTATTTTTTTTGCTCGGCGCAATAATAAAAACAAACCAATGATCAATAACAAAGCGATCGATACCCCTTCCGTTAAAATAAAAAGTTTCGGATAATACAAGAGTTGCCCGAATGGCGTCTCTTCACTAACTTGAGCCTTGGCTAATTGAGCTAAAAACTCCCCAGAGTAAGACAAGACCTTGCCACTACCAAGACGATCACCTGCCACTGCTGAAGCCACCTGGGTAATCATCTCCCACAAAAAGGGCAAGGCTAAAAACGAAATAGCGAATAACGACCAATCCTTGACCTTGACCCCATGCTTCTTAAGCGACCAAACTCCATAAAGCAAAAGAAAGAAGACTAAGAAGACTACATTATAGTGACTCATAAAGAGTACGGCTGCCGCAAATCCGAACTTGATCAAATCACCGCGTTTACCTAAGCGATAGTAAGACAAAAGATAATATGTCGAAACCGTCAAAAAAGCCGCGGAAAATATCTGCGACAATCCCAATCGTGAATACACTAATAATAACGGAGACATTGCTGGCAAAAGCGTCAATATTGTCCTTGTTTTCTTGTCTTCGACGTAAAACTTCAAAAGACGATAAAAGAAAATTATCAGAACATAGCCAGAGAACAAACTGATCAGTCGACTAGCCACGGTAGCCGGCAAGAACAGTGCCAAAAAAGACGACGCTAAGACATAAGAAGGACGAGCGGCCGTATAGACATTTCCATAGTTGGCCGCCAAATCAGAAAGAAAACTCCCATGGAAAAAAGATATCGGGTGTAAAAAAAGCTCTTTGGCTATGGACGAAAAAGTTCTGGCCACAATAATAAAATAGGCCTCGTCAAAATTGACCACTCCCTGTCTCCAAAAACGCCACCAAGCTAAAACAGAAAAGACTCCCAGGACGAATAATATCCAGGGATCATTTTTAATCAGAGCAAAGAATCTTTTTATCTTTTCACGCATTTAACGGTGCAATATAGAGTAAGATCGATATTGCGCAGACGAGGAAAGGTTAAAGTCTCCTCGACCGCAAAGGCTTTTTCGGCCGCGGCGATTATATCACGATGCGATGATGGATGGAGTTTGCGCGGGTCATAACCAACCAGGCGATAAAACCAATCGGTGACGCTGTTTCGCACAGGAAAGGAAAAGATCGCCTTGCCTCCAGTCTTGAGGACTCTTCTCATTTCCGACATAGCCCTATCCAACTCCGGTATATGCTCAAGCGTACTAACGCAAACTATCTCATCGAACGCCTCATCTTCGGCTGGTATATCAAGAATGCTTCCTGGCTTAAGCACGACTTTTTCCTTTGCGATGCCCTCGTTCTCAAGCATCTGCCAAACCTTGCCTTCGTTGCCATGAGTTTCAAATCCATGGCAAACGGAACATTTCTTCAATAGAGAAGGAAAAAGCAAGCCACTGCCATAGCCTATGTCAGCGATGGAGCCTTCGACTTTCTCTGTCAGCTTTAAAGTATTTTCCAACCTCTTCCGATAGACATTGCCGATCAACGGCAAACGATAAAATAAAGTCGGATCCTCGTCATTGGTATTATAAAAACGCTTAGGCAATATGAGTTCTTTCATGTGATTATTTTTTGGCGCCAATGAACAAAGATCCAGCGATCTCTCTTAATGGCAATTTTTCCAAAAAGAAACCGAATTTATCGGCCAAAGGTGCAAGAAAATTAGGAATGGCCGGATGCAAAAAATCGAACGGCACGACATTGATATCGGAAAACCCCTTGTCTTTGAGCTTTTTAGCGAAAGGCCAGCGGAAAAATGCCGTCTCATCAGGAGAATCGCCCAAAAGCTTCTTCAATGGTGGGATATTCTTCTGCAAAGCGATCTGCGGATTAAGCATGTTCGGTTCAGCAAAAGCCAACATACCACCTGGCTTAAGGACGCGATACATATTCTCTAAGTTCTTATCGACATCCAAATGATGTAATATCGACAATCCAACCACGGCATCGAATTCACCATCGGCGAAACCTTCTAAAGTTTCAGCGTCGGCGATGCGATAAGTGACGTTTGGATTCTGGCCGATCTTTTTCTCCACCGCATTCAAAAAATCCTGAAAGATATCAGTGGCTACGACAGTAGCTCCGGTCTTAGCCAAAACTTCCGTCAAAGTCCCCGTTCCACAACCTATTTCAAGGACCTTCTTGCCTGAACCTATTTGGCAATATTCAACGACCATTTTAGCTCTCCTCTCCAATCTCCTCTTGCCAGCCTCACCGCTCCTACCCCAAACCTTTTCAGCTTCAGCTAAGATTTTTTTGTCGTGTTCTAATTCGTTTTGTTTGATCATATTTTATTTTAAATGAATTTAATTTTCTTCATGGCAAAAAAACACATCTTCAAAAGCAACCAACCATGTTTGAAACGGGAGATATTAGTCTCACCATAAACTCTGGCCTGATAATGTATCGGCAGATCGATTATCTTCAAATTAAGTTTAGACGCGCCGAACAAAAGATCGAAATCACCGAACGGATCGAAGTCGCCAAAGAATTTTCTATTGGCCTTGATGCGCTCATAGTCCGATTTCAATAATACTTTGGTCCCGCAAAGAGTATCCTTTATCCTCTGCCCCAAAAGCCAAGAGAACATGACACTAAAAAACTTATTACCAAAAGTATTAAGCAAGCGCATAGCCTTATCCTCCATCGGATAGACTAGACGGCAACCATTAATGAATTCTCCGTCGCCTTCAGCGATGGCTTTGTAGAATTTTGGCAGATCTTCAGGCGGGACCGTTAGGTCTGCGTCTAGTATCATTAATATGTCGCCAGTGGCCGCATCGAAACCTTTACGAACCGCATCTCCTTTTCCTTTGCCGTCTTGTTTCATGATCTTAATATCTCTATCCGGATAAGCGGCCTTGACCCTCTCGATCTCTGCCCAAGTGTCATCGGTCGAATTGCCTTCAACGAACAATATTTCCGTATGTTTGCCCATCATCGGCGTCCTCTTGATGGCCGCTTCGATATTACCCTTCTCATTTCGCGCTGGGATCAAAACTGAAACAGAAAGCTGCTCGGCCTTCGACGGCTCGGGTTTTTTTCTGGCCACAAAATAATTCACCAAGCAAAGATTTCTGAATATCGGCAACTTAGCCAAGTATTTATTGAATAGTGGGGCCAGTATTGGGATGTTCTTTGGCAACAACAAACGTCCGCCCTCTTTGATCACCTCGAAACCAGCCAAATAAAGGAGTTGTTCGACATCATTCGAAGAAAGCCAATTCTGCATCGGATGCGGCATCTTTAATTTAAGCTTTTCGGCCAAACGGAAAATAGGCTCCCACAAAAAATTATAAGTGGTTATTATCAATTTTGTCCTGGAGTGTGAATGTTCGGCTAAAGAAGAAAAAGACGCCTGGACATCATGTAAGTAACCAATAACGTCCGAAACGACGATATAGTCATATTTTCTTTCGGCTGGCGGCAAGGATTCGACATCCTCGACCTTTAGATCAAGACCGGGATACTTCTTTAAACCCTCGGCGATCATAGCCGGAGAAAAATCTATGCCGCGAATATCGCGGTTCTGCTCGGCTAAATAAGCCGTTATGTCACCAGTCGCGCAACCAACTTCCAAAACAGAGACATCGGAAGGTATCAAAAAACGCAACAAACTCTTGATGTCTTTGTGGTAATAAGCATTTCGACGACGCCATGAGTCACGAGTGGCGGCCGCACCTTCAAAGTACTCCTTGATCTTTTGTTTGTTCATATGATTCACTGACTTCAACTACCGCCTCCTCGTCTTTGCGATAGACGAAATATTTATATAGAAAAAAATTCCAAATAACCTGAATGGCGATCGTAACCAAGCGCACCAAACGATAATCAAAGCCCAGCCAATCGGTGCCGGCATACATCATAGCCACGGTATAGGCATAATCGAAGCCTAAGACCAACGAATATCTAAAAAGTTGCCTTTTGGTCTGATGATGCGAGCCGAATGACCAATACTTATTAGCTGTAAATATAAACGCGATGGAGAATATCTGACTGATAGCCGTAGCCGCGACCGGATTAATACCTGCCAACTCTTTAAGGCCGATCATAATCGAAAAATCGATGGCCACCCCTGAAATACCAACTACAAAATACTTGGCGAACTGCCATCTTAACGACCAAAGATATTTAATAGTCTTCTTTAACATAAAATATACGCCCTTATTTAAAATAATGGCAATAAGTAAATTTTAGCAAATAATCCTCCAAAAATAAAGATTTTAGAGGCCCATTTTTACATTAGCCAAAAACCTGCTATTATTAAGGAAAAGTATGAGAGTACCAATAAGAAAACCCGATAAATACCTAAGACCCAAGGTCGATGGTCATATGACCGAGGCCAAGTTCTTAGAATTGTCGGCTGAGCTTGAAAAGCTAGTCAAACACGTCCGCCCGCGCCTGACCGAGGAAGTTAAAAAATATGCCTCAGACGGAGACTTCTCAGAAAACGCCGCTTATCAAATAGCTAAAGGAAAACTACGCGGCATAAATTCGCGCATCCTAGAGATAGAGGAACTCTTAAAAAAAGTCGAGATCATAAAGCCAAAAAACGGCGGCTCTTTCGTAGAGCTCGGATCGACCGTGACCGTTGAGATATCTGGCAAAAGAAAGACTTTCCAAATACTCGGCGCCACCGAAAGCGACCCCTCTTCTGGCATAATCTCCAAAGATTCTCCTTTGGGATCGGCTATGCTTGGAAAACGCGTCGGCGAGAACGTCGTCGTTCATCTCAAGGAAAGAGCGGTGGAATACAGAATAATCGAAATAGAATAATGGCGATACTACTACAAGCCTCCAACCTAGAAAAAGAATATGGCGGCCGGAAAATATTCTCCGGCCTTACTTTTTCCGTGGAAGAAAAGCAAAAGATCGGCGTCGTCGGCAGAAATGGCGCAGGAAAATCCACTCTCTTCCGCATTCTCATTGGTGAAGAAAACCCAGATAAAGGCGATGTCATGATCGGCAATAAAGCTCGCATTGGCCACTTAAAGCAAAATGATGATTTTATCGAGGACGAAAGCGCCTTGGACTATCTAATGCGCATCAGCGGCCGTGAGGAATGGCGCGCTCGCAAGATAAGTTCGCGTTTTCAATTAGATGAAAATAAGCTAGCCATGCCAGCTCAAGGTCTTTCTGGCGGCTGGAAGATGCGTTTGAAATTGACGGCCATGTTATTGGTGGAGCCAAACCTCTTCCTTCTTGATGAGCCGACTAACTATCTCGACCTTTCGACTTTGATCCTTCTTCAAGGATATTTAAAATCCTACAATGGAAGTTTTCTAATAATCTCCCATGACCGCGAATTCCTAAAACAAACCTGCGAAGAAACGATCGAAGTCTCCCCTACTAGCTGCTATCATTATCCGGGAAATATAGAAAAATATCTGGAATTCAAAGAACAAAAATTATCCACTCTCATAAAAACGAACAAGGGGTTAGAAAGGCAGCAAGAACACTTAGAGGAATTCGTTAACCGTTTCCGCTATAAAGCCTCGAAAGCCAAACAAGCTCAATCGTTCTTAAGACGAATTAAAAAATTAGAAAGCAAAAGAATAGCCATCGAGCACGAAGCTGGCATCACTCGCATCACGATCCCACCAGTCGAAAATCGCCACAATTTTACCTTAAAGATAAAAGAGATGGATATCGGTTATAATGGAAAAACTGTCGTATCAGGCGTCAATTTCGATGTGCGCTCCGGAGAAAAACTGGCTATTTTAGGGCTCAACGGCCAAGGAAAGACCACATTACTCAAGACTATCTCTGGAAACCTCGAACCTATCAAGGGGTCTTTTCGTTGGGCATCGGACATTAAGCTTGCCTACCACGGTCCAGACCCGATAGACAAAATGAATGACCAAGAGCAGGTCTTTGAATATTTAGAAAGAGTGGCCTCACCAGAGCATAAAAAGGAGTCCATATTAAAAATGGCCGGCGACCTGCTTTTCCGCGACGACGATTTGAAAAAATCCATTAATATGCTCTCGGGCGGCGAAAGGTCTCGCCTGCTTTTGGCAGGGCTGCTATTATCCAAACCTGACGTATTCTTGCTCGACGAGCCGACCTGCCATTTAGACTTCGAAACTGTCGAAGCCCTGGGCTCGGCATTAAGCAAATTCAAAGGCACGATACTTTTCACTAGCCATGACCGAACATTTTGTAACTTGATCACCACGGGAATAGTGGAAATATCTAACGGCAAGGCGAAGCGATGCTTAGAGGATTATGAAGAATACGTAGAGCGCCTGGAAAAAGAGTTGTTGGCGGCCGAATTGGAAAAAGAGAATAAGAAAAAACAAATAAGGCAAGAAAGTCGCATACCGATACGCGAAGACTATCAAAAGAAAAAAGAAGACCAGAAAAGATCAGCCTCGATAGAGAAACAATTGGAAAAACTAAACGGCAAGCAACTCGAACTCTTGGAATACTTCTTGGCCAATCCCGTCGAATATGACCCAGAAAAAGCCAAGGAACTGGAAGACGTAAAGAAAGCCATCGAAGAAAAAGAAGAACAATGGTTAGAGGTAAACTCTTGAGAATAGTAAAACGCCGAGCTACATAGCTCGGCGTTTTTTATCGAGACGATCCTATTTCTTTAAAATCTTAACACCTAATTTCCAGCAAAGCTTAAAGACGATCAAGAACAACAAAGCATAGATCAAGTATTTAACTAGAGACAAGATCAAAGACGCCAAGCCAAGACTCAAATCATTCAAAAGCTGGTTGGTGTTGTTAACGAATTGCTTGGATGAAGACTTCCAGAAATCTCTTATCTGCTGCCCATCTACGATCTTATTCTCATAGACATAGACATAAAAATTCACATATTTAAGTCTCTCCAACTGGTCGGCTTTGCTCTGTGATAATCTATCCAATTCAGCGTTGATGTTTATACGCTCCAAGGTCAAACGCTCGATTATATTTATTTTGCTTTCGATGACTTTAGCTAAGCTATCGGCATTATTTGTCTTGGTCGCCAAATCGGTTATTTCATTATAGGCTGAAACGGCACTTTTAAGAGTGTCTTCTATGGTGGCTTGTTTATTCTTTAGTATCTCTTCCTGACTAGTGAAATCCTCAAGCTGACGCTTGATCGACTGGACGTTCTCCGAAAGATCTCGCGGATTCAAGCCCTTGATCACATCCAAAACCTCGGAAAGATTCTCTTTATCGACCTTAAAGTTAAAATTACAATTCTTGTCCCCAATATTGGCAGATTGGAATATTATATATTCTTTAGACTTTAAATCCTGTATCAAGGAGCAATCCCTCTTAAGATTCCTTGTCTCTATCGTAGCGTTATAATCAGTCACCTCATAACTCTCAGCATCGACTGAGTACCCATCGCTAGCGCTATCCTCCATGACTATGTTGCGCGAAGACAGCTTAACTTCGGAATAACTATTGGCCGAATTATAAGATGGTGCATAGCCGCTTTGAGAGGTCGCACCCAAACCGACCATCATGCTACTGCTATATTTTGTCTTGTTCGAAAAAAGAGGATCGACGATCAAATTAATGAACACTCCCAAAACTAAAACCCCCAAAAGAACTAAGCCTAAAATCTTAAGGATCTTAGACCATTTGATGTCAGGAATCTTAAAATTGTCCATAGTTTGAAATTAAAGGTTTTTAAATACTATCCAATTAAATTATACCACACATGACCTTCTTCAAAAAATAAAAAGGCAGGCTCTAAGGCCCGCCTTGTGCGTCACTGGAGGATCAGCTGTTTTAAGCATCCCCAAATATAAACATCTCCGGGATCCTCGGCATACATTCGTCTCACCCTTTCATCTGGTATCGCTTCTCTTTTGGCCAGATATTCTTCGAGACTTTTAATCCTGTTCAAGATGACGAAACTCCTGAATACGAATCCGCCATAGAAGAATCTTCCCTTGTATTTGACATAGATATTAGGACTAGAGATCATAGCCCTTTCCATAGTCTCCTGGTCCCTAAGATTTATGATCGACAAAAAACTTCGACAATAAGCCACGCCACCAAAAGACGTCTCTTCCGGATCACTGAAAGAAAAAAGATTTTTAGGGATGATTTTCCTTGTTTCTCGCTCGACTTTGACAATCTCTTTATCAATAAAAAGAGACTTTCCCACAACCCTCGATGACACCGATACGTCCGGCGCAGAATATCTCTTTTGCCTTTTGACATTATCGTTGCTCTTTTTAAGGCGCACCTTTAACTGGGAAACGGTACTTCGCAATTTCTTTATCTCGCGCTGAAGATCGTTCTTTGAAAGATTCGGATTGTCGATACGCATCCATCGACGCTTCTTGCCATCCACCTTCAGACCATTTACCGTTGGCTCAAAAAAATCCGCCCCAAACCTTTTATAGACAGTGAGGTCTTCTGGCATAAGCGCCGCCTCTTCGGTCGACACAGACATGCGAACCGTTATATACGCATCCTCTTTTCCTGTTCGCAGATCGATTCCCATTTCTACTGCCTTTTTCCAAACAAAGGCCTTAAGTTGGCAATATGGCAAGCGCCTCTTGGTATAAGCTCTCTTCCCTTCCGCCACGGAATTCATATTTTTCCTCCGAAATGTTTATTTTTATAAAGATCGAAACTTTAACGAAAAACTATAGTTCTTCATGGCAAAAAAGTCAAATAAAAAACTTGTCTTTCAAGAACATAAGCCCTATAATAAACCCTAGACAGAACAAAACACACATTTAACAAAGGAGGGCCTATGCGCCTTTTTCTGTCAATCGTTCTTTTTATGTCGTTCCTCGCCTTAGCCGGTGATTCCTACAATTCCGACGGCAGTCTCAACAAAAGCAGGTACACCGAAAACAAATTCGCCGATCCGTGCAACGACCCAGCCATTACGCCAAGAATGGAAGACTATGACATGAACCGTATGATAAAATCAAAATGCGTTCGTGCCACCCAAGGAGCTGAAGCTGGAGCCATAAACGACTTCAACAACATAAAGGAAGATGAGGAAAGAAAAAATTCTGAGCGAGAATGGAGAAATAACGGCGGGGGCAAGTCAATAGAAAAATAAATTGTCGTTATTCAACACAATTAAAACCAGGGCTTTTATAGCCATGGTTTTTTTAATGCACTCTTTAAAAAGTCATGCTCCAAAAAGCCAAATAAAAAACTTGCCACCGGAATATTCCGATGACAAGTCATGGGATCAAGGAAGACAACCATCCTTAATGCAAAACGATAGAGACATGACAAATGATCTGATAGATGAAAACGACTAAATAGAAGAGGGCGATATCGAAAATCGCCATACTACCATGCAGCAGCAAACCAACAGAAACCTTCATGTCCTTGATGTTGCCGCTGAAATAGAAAAAGGAAAACACAGAGGCGACGATCAAGACCGCTGCCAGTAAGGCCCCAAAGGCCGACAAGACAGGATGGTTAACCACTATCATCCAAGCTCCGCTCTGGTTTCCGAATAACAGATACAAGGCCAGCAATATTGGATACACCAACGCGCCAACCCAGTTCCATGACATGATACGCAAAATCTGCATGGCATAGCTAATGGCTCTCATTGACCACCCCTTTGAACATTGTGACTATTTTTCAATATAAAGATCTGTCTTTGATTTATCACAGACGGGCATTAAGTGTCAATGATGACTAAAATAAAGACCCAAGTGCAAACTTGGGCCCCAAGGACGATGCGGACAACGCCGTTAAGACGATTCCCCTACTAAAATCGCATTATAGAAATCAGGGACATCTTCACGCTTGATATATATCCATAACTGAGAATAATCAAGTGTCAGCAAAAAAACTTCATATCCATTTTTCGTATATTTAGTCTCTCGTTGTTTTTCAAAAATAACCGACATGGGCTCCTTAATGCCTTTTTCAAGAGAGGCAAAGCGGCCTCTGACTTTCTCTTTCAAAATGCAATTGAGAACATGCCCATTAATTTCTATTTCAGCGGTGCATTTCGCGCCGATAGGACTACCACCTTTTACGAGATTTCTTAACGATAAAGAGACTTCGCCAACCCGAATCATGACATACTTATCCATGCTTTCATGCGTCCTTTCTGCAATTTTTTGCGACAAAAATTAAGTTTAAAATGTTCGACCGTTCACTATGACATATTTATATTATTTTGTCCATAGTTAAAATAAAAAGCCACAGCACCGCTACTGAGGCTGTGGGTGAATGAAAACCTTGCAAGCTATGCGTTGGAGCTGAAGTTAAGCAATCTTATTGAAAAAATAATCTATCACCTCTCTATGATTAGGAGCTAATTTCAAATTACTTATTGATTGTTGGTTGTAAAAAGCATATTTCTCAACCTCTCTTTCGTCATACCTCAACTCTTCACTGTTCAGCTCAGCACAATACAAATAAACATAGGCATGCCCAGGTGAAAAAAATTCAAATTTTTTAACGAATTTCGCGTCTAAATTTTCTATCCCCAACTCCTCTTTATGCTCCCTCTTGTTCGCACTATCAACCTCTTCACCTTCCTCAACCTTCCCTCCTGGCAAACCCCAAGCACCAGCAAAATCTACATTTGCTCTTTTTATTAACAATATTTGATTTTTATTATTATAAAAAATCGTCGTTACGATTTGAAATGTTTTATTCATTTTTTTAAAAATTGGGGGGCTGATTTTCTAATCACCCCCCCCATTAAACATTAATATAGACTCTTTCTTTCATTTTCATGAAAAATTCATGAAATGTATCAGCCAAGACAGTTTCCCCCATTTCCAAAGATGCATATTTTAATTTCAGCACAGACTTTGCATTATTTGGAAATTTTGATGAATTACTGGTATCGTGCCGATATTTTTTAGCAACATTCTCGAACATTGAACGCAATTCGCTAGGTATTTCATATATATAAGGAATATTGACTGGTTTAATTAAACCAGGGTAATCAATCCTTTTAATTGAATAATTAACCTTATTATTCTCAAACCCAGGAACAGCATACAACCCCAATGTACAGAATATTTCAGCTCCTTTTTTTAACCAATAAGCACTTTTTTCAAGAATCTTTTTTAGACTACTTCTACTTGAAAATGGAGAAAAGAGAATAATATTTATCTCTGGCACAATACCTTGTTGAATTGTGTTTCTCAAAACATCATCCACCTCCCTGTCTGGTATGTTTTTGCCGAGCAACTGTCTTTCTTTAAAATCAAAAGATTCAACGCCATAGGCAATTTTGCAAAAATTTGCCCTACTTAACTCATCCAAAAGCATTTGATTCATACCCAGCAAACTAGATTTACAATATTTTCTGTTTTTTACCCCCTGCTTTATTAATTCCTGACACAACTCTATGCTTGATTCAGAATTAAAAGATATGTCATTATCAGCAATAACAACATTAACACAATCGTTTCTTATAATATTTTTTAAATACCCCGCGACTTGATAAGCTGACGTGAAAAATGGACCATTTTTTGGGGATGAGCACCAAAAACAACTGTGCTGGCAATGATTATCAATAACTACGTAAACAGCGTCATTAACATAGCACAAGTCATGCACCAAGTCCCTTCCTCCTACAGGAGGGTATCCCTCCTCAAAGAAACTTGATGACATGTATTGGATATTGTCAAAATTAACAGTCCTTTTTATAGTAGATGCGAGAATTCTTTTTAACGGCTCCTCACCAGACCCAACAATTATTTCAGCATCAAGGGCTTTGTCCACGTCAAATTGAAACAAAACATGAGAATTTATGCCACCAATCACAAATCTTGATTTTGGCTGCATTAACCGTAATGCTGAAGCAATCCTAAGATCATTTTCCAAATTAGCTGGAATCACACTCAGACCAATAACGTCATACAAATTTCTAGAAAAATATTCCCTAAATGAATTTGTGGACATTATATTGGGATCAATTACCTGAACATCACACAGCAAACTATTCACCAACGACAATGCTAAATGCCATAAGGCATAGGAAGGCACGCTGCTTAAACCTTCTTCCTCAATAATCCCAAAACTAGGAATCAAGGCTAGACGAGGAAAACTTTCATGACAGCTAAATATCTCTCCGGTTTTTTCATCATATTTTACCAATAACCTATTTATACCATTTTTTGACATGTAATTAACAGCATAAGCCATTGCCTTAGTTGTTACTGAATAACAACGATTAATGCGGCGGGCAACTATTCCGCCTTTATCGCGCTCAAAAACTACTGTAACCATGGAACCTCCTCCTCATGTTCATTTTTATACCACCTTTCTTTCCTATAACTACGATTAACGACATAAGAAACCACATCTTCCGATAAACTTCCAGCTTGAAACAATATTCTTATATCATGAATATAATTAGCCCATAAACCATCTGGTGCATGAAAAGTATGGAGATTTATTTTTGCGCTTTTACCACAAAATGAATAAACTAATCCTTGACTTTCTTGATTTTGACGCAATAAATATTTAAGCCTGTTTATCTCATTTAAGTCAGCGAAAAGATTATTTTTTTTCTCAAAAAATATTATTTCCGAACCATCAACTCTTTGTTGTTTTATATAATCGTAATACGCCGCCATTACCCAATACCAATACAGTCCAGCTTTTGGGTATTTTGCTAATTTACTTTTATACATCTCACAAACAATTTTTGACGCGTCTTCAATTGGGTATCTCCTTTTCACAAAAAAACCAATGTCACCAATTTTTTTTAAAACATTTGACAACTTTATTTTCCCTGAGTCTTGCAGATAGGCCGCTGGCTTTGTCCAAATAAATGGATACATGCTACTTGGACTTAGCTCACTAAATGATTTTAGACATTTTCTAACATCACCAGACTCAACAAAAGCTGTCCCAACCATTATTGCCTCAGCTGAAGTATTATAGCGAAATTGATCATGAGGAAATTCTATTCCAGACTCAATAATAATTGGCACATTACTAGGAATCAAACTTTTCAAACGATCAATTTTACTCAAGTCGACCACCTTAAGATCGTTAAGTTTACGATTATTAATCCCTATAAAATCAGTTCCGACACTTAAAGCGCGCGACACCCCTTTCTCATCCTGAACTTCAACAATTACCTCAAGATTTATTTTTTTAGCATGCCTCACAAGGCCTTCCAGCTGATTTTTGTTTAAAATATCAGAAATCAAAATCACTGCATCAGCACCGTGGCTTTTTACAATATCAAGCTCTTGAGATGAAGTAAAAAAATCCAAAACTATAATCGGCAAATCGGTATTATTTTTTGCTAATGAAATCCATTGAATATCACCGCCAAAATAATATTTTTCAATAAACACATTAATGGCCTGAACAGTATCAGCATATTCGCTAATCAATTGTTCCGCTTTCCATTTTGCTGGTTGTCCATAAGTAGGTGCGAAATTTCTCAACTCTCCAATAATTGACATATTATAACTATTTTTTTGAGACAAGGCCTTTTTTAAACTTCGCTTTTCTGATGGAAAATTACCAAAACCCCATGTCGAATTCTTATTTTTTTTCGCAATTAATTCCCCTATAAAATCCATGATTTCATCCTCCAATATATTGTTAATGTACTTTTTCTTTAATTTAACATCATTTATATATATTGTCAATTTTATCCCTAAAATTAGCGACGGTCAAAACACAATTTACAAAACATGATTTTATTATTTACGCCTTGCAGTCGTTCGGCGGCGGAATTCCGCCTCACTCCCTTGTCCAGGGGTCAGCGGCAAACATTCCCCGAATGTTTGCCGGACGTTCGCTTATTCGTCGCTCGTTCCCTCGCGTCTCATAGCTCACTTCTGACCTACTTGCCCGCCTAGGGCGGGTTCGATTCCTATTCCAACCATATAAAATTAAAAGACAGGGCTATCAAAGCCCTGTCTTTTAATTTTATTGGCACGGGGTGTAGGAATCGAACCCACGCTAGAGGTTTTGGAGACCCCTGTACTACCATTATACGAACCCCGCTCTTTTTGAACCGCCGCTTAAGGCGACAAAAGAGAGAATATCAAAATCCTCTCTTTTTTTCAAGTCCTTAAAAATATCACTAGCCTTTGCTCAATATTTTCTTGTATTCTATCTCGTCGTAGATATTCAAAACGGTAACGGCTAAGGATATCAATAATGGACCAATGACTACTCCCCAGAAACCGAAGACGGTTATACCGCCCAAAACGGAGAATAACACGAATAACGGGTGAACTTGGGCCTTACCCTTGATCATGAACATTCTTATAACATTGTCGATAGTGCTGATCAAGCCAGCACCCCAAATTATCATGAATATTCCCTGCCATATTTGGCCAGTGACCAAAAGATATATCGAAGCCGGAACCCAAACGAGATAGGCGCCGAAATATGGGATCATGGACAAAAGCGCTGTAGCTATGGCCGGGAAAAAGACAGGCAAACCGACGATCGAGAAACCAATGGCGCATAAGGCTGCCTGAGCGGCGGCCACGGCGAACGTAGAGACGAAAACGCTATAACTGACATCTTTAAATTTCTTGAATATCAAACGGTCGTATTTGTCCGGCAATGGGGTCCAATACATCAACCTATCGAGCATTTTCTTACCATCGACGAAGAAGAAAAATAAAGTGAAGATTATCAAGACCAAAGAGATGACGAAAGACGTCGTGCCCTTCACGAAGCCAGTGGCGCCTTCGACCAACCAATTGCTAGACTTTTTAGCGATGTCCAAAAATATCGACTTAAGTTCTGTGCCACTTATATTGAACCAACCACTAACCTTGGACAAGGTGCCAGTCTCTATATTCTGATCAATGCCACTATTGTTCAAGAACCTTATAGTATCGGAATAAGCGGCGATCAATTTCTGAGCACCGTAGATTATCAAGTTTGTGAGAGGGATGATGATGACCAGAAGTATTAAAAGACACATGATCAAAGCGGCGATCTTCGAGCGTCCGCCAGTCTTCTTTACTAGCCAATTATAGGCCGGATAGAAAACAGAGGCCAAAACAGCGCTGATCAACATCACGATCAAAAAAGGTCGAAAGATGAGATAGCAAGCGGCCATGACAGCTCCCAAAAGCACGAACAAAAATACTCTGGTCAAAAATGTTCTGTTCATATTTTTATATTTATTTTATTTCCTCTAAAAGATTAGGATAACGTGAAAGTATATAATCATAGCGGTCGATAGCTTCGCCAGTCTCTTCATCGAAAAGCGGTGTTCCACCTTTATACATGGCATTCTTATCGTCGCCGTAGCGATTAAGGCCTTTCTCATCCAGCCAGTCGTCGATCTTGCGTTTCTGCGCCTCTGTGATCTCGGTGCTAGTGGCTGAGTCTTCGGTCTTCGTGTTCTTGCCGAAAAAATTTATAGCCGCGTTCTGCTGATCGGCTTGAAAGCCGTTGAACGCCTCGCCGACGCGATCGTCCATCGATTTAAGACCGTTCAACATGTCCGCAGCCTGACATCCGGACAACAAAAAAACCGCGAACGGCAAAAACGCCAAAGCTGCGGCTTTCTTGATAGATCTCCCTTGGATTTGCCTCCCGCCAAATTCCATCGCTTTAAATGATAAAAGAGTTATTTAGTCTCTTTATGCATGGTATGCTTACCGCAGTTCTTGCAGTGTTTCTTCATTTCCAAGCGCTCCTTCAGGATCTTCTTATTCTTCTTGGAAAAATAATTGATCGTCTTGCACTCGGTGCATTCCAGCTTGATCATGTTGTCCTGTGACATAGGTTTAAAAAAAATTTTAAAAAGTAAAATAACATCATTTGGTCTGGATGTTTTCTGTACAAATTATAACAAAAAACGTAAAAAAGTCAAATATTGCCCTATTTTTGGCAAAAAGAGCAAAAATGAGTACCCCTACCAGCAACCCTTTTTTTGCTTATTTTACGGCCACATCTAGGACACTTCTCCCCATCGCGGCCATAAACCTTCAAAAAGCGAACAAAACCGCCCTTATTCCCCTGTCCATCGACATAATCGGAAAAGGTCGTTCCGCGATGTTTTATGGCCAAAGCAATGATCCTTTCCGCCTCTTTGTGGATTTTGGCGATCTCGGCGTCTTTTAACGACGAAGCCTTCCTTTCTGGCCTAATGCCGGAAGCGAACAATATCTCATCAGCATAGATATTACCTATGCCAGAAACTTTCTTTTGGTCCAAGATAGCCGCTTTGATAGCGATCTTTCTGTTCTTTATGACCTTCTTTAAATTTTCTAAAGTAAACTCTTTGCGCAACGGTTCGATGCCATAACCGCCCTCGATGATCTCAAGCTCCTCACTGGAAACAATCTTGGCATAACCGAATTTGCGCGTGTCGTTAAAGAACAGTTGGCCCTCGTCATCACCTTTGCCGGCGGCAAAACAAATGGAGAGGCGCGTATGTTTATTCGGCAACATTCCTCCAACTCTTTCCAACACCGAACCCTCTTTGAATGGATGGCCTCCAGCCACTATCTCGTCACCGTCTATATAGACTAATTGCCCGGTCATCTTGAGATGGATCAAAAAATGTCGTTTGTCATTCAAATCGAAGATCAGCAGCTTGCCTATTCGACGCGCGGCGATTATCTTATTTCCAGTCAAAAGACGGATCAGTTTGTTCGCCCCCTCCATCTTTTTATCCATCACTTTGACCGACAATATTTTTTTGTCCACGATCTTGGCGGACATATCCCGCCGGATCGTCTCGACTTCCGGTAGTTCCGGCATATTTTTAAACCACCTTCAACAAAAGGAAGATGGCTGCTAAGGCCGCAAACTCCAAGATAAATATCTTGGCGAATGTCACCTCTGGCTTATCTGGGTCTATGAATGCCATATTAAATATCTATTATTATTGTGGTCGGACCATCATTGACTAATTCCACTTGCATGTAATTGCCAAATTTTCCGGTCTCGACTTTTAATCCTTTTTCTATTAAACAACTTACGAATCGCTCATAGAAAGGCAGAGCTTTCTCTGGTCTGGCCGCTTTAATGAAGCTGGGGCGGTTGTTGCCCTCGGTGTCGCCGTATAACGTGAACTGAGAAACGACCAGCACTTCACCGCCGACATCTTTAAGCGATAGATTCATCTTGCCATCCGCATCGTCGAAAATTCTTAATTTATATATTTTTTCGGCCATTTTTGCGATCTTGTCTTCGGTATCGTCGCAGTGAACACCAAAAAGAACCATAAATCCTTTACCGATTCGGCCTACGACCTCGCCGCCCGAAGAAACCTGGGCTTTTGAAACTCTTTGTACAACTGCTTTCATACAATCAAATGATACTATCTAAACTGCGATAAATCAATATTTTACTATACCACCGCTCTTACAAAAACGCCCCCGAAATCGGAGGCGCTTTTTTTATCTTGCCAAAAAGTTTTATCTTATTTTTTGCACTTGCAAGCGTCAACATCCCAATAATTGATCTTGTTGAAATAATCATCTGTCTTGCTAATGATCTTCTTCATAGTCTCTACGCATTCCACCGGATAATTACCGACAGCGGTCTCGTCAGAAAGCATCAAAACATCGGCACCGTCGAACACGGCGTTGGCGACGTCAGTCACTTCGGCATAGGTCGGATAAGATTTCTCGACCATAGAAAGCATCATCTGAGTAGCGACGATAGCCGGCTTATTATGCCAATGGGCATGGCGAATGATCTCCTTCTGCAAGATCGGTAACTCCTCAAGAGGCATTTCTATGCCAAGGTCGCCACGAGCGATCATAATACCATCGGACTCCTGAATTATCTCATCGACGACATCGATAGCAGTAGCGCTTTCGATCTTGGAGATTATTTTAATGTCTGGGCCGACGATAGCGCGCAAACGTTTGACGTCATCGGCGCTCTGCGCAAAAGACAATCCGACATAATCAACTCCCTGCTCACGACCGAAAGCCGCATCCTTTTCGTCCTTAGGAGTCAATCCGCCGCCAGTGAGCTTAGTCTCTGGGACGTTGATACCCTTCTTAGAGGAAAGATGTCCGCCGCGATCGACGCGGGCATATATCTTACCATCCTTCTTTTCAGTGACCTTAAGCTCGATGGCTCCATTCACCAAATAGAACGGCTGGCCGACCTGAACATCGTTATATAGGTCCTTGTTATCTATTGGGATGCATTTATTGTCGACATCGCACTCATCACTGAAAGCGAAGGAATACATCTCTCCCCAGCTCATATGTATATCGTACGGTAAAACGCCGACACGAATACGAGGGCCGCAAAGATCTTGAAGGATCTTAACGTCCTTGCCTGTCTCCTCCTTTATTTTGGCCACATGAGCCTTGAGCTCTATTAACTGCTCATTGCTGGCATGGGAAAAATTTAAACGGAAAATATCGGCGCCGGCGACGACCATCTTCTTAAGGATATCGTAATCACCACTGCGTAAACCGACATTGGCCATGATCTTTGGATTCATTTTTGTCATTGGCCGGAGCGAAAAAACTTCTCTTTTAACTCAAGAGAAAAGACTAAGACTGCGAGAAGCGAGGGGTTTTATTTAAAAACCTCTTGGCCGATAACCCGCAAAAACAAGGTGTCATCGTCAAAGAAATCTTTAAACAAACCCCCTGCTACTGGTCTTTAGCCACAGATTCTTCGATCCTGGCTTATTATATTATAATTTTATTTTACTAAATATACGCGAAAAATCAACCTACCTGCTCTTTTTACTGAAACGACCGCCAGTGGAACGACCAGAAGGACGGCGTTTGAATTGTTTGAAATGCTTCTCACGGTCAGCGAAGACTTGGGCGCGAAAACGGTCGCGATCGGTGAATAGAACTCTTTCCGGGTTCAAAAGCATGTCATCGTCAGCTCCACGAGAACGTCCACGATAGCCTCTCTTGCCGCCATTTTCCCTGTCCATTGAACCGACTCTATCTTTGCGAGAAGAAAAACCTCTACCACCTCTGTCGTTCTCATTGTTCCTGCGACGATCATTACCGCCAGACCTTCTCATGCCGCCCCTCATTCCACCTCTCATACTACCGCCACGTCCTTGACGCGAGCGGCTATTGCGTAAAACTCCGGCCGGAACAGAAACTCTTCTCTCTTGAAAATCGACCATTTTGGTCAAAGGTATGTCTTTCTTTATCAATCTCTCGATAGCACGAATGTCACCGATCTGATCCGGCATAGCCAAAGATATGGCCTTACCGGTCTTACCAGCGCGAGCGGTACGACCTATGCGATGGACATAGTCTCCGATATCATCAGGAAGGTCATAGTTTATGACCAACTCGATCCCAGACACATCGATACCGCGAGCGGCGATGTCAGTAGCTACCAAAATACGAATTTTGCCGTGCTTAAAAGCGTTCAAAGCCTGCTGACGTTGAGCCTGGGAACGATCGGAATGAATCTCTCCAACCTCAAGTCCAAGTTCTTTGACTTTACGGGTTATGGCATGCACACCCCTCTTGGTGCGGCAAAATACCAAAACTGAACCGGAATATTCATTAAGCAATTTACCAAGATATTCGAAACGATCCTCCTTTTTAAGAATAACGATCTCTTGATCGATACCTTCAGCGGTCTTGCCGGCGAAAGCGATCTCGATGCGCAAAGGAGAGGTCAAATGCCTTTCGGCCAACTTAATGATCTCCGAAGGCATAGTCGCCGAAAAAAGCATAGTCTGCCTAGTCTTAGGTGTCTTGGCGATGATCTTTTCGATCTGAGGCAAAAAGCCCATATCGAACATTAGATCAGCCTCATCCAAAACCAAAACGCTGGTATCGGATAATTTAACCGAGCCACGCTCCAAATGATCGTTCAAACGACCAGGAGTGGCGATGATGATGTGCGGATTATTCCTTAAGGCGGATAATTGTCTGCCCATGCTATCGCCTCCGATAAGGACAGCGGTCCTTAGACCAGCCTCTCTGCCGATATTATGCAAACTCTCCTCGACTTGGACGGCGAGTTCGCGAGTCGGCAAAAGAACCAACCCCCTGCCTTTGACAGTGGCGATCCTTTGGATCATCGGAAGTCCGAAAGCCAGCGTCTTGCCAGTTCCGGTCTGAGCGATGCCGACCAGATCCTTCCCTTGCAAAGCGACAGGGATAGCCTGGTGCTGAATTGGTGTTGGGTTAATAAACCCTTTCTTCGTTAAAGAAGATAAAAGGCTCTCGGCAATGCCAAGGCCGTCGAAGGTCACGCCTTCTTTCTTGTTTTCAGTCATATTGATGTCTTCGCACCCCCTCTCGCCCTTGGCGAATATTACCAAGAGGAGCTTTTAACGGTATGAGTGCGGAAATAAAATAAGTGACCCGATTCTCGTTCGACCGCCTAAAATGGAGAGGCTGGCCGCCATCAAGGTCACTTCATCAATGACATTGCGAGCTTTAAGAGATTCGAATCATAGCCAATTAAAACTGGCTATATTAGTTAATGGGTTTATATTAGCACAAATATATTATTATGTCAATGATACAGGATAAAACGAAAGAAACCCCTTTTAAATGGTTTCTTTTACTATTTTTAGACTTTTAGTTTTAATTGGCCCTTTACACCCCCTTCTTACCATGCCCATCGCGCCTGATCTTCAACCAATCCCTAAAAGATCCTTCACCCTGATAAAGCAAAAGTAAGACCAAAACGCTCACAAACCCGACAAAGAAAATAAAGATGAACAAATATTCAAAGCCCATACGCTCTGCTACAACCGACCCCAGTGCAGCGGCTATAGCCGTGGCGACACCGACCCCAACATCGTCCAGCGACCATTCGAAGCCTACCCGATCCTTGTCCATATTCTTGGTAAAGATGACACGCCAAGCCGGAATGACCAAAGAGAAAGATACGGCATTAAAAAATTGAACGAGATACACTTGCCAAGCCTTATCTACAAAAATATAGCAAAGCGGCAAAGCAGAAATAAGAAAAGTTCCCAAAAGCATTAAATAATATTCATCCTTCTCACCTTGGCAGGTACCCCGCAATTTTGACACTTTCTCCACTCGCTCCTACAATGTGA
>CAZJPG010000001.1:66032-148435 GCA_964547855.1 uncultured Gammaproteobacteria bacterium | reverse complement strand
GCTGACGCCCAACGAGGCGTTGGCTAAGGTGCAAAATGTGTGTTCCTAAAACAAAAATGTTTGATAAAAAAAGAACCCCCAAAAATACCTAGGGTTTTCGGGGGGTTGGTTAGATTGGGAAAGTGATCTTTAGGCGAGAGTAAAACTCAGCGGGTCGCTGATCTTCGGGCGTAAAAAAATTCTGCCTATGTGGCTCCACGCGGCTGAGGTGTTGGTGCTGGTAATTATTTCGCACATGAAGATGCCATCATCATGGTCTTCTTCTCGAAAAACATAAAGATGGTCTCCTTGTTTGTCAACGACGGAGAGAAAGATTTTTTCAATCTCTCCTTTTTTATGAAGGTCTATGCGAATAGTCTCTCCGACCCTGATGTCGCGGGAAAATACCGCAACGATCTCAAGGTCTCTTGTGCCAACCTCTGATTCGGTGGTGCTGTTAACGTGAATGATGTTGAAAATGAAAATTTTCTTTTCTGCTTTTTTCTCGATCAAAGTATCCAAATCCCACTCCTTTTTTATGTTTAAGGTACCGTATTTATATATCATTTATTAGTATTTATGTCAATAGTTCATTTTTAGTCCAATGCTTGCTATAATTGAAATATCAGGCTTAAAATTAACATTTTTATATGGACTACCAAGTCGATCCGGCTAAGTTGCCGGTACCATGGGGCAAAATTATCGCCGTAAACGCAGTTATAACCATAATCCTGTGTTTGGCGTTCAATTTGCTTTTTAGTTTGATCTTGCCGACAAGCGTCTATGGCCGCATGTCCGAGATGGAAAAGAAAAATGCGGAAGTGCAAGCCGATTTGGATAAAATATTCACCAAGATAAAATTTTAAAATTTGAATGGCGGTCTTTGAATTAAAGTCTAATTTTTCTCCAACGGGCGATCAGCCGGTGGCGATCGAGAAGTTGGTCAAAGGTTTGGCTCGCGGTTTTCGCGACCAGACGCTTTTAGGCGTGACCGGGTCTGGCAAAACTTTTACCATGGCCAATGTCATCGCCGCCGTTCAAAGACCGACGCTCATTATTTCTCATAACAAGACTTTAGCCGCCCAGCTCTATTCCGAGTTCAAAGAATTCTTTCCTTCGAGTGCGGTCCATTATTTCGTTTCTTATTACGATTATTATCAGCCAGAGGCGTATATACCGCAAACGGATACATATATAGAGAAGGAGACTCAAATTAATGAAGAGATAGATCGCCTGCGCCATGCCGCCACTCAGTCACTGATCAATCGCCGCGATGTGATTATTATCGCCAGCGTCTCTTGCATCTATGGATTGGGCGAAAAGGAGGACTACATGAGCTCCTCTAAAGTTTTCTCGGCTGGCCAAGACATAAAACGTAATGAGATATTGCGCGAATTGGTAAAGATCCAATATGAACGTAATGACATCGAGACTTTACGCGGGCGCTTTCGTGTCAGCGGCGAGAACATCGACATTCATTTAGCCACTGGTGAGAGCCTTATCCGTTTGGTGGTCTTTGGCGATTACATAGAAAAGATAAGATCTTATAATATTGATCCAGCTTCTAAAATCCCGATTTGGGGCATCGACCTCAATCGCGAGCCTTATATGGAATTACAGACCGTTTCGATCTTGCCGGCCAAACATTTCATGACCGGAGCGGAGAAGATGCGCGCCGCTTTCGATTCTATTCGTCAGGAGCTGGATCATCAAATAGAGGACTTGAAAAAAGCCGGTAAAGAGGTGGAGGCTTATCGTTTGGACAAGCGTACTCGCTATGATTTGGAGATGATGCAGGAGGTCGGATATTGCAATGGCATCGAAAATTACTCTCGTCATTTGACTGGGCGCAAGGCCGGCGAACCGCCAGCCACTTTGATAGATTTTTTTCCTGAAGATTTTTTAATGTTCATAGACGAGTCGCACGTGACCTTGCCACAGGTAAGGGCGATGTTCGGCGGCGATCGTGCTCGCAAGGACAACCTCGTAAATTTCGGCTTTCGTCTGCCATCGGCGCGAGACAATCGTCCTTTGACCTTCGATGAATTTGAAAAGAAGATCAATCAGGCGGTCTATGTTTCGGCTACCCCAGGCAACTACGAGATGGATGTTTCGGAGCAAGTCGTCGAACAGCTCATTCGCCCGACTGGGCTTCTTGACCCAGAAGTGGAAGTGCGTCCGACCGAGGGGCAGCTTTCTGATCTAGAGAAAGAGATAGAAGAGCGAGCAAAGAAAAAAGAAAGGACTTTGGTCACGACCTTGACTAAGCGCATGGCCGAAGAACTTACGGAGTATCTTTCGAATAAAGGGTTGAAAGTGCGTTATTTGCATAGTGAGGTCGATACCCTGGAAAGAGTCGACATATTGGCCGATCTGCGCGAAGGAAAATTCGATTGTTTGGTCGGGATAAATTTATTGCGCGAAGGTTTAGATCTGCCAGAGGTTTCGTTAGTGGCGATCTTAGATGCCGACATGTCAGGATTTTTGCGCAATGAAACTTCTTTGATCCAGACCATGGGGCGCGCCGCACGCCATGAGAATGGCAAGGTCATTATGTACGCCGATTCGGTCACTCCGGCCATGCGCTATGCTATTAAAGAGACAGAGCGCCGCCGCCGCATCCAGGCTGCCTATAATATAAAGAATGGCATTATGCCGAAAAGGGCTGAAAGCAAGCGTCGCCGCGGCATAATCGGTTCGTCCAGCTCTTGACATTTTTTATTTATTATGCGATTATATTCATTACAAATTGGACATTTTTAAATAGAAGATAAAAAAAGGGGGTATTTTGACTGAAGAAACAACTTTTGACAGCATCATTAAGACCAGTAATGCCATCTCCTTGGTTCATTATTTTGTCGATCATTTTATCGGCAAGTACGACGAGGAAAAGTTTCGTGCCATCTCCGTAATTGGGTATGATGGTAAAGTTTTAGCGCAGGCCGCAGCAAGCGGGTGTTCCGACCATTTGCTTCATATTGCCAATGTTCAAGCCAAGCAGGCGATCAGGGGCACAGAAGTAAGGTGCGTGGATAGAAGTAATGGCAATGGACCGATAAAAGGCCACTTCGGTAGCGTTGCGCTTAAAGGAAAGAAAATGTATGTCGGGTTTTACGTCCGAAACATGACGGCCGATGACGCTGCTGAAATAATTCAGCAAGTATCTTTAAAAAGCGATTGATCGAGAGAGGGATCGCGACTATTAGGACCGTGTCAAAACGGTTCTTTTTTATTAGTATTTACAAAAATCATTTTATGTGTTATATATTAAGTATTGCTTTTTCCGTACGCTAAATAGGGTGCGGATCGTTTTTTTCAATAATCAAAACCCCAAGAAGGAGGTCATTATCATGACCAAGAAAAGATTTTTTATCGGCGGAGTCGAAGTCGAGGAGAACGGTCGAAGAGACCACGTATTGCATCTTATCGACATCAAACTAGGGAGGTTCTATCGCTTTCCCACACGGGAAAAGATCGGTGAGATAGTCGCCACCCTTTGTTCTCCGGGTTATGCTGATACGATGCGCGAAGATTGCAGGGTCGAAGCGTCCGAAGGCAGAATAGTTGATTTGCCGCTAACAAGAGTTGGACATCGTCTTGATCTTGATGACGTCGATGATCTCTCTGAATCTTTGCAGGAGGCAAAACAGGAAGCCGTGATTATGTCGCTTGGACTTGAAAAAGAGATCGCCGAACTGGTCGATGCCAAGTGTGCGGACAAGCACCCAAGGATTATGATCGACGAGTTTTTCGATGATTCCCAGGAAACAATGGGGCTGGTCATGGACATCGATGAGGATTATGGCATCGGGTCAGGACCGATCTTCAATTTTGACAGGGACTTTACTTTCAGTATTGACGACATTCCGTTCCATATTCGCGATCAGTATCACATTCTCTCCTTCGAGACTGCTCAGACAGCGGCGATACAGTATGACCAGGTGCTTAGTCTGATCGACAACGCTCTCGAGAAAGTCGGTGCAAAACAGCCGACACCCAAAGAAGTCGTGCCTGCAGGTCGGATCAACATCAATCCTCCCGATGATTCTCTGGAGTTTGAGAATATGCGATTCATGCAAGGTAATTAAACGTTCTTTTGACGGCCACTCATCATCTAGATGGGTGGCCGCTTTTTATTTTGGGCATATTTTTGTTATAATTAAGGCATAACACTGATTATTAGACGATAAAACTATGAAATATGATTTTATAACTGTTGGGGGCGCGGTCGAAGACATTTCTTTCTATACTAGTGAGGGGCAGATCATAGAAAACCCCAAAGATATTTTACGGCAGAGGCTTTTGGGCTTTGAGTATGGAGCCAAAATAAAAGCCAGCGCTTTAGGGCGTTTCGCTGGAGGCGGAGCCAATAATGTGGCCGTGTCATTGTCGCGGCTTGGGTTTACTGTTGGCTTGGCGGCAGCCGTGGGCGACGATGAAGTCGGCAAGAAATTGATCAAGAATTTAGACGATAATGGCGTCGATACTAGATTGGTAAAAGTGGCGCGCCATCGCGACACCGGCTTTTCGCTTATCGTGATATCTCCTTCTGGCGAACACGTCGCCTTTACTTATCGCGGGGCTAATGATGATCTGTCTCTTAACAAGATTGAAGCCCATATGCTCTCGTATTCTAAGTGGATATCTGTCTCTTCTTTGTCTGGGGAGTGGGGAAATATTTTGGATAAAGTATTCTCGGTCAAAAGCGCTAAGGTAGCTTGGAATCCTGGCGGGACTCAATTGGCCGAAGGGGCTGGAAAGCTTTGCAAATGGCTCAAAAGGACCGAATTGCTTTGCTTGAATAAAGACGAAGCTTTGGAGTTGGTCATCTCTGAAGGGAAATACAAAAGAAAAGCAGGAGAATTATCTAAGGACATGAAATCGTTGCTCTCTGCCGTAAAGGACTTGGGCCCAAAACAAGTTATCATCACCTCTGGAGATAAAGGAGCTGATTATTTCGATGGCGAGAGACATTATCATGAAATTTCTTTAGGCATACCAAAGAGTAAGATAGTCGACACTTGCGGCGTGGGCGATGCGTTCTTCTCCACCTTTTTAGCCGGCCTGGAGACCTTTGACGGCGATATTAAAAAATCCATGAAGATGGCTATGAAGAATGCCGCTGGAGTACTTAAGAAACTAGGAGCGCAGAATGGGCTAATGAAGATCAATTAATTTTAAGTTACTATGGAAAATTGTATTTTTTGTAAAATAGTCGCTGGAGAGATTCCGTGCCACAAGGTCTATGAGGATGATTCTTTTTTAGCCTTTTTAGATATTAGACCAAGAAATCTTGGACACGCCTTGGTAATACCAAAAGAACATTATCGCTGGGTTTGGGATGTACCGAATATCGGGGCGTATTATGAGGTCGTCGGCAAGATCGCCAATGCTCAAAAGAAAGCTTTCGGAACCGATTATGTCGTGTCCTTAGTCATGGGGCAGGAAGTTCCTCATGCTCATGTCTGGTTGGTGCCGCGTTTTCCGGGCGATGGACATGACGAGGGCTTGGATTTGAAAAATGTTAAATCATTCTCTTCGGATGAAATGGCCGACGCGGCGGAGAAGATCAAAAAAGTTTTGAGTTGATACAAAATAAAAAAGGCCTTTCCCTGAGGGGGAGAGGCCTTTTAAGTTCTTTAAACCCATTTTAATTTGCCAAGTTTCATCATAGCTAAAAGGGCACAAGGTACGGCACTGATCTCATCGAATAATCCGGATTCGATGACCGCTGGCATGTCCGACAATGGTATTTCCAGTGTTTCCATTATCTCGTTGCGATTTGGGCTGCGGGCATTTTGAATTTTTTCAAGCCCTGTCGCCATGAAGAGATATGCAGGAAGGCCATGGTCGTTTGGTCCGGGGCCGCGATACTTTCCAGTTTCGACTAACATTTTTTGCAGCAGGCAGAAATCTCCTTTTCCGTAACCGGTTTCGCGTAAGAATATCTCCTTGGTCGTAGCGGTTATTTCCGCTTCACTGGTGCCTGCTGGTATTTTGCCGATGCCACCAGGCGGGAGTTCCCAGCTAGCCTGGTTGACTCCTGGTTTCCACTGAACTAAAGTTAGTACCTTTTCTTCTTTTGTGACCCCAAATACTACGGCCCAGCCAAAATTCCTTAACAGAGAATAGTAGTCTTCTCGGCCATTTCCCGTTTGCAAGGTATATTTAAGGACTTGTCCGAAAAAAGGAATTTTTTCACCTAATTCGAATCCATCGACCATTGGCCAGCCTTGAAACTTCTTTTGTCTTGCGATTTTCTGAAATGCTTCTATAGATCCATTCACGGCTTCCTCCTGATTTAAAAGGTGCAAAAATACTTGAGAATTTTTTATATCATAAAACTGTCTTAAAGTCAATAATGGAGCGATGTGTTTGTGCTATTGATTTCTTAGTTTCTGCGTTTATTTTTTTATTTTCAAATTTTTTCAGTACGTGTTATAATTATTAAGTATCATAATACATTTTTAAGCTTTAAAAATATGGACAAACAGAATGTTTTTATAATTGAAGATGACATTAATATCTCTAAGGGGTTGCAGAATCAACTCAATCTTAAAGGGTTCTTCTCCGAGATGAATCGCGGCGGCGAGACCGAGATCGAAGATCTTATAATGGAAATCAAGAAGGTCGACGCCGAGATCGTGATCTTGGATTTGATCCTACCCAAGTTGGACGGCTTCGAGATCATTAAGGCCATCAGGGCGGATGACGAGATAGCCGATATATACATATTCGTCTTTACGGATGTTTCAGATGAGGATAGTCGCGCTCGCGGTTTGTCTATCGGTGCCAATCAATATTTTTTAAAGGATGATTTTTCAGTCGAAGAGTTCGCCGAGAAGGTCAAAAGGATAATGGAGAATCGTGAGGCCATGGAAGGCGGGGATAGCAATACATATCAATTTTAAAATTAGAGATGAGTAAGAAATTCTTCACTAAAAAAAGATTTAAAGTATTGGTGACGGTCATTTTATTATTGTTGGCCGGTGTTTTTGTTTCTGCTAAGTTCATGAAGAAGGGAAATGATCAGGAGTATGTGACCGAGCAGGTGAAGAAGGTCAATCTCTTACAAACCATCAGCGAAGTCGGAGTGGTCAAGGCGAACGAAGACGTAAAGTTAGGTTTTTTATCTGGCGGCAGACTTGCCAGCAAGTGGGTCAAGGTCGGAGACCAGGTCAGGGCCGGTTCTGTCTTGGCGGAATTGGATTACAAGTCGTTGTTGATACAGAAACAGCAGGCGGAATCTAGCCTGTCTTCGGCTAAGGCTAGTTTAAGCAAGCTGTTGACTGGAGCCACCGCTTCAGATATCGCCGTTGTGCAGGCGCAGGTCGATGAGGCCCAGAAGTCATATGATTCGGCCGTTACTAATTTAGACAAGGTCAACAAGACCGTTGCTGAAGATATACGTCAGGCGCAGAAGAATTTGAATGATTTACAGTCGTCATTGTCATCTGATCAGACTACTTACGAGCAGGCCGTAGCTTCAGCCCAGACATCGCTCGATAATACTAAGACCACTTATCAAAAAGCGATCGACAATGCTATCGATAATTCCATAGCCGATGTCAGTGCCAAGCTGGCTATAGCTAACACTGCCTTGGACAATGTCGATACCATAGTTAGCAATGACGACCTCAAGGATTCTCTGAGCACTAAGAATAAAACATATTTAGAGGACACTAAGACAGCCTATATCGAGGCCGAGGCCTTGGGTGTTACGGCTAATACCTCTCTTTATAATGCCATACAGAATAAAGTAGAAGATAAAGTCAAAAAGTCGGTGGCCGATACTTTAGCTTATTTGAATCGCACTTCTGATTCATTGAATAGTCTTTATGAGGCGCTTGAGGCTAGTACGATATCCGCTTCAGCTTTGAGTACCTATAAAGCGACTATCAACACTCAAATATCAGCGGTTAATGGAGCTATATCTTTAATGCAAGGAGATAAGCAGTCTCTTGATGGTGCTTACATAGCTTATAGCACTAACGTCTCTACGGCGGAGAATTCTTTGCGCAGCGCACAGGTGGCTTTGGATAATGCCATAACCGCGGCCAAGAATACCTTGTCTAGCGTCACTCTAAGCGGAGAAGCTAAGATCGCTTCCGCCGATTCGGCCACGAAGACATCTAAAGAAGGTCTTGCGGTGGCTAAAAATCAGTTGTCAAAATTAAAATCTCCAGCCAGAAGCGAAGACGTGGCTTTAGCCGATTCTCAAGTGGCGCAAGCGCAAGCAGCTTTAGAACTGGTCAACAAACAGATCGATGACAGTTTATTGAAGGCTCCTATAGACGGTCAGATAGTCAAAGATAATTTCGAGGTCGGAGAGCAAGTCTCCCCTGGACAGACCGTGTTCTCCCTTTTGGGTCAGAATAATTACGAGATAGAAGTTGATATATCAGAATCGAATATAGCCAAGGTAAAAGTCGGTGACGAGGCGGAGATAACTTTGGACGCGTTCGGTGAAGATGTTAAGTTCAAAGCTTCCGTGACCTTTATCGATCCAGCTGAGACCGTTATTCAGGAAGTGGTTTATTATAAGGTAACTTTAAGATTCACAGAGGGCTTGGATAAAATATCTATGGTCAAGCCTGGTATGACCGCTAACGTAACGATCGTGACGGCTAAAAGAGAACAAGTTACCGTGGCCTCCGAAAGAGGGATCGTCGATAAAGCCGATGGTAGTAAAGTCATTAGGCTTTTGCGCAATGGCCAGATGGTCGAATCTCCGGTCAAGACCGGCCTTAGGGGTGATGGTGGGGTCATTGAGGTAGTTAGTGGCGCAGCTGCTGGCGACCAGGCTATAGTTTTTATAAAGACAAAAAAATAGGAGGATACAACAAAGAGCAAATAAGCATATTAGTTAGAATGCCTTTCATGGATATCATGATCGATGTTCTAGTAATAGATGTTTTAACATGAAATTAGTAATTTTCGCTGGCGGGATAGGAACCCGCCTTTGGCCTCTTTCTAGGGTCAACTCACCTAAACAGTTCGATAAGATCTTTGGTGGTAAATCGACTTTGCAATTGGCTTTTGATCGTATCGCTCCGACTTTCGGGGCGAAAAACGTCTACATCCAGACGTCGCCGTTATACAAGGATGCCATAGCCGGTCAGTTGCCTGGTCTACCTAAGGACAATATTTTTGTCGAACCAGATCGTCGCGACTTGGGTCCAGCCGTTTGTTTCGCCATGAACGAACTCAAAAAAAGAGGACAGGAGGGGTCGGTCGCCTTGCTCTGGGCAGATCACTTAATGGAAAGGACCGATGAGTTCACCGACGCCTTGTTGGTGGCCGATCAGTTGATAGGAGAGGATGGAAAACGTTTTATCTTTTTGGCCGAGCGCCCTAGATTCGCTAATAACAATTTAGGTTGGATCAAGGTGGGCAAAAGAAGGTCGGAATCATCTGGACGTGATATTCATGGTTTTGAGGGTTGGAAGTATAAGCCTCCGCAGGATGAGTGCGATGAGATGTATAAAAGCGGCAACGCTTTCTGGAACCCGGGGTATTTCGTAACTTCAATAGATTTTTTACTCGACAGCTATAAGGACTTAGCCCCGGAGATATATGATCATATCGCCGCTGGACGCTATGAATTGGCCGAAGCTTTACATTTCGATGAAGCTATTATCGAAAGACTCGATCTGTCCAATGCCGTGGTCCTTAAGACCAATATGGGTTGGAGCGACCCGGGCACTCTTTATGCCTTAAAAGAGGCTTTGGAAAAAAGCCAGACGGATAATGTCATTCACGGAAAAGTGAGCGCGATTCATTCCGAGGACTCTTTGCTCTATAATCTTGATGACAGTAAGGTTTTGGCCGCTGTAGGTCTTAAGGGAATGGTAGTGGTCAATACTAAGGATGCCATCTTAGTCGCCCCCAAGGACGAAGTAGTACACATAACGAAACTTCTTAAGAAAATGAGAGAGGAAGGCTTGGAGCAGTATCTTTGATAATTTAAATTTTCAATATTGTGTTTAAAAATCTTTTTAAAATATTTTTGTTTTTTATAATAGCCTTTGGTGTTTGGGGGTATTTCTCTTATGAAGCGGCAGTCAATAAGCCGATCGATCCTAAAGGCGAGAATAAGGTATTTGCGGTTAAAAAAGGCGAGTCATTGGAACAGGTTAGTCTTGGCCTAAAGGAAGCTGGCCTAACAAGATCGGAATACTTCTTTCGTCTTTATGCCAAGCTGTCGGGATTAGATAAAAAATTACAGGCCGGGGCATACGAACTCTCATCTTCTATGAACGGCAAAGAGATAGCCGAGAGATTGGCTTCGGGAAAAGTTATTAGGGATGAGATGACGGTGACAGCCATCGAAGGCTGGACTAGGCGCGATTTGGCCAAGAAGGTGTCCGAGTGGGGTTTGGGCGATGAGCAGAGTTTGTATTCTTTGGCAGGAGAGCCAATGAATGAATGCGGAAAGAACTCGCCATCAGCCAAAGATTATTCCGCCCGTTTTGATTTTTTAGCCGACAAGCCAGCTTGTCGTGGACTTGAGGGATATCTCTTTCCTGACACCTATCGCTTATATAAGAACGCTTCCACTGAAGACTTGGTTTTAAAGATGTTAGAGAATTTCGACGACAAACTGACTCCCGAACTACGCGAAAAGATCAAGGAGCAAGGGAAGACTGTCTACGAGATAGTGACTATGGCTTCGATCGTCGAGAAGGAGGTTAGGAGCCAAGAGGATATGCGGATCGTCGCCGGTATTTTTTGGGATCGTATAAAATATGGACAAGGACTAGAATCTTGCGCCTCTTTGGCTTATATTCTTGGAGTGAATAAGTCCATTTATTCTCTTGAAGACACTCAAATAGATTCTCCTTATAACACGTATAGATACAAAGGTTTGCCGCCAGGACCGATATCAAGCCCGGGAATTCAGGCCATTGAAGCGGCTATAGATCCTATATACACCGATTATAATTTTTTCTTGTCTCGTCCAGATACTGGCGAGACCGTGTTCTCCAAGACTTACGATGAGCACTTGGCCAACAAAAATAAATATTTGAGATAATTATGGAAAACAATCAGGGAGGTGGCGACAATAAAACTCTTATTTTGTTCATAGGGATATTCATCGCCTTCTTGGCGATAATAGTCATAGTCTTTTTCGCTATGCGCATGATCTCTGAAAATAAGCGTTTGGCGCAAGAGAACAGGCAACAAGAGACGCAAACCGTGCCTGTCGAAGAACAAAAAGCGACTACCTCTGAAGAAGGGCCGTCATTGCCATCCTTAAATGATGTTGAGACTGGAAATGGCGATGGTTTTGGCGATAATAGTTGGGAGGCCCAGAATGCCTCTTTCGGTGATTTTTATAAATACAACGAAGAAAGCCTTGATTTGTCCTTGCCGAAATATTCTTTACCTCAAAATGTCAAAGTCGATGTCGCCAACTACTATGATTTTTCTAGAAAGATAAATCTCGATACTGGATTGGATAGTTTGAATCAAAACGGATTTGCTGTCATCGACAATCCTTTCCCGTCCGAGGCCAAGGATTTTTACGGCGCCTATTCTCTTTTAGAGGATAAACAAGTTCCTGCCTTAGTGACTAGTGATTTCTTGATATATTATTATCACAATGTCTTAAAGAATGCCTTTAAAGATATAGAGGGCACGGTCTTTTACGACAATCTTTGGTACACGAACAAAAGACTATATTCCATTGCCAAGGAAAGATATGAGTCAGATCTTAATAAGACTGGATTGTCCAATGATTTGACGCTTGAGGGTTCGCGTCGAGAATTGGCTTTTTTCGCCACTACGTTAGCGCTCCTATCTCCGACCGAGAGTCAGATAGGTAGTGATTCTTCTTTAAATAAGACCGTCGGATTCACTCCAACTGAAGCCTCGGAATTTTCTTTCGCACTACCTTCTTATCTTAAGAATGATGTAGAGAGAGAAGTAGAATTGATACGTAAGACAAAAGAAGATTCGACTAAGTCACCGGTATTGCTTTATGAGAGGAATTATAAAGACTTCGCTGTTCCAGCGGAGTACAAGAATAATGCTCGTTTAAATAATTTTTTTCTAGCAGCCAAATGGTTGAACTCGCCATTCCCCTTGTTGTATCGCAGCGAGTCCTGTCCAGAATGCCTTTTGGATAAGGATGATTGGAGGCTGTCGATGTATTCTGCTTTTTTAGTGGCCGACGACATCAATGGCAATCAGGATATTCAAAATCGTTGGGCTAAGATATATAAGATAATGTCATTCTTTCAGGGATTGCGCGGCGATCTTAGTTATCTGGATTATCGAAAAGCGCTCACTGATCTTTTTGGAGAGGATAAAAGCATCACCGATGCATTATCAGAACAAGATAAGGTGGATGAGAATCTTACCAAGCTCCAAGAAACTCTTTTGGCTAAACAATTTTCCGGAGTGGAGGGCGGGCTAGATAAGAATTCGACGACCACTAGAAAATATTTAGGAATGAAAATGTTGGTAGAGGGGTATTGGCCGACTAGCTACATTTTTAATGAGTTGACTTACCCGCGGGTCGGGTTCTATCAGGGATCGAAAGATAGTGCTTTGAAAGCGACCACAGCTTGCAATAAAAAAGAAGATTTTTATCGTTGTTTGGGGATGGCCTTTGATGTCATGAACGTCATGGGTCAGATGCGTGATGGTTATGGTGGCTCATATTTCGCCTCTAATACGGCCTATGAGATGTATACCGATCAAGCCCAGGCTTTAAGGTCTCAATTCGCTAATTTTACAGATAGTTCTTGGCATAATAATAGTTACTGGTCGACCTTGGATATAGTGAAGAAGATGATGTCTTCGCCAGACTCCGAACGTCCAGACTTAATGAGGACGGAATTGTGGCGCAAGAAAGAATTATCTACTGCTGTCTCCGCTTGGGTCGATCTGCAATTGCCACCTGACAAGTTTACTACCTACCAAAAGGAGCCGTCTGGACGTTTGGGGACCGATCAAATTGGTGGTAGTGCCGAATACGGTTATGTCGAGCCGAATCTAGCTTTGGTCAAGGAGTTATCGGCCAATACCGATATGGTTTTGGAAATGTTGAAGCTGCTTAAAGTCGGGGAGCAGGAAAATACCGTTTTGGCCGATCTGTCCACTATGAAAAAGAATTTTCAAGACATTGATGGCATCGTTAGAAAAGAGCTTAATGGCGAAGACCTTAATAGTGATGATTATAAATTCCTCGGCGGCTTTGTGACTCAATTCTCGGTCAAGGAGACCGGAATCAAAGTTCTGACAATATCATCTCCTTCCACTAAGAGTTCGATGCAAGAGAAGTTGGAAGGATTAAAGTTAGAAGTCATAGTTTATTATAAAGGAGGAAAGAGATATTTTGCCGCTGGTCCAGTATTTAATTATTGGGAAAGTAGAAAGCAAGGATTTTAAGGCGATCAAAGATGAAAAATAAAGGATTAAAAATTACGGACACTAAGACTAAATTAATCGCTTTAGCCTTGTTTTTATTGATGTTTTTGTTCTTGGGTATTATGACGTCAAGAGCCAACGCCTTGCCGGATGCAGACAGGGACGCCGTTCCCGACCAAGACGAGATAAATATCTATCATACCGATCCCAATAATTCGGATACGGACGGCGATGGATATAGCGATTGGCAAGAATTGAATAACGGGTACTCTCCTTGGGAAAAGACCGACAAGAAAATGGAAGATACGGATTTTGATAATGATGGACTTAGTGATCGTCAGGAGATAAATTGGGGAACGGACCCAACCAAGGCCGACACAGATGGAGATGGTCATTCTGATAAAGAGGAGATGGACGCTTCATATGATCCTAATTCGGTCGAAGACGGGAAACTGGAAAAGAGAATAGAAGTCGATTTGAATAGCCAAACTCTTTCTTACTATCAAGGTAACTATAAGATCGGATCTTTTCTTGTCTCTTCCGGGGTGCGCAACACTACTCCGCGCGGGACCTTCAAAATATATAACAAGATCCCCAATGCTTGGTCTCCTTACGGACTTTGGATGCCGTATTGGATGTCTTTTACTCCGACCGGCAAGATGGGGCTTCATGAGTTGCCGTACTGGCCTAATGGGCACCGCGAAGGTGAGTCTAGCTTAGGACATCCAGCATCACATGGCTGCGTTCGAATGGGACGGAATGGCGAGGCCGAAACGCTTTATAATTGGGCTGAAATCGGAACACCTGTGGTCATAAAGTAGAAGTTGTAAATCAAGAATTAAGAATTTTTCATAAAATACCCTTAATTTGGGTATTTTTTGCTAATATTTGTTTAAATATTGACTTTTGTTTAAAAAGGTGGCAAAATAACCAACGAGACCATAATTGAAAATTATTAATCTTTAATTCTTAATTATTTTATGTATACTCAAAAAGTTTTAGATCATTTCCGTAATCCCCATAATCAAGGAAGTATTTCCGACGCCGATGCGGTCGGACAGGAAGGTAACCCTGTTTGCGGAGATGTTATGAAAATATATCTTAAAATCGAGAATGGCGTCATAGAGGATGTTAAGTTCGAGACTTTGGGTTGCGCAGCGGCCGTAGCCGTCTCCTCTGATTTGACTGACATGGTAAAAGGCAAGACTTTAGATGAGGCTTTGAAAATAACCAAAGATGATATCGTCAGCGACCTTGGCGGTTTGCCTCCGGTCAAAGTCCATTGTTCGATGCTTGGCGTAGACGCTTTGCATCAAGCGATAAAAAATTATCAATTAAAAATTAAAAATAGTTAATATGGAAAAAAAAGAAAAAAAAGTCGAGGATAAGATCAAAGAGTCTCTTGAATCCGTTCGCCCTGGCCTTCAGGCCGATGGCGGCGACTGTGAATTGGTCGGTTTTGATGAGAAGACTGGTACAGCTCGCATTAAGATGATTGGTATGTGCGCTCATTGCCCAATGTCACAAATAACTTTGGAGCAAGGGGTCGGTGAAGTTTTAAAGAAAGAAGTTCCGGAGGTGAAAAAAGTGGTCAACGGCTAAAAGAAATTAGGACTTAAGAATAAGGGTTTAAGCTTTGCTGGGCTTGAATCCTGAATCGTAATTCCTAAATTTTGTTTTTATGATATATCTCGACCATAGCGCTACGACGCCAGTTTCTTCCAAGGTTTTAAAAGCGATGGAGCCTTATTTTTCCGATATTTTCGGCAATCCTTCCTCGATACATTCCGCTGGGCAAAAGGCCGTGGCCGGGGTGGACGCGGCTCGCTCTCAAGCGGCCCGTTTTTTAAATTGCCATGACGATGAAGTGGTCTTCACTTCGGGGGCTACAGAGTCCAATAATTTAGCTTTGCGCGGCACCGTTAGAGCTGCCTTAAAGGGGGGTGTTAAAAAACCCCATGTCATAGTTTCGGCAGTGGAACATGATGCCGTCCTTGAACCGGCAGCGGCTTTAAAGGAGGAAGGAGTCGAGGTCACTATTCTTTCGGTGGATAAGACGGGGCGCGTCGATGTCGAAGAGGTGGCCAAGGCCATCAAGGATAACACTGTTTTAGTTTCCATTATGTACGTTAATAGCGAGGTTGGCATAGCTCAGCCGATCCGCGAGATAGGTAAAGCGATCAAGAAGGTCAATGATGGCAGAATGAGCGCCTGGCAAAAAGAGGGTGCGGCGAAAAAAATTCCGAAGCCTCGCCCAGTGCTTTTCCATACTGACGCCGTTCAGGCGGCCAACTATTTCGATTGCGATGTCACCAAGCTCCATGTCGACCTATTATCATTGACCGGACATAAGATATACGGACCCAAGGGTGTCGGGTTATTATATATCAAGAGCGGTTCGGCCATCTCGCCGATCGTTTTAGGCGGACATCATGAACGCAATTATCGCAGTGGGACATTGAATGTTCCCGGTATAGTCGGTTTGGGAAAATCTTTATCTTTGATAACGCCAGAAAGCCGCGAGAAAGACAATAAGAAAATCGCCGCTTTGCGCGACATGCTTGTCGACGGTTTAGTGAAAAAGATACCTGATGTGATATTGAACACCGATCGCGACAACTCCTCGCCGTCGCACGCTCATT
This sequence comes from uncultured Gammaproteobacteria bacterium, assembly GCA_964547855.1. Lineage (GTDB taxonomy): Bacteria > Patescibacteriota > Patescibacteriia > Patescibacteriales > WJLG01 > JBAZHE01. Next base: position 132,437 of record CAZJPG010000001.1, on the reverse strand, counting down.
TCACCATCGTCGGTGCTGAGGGTGAATCAATGCTTATTTCTTTGGATTTTGAAGGTATCGCCGTTTCCACTGGTTCGGCTTGCGCCTCCAAATCTCTTAAAGGCTCGCATGTTTTGGAGGCTATGGGCATAGAGGAGGAATACTCTAATTATGCTTTGCGCTTTACCTTGGGCAAAGACAATACTAAAGAAGACATTAAAAAAGTTTTAGCCGTTTTACCGCCTATCGTCGAGAAGCTTAGAAAAATGAACCCAGTCTATAAGAAATAAATTTTGAACTCGTCAAATTAAAACACCACAAGATAATGAGCGGTAAAAAATATTTAGTAACCGGCAGCGCTGGTTTTATAGGATTCCATCTTTCTCGTCATCTTTTAGAGAACGGCGAATTTGTGGTCGGCGTGGATGATTTTAATGATTATTACGAAGTCTCCTTGAAGGAGGATAGAAACGCTATTTTAGCTAAGTATCCTAATTTCAAATTACAGCGCGGCGATCTGTCCGACCTACTGTTCGTTAAGAAAGTTTTGTCTGAAGACAAATTCGATAAGGTCTGTCATTTGGCCGCTCAAGCCGGAGTGCGATATTCGCTTACTAACCCTCATGCTTATATCAAGGCGAATTTAACGGCTTTCACTAATTTGATCGATGAATGTAAAAATTCCGGTATCAAGGATTTTATCTATGCTTCGTCCAGCTCGGTCTATGGCGACAATAAAAAAGTACCGTTTTCCGTCGAGGACAATGTCGATAGGCCAGTATCTCTTTATGCTGCCACTAAGAAGGCAAATGAATTGATCGCTCATACTTATCACCATCTTTATGGCATGAACACGACCGGCTTGAGATTCTTTACGGTTTACGGTCCTTATGGTCGTCCAGATATGGCACTATTCTCTTTTTCCAAGAAGATAGTGGCTGGAGAGCCGATAGAGATATTTAACTATGGCAAGATGAAGCGCGATTTCACGTATATCGACGACATAGTGGACGGAATAATTAAAGCCATGGATCGCGCCTATCCTTGTGAGGTCTTTAATCTTGGCAATCATCGACCCGTGGAACTTGCCTATTTCGTCGACACCTTAGAAAAGACTTTGGGCAAGACAGCTAAAAAAGAATTGAAACCTATGCAGCCAGGGGATGTGCTGGAAACATATGCCGATATCGAACACACAAGAGAAAAGTTATGCTGGGAGCCTAAAGTAGGCATAGAAGAGGGAATAAAGAGGTTTGTAGAATGGTATAGGGAATATTATAAAAAACTTTCATGAAGATATTATTTGTCATAACCAAAGGAGTGGTCGGCGGGGCGCAGATGTCGGTCCTTAATTTGGCAAGAGAGATGAAGGCTCGCGGACACGAGGTCTTCGTTGGTTTTGGGGAGGGCGATTTTCTGTCAAACGAGCTGGATAAGGTCGGGATACCATTTTTGCGTTTTGATTTTTTGAAAAGGACGCACAATCCACTCTCGCCGTTATTCTTTGTGATGGAAATAAAGAAATATGTCTCCGAACATCATTTTGACGTCGTCCATTTCAATAGTTCGAACGCTCTGCCTGGGGCCTTGGGGGCTAAATTATCTAACCCTAAGGTTAGAACCGTCTTTACCTTTAGGGGGATGTCTATGCTTGATGAACATTACCAAATCAATCCTTTGTTAAGAATGGCTTATTACTGGTTCTTCAAATTTTTTCTTTTATTCATCGATGTACCAGTTTTCGTGTCACAGGAAAATTTCGATAAATTCGGATGTGGCCAGTTGACTAAAAAAGGATTAATGATCCATAACGGCCTCGATCGCGCTAATTTTTCATTCTTGCCGGCAGATGAAGCGAAGACATCATTGTCGTCTATGGCTGGTGTCGATCTTAGCGGCAACTATATAATCGGCTCTATCGGTCGCTTGGACTATGCCAAGAATTATGAATTTTTAATATCTTCTTTTAAGGAATTGTTGGAAATCAGGCCGGATGCGGTAGCGGTTATAATGGGCGAAGGGTCTGAACGAAGCAAGTATGAGGCCATGATAGAGGAGGCTGGTTTAAAGGATAAGATATTTTTGGTCGGAGACGTCCCTAATGGCGGGCGCTATCTCAAGGCTTTCGATATTTTTGTCCAAACTTCGCGCTATGAAGGCTTGTCCATAGCTTTGATCGAGTCCTTGTTCGCCGATTTGCCGATACTGACTAGCGATGTCGGCGGAAATCGTGAAGTGATCGGCAGCGACGATCAAATATATCCTTTCGACGATAAAAAGATATTCTTATCTAAGTTCAAGGCGTTGCAGGATGTCGATGTTTTGAAAGCGGTGGTTGCGGCCAACGAAAAGATGGTTCCAGAATTCGAACTTAGACGAACGGCCGATTGTTATGAATCGCAGTATTCCAATAAAAAATAGCGAATAAAATGAACAGGATATTGCATCTAATAACTGGAATAGAGAAAGGCGGAGGAGCGGAAAAAATGCTTCTCGCGACTTTGCCGTATCTTAAGTCGGCCGAACACGCCGTTTGTGTCCTTAGGGGTAAAGGAGCGATCGGGGCTGAATTAGAGAAGGCTGGCATCAAAGTTTTTTATTTAGAATGCTCGGGTTGGTTCGATTTTAATATTATCTCTAGATATAAAAACGTAGTCAGGGCCTTTGCTCCGGATATTCAGGTCAATTATCTTATACATGCCGATCTCTTTGGTCGATTATTCGCGCGTCGAGCTGGCGTTAAGAAGATCTTCTCTTACATACGTAATCGCCACACTAAACTGCTTTTCACTGTTTTAGATTTTTTAACTCTTTCGTCCGTCGATTATCTTCTGACTAATAGCGAAGCGGTCTTGAATCATTATCGCAAGGCTTATCGTTTTCCAGCCGAACGTTCGACCTGTATCCCTAACGGCATAGATCTCTCGCCGTCGTCGGCCGACAAAGATGTCGTCGTGCGCGAGCTGGGTTTGTCTGACGACGATCTTACTATTTTATCCATCGCTCGTTTGCATCCTCAAAAGGATCTGCCGACCTTGCTTAGGGCGCTGTCCATGGTCAAGGATAAAAATCCTCATCTTAAATTCGAATTGCTTTTAGCCGGCCAAGGCGAGGAGCGTTTGTCTTTGGAGACTTTGGCTTATGACTTGGGCATATCGGAGCGAGTGCGGTTTTTGGGCGTTAGACAGGACATCCCTTCTTTATTGGCAGCTGCCGACGTCTTTGTTTTGCCTTCTCGACATGAGGGCATGAGCAATGCCTTGCTTGAGGCCATGAAAGAGGGTCGTCCTTGTGTAGTTTCCGATATACCAGAGAACGCCGAATTGATAGAAAACGAAATGTCCGGTCTAACTTTCAAGACCGGAGATGCCGCAGATTTAGCTGAAAAGCTTTTGCGCTTAGCCGCCGATCCGAAGGAGGCCGAAGGTTTTGGCGTTAAGGCCAAGGAAAAAGTCGAGTCTTACGACGTCGTCAAAATAATAGAGCGCCTTGATGCTTTTTTCGTCGAACGTCTTTCTGATAGAAAGAAAGTCGTATGGGTCGCCAACGACAGCAACGATATTTATGTTAATTTTTTCAATGCCTTAGGCGAACTCCATCCAGAGATCGACTTGGTCATGGCCGTCGGTTCGCGCCAGGAAGACGAGGGGCGAGAGAAGTTCTATCGCTATAAGACGTTTAAATTCGCTTTGCGCTGGTTTTTCAAGGCTATTTCTTTACCGATGATAATGATCGCCAAGATAAAAGGAAAGAAAGCCGATCCACTGAATTTTGATTTTTATTTTGGACTTTATTCATTCTTGCGCCGAGAGAATCCGGATTTGGTCATGGTCAATCTTTATTTGCAGCCGACCAGCTGGCAGTCGCTTTTTTATTGCTTGATCCATCGCAAGCCTTTGGTTCTTTGGGAGGAGAAAAAGGGCTTTGGGCGTGGTCGTTTGAAGAGGTTTTTGTCTTTAGCCGCTCTTTATTTAGCTTTTCCTATCTTCATGATGTCAAAAAGGATATTTTGCTATACATCCGATTGTCTTAATTTTGGGCGCGACAGATTTCCGACTTTCGATAAAGATAAAATTAGGCTTTGTCCGGCCGAGGTGGATACACGTCTTTTTTATGATCAGCACCTGGATAAAGATGATGGCAAATTAAAGCTCCTTATCATTGCTCGGATGATCCCATTTAAGCGCTATGAGGACTTGTTTCGTGCTGCCAAGTCTCTTAAGGACCGAAATTTTTTCGATTTTGTCATAAATATCCGTGGCAATGGAATTTTAGAGGCGGATTTAAATCGTCTCATAGACGAACTAAAAATAAGAGATAAGGTTAATTTCCTTCCTAAAGTCACAAACCGTGAACTTATTGATGTTTATAATCGCAATGATGTAATAGTGTTGCCTTCGGTCGATGAACCGATCGGTATCGTCGTCCCTGAGGCCATGGCCTGTGGCTTGCCGGCCATTATTTCTGATACTTGCGGAGCCAAAACTTACGTCAAAGACGGCGAGAACGGTTTTATATTCAAGACTTATGATTATTTCGATTTAGCGGATAAAATAGTCCAGTTATCAGATAAGGAAAAAAGGGCGCGCTTGGGCAAAGCGGCGATGGAAACGATAAAGAGAGATTTTGATTCTCGTGTCGTGGCCGAAAAGTTCTATCAGGACATAAAAGACATTATATGATCTTTCGCCTAGCGGCGATGGTCGTTTAAGTTTTATAAATTAGGATTTAATTTTTGAATCTTAATTTTTGAATCTTAATTTTGTCTTTGCATGTGCGGAATATTGGGTTTTAACTGGAAGGATGAAGATTTGGCAAAAAAGCTAGCTTCGTCGATAAAACATCGTGGTCCGGATCAGGACGGTTTTTATTTTTGCGATAATTTGTCATTGGCGCATCGTAGGCTTTCGATCATAGATCTTTCCGAGAGGGGGAGACAGCCGATGACGGACGACAATGGTGAACTGACCATAGTTTTTAATGGCGAGATATTCAACTATAAAGACATTAGATTCGATCTGGAGTCAAAGGGGCATAAGTTCATATCGCAATCGGACACGGAGGTTTTGCTTTTAGGATATAAGGAATATGGCAAGGATGTCTTAAGAATGTTGGATGGTCAATTCGCTTTCGTTGTTTTCGACAAGAAAGCTGAGACTTTGTTTTTGGCGCGCGATCGGGCAGGTATCAATCCTTTGTATTATTATATTAAAGACGATAAGTTCATTTTTGGTTCGGAATTGAAGGTTATTATGGAGAGTGGCATCGCTAAGGAGATCGATCGTTCGGCGGTCGCATATTATTTAATGTATGGCCACACTGGACGCAGCCGTTCCATATTAAAGGATTGTTTTAAACTTGAACCAGCCTCTTATTTAGTGTTTAGCCTTAAGACTAAGTCGATAGTCGATCAAGGGCGTTATTGGCAAGTGGCTCCAAGTGAAGAGATCGATAATGAGGAAACGGCTAAAAAGGAGATCCTTAAGTCTTTAGAGGAGGCGGTCAAGTCACGTTTAGTGGCTGACGTTCCAGTGGGAGCTTTTTTGTCGGGTGGCGTCGATAGTTCGGCGGTCGTGGCGATGATGAGCCGCTATACTAAAGACCTTAATACTTTTTCGGTTAGCTTCGATCATAACGCTTTCGATGAGTCTGGTTATGCTAAGATCGTCTCCGATAAATTCGGCACTAAGCACCATGTTATAAATTTTACGGCCGACGACGTTAAAAAATTGATCCCTAAACTGGCCTATCATTATGATGAGCCATTGTCCGACCCTTCGATGATCCCGACATTTTTGGTCTCTTGGGTCGCTCGCCAGCATGTGACAGTATCTTTGTCTGGCGATGGCGGAGATGAGCTTTTTGGCGGATATAGCTCTTATAGTATTTATTCAGCAGTTGGAAAAGCGGCTAAATTACCGCCTTTATTGAATTTTTTATTGGGTTTATCGCTTAAGTCGATGGGTAAGCCGCGCTTAGCTAAATTTTTTTCTTTGGCTGCACGTCGCGACGGTTTGGCCTTTGCCGAGTTTAGAGGTTTGTTCTATTCCGATGAGTATAAATCCTTGATCGATGTTCCCGCCGCTGATGTATATAAGGAGTATTTATCCGGACTTTCCGCCACGAACGGTTTAGCTTTAGCAGAGGATTGTGATTTCCATAATTATCTTTCGGATGACGTTTTGACCAAGGTCGATCGCGCTTCTTTAGGAAACTCCTTAGAGAGCCGTCCACCTCTCTTGGCTCATAATCTCGTTGAATTGGCTTTCCGAATTTCTTCTTCATTGAAGATAAAAAAAGGTGAGACCAAATACATCTTTAAAAAATCTTTAGAGGGTATTTTGCCTAATGAGATAATCTATCGCCGCAAACAAGGTTTTTCTGTGCCGCTTAAGCATTACCTCAAGAATGAGCTGAAAGGTTTAGTTCTTAAATATGTTTTTGATTATTCTGGCCACGATCTGTATAAGAAAGATTTTTTGGAGTCTATCCGCGCCGAGTTCGAGTCAGGTTCTTGGAAGCGTGATTATTCCCGGCCGATTTGGACGATATTGATGTTGAATTTGTGGTACGAGAGATGGGTGCTAGAGAAGGAGATAGTCGTTTAATATTGTATAAGATTTTTTCGAATGATTTGCTTGGTCCCACGCTTTGGCGTGGGAAAATCAGAGAAGAACAGAGCGAAGTTTCGCTGCTGGAGCGAAAATGAGCGTCTTTCAAAATGAAACTAGAAAAAGTCTTTAGTATGAAATTATATGGTTCGCAAAATAAAAGTTTGCTTCATTAGTATCTTTGCCTATCAATTTTTCGATGCCGACAGCCAACCACTGGGTGGCGGAGCGGAATGGCAAATGTCGTTGGTGGCCAAGGAATTGGCTCGCGACGAATCTTTTGATACGCATTTCGCAGTGCTTGATTCCGGACAAGGCGACAAAGAATTCGATGGGGTAAAAGTCCACCCGGCCTATAAACGGGGGCGCGGAATTTTGAATTCGATCGTTGCCCCATTGCGCCTGATCGGCTTGCTTACTAAGATCGGCCCCGATGTCGTGATCGTACGAGCCGCTGGCGTAGAAGCAGGGCTAGCCGCTTTTTATTGTAGGTTGCTTGGAAAGAGATTTGTTTATAGCGTGGCCCATGACGACGATCTGTCCGGTAAATATTTTCGTGGTTTGCGCGGAAGGATATTTAAGTTTGGTTTAAAGAACGCTCATAAAGTTATTTTTCAGACCGACAAGCAAGCCCAAGTCTTTAAAAATCTACAGTTTTCAAATTCCGGTCCAGTGATACCGAATAGCTTTCCTGGCGTGTCTGGCAGCGACATTAAAGAGCGCGATATTATCCTTTGGGTCGGTCGCGGAGTCGATGATAAGCGCCCTGGTTACTTTTTAGCCCTGGCTAAGGATTTTCCAGAAGAGAGATTTTTAATGATCATGCCGGAAAGCGACGAAAATATCAGCCGAACGATAAAACGTTCGGCAGCTGGTCTTGATAATCTTGAGATCAGAGGGAGGACTCCTTTTACTGAGACCGAAGAATTGTTTTCGCGCGCCAAGGTCTTTGTTAATACTTCATTCGCCGAAGGTTTTCCTAATACCTTTTTGCAAGCCGCTGCCGCTGGCACGCCGATCTTAAGCCTGACCATAGATCCTGACAGTCTGCTCTCTAACTGCGGAGCTGGCTTAGTTTGCGCTCCTAGTGGTGAAGGCGGGAAATATGAAAGATTAAAAGAAGGCCTAGGGCGGCTTTTGTCGGACGATGAATTACGGAGAACTACTGCCGCCAAAGCTAAAGAGAATTTGCTATACGGGCGCGATATTGCCGAAAACATTAAAAAATGGAAAGATATGATAAGGGGGATATTAAAAGAAAAGAATGGCTAAGATCGTATCATATATAAAGAATAAGGCAGCTTTTTATGCCATAGCCGCGACTGGGGCTTGGCGGTCTTTTTATAATGAAAGAAGTCGTTGGGGTAAATTTTTGATTTGGTGCTTGGGTGTGTTTTTGGTCGCCGACCTTTTTACTATATTTTGGGGCATGCCGAATTTTGCCTCCTGGAGTCCAGATGATCAGTCTGGCCCGTTCATCATCGGCTTCGCTAAATTTGGGGCTTATAAATATGCTGCTTTCGGTTATATAATAAATCTGGTCGTTTATATTCCGTTTTTGATCTTCTATCTTTTGACCGGGCAGTGGCATGTGTCTGGTGCCAAATATCCTAATTTTGGTTTTACTGATCCTCATTGGCAGATCGGCGCGCTAATTGTCGTTTCGAGGCTTTTGTCATTCGCCATGTATATCGGTGCTGTATATTTTTTATATTTGGCCGCTAAACGTTTCGGGCGTCGCGTGGCTTTTTTGGCGGCGGCGCTATATATGCTCTCACCAGTGGTGGTCGAGTTCTCGACCTACGGCAATCTCGATACTCCTATAATGTTTTTTTCGGCTGTTTGTTTCTGGGCCTTGTCTAATATTTATTTCTCCGTTGATGGTGATAGTGGTCCAAGGTCTAAGAACTGGATGGTCTTTTTCTTTTTTCTTGCCGCCATTTCGGCTACAAAAGAGGCCAATGCCTTTACTTTTATTATCCCATTCTTTTTTCTTTTATTCCGTAAAGGGTATGTCGGCAAAGGCGGGCTTAGGAAGATTTGGTCGGAAATGTTCGCTGGCATCTCTTTTTTCTTTATTTGTTTTATGTTCTTCACGGGGATGTTTTGGGATTTCGCCGGATATGTGGCACACATAAAACGCTGGATCGGTCCGACTTCGGTCTCTTGGAATGATTATGAGCGCCAAGGTTTCTTGGGGGTGTCTCTAAGGACATTAGAGTCTTTGATATTAGGAGCTCCAGCCGTGCTTATCGGTTCTTTAGTTGGAATATTCTTGCATCGCCGCAGGGTGGGGAGGGGTTTCTTGGCCTTCATATTGCTATTTCCATTAAGTTTTTTCCTTTTGGCTTTAGCAAGTGTCGGTTTGGTATATCTTCGTTATGTAATGGTCATCATTCTTTTCTTGTCGGTGCCAGCGGCTCTGGCCTTGAATATGGTCTATGAAAGAGTGGGGAGAGATAAGCGTTTTTATGCTGCTATATTTTTCCCGGCGATCTTGATCTTGGCCGCCGTGCCAGTTTGGGGAAAGTTCAATGATAGTCGTTATGAGGCCGAGCGTTTTATTATGACCGCCGTCAAAGATAAGAATATCCAGGTTCTATCTAATCGTTATCATACGTATTTACCAAGAATGGAAAAATTAGCCGATGACCCAAATTGGTCGGCTAAGTCAGTGCTTTTCAGTTCTGAATTGGCCCCAGTTCCAGATAGAGATATTTACATAGTCGAATACGAAAAACTTTCGTATTATCAAGATAAATTATCAGGTGAATATGGCGTTCTTTATGACTCTGGCCCTCGTTATCCTTATTGGCATGCCGTCGATCCTGGTCTCGAGCCTTGCCGTATTTCCTGCCGAGTTTTGGTTTTAGAGAGAAATGATCGGGGCCGCATAGTTAAGCCTTGCCATTTTCAGGTGAAGGGTTATTACGATTCCGAACCTAATGACGAATGATATGGGTAAAAAAATAGCTATTGTCATCAATACGCTCAAAGTCGGCGGTGGAGCCGAGAGAGTAGCAACTTATGTCGCTGATAGTCTTAAAGACAGGGGGCATGAGGTGGCTTTTTTATTGTTCGATGATTCTGGCTTGAAATATCTTTCGTCTGTCGACACTTTTTTGATAGGGGACGGAAAGGCGCCATCTTCCAGTCTTAAAGCCTTGTCGGCGGTCTTTAAGCGTGGCCGTCAAATAACCTCTTTTTGTCGCGAGAATAAAATAGATACTTGCATAGGTTTTATGGAAGAGGCGAATTTTTCTTCCGTGGCTAGTAAATTATTCTTTGGAAATAGATCTAAGATCATATGCTGTTTGCGCAATAACCCCAAAAGGAAAAAGCCAATGGCCAAGTTCATGATCAAGTCGCTTTATCGTTTTGCTGATTTGGTAGTAGCTAATTCTTCCGCTTTAGTTAAGATAGCCGCCGATGATTTTGGCCTTAAGAAAACGATAGCCATCTATAATCCGGTTTTCTATGATCGCATTTCTGATCTTGCCGACAAGCCATTGCCTGAAGAATATAGAGATTTTTTTGCTGGCGATAGAACATTTTTAAATATTGGTCGTTTGACCGAACAGAAGGCGCAGGATGTTTTAATTAGGGCTTTTAAGCTTGTGGTCGACAAAGAGCCGGATTCGCGTTTGGCCATAATCGGCGAAGGCAAGGATTTGGAGCGCCTGTCTAAAATATCAGAAGAAGAAAGACTTAAGGGTAAAGTGGTTTTCTTGGGTCGAGAAGACAATGTCTTTCCTTTTATTAAAGCGGCGGCGGCCTTGGTCTTAAGTTCTAGATGGGAAGGGATGCCCAATGTCATCCTTGAGGCTCTGGCCGTTGGAACCCCGGTCGTTTCGACCGATTGCCCCACTGGCCCCAGAGAGATAATCGCCGAGAGCGACCAGGGAGAATTGCCCATCAAGACCGATAGAGGCGCTTTGGTCAGAGTCGATGATGAGGCTATGCTTTCTCGGGCCATGATCGATGCCATTGGCATGGAAAGGAAGATCGCGGTTGACGATCGATTTAAACCGGAGAACGTAATTAAAGAATGGGAAAAAATAATATGAAGATAGTTTATATAGTTCAAAGATTTCATACTAATCTATACTGGAGATTGAAGGGGTTGGCCAATATGGGGCACGAAGTATTTGTTTTGGCTAACCAAGAGAAAGACGGAGAAAGGCGTGACCCTAAAATAAATTTTATTATTTTGAAAGAACCGAAGAATCAGGGATTTTGGCGTTGGTTATCAAGTTGGAATCATACGGTATATTTCGACATCCCTGACCTTAAAGACCTTAAAGAGAAGATAAATAGCATCTCCCCGGATGTCATAATCGCTCGCAATATCAACAGTCTTCGCACCTTGGCCGCTTTTCATTACGCCGATAAAAAGAAGACTAAGTTATTTGCCGAGGCGCAAACGGAGAATTATTCTTTTGGTAAATTTCCCAAAAGCGCTTTGGTCAAGACCGCTCGGAAAATGTTCAATATCCGAGGCATGATAACTCCGCTCAAGAACAGATTGCCTGTGGCCGATCCATTTTTTAAATATCTGCCATTTGTCATCCCTGCCGAGGACTTTGAAAAAAAATATTTTTCCGGCGGGCATGTGAACATCATCGCTGTCGGAAAATATATTAGGCGAAAAGATCATTTCAGCTTGCTCGAGGCTATTAAATCATTGAAAGACAGATATGATATAAGGCTTACGATCATCGGTCAGTATAATACTCCTGAAACAGAAGATATAAGAAAAGAAGTGGCCGAAGTGGTAAAGATCGATGGACTTGGCGAAATCGTACAGCTTGAGGATAATCTGCCGAACGAATCGATGGAGGAATGGTATCGCGGTCACGACCTGTTCGTGCTGCCATCCTATGATGAACCGGCCTCCTATTCTGTTTTAGAGGCTATGGCCGCCAAACTACCAGTCATCGCCAGTGATACTTGCGGCACTTCCTGTTATATAGAGCAGGGAGGGAATGGATTCGTCTTTAAAAGTAAGGACGCCAAAGATTTGGCCGCCAAGATCGAGGCGGCTATAGCCGATCGAGATAATTTAATTAAAATGGGCTCAAGGAGTTTTGATTTGGTCAAGGAGTGGCATTCGCCGGCCGATTTCGCTCGAGAGCTAGATAGAATATGTTGGGAAAGTTGATTAAAGTTATAAAAAAGAGTCCTTTTCGTAAAATGTTTTTGGGTTTTTTCCTTTGGCTTAACTATCGTTCTTATTTTTGGGTGAAGAAATTGATAGCTGCACCAGGCGAGGAGCATCCTAAACATTCTATCTTGGATTATCATGGTTTTTTCTTGCAGAATATCGCCCCTAGCGACAAGATCTTGGATGTTGGCTGCAATACTGGTGAGATGGCCTCTCGTTTAGCGGCTAAGGCTGCTTTTGTGGTCGGCATAGACATTAAAAAGGAATATATAGACCTAGCCAAAGCTAAGTACTCTCAATCGAATATAAAATTCATCGAAGGTAATGCCGCCTCTCTGGATCTTGGCGCCTTGGGCGTCGATCGTTTCGATGCGGTCATTCTTTCTAATGTCTTGGAGCATTTAGAGGATAGAATTAGTTTTTTGAAGGGGGTGGCCAAAGCCACTGATAAGATATTGCTTCGCGTGCCAATGATCGATCGTGATTGGTTAGCGGTTTGGCGCAGGGATAATGGTTTTCCGTATCGTCTCGATCCTGAGCATTTTATCGAATATACCGGCCAAACCTTAAACTCCGAATTAACGGCCGCAGGTTGGAAGATCGCTTCCTCTTCGGTTCAATTCGGTGAGACTTGGGCTGTAGTCGTAAAGTCGTAATTTTAAAGTTGCAAAAATTAAGTCCTAATACTAGTACATGAAAATAGTTTTCATAGCTCCGCGTTTTCACACGAATATGCATGCTTATGTGAGGGGTCTCAAGCAAATGGGCCATGAGGTCTTTTTTTTGGCGATGTATAAATCGAATTCCGAGGACTATGAAGATGTCGAACCGATCGTTATCAGTCCACATCCGCTGAATAGATTATTTGCGATCTTTGATGCCAAATATAAAAAGCCTATGCATCAATGGCCGTGTTTTTTAGACTTGAATCGTGAACTATCTAGAATCAAGCCCGACGTATTATTAGTGAAGAATCTTCAAGGCGGACTGGCGTTCTTTTCTTTTCTTTTGGGGCGTTTTTATGCCAAGAAAGCTTTTGCCTTAGTTCAAACGGAAAGATATGCTGTTAGAGGCCTGGTTAAAAAAATGATCGCTGTTTTTTTAAAAAATATTTTGGGCATCAGTGGCATAATCTCTCCTCTTAAGAATGTTCTGCCTCAATCCGATCCTTGGTTCAATTATTTGCCGTTCGTCATTGACGTTAAAGATGTCTCTAAGACGAATTTTAAGGGTGACAATATAAATATTCTTGATATAGGAAAATTTCAGGGACGCAAAGACCATCTTTTGTTGTTGGGGGCGGTCAAATCATTAAAAGACAAATATCCGATAAGGTTGACGATAGTTGGCGAGCATCACGATAATAAGGAGTTGGCCCTAATAAAAGGATATATAAACGACAATGGGTTGTCGGATGTCGTTAGGATTTTGGAGAATGTCGCCTACAAGAAAGTTTTAGAGATGTATGACGAATTCGATCTGTTCGTTTTGCCGTCCCGTAATGAGCCGGCGGCTTATTCTCCTGTCGAGGCTTTCGCTCATAAACTTCCGGCCATAGCCAGCGATACTTGTGGAACCTCTTGCTATATCGACAATGGCGTTAATGGTTATGTGTTTAAGAGCGGTGACGCCAATGACCTTTTGGCTAAGATCGAAATGGCCGTGTCGGATCGCGAGACTTTATTAAAGATGGGGAGGAATGCTTTCGTTATCGCTCAAGAGAGGCATTCTTTGGAATATTTTAAAGAAAAAATCGGCGATATATTAAAGTAATATATTGTGAAACTGCCATAAGTATGAAAAGATTTTACGATAAAAATAATAAGCGGCTGGTCTTTGTCGGCCAAGGAGCTACGCCAGAATTCTGGGATGAGCTTTGGGGCGATGATTTTGCCAACGAGGTCAAAGGGGTGTCGGACGATTCATTAGTGGTTCGCACGACTAAGCGTTTCTTGCCGTCTCCGGCCAAAGTTCTCGAAGGAGGATGAGGAAGAGGACAGTATGTATATGCCTTAAAGCGCAACGGTTACGATGCTTTGGGAATAGATTACGCTAAGGAGATGGTCGAGAGAATAAACAAAGAATTTCCAGAATTGAAAGTCTATTTGGGAGACGTACGCAAACTCTCATTCTCTGATAACGAATTCGACGGCTATTGGTCCTTGGGCGTCATCGAACATTTCTATGATGGATATGGTGAGATATTAAGTGAAATGTCTAGGGTGATAAAACCAGGTGGAAAGTTATTTTTAGTTTTTCCAGCCTTCTCTCCTTATCGTAGATTAAAGGCTGCCCTGGGACTTTATCCAAAATTTTTAGAGTCAGAATCTAATAAGTCTAATTTTTATCAATTCGCCTTATCTTGGAGGACGGTCGCGTCTGACTTGGAAAATTTAGGGTTCGAGCTGGAGTATAGGCGCTACACCAATGGTTTTAAAGCGGTGAAAGAGGAGTCGGTATTAGCACCATTGGCTAAGCTGCCAAAAATCTCCCGCGTTATTAAGAGATTGATAAATCCATTGTCTTTTTTCTTTGGGCATACGGTTTTATTGGTTTTAAAGAAGAAAGGAGATTGAGATCCACTGTATAATTAGAATATTCAAAAACTGGCTTTTAAAGGCCAGTTTTTTATTGAATCAGATTTTTATATTTATCAAAGATGAAATCCTCGAAGAAGGCCCCGACGTCCCAGGCGGTATAACCCATGGCGTCTATGTCGACGACCAGTGGTTTAGCGGCTGGACCAAGCGCGACCAGGAAGACGCTATCTTTCGGGTTTGGTCTCTCTAGCTCGATCTTTTGTTTTATGGTCGAGAGTATTTCGTCGTATTCTCCGAAGGCGTTGGTCACTGGTGCTTCTATAAGAGAAGCCTTAAAAGATCCTTTAAAGGCGGAGATGTTCGGGTTGTCGCGAGATATTATGTATATGTTTTGCGTCTTAAGATAATCAAGTAATTTATTGAAATCGAAATCTTCTCGGAAAGCGAAAGCCTCGCCATAGACATGGCCTTCCTTTAATTTTTTGCGTAGGTATACTCGGTTGCGGAAGAACATATTGAATTTTCCTATTTTTTTGAGTTCCTCGTCGGTCGCTCTCAAGAAGCGAGCGCCAATGCCAACCAAGACCTTGTCCTGCTCGAAGAGATCATTCATTCTTTTGACCAATTTTCGATCGGCATTTTGAGCGCTGCGCCCGGCGTAGAAACCCATCCCCATGGCGATCTGAGCCTCGCCGGTGCCGAAACGAACAAATGATCTTCTAGTAGACGTTATATGGTCCATGCATTCCTGGGCCGTTAATATCTTTATTCGGTTATAGAAAGGGAGAAAACGATCGGTGCCCACTAAATAGTAAAAGGCCAATTTAAAATAATTCGGCAGACAGGCCGGATTGTCGGTGACTCTTTTAATAAGTATGCGAAGACTCTCAAGCGCTTTTTTGATCTTGGGCATTATTTTGCGGTCTTATGTTTTTGAAAACTAAGAAAGAGATGACTGACCAGCCTATTTCGGCTATAACAGTAGCAAGGATCACTCCCCAAATCTTTAGTCTAGGAAGCAGAAGCAGTAATAAAAATATTTTTATGACAGGAAGGGCTAATTTAGTCTTATACAGACTTTTTTTAGCCGACTGCGATATCATCGCCTGGGTTATAAGGGTCGTTGGGAGAGACAAGAGAGACAGGGCCAAGACCTGAGAATAAGGCACAGAATCAAGATATTGAGGAAATAGCCATTTGAAGGCAAAGGGAGCGAAGATGATGTAGCCGGCGATCATCGATATGGTTATGAGTCCATAGACAAATATTTTCCAGCCCATGTGTTTCTGTAATTCTTCTAAGCTGCGGCCGCTCATCTTTGGCAGAGTGAGGGTGCCTAATATACTGGTAGGTCTTTTTAATTGTGATATCGGAGTTATAGCAAAAGAATAGATGGCAAGTTGTACTGGGCCGAGAAATTGGAAGACCAATATTTTGTCGATCTCGCCAGCTCCGAGGGTGATGGCATTCAATATGCTTAGATGCTTGCCGAAGCCAATGACCTCTGGGTCGTTTTCGGCCTTGGCTCGGTGCTTGCGATAGGTCAAATAGAAAAGCAATGTTCTAAAACCAGTGTGGGCCAACAGATAGACGGACAATATCAGTAATAAGTGGTCAGTGAAGAATAATATCAAGACTATTGGCACCATTGGCCCTAGTCTGGTCACTGAATTGTAAAACCCAAGTGTCTTGTAATCTTTATGTCCATTGACCACGGCAGTGTAAGTATTCAATGGATCGAATATCGGAATGAATAAAGCGATTATGACAAATGCCCAGCCGAGCATGGCGTTGCCATTGATAAAATAATAAACAGCAAAGCCTAAGGAGGTGACACCGCCCAACGAGGCCCACTTCACTCTTTCCCAGAATGCAGGAACCAATAGACCGTCTTTGCCGCGAGCCACGGCTTGTATCAAGGCTCCGTTCATTCCTTGAAGAGCGAAGAGAGAAAAAAGACCGATCCAAGAGATGCAGTAGGTGTAGATGCCATATGTCTCTCTAGGAAAATAATTAGCAAAGAAATAAGCCGTTATTAAGCCGGCCATGCTAGACAGGAATTGGCCAATGCCTAGCCAAAATCCGCCATGGGCTATGTAGACCATGTCGGTTTTTGTCCATTTTTCCGTCCATTTAAGTAGTCCGACGGCTTTTTGTCTTATGTTTTCCATCTTGTTCTCAATATAAGAATTTAGCATTTTTAGCCTATAAAAGCAAGAAAAAACCGCCTCCTTGGAAGGTGGCGGTTTATCTTAGTGTTCTTTTGGCTTCTGGCGAGAATTCTTTCATGAATATCCTCACACCTTCTTCGTTTAAGTGCTCTAGATTCCTGAAGTTTTCTCTTTTATTCGATATTTCTGTCTGACGAAAGTCAAGAAAGACAATTCTTTTTTTAGCTGCGGTCTTGATTATGAAGTCCTCAATATCCAGAAGCGAAGGGCTGTCATTGGCGTCTTTTGGATAAGGAGCGGTATAAAATATCACATTAGTTCCATTATCTTGAGCTAGTTCGACGATCATATCTAGGTATCTTTTGCTTTGTTCGTCGACGCTCCATTGTTTTGCTGGGTCTTTTACAGCCCAGTTGTCTATCGATTTCGCCGGAAGGAGTTGGCTGCCGCCAGTAGAGTCGTAATTAATACCTTCGCCGAAGTTGTGCAGTATGGCTTTTTTGAACGGATTGTTGAATTCTATGTAGCGAGTGAATGGTAGGCGCTCCCATAACCATGTTTTGAATTCGCCGGATTGTTCGCGGTAGACGGTATCGGCGTTTTTGTCCCCCAAGAGATCGAAATATAGATATTCATGAAAAGGGTAGCCGAAACCTTGGCTTGGGTCGAGCGATTGTTCGTCAAGCTGTAAGAATAAATTATTGATCCCGTTCCCATTTTCGTAGAAGCGATAAAGTGTCAGGTAGTTATCGGCCAGACCTGAGCCGGCAGTACCAAGGTTTATACCATTGGTCAGCCATTCGTCCTGCAAGTATTTTATATCGACCATATTCAAGACGCGCGACGATCCCAAAAAGGCGAAGCCGTAATTTTGGTCATGCTTGGCCGCGATCCATGACATCTTTTCTTGTTTATCATCTTTCATTGCCATAGCTAAAACAGAACTGATGATCATAAGCACCAACAGAGCGACAATGGCGAAAGAAAAAGATTTTATCAGAAATTTTTTCATCTTAGAATTGGAAATAGATAAATGTCTGCGGGTTGCGGAAGTTGCCGAAGTATAGGATCAGGCAAAATATGAAAATATAAAATCCCCAGCGCGCCCAGAGGCGATAACGTTCGGCCTTTAGCGGATGGTCCTTTTCTTTTTGTATCCACTCGATCATGATGAGTATCATGATCAAGAAAATAGCGTCAGGACGCAAATAGGCTCTGTCGATCATCCCAGCAGAGAACATATGACTAAGATAGCTGAAGGCTTGACCAATGCTCTGACTGCGGAAGAAAACCCAAGCTATGACGGTCAGGACAAAGGTTATTGTCAGTTGGGCGAATTCTTTTATTTTGGGAAAGAATCGGCCGCCGGCAACGATATCGGTTTCGATCTTTTGTCCACGCATTATCCCTGGGGCCATAAAAAGACCGTTCAAGAAGCCCCAGAATATGAAAGTCCAGTTAGCGCCATGCCAAAGGCCGGAGATAGTGAAGGTCACGAGAGTATTGAATATTTGTCTAGGCTTAGAACAATGACTGCCGCCCAGAGGGATGTAGACATAATCTTTGAACCAGGTCGATAGCGATATGTGCCAGCGCGTCCAAAATTCTTTGACGTTGCGAGAGAAGTACGGCAAGTTAAAATTTTTCATTATGTCGAAACCGAATAGCTTTGATAGACCGCGAGCGATATCGCTGTAGCCGGAGAAGTCGCCGTAGATTTGGAAGGTGAAGAAGATAGCGCCTAAAAACAGGGTCGGTCCGGATAATTTGCCATAATCGTTAAAAATAGCATTGGCCCAGACGGCGCAAGTATCGGCCACTGCGACTTTCTTAAAAAATCCCCAGAGCATTAATTTTAATCCATCGGCCGATTCGTTATAGGAGAAGACGCGCGGACGCTCGAATTGAGGCAAGAGGTGCTTGGCGCGCTCGATCGGTCCGGCGACCAATTGCGGGAAAAAACTGACGAAGGCTAAATAATTTATCAGGCTACGAGTCGGTTCCAAGCGGCGGCGGTAGATGTCGATGGTGTATGACAAGGATTGAAAAGTATAGAAGCTGATACCGACTGGTAAAATTATCCTTAAGGTCGTGGCGTGCAGTTGAAGTCCAGTGAAAGAAAAGGCGGCGACGAACGAATCGACGAAGAAATTGAAATATTTGAAGAAGCCTAATATACCCAGATTTATTATCAGGCTGGCAATCAGGAGCCATTTTCTTTTTTTCTGTTTTTCAGTCTTGCCGATAGCCAAACCAAAAAAGAAATCCATGACCGACGAGAAGCCGATCAGGAATAGAAAACGCCAATCCCACCAGCCGTAAAAAACGTAACTGGCGACAATAATGAATATATTCTGCCATTTTAGGCTTCGCTTAAAAACGAACCAGTACAGGGCGAAGACGATGGGCAGGAAGGCAAGGAAAATGAGGGAATTGAATAGCATAAAACTGCTATAAAGTTATCATTTTTTTGGTCAAAAATCAAGAAAAAGGCTAAAAATAGGTTTTTGTGATAAAATAAAAGACATGGATAAGAAAGTTGTAATGATCGGAATGTTCTTTGGTTCCGCTATTGGTGGCTGGATCCCTACATTGTGGGGTGCAGGAGCTTTCTCTTTTTCTTCGATAATCTGTGCCGGTGTTGGCGGAGTGTTGGGTATTTGGCTGTCTTTCAAGTTGATAAATTAATATCTTTCAATAAAAAATCGACCCTCGAAAAAGAAGGTTGATTTTTATTTTTAGCTATTCTCCGTAAACACCTTTGAGAAGGTCGAGAGATTTACCGGAGTTTTTGAGAAGTGTCTTATTATATTCCTCGAGCGATTTGATCATCTCTAGTCCGGCGAATAACTGTTCGCGTTCGGGCCTGGATAGATCTTGGCTGTTGGTTATAAGGTCTTCGTACATTTCATGGAAAGCGGCCATATCCTTAATGAAGCAATGTCCGCCGGCACCGCGGCCGCCTTGATGTGCCGGGTCGCTATGGCTGCGCCCGACGCGCGGGTCGGCATGCAACATATCTTTGAGCGAGGCGTAGTCGAGGCCGTTCTTTTGAGAGACGTCATAGAAAGTGTTAATGGCCATGACTTTGAAATAGAACCAAATATTGCCCATGTATTTGACGAATTCAGCCTCGCGGCAGGGGACGATAGACTCGTATGGTGCGATGGGCAAGATATTCATTATGCGTCCACAGACCGGTTGGGATTTTTTGGTATAACCAAGGATATTGCGTGATGGGCGGGCTACATCGTGGCGGGCAGTCTTCTCGGTTAAGAATTCAGGACTATGGATGATATATCTTTCTGGAAACATGGTTTGGATCTTGTCGGTGGTGCCAAGTTTGATAGTCGATTTAATGACGATGACCTGACCGTCTATAGTGGCGCTTTTGATGGCGTCGATCAGAATGCTATCGTCAAAGCCATTAGGCGTCGAAGGGGTTGGCACGGCCACGAAAACGACTGGACAGGTTTTTAGCTTTTCTAAGTTATCTTTGAATTTTTCGATGTCGTAACGAATGACATTGAAGCCGCGTTCTTCGAAGTCATCGGCATAGTTCTTGCCGATCCAGCCTTGGCCGATGAAGCCGATCTTACCTTTTTCGAACATAGATTAGAATATAAATAATCCCTCCTTGATTGTTTTATTTTTTAAAATTTTACGCCCTATTGGCTAGGTACCATTCGTAATAGGACTTGAGGCCGTCGCGGAAATCTATCTTGTGCTTCCAGCCCATGTCGTTGATCTTGGAGACGTCGAGGAGCTTGCGGGGCGTGCCGTCCGGTTTAGATATATCCCAAGAAATATCACCTTCATAGCCGACGATCTCTTTTATGGCTTCGGCTGCTTCTTTAATAGAGACATCCTCGCCGGTGCCGATATTGACTATTTTGTCGTCGTTATAGTTCTTCATTAAGAATATGCAAGCGTCGGCCAGATCATCTACGTGTAGGAATTCTCTTTTGGCGCTGCCAGTTCCCCAAACATCGACTTTAGGGGCTTTTGTTATTTTAGCCTCATGGAATTTACGCAGAAGCGCGGGCAAGACATGAGAAGTGGTCAGATCGAAGTTGTCATTAGGTCCATAGAGATTGGTTGGCATGACCGAGATGAAGTTTGTGCCGTGTTGACGGTTGTAGGATTGGCAGGCGATGATACCGGCGATCTTAGCGGTGGCGTAGGCGATGTTGGTCTCTTCCAAGGGGCCGGACAAGAGGTAGTCTTCACGAATCGGTTGCGGAGCCATCTTTGGATAGATACATGATGATCCTAAAAAGAGTAGTTTCTTTACGTTGGAAAGATGGGCATTATGAATGATGTGATTTTGGATGGTTAGATTCTCGTAGATGAAATCGGCGGGATAAGTGCTGTTGCCGACGATACCTCCGACCTTAGCTGCGGCTAAAAAAACGTAATCCGGTTTCTCTCTTTGAAAGAAGGAGCGGACGGCGCCGTGATCCAATAAGTTCAACTCGTGGCGGACTTTAGTTAAAATGCGGCTATAACCTTGGGCTTTTAGGGCTCGTAATAATGCGGAGCCGACAAGCCCGCGGTGACCAGCGATATATATTTTTGAATTCTTATCCATTGTCGAAAATTTTTATTTTTCTTCCTTAAATGGCCGTACTCTTTAATTCGTTGGCGAAATCGGCCTCACACATCTCTTGAACCAGTTTTTCAAAGCTAGTCTTTGGTTCCCAATTTAGTTTTTCCTTGGCTTTGGTTGGATCGCCAAGCAGTACGTCGACTTCGGCTGGTCGGAAATATTTAGGGTCGATCTTGATCAGGACGCGTCCGGTCTTGGCATCAAGACCTTCTTCGGCTAAACCCTCGCCACGCCAGACTAGATCATAGCCGAAATAGTTGGCAGCCTCTTCGGCGAATTCTCTGACCGAATGAGTTTCGCCCAAAGCGAGTACGTAGTCATCGGCCTTGGGTTGCTGCAACATTCGCCACATGCCTTCGACGTAATCGCGGGCATGTCCCCAATCGCGTTTGGCATCAAGGTTGCCAAGGTATAGTTTTGTGTCTAAGCCGAGCTTGATGCGTGAAAGCCCTCTGGTTATTTTGCGAGTAACGAAAGTCTCTCCGCGACGCGGAGACTCGTGATTGAAGAGTATGCCATTGACCGCGAACATGTCATAGGATTCGCGATAGTTTTTGGTGATCCAATATGAAAAGACTTTGGCGCAGCCATAAGGAGAGCGAGGATAGAAAGGAGTGGTCTCCTTTAGTGGTAGCTCGACGGCTTTGCCGAACATCTCACTGGAAGATGCTTGATAGAACTTGGTAGCTAAGCGGTTTTCGCGGATGGCGTCTAAAAGGCGCAAAGACCCCAAGCCCGTGATATCTCCAGTGTATTCTGGTAAATCGAAAGAAACGCGAACATGGCTTTGGGCGCCAAGATTGTAGATTTCGTCCGGTCGAACTTTTTCTACGAGACGGCTGATGTTGCTGCTATCTGACAGATCGCCGTAGTGCAGGAACATGTTGACGCCGTTTATATGAGGGTCTTGGTAGAGGTGATCGATGCGGCCGGTGTTGAAAGTGCTGGCGCGTCTAATTACGCCATGCACCTCATAGCCTTTTTCTAAAAGGAGTTCGGCCAGGTATGATCCGTCTTGTCCGGTGATACCGGTGATGAGGGCTTTCTTGGGCATAGTTATGTCTTATGGTTCTCCCTTGAATTTCTTACCTGTTAATCTATCTCTTTAAAATGAATTTGTAAAGGTGAAAATAGAATAAAAAGACGCTTTGACACAAAAATGTTTTAATGTTGTTAAAATATATTTCCTAAACGAAAAAACAAAGCCGTCAGCATTTAAGCTGGCGGCCATTTGTTAGCTAAAAATAGTCGAAGTTTTTGTTTTATTTCCCGCCACGCGACAAGACCGTGCGGATCGTCTTCAATAGAATTGAAACATCGAGATAAAGAGATCGGTTCTTTATATAAAAGAGATCGTATTGTAATTTTTTTAAGGTATCTTCGTAACTTGGTGAATGATATTCTCCTGATGTTTGGTCTACGCCGGTGATCCCTGGTTTGACTAGCATCCTTTCGCGGTAGAAAGGGATGTTTTTTTCCAGTTCGGCGATCAACTCCGGACGTTCTGGGCGCGGACCAACGAAGCTCATCTCTCCTTTTATTATATTGATCACTTGCGGTATTTCGTCGATGCGGGTCTTTCTTAAAAAATTGCCTATGGCAGTGATACGCTTGTCTTTGTCAGTTGTCGGAGCATGGTTATTGTCCTCGATCTTCATGGTACGGAATTTTATCATTTTGAAATCGTGACCATTTTCTCCGGATCTGATTTGTTTGAAAAATACCGGGCCGCGACTGCTTATTTTTATAAACAGGGCGATGAGCGGCCAAAAGGGAAGAGTGATGGCAAATATCAGTAAGGCCAAGACAACATCGGCAAAGCGTTTTATGGCGTCGAAGCCAAGTTTGTCTCCTTCGCTCAGATTCTCCAAGAACCAAGTTTTGCTGATCGACTCTATCGGCACCTTGCCAGTAATTCCTTCGTAGAAATTCACTAGGTTTATGAAACTTATTTTTAGAGATAAACATTCGAACAGCAAGGCGCGTAAATTTTCGGAGTCCGGTGTTTCCACTAAAATGACATTACTGACTTTTTTCTTCTCTATTAGCTCGGGTAAGTCTTTGAGGTTGGAAAAAATTGGCGTGCCGGAGATCTCTTTTTCGGTGGTTTTGTCGTCGACTATGAAAGAGATGGTGAAGCCAAGGTGAGGTTTATTCTTTATTTCGGCCAACAATTCATCGACCAAGCCGTTTCTCCCGACTATGGCGATATTATTTTTTGGTAAATATGACGCCAGAGCCCAGTTGAATAGGCGGCGCCAAACTACGAACATAGCGAAAAATACGCCGATAAATATGGCCAAGCTGGTCTTTGGGGCGATCTCAGTGGTCGGAGATAAGTAAAAGAATAACACAGATATTAAGGAAGACCCTATAAAAGCGCGAAGGATCGTTTTCCAAAGGCGAGAATTGTTCACCGCCGCATGCAGATTATAAAGATCGCTAATATAAAAGACTATTAGCCATAAAAAGAAGGTGGTCGTAAAAGGCATGAAATGTAGCCCCCAGTCGTATTTATTGGGCTCTATGCCATAGCGAATCATCAGCGTAAACAGCAAAGAAGCGTACATGACAGCCAAATCTCCTAATATCAGCAAGAATTTTTTTATGTTATTATTCATATTATATAGAAGACCTTAATGTTTCTATGAGTCCAACTTTAACAGGATTTTATCGAAAAATCAAGGTAAAAGGACCTTGATATGCCGGCGTTAAAATGATAAGCTGGAAGCATGGAAAAAGGCGTTTTTAATGATAAAACCGATTGGCCTCTTTGTGGGAACCGTAATGTAACGGATTTTTTGGAAAAAAGCCTTGCTTTTAACCGACTTTCCCATACATATATATTCTTAGGCGCTAAAGATATCGGCAAAACTGCCGCAGCTACTTATTTTGCTAAGAGCTTGCTTTGCCAAAAAAGAAAAGAAGGCGCGTTTTCCCATCCTTGCGGTTCTTGCGTCTCTTGTCGTCAGACCAAGGGATTGGGCAACGACCTTTCCTCGGTGCATGGCGATCTGCATTTACTTAAAAGACCAGAGGGAAAAAAGAATATCTCTATCGAGGATGTCCGTGAATTCATACATTCGCTTTCTTTGAGTTCTTTTCTTAATTCTTACAAGATCGGAATCGTCAAGGATGCCGACGATCTATCGCTGGATGGCGCTAATGCACTTTTAAAGACCTTGGAAGAGCCACAAGATAAGGTCGTGATAATATTGACGACTTCTAGGTTGGATTCATTGCCGGCCACTATAGTTTCTCGCAGCCAAGTTCTAAGGTTCTTGCCAGTGGACACTTCTTTGATCCATGATCATCTGGTCGAAAAATTGGGCGTTGGGCGCAGCGAGGCTAAGATAGCTTCGCGTTTGTCGCTTGGTAGGCCAGCCTTGGCGGCTCGATTCGTCGAGGAGAAGGAATTTGCCGAAGGGTATCGCGAAAAGGCCTCTGTCTTCATCGATCTATTCCGCTTAGGGTTGAACGATAGGATAAGCTCTGTCGATCGATTGCTCGACAAGGACGGGGAGGAAGATAAAGTTGAAAGAGCCTTGCGAATAATTAGTATTTGGCAGGGTGCGGCTCGTGATGCTTTATTACTTTTCTCGAACAACGGAGACAGGATACAACATGAAGATAGGCGCGACGATTTGGAAAAAGCCGCGCGTGGTATCGGAGCGGCCGGTGCTTTTAAGATTTTTGACCTGCTAAGAGTAGGAGAGGAGCAAGTACGCGCCAACGTTAATCCCAAGCTAGTCTTGGAAAATATAGCTATCAATATTAAACAATGATATGAAGAAAAAAGCTTTGATCGTTTCAGCCATTTTGGGTTTAGTTTTGTCTGGCTGTAGCGTGTCTGTAAAGACCAAAGATACTTCTGGATATGACGGAGGACTTTTCGTCAGTACGAATAAAGGCCAGACTTGGGGACAGGCTTTGGCCGTGCCGACGACCAAGGGCGTCGATAGTATCAAGGGGTTGGATGTCGCCTGCTTGGTCCTTGACCCATCCGACGTCAATGCCGTATATTTTGGCAGCATAGGGAACGGTCTGTATTACTCATACGATCTCAATAATGGCTGGCAAAAAGCCTCGGCCCTGCCGCAGGGAACGGTAAACTCCGTGGCCGTGACTCCGGATGATAAATGTTCGATCTATGCCGCGATCGGCAACAAACTTTTCTTCTCTAAGGATTGCAGCCGTACCTATGAACAAGTATATTATGACAACGACCCATCCACTGAAGTGACGGCCGTCATAGTCGATCATTATGATTCTAAGAAGGTTATCATAGGCACCAGTAAAGGAGATGTCTTTAAAAGTTCCGATAGTGGAATTACTTGGCGACCAGTGTTGCGTTCCGGTTATCGCATATTACAAATCGAGGCTAGCCCGCAAGATAGCCGTACTATATATCTTTCGACCAATGGCAATGGCATGTATAGATCATCGGACAATGGTGAGAATTGGGAAGGTTTGAAGGATAAGATGAAGGATTTTAAGAATAGCAATAAAGTCGAGGACTTCTCGCTTTCCTTGGCCGACGACAGTTTGATGTTGGCAGTTACCGCCACAGGCATGATCAGGTCAGAGGACAAGGGTGAGACTTGGTCGAAGATCGAGCTTATAACTTCAGAGAAAGATGCGGTCATTAATTCGGTGGCGATGAATCCTAAAGATCCGAAAGAGATATATTATGCGACCCGCACAGCTTTTTACAGTTCGTTCGATGGCGGCGTTAGTTGGTCGGCTAAGAAATTGCCTTCTTCCCGCGCCGGTTGGAAGATCGTGGTCCGCCCCGATCAGCCCAACATAATATATATGGGTATGAGGACGATCAAAAAATAAACCAGTTATAAAGAAATTATTAAATCATCTAAAAATATGAACCAGTATTTACAGGAAAAGAAGGGGGAATTCGATAAGGCAATTGAATTTTTTAGAAAGGAAATATCGGCTTTGCGCACGGGTCGTGCCGCCACCGCCATGTTGGACAATGTCATGGTGGAGGCTTACGGCATAAAGAATCAGCTTGTTTCCATAGCTAGCGTCAGCGTGGCCGATGCCAAGAGCATGACCATAGCTCCTTGGGACAAGAGCATTCTTAAGGACATAGAGAAGGCTATACAAGAGGCAGATTTGGGATTAGGCGTCGTCAACGAAGGTGACAAGATCCGCTTGACCGTGCCGCCGATGACCGAGGAAAATCGTAAGAACTTAGTAAAGAAGCTCAATGACATGATGGAGGGCGCGCGCGTCTCCGTTCGCCAGGTTCGTGAGGCCGTTAAGAAAGCCATCGAGGCCGCCGAAGAGGAAGGCGCCATCGGAGAGGACGAGGCCGAGCGTTTTTCCAGTGAGCTTGAATCAGAGGTTAAAAAATTAAATGACGAGATCAAGGCTATCCGCGACAAAAAAGAGCAAGAAATAATGACAATATAATTTTTGAATTTTGAATTCTGAATTTTGAATCCCTAGTCACGAAGATAAGGGTTCCAATGACCAGAGATTCAAAGAGATAAAATGCTTATCACTATAATAACATTCGTGCTGGTTCTGTCTGTGTTAGTTTTCGTGCACGAATTCGGGCATTTCTATTCCGCAAGGAAGTTAGGGGTCAAGGTGGAGGAGTTCGGTTTCGGCTTCCCGCCGCGCGCTTTTGGTATTTATAAGAAGGTCGATGGTAAATGGGCGACGATCAAAGGTAATGGCGAGGTCTTGGATGCCGCTGATACGATATATTCCTTGAATTGGTTGCCTTTGGGAGGTTTCTGTCGTATTAAAGGCGAAGATGGTTCCGACAAGGATCCCGATAGTTTCGTGTCTAAACCTGTTTGGCGCCGTTTGATAATAATTTCGGCCGGAGTCATAATGAACATCGTTTTGGCTGCCGTGATATTCGCCGTTGGATATATGGTCGGGTTGCCGCAAGGCGTCGATCCGAATGATAAGGCGGCGATAGTCAGCGATCAAAAGATAATCATCGTTCAGGTTGTAGCCGATTCTCCAGCAGAGAAAGCTGGTCTTAAGGATGGAGATGAGATCGTCTCGATCGACGGTAATTCTTTTGTGAACGATGGAGAACTCAGAGAATACACTGGTTCGCGTCCTGGACAGGAGGCGGTGTACAAGATAAAGAGGGAGAGCGGAGAGACAGCCGATTATCCTCTGACTTTGAATGATAATAAAGGCAAAGGCGAAGCCGGCATAATGATAACCAACGCTGGCTTAGTGCGTTACCCTTGGTATTTGGCGATTTGGAAGGGCGTAGTCACTGCCTTATTGACCATGTGGATGATCATCGTGGCTTTCTGGAATATAATAAAGAATCTATTCATGGGTCATGGCTTGACCACAGAGGTCGTAGGACCAGTCGGTATTGCCTCCATGACCGGACAATACGCTCGCCTTGGTTTCATTTATTTGATGCAATTCACCGCTTTATTATCCTTGAATCTAGCTGTCATTAATTTTTTGCCTTTCCCTGCCATGGACGGAGGACGCATCATTTTTCTACTTATCGAAAAATTCAAAGGCTCTCCTGTTAGACGCGATTGGGAAGCGGCTATACATAACGCTGGATTCTTTTTCCTTATCGCCCTATTGGTCCTAGTGACCGTACACGATATTTCTCGCGCGGCCGGCAAATTCAAGGTCTTGTGGGAGAGGATAGTCAATTGAAATTAAGAATTAAAAATCAAGAATGAAAAAATTAATTATCCCATTGTTCTTCATTCTAGTTTTGGCTGGATGTGCCGGCCAAGGCGCTATCAATGAAAAAACTATGAACAACGAAACTGCTAAGCAGAGTCCAGACAAGGCCGATCCTAATTCTTTTGAGGATCTCTATAAAGAATATAAAGGGGCGATCATAAAGACTAATCTCGGCGACATAGAGATTGAGTTCTATAACGGAGAATCTCCGTTCACGGTAAATAATTTTATGAATTTGGCCAAAATAGGACTCTATAATGGAACCTCTTTTCATCGCATCATTAAGGATTTTATGATTCAGGGAGGCGATCCTAATTCTAAGGATGATGACTGGGGCAATGATGGTCGCGGCGGCCCTGGTTATCGTTTTGCTGATGAATTCAATTCACATTTGTTGGTCCGCGGATCTTTGGCCATGGCCAATTCTGGACCAGATACCAATGGCTCTCAATTTTTCATCGTCACTGCCGAATCGACTCCTTGGTTGGACGGCAAGCACACTAACTTCGGTCAGGTCATCAAGGGAATGGATATTGTCGACAAGATAGAAAATCTGCCGACGAACGAAAATGACCACCCGACATCAGAGATTGTCATAAAAGACATAGAGCTTGTAAAATAAAGAAATCGAATCAAAAACCCTTTTCTTACTGGAAAAGGGTTTTTAGATATATAAATGTGTTATTTGACTTAATTTAAAAAAAGTATTATTATTCACTATTCATGATTCACTATTCTAAATTCAATGAATATCGCTAAAATACAAGAAATACTTAAAGATGAGCCAAAATTCCGCTCCAAGCAAGTTTATGAGGCGGTCTTTTCAAAATTTATCGAAGATTGGGACGAGGCCACTAACCTACCATCGGCTTTACGCGACAGATTGAAGGCCGAAGCACCTCTCGATATTAAGGCTGAAGTCTTGGAGAGCCAAAATGGTCAGTCGGCCAAAGCAGCTATCGAGGTCGATGGCGGAGTGGTCGAGACCGTTTTAATGAAGCACGATGACAGAAACACTGTCTGTGTGTCATCACAGCTTGGCTGTAAATTGGCCTGCACTTTTTGCTATACCGGTCGCCATGGCTTTGTTCGTGATTTGGATTCTTATGAGATCGTCGAGCAAGTCCTTCTGTTCGCTCGTCGCTTAAAAAAAACCGAGGAACGCGTTTCCAATATAGTTTTCATGGGCATGGGTGAGCCGTTTTTGAATTATGACGAAGTTATGAAGGCCGTTCGCTTCTTTAATGATGAAGAGACTTTTAATATCGGCGCGCGCAAGATATCGATCTCTACCGTCGGCATCATCGATGGTATAAAAAAATTCGCCAACGAGCCTTTACAGTTGAACTTAGCTATCTCTTTGCACGCTCCGAACGAAGGTATCCGCAACGAGATCATGCCGATATCTAAGAACTATCCGTTTAAATCTTTGCTTAAAGCTATCGCTGATTACATTAAAAAGACCAACCGGAAAGTAATGATCGAATATGTGATGCTTAAACACATAAACGAAAAAGAGGAACATGCTTTGGAGTTGGCCGATGTTTTGAATAGGGAGTTGGGAAAATTATTTGTGGTTAATTTAGTTAACTACAATCCGACCGGGAAATATCAACCAGCCGATAAAGAGGATGTCGCTGCGTTTAAAAGAATTCTGGAAAAAGAAGGCATTGAAGTCGTTCAGCGCCATAAGTTCGGAACCGACATCAAAGCAGCCTGTGGCCAGCTAGCCAAAGACAACAAATAAAGAATGAGAAATAAAAAAGACGGATAATATCCGCCTTTTTTGTTTTTAGCCAATGCCGTGCAATAAAAATGCCGAACTCGATTTGGAGTTCGGCAGGTGGTCGTTTTTTATTCGACCGTTATCCCATTGGGCTTAACCGTGACAGTCTTGTTTTGAATTTCAAGCGGTGTCTCACCTTCAAGTTCGTCGTACTTTACGGCGAAGTAGCTGGTGATCTTTTTCTGCGCCCTTTTCTTCCCGACCAATATTCTTTTAACAGAGGTCATAGTGAACAAGAGCGCGTCGTCTAGGCGTTCATGACATTTTATGACACCCCGCATCGCTTGGAATTTAGCCGTGTATTTTTTCCGGCTAAGGCCGTTATAGCTCACTTTCCAAACCGTGCAAGTTATTTCGGCCATGCTTCTTTTTCTCCTTTGCCACTCAAAACGAACAATTGATCTTTTTTGATTTCGATCGTTTTTCCGACAAGGGGACGCGCCATAGTTCTTCTCTCGGACGGTCTTGGCCTGAAGGCGACGTAAATTATCCCTCCATCAGGAAGACTAATTTCCAGATAATTGAAGAAGGCGTTTCGGCCTAATGCAAAACTGTCTGCCCCCAGAACTTTGCCCGTTACGTTGCCTATATCCGGCGTGATCACCAGGCGGCTCATATCGTTTCTCGGCGATGCCTCGACGTTAACTTTTTTCTTGGTTTCGTCGGTGATGATTCCGGAGAATTTCTTTGCAAAGAATACATCGCCGTGGCCATTCTTAATGACCTGGTGAGGTAGATACACCCCATTTAATGTCTCTTGTTGAGAGATCACTGTTCCGTAAAATGGGCTAAACTTGGGGTTAATCCCGAAATAAACCATTAAGCACCCTCCTTTGGGACTGTTAATTGAAAAAGGTCTAAAAAAGTAGCATTGGTTATTTTAGGTAAAAAGTGATTTTTTGTCAATTTGTCGACTGCCATATTAGGGTATATACTAGTATTATCAGGGAGAAAATTAAAATCTATCATATGAAAAAAGGTTTTTTTATCTTGTTTTTGGTACTTTCCTTTGTGATCCCAAAGGCAGCTACACCGGTCTATGCCGCTGGACTAGCTGATTCTTTGTCTGGTCGAATCCTTCTGGATGTCGAGGGCAAGGGTGAGGCTTGGTATATCGATCCAGTTGGTAAGGAGCGTTTTTATCTGGGTCGGCCGACCGATGCTTTCAATTTGATGCGCACAATGGCTCTTGGTGTGTCTGAAGCGGATTTTCAGAGAATCGCCCAGGAAGGTACGTCAGCTTCCGGCGACCGTGCTTTCGCCAAAAAACTTTCCGGCCGCATTCTTTTGCGCGTCGAAAAGAACGGTGAGTCTTGGTATGTCAATCCGGTCGATTTGAAAAAATATTATCTTGGCCGCCCTTCTGATGCATTCTCCGTGATGCGTCGCTTGGGGCTTGGGATAACTAAGGCTAATTTGAATACCATACCTAAGGCTCAAAAGGATGACGCCGCTAATAATTTTAGCAATTATAAATATCGCCAAACCGTAAAAACCGATCGCGGTGATTTTTATGTCGATATCGTGGAAATAGCTTTGAGTAAATTAAGTCTAAAAGTCGTTACCGATACCGCTGGAGTGGAGAAGTGTTCTTCTAATTGCCCTACCAAATCGCTTTATGATTATGTGGCCAATCATAAAGCCTTCGCCGCTGTTAACGGTAGCTATTTCGACACGGGCTCTAAGCTCGGATATTATTTTTCGCCAGTGTATAACACGTTATCAAAGACCATGGTAAATGAAGATCAGACTAAGTATCCGACCACTGGACCAATGATGGTTTTCGACGAAGATAATAAATTCTATTATTTTTCCGCCGCTTCCGACTTTAGGAGCGTAGATAATTTCGAATCGTTGACTGGGAAAAAAGTCTCAGCGGCCATAAGCAATAAGCCTGGCCTAATAGAGAATGGCTCAGTGGTGCTTAAGTCCTCTGATATGGATTATGGACAAAGAACGACCAAGACTTGGCGCAACGCCATTGGTTATACCAAGGCTGGTATCAATCCTGCCGGCACCATATATCTAGTATTCGTTAGAAACGCTACAGTAGAAGATTTGGCGGCAGTGATGAAGGCTTTAAAGATGGATTATGCCATGAATTTAGATGGAGGAAATTCCACCGCCCTTTATTACAACAACGAATATAAGATCGGTCCTGGTCGTAGCATACCGAACGCTTTGTTGTTCGTGGCTAAATAGTATGTTTTCTAAGGAGAGAGTGGAGTTGGACGAAAAAGGCAGCGTCTATCTTAAGATAAAGGCGATTCCTGGGGCCGCAAAGACAGAGGTTAAAGATGTGATGGCCGACGGGACTATTAAGATTTCCGTGGCCGCTCAACCAGAAAGAGGCAAGGCCAATATCGAGTTATTACGTTTTTTGGCTAAAGAATTCGGAGTGCCTAAAGACTCCTTGGCCCTGGTGGCTGGCGCGGGCGACCGTGTTAAGTTAATAAGGATCAAAAAATAAAATGAGCCAAAATCAAGTCAAGACCATTAAGGAAGTCGGAGCCATCAAGAAGATGAATCCGGTGATAAAATTTTTAACTTTGTCGGACATAATGATCATGGGTGGGTTCTCTTTCATTGGTCCGATCTTCGCTGTTTTCATCACTGGTCAAATAGTCGGCGGTTCGGTGGAAGTCGTGGGTATCGCCGAGGGTATATTATTGACCGTTCGCAGTTTGATGCAAATTCCGTTTGGCTGGATGATAGACAAGATCAAAGGAGAACGCGATGATTTTTGGTTTATGTTCGTAAGCTCTTTAATGCTCGCTTTGGTGCCGATACTTTATATTTTTTGCGATACGCCGACAAAGCTTTATGCCGTGCAATTTTTATATGGATTATTCTCTGCTGCCGCTTTGCCGACTTGGTTAGCGATCTTTACGCGCCATATCGACAAACAAAGAGAAGGATATGAATGGGGGATATACCAGACGGCTTCGGGGTTGTCCATGGCGGCCTGCGCTTCTTTGGGCGGATTTTTGGCCAATGAGTATGGATTTAAAGCTTTGTTTATAGTCGTAAGCTTACTCAATGTCTTTGGCTCTCTATTTTTAATCGGTATATATAGCCACATGAGGAAAGGGCATGTTTTAAAGGGGGATTAATATTCGTAATATCAAATGGATTTATCGATAATAATAGTCTCTTGGAACGTCAAAGAAAAATTGAAAGATAATCTATCTCGTATTTTTTTGAGCAAGACCGGATTTAAATTCGAGGTTTTTGTAGTCGATAATCATTCGGCTGATGGAACGGCTGAAATGGTCGAGCGTGATTTTCCTCAAGTTAAGCTGATCGCCAATTCAGATAATTTAGGCTTTGCCAAAGCCAATAATCAGGCTTTTCGTCAGTCAGTCGGCCGTTATGTCTTGCTTTTGAATCCTGACACCTTGCCGAATAAAAGTACTTTTGATGACTTGGCAAAATGGCTAGATAATAATCCGCAGGCGGCTATCGCTGGTGCGCGATTAATTGATGAGAAAGGGGAAATTCTGCGCCATGTCAGGAGATTTCCGACGCTTTTTGATCAGCTAATGGTGGTTTTAAAGGTGCCGCATATTTTTCCGGCCGTGCTCGACGGTTATCTAAGAAAGGATTTTGACTATGAAAAGTCGCAGAAAGTCGATTCGGTTCGCGGCGGTTTCATGGCCATCCGTCGTTCGTCTTTGCTTAAGATTATCGGTCAGGATAGATTGGATAAAGGCGAGGTTTTGGATGAGCGGTATTTTTTGTGGTTCGAAGAGGTCGATCTTTGTCGTTCCGCTAAACAGGCCAAGGAGGAAGTTTGGTATACACCGGATTCTTCTTGTGTCGATTTCGTAGGCCAAAGTTTCGTGCAGTTGCCGCGTCTTTCTACACAGAGGTATTTTCGCGCTTCGATGCTCTCTTATTTTAAAAAATGGCATCCGTCTTGGCAGGGTTTAGTTTTGAATTTTGCCTGGGAGATCGGATTCTTCTTGACTAAGTTTTTCTCTGTGCTAGGGATCAAGGGAAGGAGTAAGACTTAGGAACAATATTTTGAAATGAATAAAGTCGGAATAGTTTTAGTGAACTACAAAGAATATGCCAAGAAATTCTTGTCCGAGTGTCGGGATTCTTTGCGTTCTCAAGATCGCCAAGATTTTAAAGTATATATAGTGGATAACGCTTCGAGCCAGGAGAGTCGCGATTTTTTGGTGAAAATGTATCCAGAAGCGTCGATAATTTCCCGCGACGATGGCAATTATTCCGCGGCCAACAATGCTGGCGCTAAAGCGGCCATAGCCGATGGCGCCGAAACGATAGTTATCGCCAATATGGACACGGCCTTTGACGAGCGTTGGCTTTCGGAATTGGTCGGAGCACTTGAAAGAGATGAGTCGGTCGGCATCGCCCAATCGAAGATCTTGGTATATCCTGAAGATGGTAATAAAGCTAGAATAAATAGTTTGGGCAATAGATTGCATTTTCTGGGGTTCGGGTTCACTTCGGCTTACATGGAAGAGGATCGCGAGATCGAAGGGTGTCCAGAAATAAAAGGCTATGCCAGCGGTTGTAGTTTGGCTATAAAAAAGAAAGTCTTTGAATCTATCGGTGGCTACAACGAGGATTATTTTATGTATCATGACGATGTCGAAGTTGGGTGGAAAGTCAGGCTTTTGGGTTACCGCATTATCTTAGTTCCGAAATCGGTCTGTTTCCATAAATTCGAGTTTTCTCGCAGTATTAAAAAGATATACCTAATGGAAAGGAACCGTTTTATTTTTATTTTTTCTTTTTACGAGCTGACAACTATTTTATCTATATTGCCGGCCCTGATTATCATGGAGATGGGGCAGATCGCCTTCGCTGTTTTGCGCGGCTGGTTTAAAGAGAAGCTAAGGTCATATATTTATTTTTTGCGTCCTGGTTCTTGGCGTCGGCTTTTGATTGAAAGAAAGCGCATTCAAACTTTGCGCCGAGTTCCTGATAAGGATTTAACCGATTCTATGGTCGGGCAGATCGTTTCTCAGGAAGTCGACAATGTCATATTGAGAAAATTCGCCAATCCGTTTTTTGAGGCGTATTGGTCGATCGCTAAGAAGATCTTGTAGGAAAAAATCGCGTTTTAAAAAGACCGCCGTAGATGATCGGCAGTCTTTTTATTTTTTTACTTTGCGATTGTTCGTTCGGTTGACTTTAGAAAAACAAGGAAGTATTCTTAAAGTAAGGGCTCCGTAAGGCCCTTTTAATGATATGGATGTTAGTGTAATAATAGTCAATTTTAAGAGCTTGGAAAAGACTTTAAAGTGCCTAGATTCGCTTAAAAATGCGGATTGGGGCGGTTTTTTGCATGAGACGATAGTCGTGGATAATGCTTCTGGTAATGGCGATGCCAAGGCCATAGCTAGTGCTTTCCCTGAAGTTAGGATTATCGTTAGTGAGAAGAATTTAGGCATGGGCGGCGGCAACAATCTTGGGGTTAGGTCGGCAAGCGGAAGATATCTATTGATATTAAACCCAGATACTTTGATAAAGAGCGATGCCATACCAAAAATGGTCGCTTATTTGGATGCGCACCAAGACGTTGGTTTGGTTGGGCCGAAGCTTTTGAATAGTGACGGAACCTTGCAATATTCATGTTTACGTTTCCCTAAATTTCACACCCCAATATTGCGCCGTACTTTTTTCGGCGGTTTAGCCGGAGAGCATTTGAATGAATTTTTAATGAAGGACTACGATCATAAAGAGGTAAGGGAAGTGGATTGGGTGATGGGCTCGTGTCTTATGATTAAGCGGGAGATCGCCGATAAGGATGGTTTTCTTTTTGATGAGAAGTACTTTATGTATTTCGAAGATACCGATCTCTGCCGACGTATAAAGAAAAAACACGGAATGAAAGTTATTTATTTGCCGGAAGCCGCAGTGGTTCACGACCATGCCAGACAAAGCGCCGATAAGCCATGGTACATAGCTCCTTTGACGGATAAATTGACCAGGGAACATCTTAAGTCCTGGTTTAAATATTTTTTAAGTCGATAATATGCCTAAAATAACTAAGGCCATCGTGGCCGTCGCTGGCTCTGGCACACGTCTTTTGCCAGCAACTAAGGCGATGCCTAAGGAAATGTTACCGATCATCGACAAGCCAATAATTCAGTTGGTCGTCGAGGAGTTAGTCGAGGCCGGCATAACTGATATAATATTGGTGACTAAGTGGGATAAAAAGCCTTTAGAGGATCATTTCGATCATAACCTTTCCTTGCTTTACGATCTCAAGAAAGCCGGCAAGGATTCTTTGGCCGAAGAAATAGAGAGGGTCGCTAATTTAGCCAATTTTATCTATGTTCGCCAGCGCCCGCAATACGGCAATGGAGTGCCGATACTTTCTGCGGCCAATTTAGTCAAGGATGAGCCGTTCGTTTTCTGTTTTGGCGATGACTTAGTTAGGTCAAAAACATCATTTACTAAGTCGATGGTCGAGGATTATGAGCGCGATGGCAAGCCTATTATGGCCTTTCAGGAGGTTCCATTGGAGGAGGTCAGTCGTTACGGTAT
Source organism: uncultured Gammaproteobacteria bacterium (assembly GCA_964547855.1). GTDB lineage: Bacteria > Patescibacteriota > Patescibacteriia > Patescibacteriales > WJLG01 > JBAZHE01. Next base: position 96,347 of record CAZJPG010000001.1, on the reverse strand, counting down.
CGCCGAGCTAGAAGATGGGTCGAATAGGATAAAGAGGATAATCGAGAAACCTTCGATCGAAGAGGCTCCGTCTCGTTTAGCCGACTTTGGTCGCATGGTGTTGGATCAAAATATAATCGATGAACTAGCTAAGACTCCTCTTGGTAAAGGAGGCGAACTATGGATCGTCGATGCCATTGGTAAGTATATCGAAAAAGGAGGCGAGGTCCATGCTAAGAAGGTCGAGGAGGGTGAGTGGTTGACCACCGGCGATCCGTGGAATTACTTAAAGGCGACTTTAAAGTATGCATTGGATCGAGAAGATCTAAAGGATAAGTTGAAGGATTTTTGTAAAAAAGAGATCGGTTAAATATATCAAGTTCAAAGCTAAAAACCGCCAGCCATTCGGCCAGCGGTTTTTTGTTTATTTCAGATTCAATTTGTAGAGACCTTCCTGATTTCCGATCTTGCCGGAGAAATATATAGAGTTTTCGTTTTCTGAGAAGAAAGGAGAGGCAATCTTTTCTAGTTTTAATATTTCCGTCACTTGTAATTTTTCATCGCCCTTATCCCATGTTAAGACTTTGAGACTGTTGTCGGTATGAAAGAGCAGGTAGTTGTCGCTCTTAGTTTTAACTATGCCTTTTAAAGGCTCGCTCCATCTCAGCAGCAAGCGGCGAGAGTCGCTTTTGAGGTCTAGCAACCATATTTCCGAATCATTGGCGAAGAAAAGTGTTTTGTCGTCGAACCATTCGAAGTATTTGGCGTTATTGACTATCTCGACCAAAGGAGTGATTTGAGATGACGGATCGATCAAATATAATATTTTATATTTAGAATCGTATAGGTTTACCAAACTATTGCCGTTGTCTAGAAAAGTATAACCATCGGATGGTGGCAAGTCTATCTCTTGGCTGATCTTTTTTTCTGATAAAGAATATATCTTCAATTTAGCCGAAAAGCCATTTTTCGCGACATAGACAACTTCGCCATTGCGAGATGCATGGTCTAATATCTCTTCATTGTCATCGATCACATAATCAGTCTTTTTGTCTAAGTCAAAACGATTAAGACCTTCGTTATAGATATAGGCGATTTGCCCACTGTCTCCGTATAGCCATTTTGGATTCGATATATCGGGGCCAATGACATTTTTGAGTGAGACGTCCTTGGTCCTGTCTTTTAAATTGATAGCTTCGCCTCCGCCGATGATCCTGTTTCCATCGGACGACCATGATGCCGGGGTTGACGAGGCTAATTTCATTTCGACGGATTCGGTCTTAAGGTCGATCAAATCTCCGTTCTCAAGTAAGGCTTTTTTATGGTTTGGCGATGGGTATATGTCACCGACAGAAGATTTAGCGATTAAAACAGGCAAGTCTTTGCGGAAAAGATTTATATCAAGAACATGGGTTATCTGTCCAGGGTGGATGGTTATTCGTCTTGTCCAGGGCCAATACCCAGGAAGTTCGACTCTAAGGTCGTATGAGCCAGGAAGAAGATTTTTCATTTTTACCGGGGTCTTCAAGGAATTGTCATGGCCAAAATTTAAAGACAGCGATAGGTCTTTTTGTTTCTTGTCGTTCAAATAAATGCTGGCGCCTGACGGTTCCGAGTAGACTATGGCCATACCGGTTTTTTGGATCATTAGTGGCGAGAATGGCCGACGCCAATCGAATTGGTAGCCAGAGGCGTAAAGTAAAATATACGGCGTCAATACGAAAAAGGCCGTTAAGAATATAAAAAATAATATCTTTCTTTTTATCTTTGTCATATTAATCGCAAGAAGTCGGGCAATCTTCGACTCTTTTTATATCAGCTCCTAATGACGACAATCTACCGACTATATCTTCATAGCCGCGCTCTATTTGGTAGATGTTGTCGATTTCGGTCTTTCCTTTAGCGACTATGGCGGCGATGATCAGGGCAATGCCCGCTCTAAGGTCTGGGCTGGTTAGTCGGCGGCCATGAAGAGGCGACGGTCCATTGACGACGACGCGATGAGGATCGCACATTATTATATCCGCCCCCATCTGCGACAGAAGGTCGGTGTATATCAAGCGACGGTCGTAGATCGTTTCGAAAATTATCGACGCGCCGTTGGCTTGTGTCATTAAAACTGTGTATGGAGACTGTAGATCCGTGGGAAATCCTGGGTATTCATGGGTTTTTATACTGTAAGGTTCAAAATTTTCAGTGGCGAGTATTTTGATCCAATCAGTTCCTACTTCAAAACCGATGTTCGATCTTTTGAATATTTCTAAAAGCGATTCGACATGTTCGGGGACGCATTTTTTAATGGTGATCTCCGAATGAGCGGCTGCGGCCAAGCACATGAATGATCCAGTTTCTATACGGTCTGGTATTACGTGGCACTCGGAAGCTGATATCTTCTCGACTCCCTCTATTGTCATATTGGGAGTTCCAGCCCCTGATATCTTAGCTCCGTTCTCATTTAAGTAGTCGGCCAGAGCTTTGATCTCTGGTTCCATGGCACAATTTTTTAAAGTGGTCTTTCCGTCGGACAAGACCGCTGCCATCATTAAAGATTCAGTGGCTGTGACGCTGACCACTGGAAAGAAAAAATTACCTCCAGATAGCCGGCCAGATGTCTTTATGTCATAGAATCCATTGTCAACGCCGACTTCGGCACCAAGAGCGGCGAAGCCTTCGAGAAAAAGATCGATCGGTCTTTCGCCAGCGCCGATCACGCAACCACCAGGATGAGGAAAACGAACGTGTCCGAAGTGGGCGAGAAGTGGTGCGACGAACATTATCGACGCGCGAAATTTATTGGCGAAGGATGGAGACAATTCTGTTTTGTTCACTTCACTGGGATCGATAACGACATCGCCGTTGTCTTTTTTTTCTATCTTGGCCCCAAGGTCGGATATTAAAGATAAAGACTGCTTGACGTCCTCTATGTCAGGAAGATTTTTAATGGTTATCTTTTCCGAAGATAGTATGGCGGCTGGAATCACTTTTAGTGCGTGATTTTTTGCCCCTTTGACATCGATCTCTCCGTGTAGTTTCGCTGGTCCATTGATTATGTATTTTGACATAATAGAAACAATTTAAAATGAAAAATTAAAAGTAAAAAATAAAAATAGCTTTTAGCCTTATGTTTTTAATTCTTGGTTTTTTAACTTTAATTGTATGAATATCATAACCCATCTTTTTTAAAAATTCAATCCCTCTTAGCTAATATTAGTATTTTTTATTTTTATAACCATAAAAATGCTATAAAATGGTCAATTATGGTCAATAAAAACGGAGTCTTTTGTCAATATTGATTTTGAGCTGATTTATTGGTATTATTATAACTTAAGGCTGATAGGCCAAAAGTAAAGAAGTTGCCGTTATGAGGGCTTTCTTTTAGGAAGTGCCTGACAAAGGCAACATAACAAAAAATATGTTAAATTGGCTCAAGGGTTTGTTTGGCGGCAATAAGGCTGCCACGGAGAATGCCGCCCCGGCCGCTGCTCCAGTTACGCCTGCCGCTCCGACCGAAGAATCTGTTGCTCCAGCTATGCCCGAGGCTCCTGCTCAGGACATGACCGGCGGTGACGAAGAGGTTGCTTCCGATTCAGTTGAGACACCATCCACTGAATCTTCAGAAGAAGTAAAATAGTTTTCAAGAGCATTGAAAAGTCCAGGCACTTAAAGGCTTGGACTTTTTTTTATGTCTAATTAAAGTTAAGTATTTTTGATGTTATGTTGCTTTAATGATAATATGTCTTTATGTATTTGATCGATACGCATGCCCATGTGAATTTTAAAAAATTCTCCGACGATGCCGAAGAGGTCATTTTGAATTCTCTTAATAATGACACTGGTTTGATTTTGGTCGGAACCGATTATAAGACGTCGAAAAAAGCCTTGGATTTAGCAAATAAATACGAAAGAGGTGTTTATGCCGCGGTCGGCTTGCATCCGACTCACCTTGAGGATGTGACAGAGGAGGGTGAGAATGGTAGAGAGGTCACTAGGGTTAGGGCAGAGGAATTTAATTATGATAGTTATGAAAAGTTAGCCTCTTTCGAAAAGGTCGTCGCTATTGGCGAAATAGGCCTGGACTATTATCACTTAAAGTTGAATTCCGACTTGGTAAAGGCTAAAAAAAGACAAAAGGAAGTTTTGGTCGAGCAATTGCTCTTAGCAAGGAATTTGGATCTGCCAGCCATAATTCATTGTCGGGTAGCACATGATGATCTACTTAAAACCTTAAAGGAGTTTCGAGAAGAACATAGAGACCTTATACCTCATGGCAAGGAATGGGGCGTCATACATTGTTTTTCTGGCGACGAGAATTTGGCTTGGCAATATTTTCAACTCGGTCTTCTGGTATCGTTCACCGGTATTATAACTTTTTCACGGCAATGGGATGACTTGATCAGGAAGATGCCGATCGATAAGTTCATGGTCGAGACCGATTGCCCATTCATGACACCAGAACCATATAGAGGTCATCGCAATGAGCCGGCGCTTGTAGCTTATGTTGCCGAGCGCATCGCACAGATCCGCGAGACCGATGTAGAGAAGATAGCGGAGGCGAGCACTGCCAATGCCTGTCGACTCTTTAATATCAATTAAGATTCGAGATCGAAATGACTTAGTTCGCTAATGTCATTTTTTGTTTTTTAAAGACGCTAGCGATAGCGATCGATCGGTTTCTTGACAATAAGGCGTCAAGTGGTAAGATAGTAGGTGATTTAGCACTTAGCTATAAAGAGTGCTAATAAAAAATATTTATTTTTTATCTCTAATATTAAATATTTAATTTTAGAGATAAGGGTGAAAGCTATGTCTATAAAACCACTTCACGACAATGTCGTGCTCAAGCCGGCTCAAGCCGAAAAAACCACTAAGTCTGGCATCGTTTTGCCCGATACCGTGGACAAGGGTAGACCAGAGCAAGGGACTGTGGTTGCGGTTGGTCCAGGCAAACTTTTGGAGAATGGCCAATGCGCCAAGATGTCTCTTAAAATCGGTGATAAGGTTGTCTTTAAAAAATATTCTCCGGACGAGATCGAGATCGACGGAGAGACTCATCTCATCTTGGGCGAGTCGGACATCTTAGCCATTCTTTAGAAATTAAATTTTTCAATTTAATAATTTAAATCTATGAGCAAGACAATAGTATTTTCTGATAAAGGTCGCGAGGCCTTGAAGAACGGCATCGATAAATTGGCCGAGGCCGTAAAAGTTACTCTTGGGCCAAAAGGTCGCAACGTCGTAATAGAAAAATCTTATGGCGCCCCAACCATTACCAAGGACGGAGTGTCAGTAGCCAAAGAGATCGAGCTTGATGACAAACTGGAAAATATCGGCGCCGAGATGGTGAAAGAAGTCGCTTCTAAGACGAACGATGTCTCTGGAGATGGTACCACTACCTCTACCATTTTAACTCAGGCGATAGTTAGTGAAGGATTGAAGTTGGTCTCTTCAGGAGTAAATCCTATCGAGCTTCGCCGCAGTATCGAAAAGAAAGTGGCTGACGTAGTCGCAAAACTCAAAGCCTCTAGTAAGAAGATTCCTGCGACAAAGGAAGAGATCGCCAAAGTTGCCTCTATTTCGGCTAATGATAAAGAAATTGGTTCTCATATAGCCGAGGCTATATCTAAGGTTGGTAAGGAGGGCGTGGTGACTGTCGAGGAAGGCCAATCGTTCGGTGTCGAGGTCGAAGTCGTCGAGGGTATGCAGTTCGATAAAGGGTATGTCTCTCCTCACATGGTTACCAATGCTGACACTATGAAGGCTGAAATGGATGATCCTTATATACTCATCACCGACAAGAAGATATCTTCTCTCGGTGAGGTCTTGCCTCTTTTGGAAAAAATGGTCGCGGCAGGTAAAAAGGATTTGGTCATCATCGCCGAAAGTATCGATGGCGAGGCTTTGACAACTTTTATCCTTAACAAAATTCGTGGTGTGTTCAATGTTCTTGGGATCAAGGCTCCTGGTTTTGGCGACCGTCGCAAGTCCATGCTTGAAGATATCGCTATTTTGACCGGTGGTAATGTGGTGTCCGAAGAAATGGGTATAAAGTTAGAGAACGTAGAGGTCACTGATCTCGGTCGTGCTCGTCGTGTCATCGCCACTAAAGATAATACGGTCGTCGTTGACGGCAAGGGTGACACTAAAGAGATCGCTTCGCGAGTCGAGTCGATCAAAAAAGAGATCGAGTTGTCTGATTCCGATTATGATAAGGATGAATTGAAAAAACGTTTAGCGAAACTTTCTGGTGGTGTGGCCGTCATCAAAGTCGGCGCTGCTACCGAGACAGAAATGAAAGAAAAGAAGGATCGCATAGACGACGCCGTGCACGCCACTAGGGCTGCCTTGGAAGAGGGTATAGTTGTTGGCGGCGGTTTAGCCTTGGCTAAGGCTAGCGATATTTTTACATCTCTTTTGGGTGGTAAAAAGGAGTCCGATCCTGGTGCCAGGATCATTGATAACGCTATTTTGGAACCAATAAAACAGATAGCCAAGAATGCCGGCAAGGATGGATCATTGATCCTCTACAACATCATTCGTGAGAACAGCTTGGTCAAAGATGATACGAGGCGCAATATTGGTTACAATGCCATGGACGATAAATTCGAAGATCTTTTTGATGCTGGCATCGTCGATCCGACCAAGGTTGTACGTACGGCTTTAGAGAATGCCGCTTCGGCCGCTATTATGTTCCTAACTGTCGAGGCCGTTGTGGTCGAGAAACCAAAAGACGATAAAGCTTGTTCTTGCTCCGGCGGAGAGGCTATGGGAATGTAAGATCGTAGGTCAAAAGAATTCTAAAGGGATCATCGTCAAAATATCAGTCGCTTATAGGTGTGTAGCAACTTTTTACTCTAGCTATCCAGATATAAAACAGACCCCCGGGTGGGGTCTGTTTTTGTATTGAATTATTTTTATTTTTTTCTTCTATTTTTTTACTTTTTGTCAACTTTTTCGTCTTTCTCTCGCTAGTTTTTTCTTTTTAAACTAGGCACAAATTATCCACATCCTTGGTCATCTTTTCTTTGGTTTTTAAAAAAGCTAAAAAATGTTTTTTAGCGCTTGTAAAGTTAAAATTTTTTTTATCTAATAATAAACAAAAAAAAATTATAAAAAATCGTTGTAAAACCCTAAAAAAAGGCACCCGAGAGTGTTATAATAATAGATGTATATGGCAAAGGGGAAAAACCCTACAATCGAGAAAAGAAAAAAGCCTCTGGTTTTTGATATTTCTCCTTCAGCGATGAAGGGGAGCGTTTTACGTTTTAGAAACAAGTCTGAAAAAAATTGCGATGAAAAAATAATTGAGCCAGAGGATAAAAAAATTGTTCAGTCCAAGGCTGGTGCTCATGGGGAATTTTTGCGCACGATCCCTTTGCTGTTTTATGTCATTGGTTTAGTGGCTTCGGTCTTTGTCTTGAGACAAGCTTTTTCCGCGTTCGATCAGAAGACTGCGCACGTTGAATTTTTTGCCAACACCGTTCGTGCTGAGGAGCGTGGTGGATGGTCGGGGGTCGATCGCGTCTTGGGCGAAGCTGAGGTTGCTCCTGTTGGTGGTCGTGATGATTTCAATTCCGAGAATTCGGCCATCTATGAAGGTGGCGATTATTCTTTGATCGCTGAGAATTTTACTACCCGCGAATTCATTCGCACCGAAGTGGCTCAGCAAGAAGGCGAGCAAGATGATTTCGCATCCACATCCGAATCGGCTCTTAAGGAAATATTCACAGAAGATATCAAAGCCTCATCCACTGAATTTTCGACAGGGACTTCTACCAAGGAGTCGATCATATCGACGTCTTCCCCTGAATCGGTTGTTATTATTTCATCGTCTTCCGATGACAGTATCGATACTTCGGCCATAGAGCCTATCGTTTCTAGCGAAGGAATGGGAGAAGTTCAACAATTAGATCAAAATTTAGATTCGTCATCTTCAGATGTTCAGGCCGAAGAGGATGCCACGCCGGTAACGGAAGATCAGGTAATCGAAGAAGTTGGCAATCATTTGCCAATTAATGAGGACATTGAACCAGTAGCCGATATTTCATCGTCTTCATCTGAGCCGGTCGTAGATGGTCCAGTATCTAAGACCGATGCTTTCCTTAAGGAATTAGCCAAGGTCTTTTTGCCAGCTCCAGCCATGGCTCAAGATTTGCTTGAGACCGATGACCGCGACGAAACCTTTGGGCGTTTCCGCTCGGCACGTATAAAAATATCTTTAGCTTCTTTCAATAAGGCCTGGGATAATGCGGAGCAGGACGCTAGCGCGATCACTGGTGAAAGCGAAATCATTGAAACCACTGAACAACAAGTCGACCAGACCGATCAACCAGAAATCGATGATACGTCTACTAGTGCCGGTAATGTTGATGTCGAAGGCGAATCATCCGTTGAAGATGTTAGTGTTAACGATGCGACATCGGCTGGGGATGTTGGTAGCGATTCGGTAGTTTCGAATGATTTTAATGGCGAACAGGGTAGCAGTGATACTGTCACTAACGAGGTTACGATCGATACCAATACCGTGGTAGAGAGTGAAACAATAGACTCTCCATCATCAGCGGAAGAAGTCGTTCAGCCTTCAGAACAAGCACCAGAGCCGGCGCAAGAGTCTGCACCAAGCACAGAATCGGAGTCGCCAATCAGCAAGCTTTTTAATATCATCGGTTTAAGGGAAGCTAAGGCACAGGAAGAACAACGCGAAGATAAAATTGTCGTTTGGTATTCGCTTTCGACTTCGACCGAAGATCAATCTTGGGAAGAGCTTTATTCCATTCCTGCTGGAGATTTGTCCAATGCCGAAGATGGAGGTTATTTGCTCTTGCCAGCTCCATTCCTTAAAAAGTGGAAGGATATAGATAATTTGAAAATAAAATTCCAAGGCAAGACTCCTTTAGGAGAAAATTATTTTTTCTATCTCGATGCCGTTTGGGTCGAGGCCGACTATGATCAGGTCAAAGCTCCTCCAATAGAAAGAGTTTCTACTTCTTCTGATAAGGACTTTCTGGATATTGATGGTCAAAGGATATATCTTGAAAATACCGATGATAATGTAGACGAGAATTTGATCATTCGTACCAATAAGAAAAGTTATTTCGGGCTTTCCAATGCCGATGTCTATTTTAGCGTCGAGAACGTCGGTGTTCGTGACGAGGAGATAAATTTACAATTTTATTTCCCTTCGGCGACATCCGGAGTAGCCAGTCTTAAAAAGCTGATCAAGAATTCGCCATATATAACCGAGGTCCCTTATTACGAGCCAGCGGTCTTTGAGTGTGATAATGGTTGGGACGCTAGAGATGATCACTACGAATGTTATCCGACCGGTGAAAGCAGGGTTTGCGATCAAGTAAGCCCTAATCGCCGTTATTGCAGAATAGAGGAATATCGCTCCGGCGTTCGCCAAGAGGTTCGTTATAAACATCGCTGGGCCGAGGTTCCTTTGAGTAATTTCCCGATATCGACCGATAAGGGTTTCTTGGATAAGATCTTGGCCTTAGGTCCTCAGACAAAAGATGTGCCGGACGAACTTGAAGTTGATAGATCGACCCTTGATAGCGTGGATCTGATAGCTCCAGGCGAAGTTCGCTATTATAAGGCTTCGATATATTTTTCACCGAATAGCGAAGGAGAGTTCTACATCGAAGCAGTCGGCGATAAAGACGGCTATGGCCTTTTGGATCCATGGTGGAATTCAGGTTGGAATTTTAGAATGCCAATAACCGTCGACAATCGTTCTGGTTCTCAGACTTTGACCGATCAGCAGGTGTACATACAGGTATCGTCTACTACGGCCGATCTTTGGCGCAATATCAGGACCGATGGAGGAGATATACGTTTCCTTGATTATTCAGAGACCAGTGAGTTGGATTTCTGGACTCAAACTTTTGACCGCACCGCTTCTTCGGCTAAGTTTTGGGTTAAAGTTCCATCTGTTCCGGCAGCTTCCACGACCAAGATATATCTGTATTATGGTAATTCTTCCGCTACAACCACCTCCGATCAATATGCTCCATTCACTTATTCTTCGGTTCAAGGCGTTTATTTTGTGAATTCGGCCGCAACTTCCACTAGCATAGAGGTCGTCAGTTTAATAGACGGTAATTCAGTTCAGGTGGATGGAGGTTCTAGTGTCAATCTTGATAGACAAGGAAAAACTTTTTTCACTACTTATACCGCTTCCTCGACGATCAGCGCCAAGGGACCTATCGCCGTTAAGGTTTCAGGTGGTCCAGCTACGCCGCCAGCCGCGCCGATATCTTTTGCGGCTACAGATTTTACTTTGCCATTCGATCGCGACCTAGAGATATTTAATTTTTTGCCGGTGCTGTCCGATGCCACTGTGACTTTGTATGATGGGGCTAGTCAGGAATGGCAACAGTCGATAGTCTCCGGTCATTCAAGGACAGTGATCAATAGCATTGCCACTGATTCTTTGGCCATTATTTCAGTCACTGCCCCAGTCCTAGTCTCTTTAACGACTAACTTCCCTGGTGATGGCATTGTGGCTTATCCGCCGACCGGCGAAGATCTCTTTGGTGTCAAGTCGCAGTACAACATTATCGCTGCTCATAGTCTTTCGTCCTTTGACATTTTGTGCTCGTCGCGAGCTTCTTCTTCTGTCTCTAATATGGCCGCTGGGTCAAGACAGAACAATACTACTTGTTCTGGTGGAGTAGAGGGCAATGGTAATGCCGTTAGACTTGATATCAAGAGCGGTTCCTTATCGTCTATACAACAAGACGATAGCGATGGACGTCAGGAAACTATGTTCTTGCCTTTTCGAGAGTTCAATTCGGAGTATATGTTACCGACCGATGCCGCTTATGTGGATGTCGTTTGTTCTCCAGAGACCGGAACGCTTGTGATCAATGTCTATGATCAAGATAATTATTTTGTCGCTAGCTCTACTTGCACGCCACAAAGCGGACGTTATCCTGGCATGGTTCGCTTTGGTGCTGATGATGCTTTGTCGTATCAGGCTGGATCGCGCATCTTCTCTTCTTCTGGAAAACCTTTCGGCGTCTATTATGAAGACATAGAAGCTACTGGTTATGCCGGTGGTGACGAGACAAACCTTTGGGGTGCTGTCCAAGCTCGTAAATATGCCTATCCTGCACCGTTGCTTTCTTTTGGTGCTCACGAGATCAAGGGGCCACCAACTGGTTCCTTCAATTCGGCCTCCCTTAAGGTTAACGGCACTGGACGAGTAGATGTTTCCATTGAAATAGACGACTCCACCAATGATGATTGCCGAGCTAAATTGGAATATTATGCCGATGCCAATTGTCATGGCTCTCCGCTTCGACCGACCTTGTCCGAGACTGATGCTTCCACTACCGCTGACTTCGGAGATCCAAAAATTAACATCAAAGATACTTATCAGATCGGAACGTCGACTGGTTGGATCAAGACAGCATCTGGAACTAATACGGTTCTGCTGTCTTGGGACTCTAAGGCGGATATTCCTAATGCCGATGCGACTTATTGTTTGAAATTGACGGCTAACGATCAATTAAACGATCAAACTGTTCCAGCGACGACGTCTTTAGCTATAGACAATGTGGCTCCGACCATGCCAGGACCTTTGACGTTGTCTCGTAAGACTGGAAGTACAGCCTCTCTGGATTTGGGAGCTACTAGTACAGAAAATCATTTTTCAGAGTATAAGATATTTTACAAGGTGTATGACGGCAATCCTGTGACCGAAAATGATTACGCTTGGGGTTCGTCGTCCGATGCTAACCTGTCGAATATTGAATTTAACGGTGCGGCGACTACTACCGTTACTGGACTGACATCAGGTCTTATTTATGTGTTCAATATTTTTGCTTATGACGATAATGGAAATAAGGCCAGCTCGACATCGCCCCTGCAGGTGATAGCCAATGATGCGCCGATAGCTTATTTCAATTCTGTCACACAGGAAACTGATGGCTCTGGTTCGGTTAATGTATCGATAGAGGTCGATGACGCCAATGATGATAATACTGTGCGCGCTAAGCTGGAGTATTCGGTTTATCCTGGTAGTGGACATTGTGATTTTTCCTCTCCTTCTAAAAATACTATTGATCTGACAAGTATCGTTTCTAGTTTCGGTTCTGTTCAGGCCGATAATAATGAATCTTATCAAATCGGTACTACATCATTCTTTATACTGACATCGGCCGGACCTAATACTGTCAGTTTTAGCTGGCTGTCTAAGGATGATGTGGGGCTGGCCACTGGTACTTATTGCTTACGATTGACCGCGAACGACGGTTCTGATGATCAGTTAATCCCGGCTACTACCACGATCTCGATAGATAATGCCCCTCCACAGGCAGCTGGCAATATGGCTATAATCGATACCGCCTATGATTCAATACTTTTATCTTTACCATATTCACAGCGTGCCGTAGATGATAGCGAGCCAGGATCGAATGCTTATAAGATCTTTTACAAACTTGGCACTTCGGGTGTGACCAAGGCCAATGATGAACATGATTCAGTTTACTTGGATGCCTATGATTTTGGTGGCGCCACGTCTACTATGGTCACTGGTCTAGTGCAGGGGAGTAATTATGTCTTTAATCTTTGGGCTTATGACGCCTACGGTAACAAGACGTCGTCTACTGAAGTGACTGGATCGACCGATGGCATCGTAACCAATAAGGGTTTAGTTTTCATGGATCCGCAATCATTAGGGACTTCTACTAATATAGCTGTGGCCGATGGAATTTTCACTTTCCGCGCCCAGGTGCAAGACAGTGATGGATGGGGCGCCCTTGATTATGTGATATTGCGCATGGCTAATTCCAGTGATAATTCCGCGCCATTCGATGATTTGCAATTTAAGTGGGACAGGGCGGGCGATGATTTCTCTGAAGTGGGGACCGATGCTAATAGCATGGCTTCGGTCGACGGATCAAGTTATTCAGACTGTTCGGACGGGACCTGCTATCTTTATTTCAAATTGATCTTTAGTAAGAATTTTGTCGCTACTTCGACTGATTATTCCGCGCAACTTTATTCATCTGACACCGACATTCCTGTTCACACAGACGAGGATACTTATCCTGATATTTTCCAGGTCAGAAAGACTTGGCTCGATCAAATCCATTATCGATGGAGAAATGACGATGGCGGAGGATAGTTCAATTAAGAATTAAGAGTAACTTGCTCTAGTAAGATTTGGATCCTGTCCACATAAAAGAATGGCATGGTTCGTAAATTTGAGATTTAGAAACAAGGGGAAATAGTTAAATGTTTAAGTTTTTCACCAATACGAATAAAAAAACTCTTCTAACAGCGGCCTTGGCCGTCGGTTTTTTGCTATTCGTCGGTGTTTGGATCGCCATTGCCGCCGTGCCAGCTAATCCTTCAAGTCTTGGACAATACGGTGCGGCCACGACGACTGGGTCGAATTACCCCAACCAATCTTGGATAAACACTCAAACTGTCCATCTTTACGCCACTTCGTCTGACGTGGATAAAAACAACGTCGATTTGTATTATCAATTTATCGCTAACGCCTCGTCCCTTTTGACTTCTACCGATCAGCCGGCCAATGCTTGTGAAAATAATACCCCATACAATTCCTGTACTTCGAAGGTTTGGCGCAACACCACAGCCTCTTCGACTAAGTGGTTTAACTCCAGTTATAAATATCGCACTCGTTTGACGGCTTTAGATGGTCAGGTGGATGGTGATTTCACTAACTTCCCGGTTTATTTGGATCTATCGGTTTTAGGCGTTAACCATAGTTTTTGGAGCAACGTCCAGACAACTGGCGGTGATATTTTAGTGACTAATAACGATGGAACCAGATTGCCGGTCGAGATCGTTTCAGTATCAACCACTAATAAGACCGGTGAAGTTTATTTTAAAGCCGATTTGATCGAAAATTCGACTAGTACTTATTTTTGGTTGTATTACGGATCTTCTACCGCCGCTCAACCGGCTGTCACCGCTGCCTATGGACGCAACGCCGTTTGGACCAATGGCTTCGAGGCGGTTTGGCATTTGAGCAGTATTACTAGTATTGGTGATTCTACGGGTAATGCTCATAATGGTACATACTCCGGTAACCCAACGAACTACGCCACTGGTAAGCTGGGCGGATCGATAGCCTTTGATGGAGCTGGTGATTATATAGACATGGGCGTGTTCGGATCCAATACTATCGATTTCGGTAACTCTAATTTCACTGCTAGTTTCTGGGTCAGGCCAACTGACACCACGGCTGGTGCTCTTATGTCTAAAGGCACTAATGATACGACTTGGAGCTCTAATGAGAAACAATTTTTCTTCACTAATAATGCTGGAGCCGCTGGAAACGGTCTTATCCCGATTTTAGTCGGTTATGCTTGCGATTGGCAGAGTGCTACAGCTGGCAATACTGTAACTTCTGGGGCATGGAACAACCTTGTTTTTAGTCGCATAGACTCTTCTAACACCAAGGCCATCTATATCAATAACACCTCAGTTCCTCTAACTGGAAACTATAATACTAGCAATACCGCCGATACTAACACTTGGAATCTTTTCTTGGGTCGCCGCATATCATCTGACGTTAACCCTAATGAGGACTTTAACGGAGATATGGACGAAGTTAGGCTTTCCAGTTCGACCCGTTCATCGACTTGGTTATCCACGGAATATAAAAATCAAAATAGTCCTAAGACTTTTTTTGCCACATCTTCGCAAAGGACCTTTGTTCAGCCAGCTAGATTTATAAGCATACCTTCGGTTCCGGAGGGGAGTTATAAATGGCAGGTTTTAGGTCGTGCGGTCGATGGTCCGTCGGCTTGGACTGTTTTTAATGCCACGACCCCCAACATTAATATCGATGTCACTCTTCCGACTACACCAGGGTCTTTAACCCCAACGGCTTCGACGACGAATTCCGTGACCCTGAATTTCCCCGCAGCCATAACTGAAACCAATTTTGCCGAATACAAAATATTTTATAGAGTCGGTACGACAAGTGCTCCAACCGAAACCGACACTCTTTGGGGCTCGTCGTCAGACGCCGACCTGTCTTCGCGCACTTTCAATGCTACCACTAATACCACGGTTAGCGGGTTGGCCACAGGTACTGCCTACGCTTTTAATATCTGGGCTTATGACTTAGCTGGCAATAAGTCTAATTCTTCTTATGTTTGGGAGAGGACGAATCGTCCGCCTTTGGGCTACTTCAACTCCGCGGCGCAAAGGACGGATGGCACTGGTCGCGTCGATATGTCGGTCGATTTTTATGATCATGATGGAGAGGATCAGGTTCGCGCTCGAATCGATTATTTTTCTGACACCTTATGCCACGGAACTCCTAATAAGGCTAGCATAGACTCTACCGATGCCAATACGGTCGCTGATTCTGGCGACCCAAAAGTCGATAACGACGAGTATTATCAAATAGGTTCTTCGACTGGATATATTTTGACCTCGTCTGGTTATAATACTGTGAATTTCGATTGGCTATCTCAAAGCGACTTGCCGTCTGGCAATGGCACGTATTGTTTGCGCGTGGTTGCTGTCGATAATAGGGGGGCGATGCGAACTATTGCCACCACCACCCTGACCATCGATAACGCAGCTCCGAGCGCTCCAGGAAACCTAACTGTCGATCAGCGCAACAATAATTCTTTGGTCGTCAATTTTGGATCGGCCTCGACCGAGGCTAACTTCCAGGAGTATAAGATATTCTACAAGAATGCCGTCTCCGGCGTGACCGAAAGTGATTCTCTCTGGGGCTCGTCGTCCGACGCCGACCTGTCTTCGCGTACTTTCAATTCTACGACTAATACCACCATCAGCGGCCTAACGACCGGGTCATTCTATGTGCTCAATATCTACGCCTACGACCTCTACGGCAACAAATCATCGGCCGCTGCTGAGCTTCAAACCTCGACCAGGGGTTGGCCTTCCGAACCATTCTCGATGAATCAATATGGTGTGGCGACTTCCACGGCCTTGCCTAATGGCTATTGGTACAACCAGAACACGATTAATCTTTATGCCACTTCGACCGATACTGACAATAACTACCGAGTGGTCTATTACGAATTTATCCCTAATGGGTCTTCTTTTACTACCGCCACTACTGCCCCTGTTTCTTACTGTGTCGATGGCACCGCTTATGGTTCTTGCTCTAATAATATTTGGGGTGGTGGAGATGTCTATAATTGGTATGACACTGACTATTTATATCGCACCAAGATAACCGCCAACAACACTCAAGTGGATGCCGATTTGACCGATTTCCCTGTCTATTTTGATTTGTCTAAGCTGGGCGTCAACCATCCGATTTGGTCCAAGATGAGGACCGACGGAGGAGACTTGCTTATAACCAATTCTTCCGGCACTCGTTTGCCGCTGGAAATAGTTTCTGTCTCGACTACCAATAAGACCGGTGAGGTGTATTTCCGGGCCAACTCTTTGACTGATCTGACTGATACCGACTTCTATGTATATTATGGTTCTTCGACCGCCGCCCAACCAGCTGCCACTGCTACCTATGGCAGTCGTTCGGTTTGGTCTAATGAGTATGTGACCGTTTGGCATTTTAACGAATCGTCTGGGACTTTATTGGATTCGGCTAGTGGTAATACGGGTACTTTTAATGGTGGATTGCCAGATGTCAGAAGTGCTGGATTTGGAAATTCCCATTATTTCGATGCCACTACCAATGACTATGTTCAAACAGATTCCGCACAATTAAACTCCACCGATATAGCTAACTTTACGATTTCAGCTTGGTTCGACGCAGATTCTACCGTGTCGAGTATGTTGATTTGGGAAGGAGACGTCTCTCAAAACGGTTGGGGAACTGGGCAGGAAATGCACATGAGCTTAGGTTATACCACCAATCCTAATTATATTGGTATGTATTTTGGCGACACCGAAGCCAACAGTGTCATAACCTATAACGCCTTTACTGATACCACTTCTTGGCATCATGCCGTAGCCGCTTTCTCCAACCTTAATGCCGCTCCAGCCGGATCCTTCTATCTTGATGGTTCTTTTGTAGCTTCCGATACTGGCACGGCCGTCACTCGTGGTTGGGACACTGCTATGCGTTTCGGTCGTCCAGGTCCCAGCGAGCGTTATTTCACTGGTTACATGGACGAGGTCAGGATTTCCTCGACTACCCGCAGCTCTACTTGGATATCGACAGAGTATAAGAACATGAATAATAACGCCGCTTTCTTCGCGACCAGCACGGAACAATCGACTGCTTTGCCTAAATATATAACCATTACTTCTTTGCCGAGCTCATCTTATAAGTGGCATGCGTTGTCTTGTGATAACGATGGATGCAGTGATTGGTCTTCTTTTAATATTACGACACCGAACATAAATATCGATACAGTGGTGCCAAGTACCCCAGGAGATTTAGCCACCACCAGCGTACAGATATTTAATATCACACTTGATTTTCCTTCAGCGGTAACCGAAGATAATTTTGCCGAGTATAAGATCTATTACCACACCGGATCTTCGACGCCAGTGCTTGAGACCAACTCTTCGCTTTGGTCTTCGTCGTCAGATTCCTCTTTGTCTTCTATAAATTTTTCCGGTAAAGCTACTACTACGATAGATAATTTAATTCCTGATACTTGGTATAGTTTTGCTATTTATGCCTATGATTTGGCTGGCAACAAAGCTAGCTCTTCCGTATTAATAGAAAAAACTTTATTTAATACTGCCCCAGAGGTCGCCATTAATTCTTTGGCACAGAAAGTCGATGCTAGCGGCGCTGTCGACATATCCTTGACGGTCAATGATATCGATTATAATGATGTTCGGGCTAAGGTCGACTATTATAGCGATGTGTATTGTCATTCTGGAGGGGTAAAGGCGACTCTTAATAGTGCCGATGCCAGCACCACTGCGATTTTTGGCGACCCAAAGATCGATAATAGCGAGTATTATCAAGTCGGTTCTTCCTCTGGTTATATATTGACCAATTCCGGTGCGAATACCATTAATTTTGATTGGCTGACTAAATTGGATATACCTTCTGGTGATGGGGCCTATTGTTTGAAATTCACCGTCTTCGATGGCGCGGCCACAAGCTCTGCTACGAGTTCGATCTTGGTGGACAATGCCGCTCCGACCGCCCCTGGCAATCTTGGTCTTTATCTTTATTTTGTCGATGAATTGTCTTTGTCTTTTAGCAACTCTTCTATTGAAAGCAATTTTGCCGAGTATAAGATATTCTATAAAGCTGGCACTTCTGGCGTGACCGAAAATGATTCGCTTTGGGGGTCGTCCTCTGATGTCAATTTGTCGTCCAGAATTTATAACGGTAGTCCGTATACGACAATATCTCCTTTGAGCGTAGGAACGAATTATGTCTTTAACATTTATGCCTATGATATATATGGCAATAAATCGTCATCGTCTTTAGAGTTGCAAGCGCATACCAGAGGGCAGCCAACTTCCGTTTCCTCTCTTAATCAATACGGGCCATCCACTTCTTCTCCAGCGATAGTCAATCGAGACTGGACGATCTATCGTGATGTCAATTTGACCGCTTCTTCGTCGGACATCGATGGAGACCCAATATCCATCTACTATCAATTGATCGAGAATTCCCAATCTTTCACAGTCCCAACGTCTACCCCCACCTCGGTCTGTTATAATGGCGATGATTTTTCCACTTGTTCTTCGAAGGTTTGGACTTCTAGTTTTTGGTGGTCAGAGAGTTGGCCTTATAGATTGCCGATAAATATCGACAATTCCTCTAATACGGAAAACTTGGCCGAATATCAGGTTTATATAGATATATCTTCGACCACTCCAGGTTTTTGGGATCATGTTCGTGATGGCGGACAAGATATTCGCTTCGTGTCATCGGGTAATCAAGAATTGGATTTTTGGGTTCAGTATTTTGCCACGGGAACAGAACCAGAAGCCAGGATATGGGTGCAGGTAGACAGATTGATGTCTGGCCTAAATACTCCGATCTATCTTTATTATGGTAACCCAACGGCCAATAGCGCCTCTGATCCTAATGCTGCTTTTACTTATGGCAATCGCCAGGAAATAATGTATGTCATGTCTTGGGAGTCTGGGTTGAATGTCAGGGTCATGAGTCTTGTTGATGGCAATGAGGTGAGTCTTGATACTAATCTTCCTGTAACTCTTAACGCCGGAGAATATGTCGATTATACGACTAACATAAAAGCCACTTCGACTGTTTATGCCTCTGGACCAGTGAACGCTAAATTGATCAATCACAGTAATCTTGATGCTTTGACACCGATATCATTTGCTGGCACAGCCTTTGTTCAGCCATCGGCCAGACAAACGGAGAATGAGTCTTACGTGACTCCGGTTTGGAATCCGGCCACGATAAATTTTTATGATGGCACGGCCGTTACGCCGACGATGACTTTGAGCTTGAGCCCTGACAGCGTGTCCGATTTTAATTATGACACCACCAATTCGGCTGAAATAGAGAGTTCGGAAAAATTCTTAATGATGTTCCACTCGCATTCCAGCGATGCTGATTCTTATGTCGGATATCCGGCAACTGTTTTAGATCTTTATGGTATAAGGTCTGGAGCTTTCCGTATCGGCCATTTGGACGATGGAACGGCATACAATATATATTGTTCTAACAATACTTCTGGGTCGGCCACTGGTCAAAGCAGGGGAGTAGCCAATGTCAGTCCGGTTTGTCCATCGACCGCCGAAGGTGCGGGAACGAATAATGGCGTTAGACTTTCCGGTTCTAATTATCCCATTGGCGCCATCCAGCAGGGTGATGGGGATGGTAATGAGTCGACTGTTTTCTTGCCGTTTAAAGAATTTTCCTCCAGCTACTACGTTCCAACGACCGCTGCTTATTTAGCGATAGTCTGTGCCCCAGAAACACCAGCCATGGTTTTGAACCTTTATGATGAGAATAATTCTTTTGTGGCCTCGACCTCTTGCGACGGGACTGGCGATTATCCTGGCAAGGCTTATTTTGGCACAGACGGAGACACTGCTTATGTTAATGCTGGCTCGCATGTTTCTTCAGTCGGTGATTTACCGTTCTATGTGATATATGAAGATGTCGATGTGGCTGGTGGCGGAGACGAGAACAACCTTTGGGGTGCTGTTCAATCAAGGAAATATTCCGACAACGATCCAAGCGTCTCTTTGGGATCTCAAGAATTCTTTAATGACGTGTACTCAGGTGACTTTGTAAAAATCTCTAATTTACCAGATGGATTATATAAATGGCAAGCTATAGCTTGCGACATGAGAGGGTGCTCTAATTGGTGGCCTTTTAATGTTACGACACCTAATTTTCGTGTCGATGCCACAAAACCGACCGCTCCAGGGCCATTGACTCCTTACGCTTCCTCGACTTTTTATATGGAATTGGTCTTTGGTTCTCAATCCGTTGAAACAAATTTTTCCGAGTATAAAGTCTATTACCACACGGGTTCTTCCACCGCTGTCCTAGAGACTAACTCTACTCTATGGGGCTCATCTTCCGACCCAAGTTTGGTTTACGCCAATTATGGTGGTAAGGCCAGCACGACCATAACAGGACTTGATTCTAATACTTGGTATAGCTTTGCTATTTATGCTTACGATGCCGCTGGTAATAAATCTAGTTCCACTGTCACTTACGAGAAAACAGGAAATAATAATCCGCCGACGATCTCTTTGAATTCGGCGGCACAAAGGACGGATGGCACTGGAAGGGTCGATATTTCGACTGAGATCGACGATCCTGACGACAACGATCAGTTGAGAGTTAGAATTGAATATGATAGTAATGATCTTTGCCACGGATCGTCCAATAGCGCCACTATAGATAGTAACGATGCTAATATTGATGCGGATTTTGGCTATCCCAAGGTCGACAATCAAGAGTCATATCAAGTTGGCTCTTCGACTGGATGGATAATGACTTCATTGGGTTCTAATACTGTAAATTTCGATTGGTTGTCTAAAAGCGATGTTCCTTCCGGTGACGAGGTCTATTGTTTGAGATTCACTGTTTATGATGGTGGCATGTCCTCGGTGGCCACCACCACTCTAACCATTGATAATGCCGCTCCGACCACTCCAGGAAACCTAACAGTAAATCAGCGCAACAATAACTCCTTGGTCATCAACTTCGGATTGGCCTCGACCGAGACTAATTTCCAGGAGTATAAAATGTTCTATAAGCTAGGAACTTCCGGTGTGACCGAAAGTGATTCTCTGTGGGGTTCGTCGTCTGATGCCGACCTGTCTTCGCGTACTTTCAACTCGACGACCAATACCACTATCAGCGGCCTAACGACCGGGTCATTCTATGTGTTCAATATCTATGCCTACGACCTCTACGGTAATAAATCATTAGCTGACGCCGAGCTTCAAACCTCGACTAAGGGTTGGCCTTCTGAGCCATCATCGATGAATCAATATGGTGTGGCGACTTCCACGGCCTTGCCCAATGGCTATTGGTACAACCAGAACACGATCAATCTTTATGCCACTTCGACTGATACCGATAATGACTATCGAACAATATATTACGAATTTATACCTAATGGCTCGTCTTTCACTGTTGCTACCACCGCCCCTGCCTCTTACTGTGCCGATGGGACAGCTTATGGTTCTTGCTCTAATAATATTTGGGGCAACGTGGCGGCTTCTTCATGGTATGATTTTGACTTTCCTTATAGGACTAAGATTACGGCTTTAGCATCTCAAGTCGATGCTAATTTGACCGATTTCCCTGTCTATCTTGATCTGTCTAAGCTGGGCGTCAACCATCCGATTTGGTCCAAGATGAGGACTAACGGAGGGGATTTGCTTATAACCAATTCTTCGGGCACTCGTTTACCGGTCGAAGTCGTTTCCGTTTCGACGACTAACAAAACCGGCGAGGTCTATTTCCGCGCCAATTCTTTGGCCGATCTGACCGATACCGACTTCTATATATATTATGGTTCTTCGACCGCCGCTCAACCGGCCTCGACGACAGCATATGGAGCCAGAAACGTGTGGTCTAATGGGTACCGCGGTGTTTGGCATTTGAGCGAGTCTTCTGGGTCGGCTGGCGCCAGGGATTCGACTAGTTATGGAAACAATAGTTCTTCTTTGAGCGGCACCCCAACCTTTGGGTCGGCTGGAAAGATGGGCTCCAGTGTTTACTTTAATGGAACATCTAGGATACTTGTCCCAACGACCAATACGCTTGAACCATCTACCGGATTGACTATCTCTCTCTGGATGAATCGCGACGCCACTCAAGCTAGTTATGCTAAGCCAGCTTGGTATGGTACGAACAATACGTCACCGTATCCGGTTTACGGTTTCGAGTTTAATAATACCTCTGATTCAGATATTTATTTCTCCGTCAACGTCAATGGAACTAAAATAAACGCCACCTCATACGTGACCACTGCTTCTGCGTGGACTTATTTGGTCGGTACTTATGATGGAAACTATTTGACATATTATGCCAACTCTTCTCAGGTGTCACAGACTAATTCGGCCGGCGTCATTGGAGGATATGACGACGTTAACGGGCTGGGTATAGGCGACAAATATCAGACAGGACAAGGATTGACCGGTTATGTCGATGAATTGCGCATAGCATCTTCTTCTCGCACTAGTGGGTGGTTGTCGACTGAATATAAGAATATGAACGCTCCTGCTAGCTTTATGTCGACTAGCACAGAAGAGCGAATTCCTTTGACTAAATATACTACTATCGGTTCTTTACCTGATTCATCCTCTGGCTATAAATGGAGAGCTATATCTTGTGACGACTCTGGTTGCAGTGATTGGTCGGCTTATAATCTTAGCCAACCGAATCTTTATATAGATACCACGGTTCCGTCTACGCCTAATCCTTTGACTCCTACTGCGTCGACTACTAACTCTTTGACGCTTAATTTCCCAGCTGCTGTCACAGAGACTAATTTCGCCGAGTATAAGATATTCTACAAGGTCGGTACGACGACTAAGCCTGATGAGACTAGTTCGTTATGGGGATCTTCATCCGATGCTGATCTTTCATCCAGGACATTCAATTCCACGTCTGGTACGACCATAACAGGACTGGCGACCTCTACTAGTTATGCCTATGCTATCTGGGCTTATGATTTGGCTGGTAACAAGGCTAGCTCGACTTATGGATATGAACGAACGGATCGTTTGCCGGCCGGTAGCTTCGTTTCGGCCGCCGAGAGGATCAATGGTTCTGGATCGGTCAAAGTGTCGTTCTCGTCTTCCGACCCTGATAACGACGATCAATTAAGAGCGAGAATCGATTATTTCTCCAACACACTTTGCCACGGTACTCCAAGCAAGGCCACGATAAATACATCCGATGCTTCGACTACGGCCACTTTTGGCGATCCTAAGATAGACAACGATGAATATTATCAGGTAGGTTCATCTTCTGGTTATATATTGACCTCATCGGGCGCTAATACTGTGACTTTGGATTGGTTGTCTAAGACCGACATCCCGACCGCCAATGGAACTTATTGTTTACGTTTGGTCTTGGATGATAATAGGGGAGGAGTTAAGACTGTGGCTACGACCACTTTGACCCTGGACAATGTCGCCCCAACGATATCTTCTGTTTATGTTGCCAACGGAACTTATAAAATAGGTTCGTCGATATCCATAACTATCAATGCTAATGCCGCTGGCTATACTTTGGATTCCGCTTCGACCGTCAATGGAAAGGCGCTGACTGGTTTTAGTGATTTGGGTGGCGGGTCTTATAGTGCTTCTTATGTCGTGGCCGAAGGCGATGTCGATCGCAGCGCTGGAACCGTTCCTGTAAGTATCGTTTTGAAAGACTCTTATGGTAATACTAATTCTGCCTTTACTACACCTGCGGCCAACACTGCTTCGGTAGACGCTAACCGTCCAGCTGTTTCATTAGTGACATTCAATCCTTCTTCTGGATTGCTTAAGATAGGTTCTATCGCCACAGCTACTTTGGTCGCCGCCAATTCAGAGCTTAATTTGTCCGCTTCAACTACAGCTTTTACTATCAATGGTAAGAATGTTTCCGCCACTTTTGCGTCCTTGGGCGGAGGACAGTATAGAGTCGTATATACCGTCGTCGAGGGCGACACTGACCGGGCCGATGCCGCAGACCTTCCGGTCAACTTTGTCGTGCGCGATGCGGCTGGTAACTATAGTTTGCCTTATACGACGGCCGATGCCGCCAATCGCCCGGGAGTAGATGCTAATAAGCCGACTGTATCGTCAGTGGTCTTCTCTCCGACTTCCGGCGTTTTGCGTATCGGGGCCACTACCACGGCGACTATCACGGCCGGAGGCAATGAGACTGGCTTAGCCGTTGGTTCTACTATGACCATTAATGGCGTTAATGTCGCTTCGACATTCGTCGAGCTTGGCGGAGGACAATATAGAGTTACTTATAAAGTCGTCGAAGGAAACACTGATCGCCTTGATAGCGCTGACTTGCCGATCAATTTCCGTCTCGTCGATCCAGCCGGCAATCAGTCGAATCCTTATACCGCCTCTGATTCGGCTAATCGCCCAGGTGTCGACGCCCATAGACCGACGATATCTTCAGTCGTCTTCGACCCGACGTCCGGTTATCTTAGAATTGGCCAATCGGCACAGATAACAATAACCGCTGGCAGTAGCGAGACGGGATTGTTCGCTTCGACCACTCAGATGCTGGTCAATGGCAAAGATGTGGCCGGAACATTCACTTCTTTGGGTGGTGGTCAGTATCGCGTCACATACACAGTATCCGATGGTGATAATAATATAGACGATGCCAACGACCTTCCTGTTTCATTGGTTATTCGTGATGCTGCCGGGAATAGCAGTGCTATATATAACACTGCCAATTCTTCTGGTAGGCCTGGCGTCGACACTCAGAGGCCGGTCATAAACAGCGTTTCTTTCGAGCCGACCTCCGGTGTCTTGAAGATAGGCGACGTTGCTACTGCCACGATAACCGTGGCTAATTCAGAGACCGGATTATCAGCTTCTTCTACTGGCCTTTTGATCAATAATCATAATGTCTCGTCTACTTTTGCTGAGATAGGTGGCGGGCAATATAGGGTTGTTTACACTGTTGCAGAAGGGGATAATGACGTTCTTGATGCCAATGATCTGCCTGTCAGTTTGTCGTTGGTGGATGTGGTCGGTAATAGCGCCATATCATATACGACTGCCGATGCCGCTAATCGCCCTGGCGTCGATGCTAATAGGCCAGTTATATCTTCCGTTGCTTTCTCTCCTTCTTCTGGTCTTCTTCGTGTCGGTCAGTCGGCGACTATGACCATAACCGCTGAGGGCAGCGAGACTGGTCTTTCCGCATCTTCGACGATCTTAATAAATGGAGTCAATGTTTATGGAACTTTCTCCGAGATCGGCGGAGGACAATATACTTTTGTTTATACTGTAGCGGAGAATGATACTGATGTTTCAGACGTCAGTGATTTGCCGGTATCCATTCAATTGATTGATGGCGCTAATAATCGTTCTTTGGTCTATACCACCGCCGATATCGCTAATCGCCCAGGCGTCGATGGACACACTCCGACTATA
This sequence comes from uncultured Gammaproteobacteria bacterium, assembly GCA_964547855.1. Classification (GTDB taxonomy): domain Bacteria; phylum Patescibacteriota; class Patescibacteriia; order Patescibacteriales; family WJLG01; genus JBAZHE01. Next base: position 70,835 of record CAZJPG010000001.1, on the reverse strand, counting down.
ACCGGAGTAAGCTTTGTCCCAACTTCCGGATATCTTAGGGTTGGTGAGTCGGCTACGATAACGATAACCGCTGGTAATTCCGAGTCGGGACTTTTGGCGTCTACTACCGCAATAACAGTCAATGGGAAAGATGTATCGGGCACTTTCTCTGATATCGGAGGAGGTCAGTATCAGGTTGTTTACACTGTCGTGGCCGGTGACACCGACATTCCAGACGCGAACGATCTGCCGGTTAATTTCGTTTTACAAGATTCGGCCAATAACCAGACAGCGGCTTACACAACGGCCGATGCCGCTAATCGCCCTGGCGTCGATGCCAATGCTCCGACTATATCGTCGGTCTCGTTTAGTCGAACGTCAGGATTGATGCCTATTGGTTATTCGGTCGACATAACGATAACTGCCGGAGGAAGCGAGACTGGTCTTTCGGCCTCCACTACGCAAATGCTGGTCAATGGCAAAGATGTATCGGCCACATTCACTGAATTGGGTGGTGGTCAGTATCGTGTCACGTATACCGTAGTTAAGGGTGATGCCGACATTCCAGATGCTAATGACCTGCCTATTAGCTTGTCTTTGGTCGATGCGGTCGGCAATAGCGCTGCTCCTTATACGACGACCGACGCTTCCAATCGCCCTGGTGTGGACGCTCATCAACCGACAATGCCAGGAGGACTAGTTTATGACAGTAACGGCAATACAAGTATCACATTGAATTTTGGCTCCGCCTCAAACGATACTAATTTTGATTTTTATACAATATATTATAAAGCCGGAACTTCCGGAGTTACGATTTCTGACCAGGCCTGGTCGTCTTCTTCTGACAGTGATTTAGGCTATGCCAATTATAATAATACTGGCTCGACTACGATAACCGGTTTAGCCACGGGGACTGATTATGTCTTTAATGTTTGGGCCTATGATGCGGCCGGAAACGCTACTAGTGCTTCATTGGAGATAACAGCTAACACTAATAAGGCGCCGACAAATCCTTATAGTTTGACTCAATATGATTATACTGATGATAGTTTTGAGACCTTAGTCAATGGTGAATGGGCGATCAATGGACACGTCGCTTTGGGTGCCTTTAGCGCTGTCGACGAGTCGTCTGATGAGTCTTTAAGGGTTTACTATCAATTTATTCCAACAGCCTCGTCGTTTACGACGGCGACTAGCGTGCCGTCAGGTTCCTGCGCTCCTTATACTGCCTATGGAAGCTGTTCTTCTGGTTTCTGGTACGGAGAGATAGATTCGACTTGGTGGAATTCCAGTTACCATTCTCGCCAGGAAATAACGTTCGGCACTGATCACTCGGCTTTGCCAGCTGGTTACACTGCTACGCTATCGATGAACACTCAGGTGAACGACACTTTGGTGAGATTGAGTTCTGGAGATGACGTTCGCATCGTTTGGGTCTCGTCTTCGAGTGCTCCGGTCGAGCTCGATAGAATTTCGACCAATGGCTGGAACATTCCTAATTCCTCGATAATCTTTAAATTACAATCCGAAATAGCTGCCAATAGTGCCACTGACGACGATGGTAAATACTATGTTTATTATTCCAATAGCGGGGCTTCTAATCCGCCAATATCCGGAAGCGGTATTTATGATACTTATGACGATTTCGAAGGCTCGACGTTAGACGCGCAATGGACCACTGTCGATAAAGACTTGGTCGCTGGAACTGATTTTATAGTCAGCGGAGGACAAATGAATATGCTCGCTGGCGGTAATGATGTTTGGACTGGCAATGATGAATATGCTGCGATTTATAAAGCAGTCACCGGTGATTTCGAGGCTGTAGTCAAAGTCGATGCACAGAGCAATCCTAACGCTTGGGCGAAGACGGGTATTATGGTAAAGGATGACATGAGCATAACCGGCACCAATGACGGTTATAGTATCGTCGCCACCACGCCAAGCAATCAATATGGTGCTCAATGGGATGCGAGTTTGGACGGTTATGTCGATACTAACGTTCAAGCTGGCGGTCAAATAAGTCTTCCTTCGTGCGTAAGAACGGTTAAGTCTGGAACTAATTTTAGTTTTTACTATTCCACTAATTGTTCGACATATACCCAGATCGGAACGACACAGGCTCTTACTACGGCTGATGCGACACAAGACGTCGGTGTTTACTCCACTTCTCATGCTGGGACTACTTTGACTAATAACTATTATGACTACGCTTTTATAAGGACTATGGTCAGTAATGTGGAGGAGGCGTCTTTGCAGCCTTCCGATTATAATCTATACACTGGCACATTCGTCGAGACGCTTCCTGATTCAGCTTCTGGTTATAAGTGGCAGGCTATGGCTTGTTCGGATAAAGGGGTTTGTTCCGATTGGGTGCACTATAACGACATAACTCCAAACATAAAATCAGACGCCACCAATCCGACCGCTCCTGGTGATTTGACAATAAGTAAAGTCGGCCCAACTTCAGTTGATTTAGTGTTCGGTTCGGCTTCGACAGAGGCTAATTTTCAAGAGTATAAGATATTCTATAAAGTCGGGTTAAACCAGACTGTGTCGATCACTGATTCGGTTTGGGGAAGTTCGTCTGACTCAATCTTGGGGTATCTCAACTTCAACAGCGCCGCTTCGACGACGATCGATGTTTTGGCGGCCGATACGGATTATACTTTCTCGATATTCGTCTTTGACCAGGCTGGTAATTTAGCTAGCTCGACCGTCGTTTCCACTACAACCAACTCTTCTACTAACCCGCCGTTCGGATATTTCAATTCGGCCGCTCAAAGGACCGACGGCAGCGGAAAAGTCGATGTATCTATCGAAGCCGACGACCTTGATAACAACGATACTTTACGCGCCCGCATCGATTATGTCGCCAACTCGACTTGTGATTTTACTACTCCTTTGCATTCGACGATCGACACGACAGATGCCAACACAACAGCCGATCATGGCGATCCTAAAGTAGATAATTCGGAAGTTTATCAGGTAGGTTCCAGCACTGGTTGGATATTGACCTCACCTGGGTCCAATACCGTAAATTTCGATTGGCTTTCTAAAACCGATGCATCGTCCGCAAACGGCGTATATTGTTTGCGTTTGATATTAGATGATGGTACTTATACCCAAACGATACCAGCCACCACGACTCTTACCTTAGATAACGTGGCTCCGACCACTCCTGGGCCGTTATCGGTCGTCAGTCAAAATGGTACAGATATCGAGCTTTCGCTTGGCGCTACATCCACAGATACTAATTTTTCCCGCTATAGGATTTTCTATAAACAAGGTTTTGGTGGTGTCACTGAAAATGATGATGAGCATAGCGACAGTAATCTTTTGGACGTTGATTTCAATGGCGTGGCCACGACGACTATCGTTAATTTGGTCCAAGGTTATACCTATACGATAAATATCTGGGCCTATGATATTTACGGCAATAAGACTTCTGGCAATGAGATTCAGGTAGCTGTCAACAAGGCTCCAGTGGCCCCAACGAAGTTAGCGCAGGAAGAATATGATGGTTATAGTCTAACCGCCTTAGTTAATGGTGATATATCACAGTATAGCGATGTTTATCTTTCGGCTTATGGGCTCGATGTCGATTCCACCAGTACTTATTTTTATTTCCAAGTCGCCACGAGCGGCGAAGCGTTCATGACCGCCACGACGGTGCCAGAGTTTTGGTGCGCCTCTACGACTTCTTGGGGTGATTGTTCCAGCAAGGTTTGGAAGACGCCGACTACCACTCAGCAGACAGGGCAGTGGTATGATTCTTTTTGGTTATGGCGTCGCAAATTGGTCATAGACAAGAGCAAGATAAAAGATGATTTCCCTGGCTTCCCGATTTCCATATCATCATCTTCTGATGTCAATCTTAAAAATTTAGCTCGTGAAGACGGACTGGATATAGTCTTCACTGGCTCTGATGGATTGACGCCTGTACCGTTCGAGAGAGAGGAGTTTAGCTCATCTACAGGAAGGTTTTCATTTTGGGTTAGAACGGATTTGGCCTCTGATACTGACGAGACGTTGTATATGTATTATGACAATGGCTACAACGGCCTGGATCTTTCGACTACTACTTTCTGGGGCTTAGAGTATGCTGGTGTTTGGCATTTGGCCGAAACAGGTTCGTCCAATCAGCGTCTCGACAAGAGTCAGCATGGAAATAATGCTACTCCGTTTAATTATGATGGCGATGAGGATAATTATAATTGGATAGATGGTACTGATGATTTTGATGGAGTTAATGATTATTTAAGTGTTGCTGATGCCAATTCTTTGGATCTTACCGGGTCGTTCTCTTTGGCTGGCTGGTTCAATCCAGACACCTTTGAAGCGGTTCAAGATCTGACAGCTAGCGGTTATGCCCGTTACCAAATAATTGGGTTGCGCTGGAATTCCACGGGAGCCGCAGACTGTACTCCCGATGGCGCTTTCGATCCAGCCGCAGTTCAGCCTTATAATGGGGCGACTTACGGAAACAGTTCTTGGTTGAGCGGGTCTTCTTGGAAGGTCTATGACACCAGCTTGCCTTCGGTTTACGGAGACTATACTCAATATTCAGTCGATTTCGATACTGTCTGGGGGAGCGATGTCAGTAATAGCGAGGCCTATTTAGTCACTTATCTTTATTCTCCACGCACCAAGCAGGTCACCTTCTCGATGGGCTCCGATGACACTCGCAAGGTTTGGATAAATGGTCATGAGGCCGCTCAAAATTGTGTCGATCAAGGATTGACGGTGGATCAGCAAGTGTTCAATTACACCTTGAAACAAGGTTGGAATACATTTGTTATGCGCGTATCAGAAAATGGCGGCGGT
>CAZJPG010000001.1:0-66022 GCA_964547855.1 uncultured Gammaproteobacteria bacterium | reverse complement strand
TGGACAATGGCGCGTGTCTTCGACGACTCAAGGCATGAAGTATACTTCCAATCCAAGAATAATAGCCGACAAGCAATCATATCAGTTATCCCTTAAAGGTTCCTACCTCTCTGGATTCTATGGCACAACGTCCGTCGATTGTCAGGTGGCTACTGGTTCATGGCAAGGATTTGGATTGATAGGCGGGGCCAATAGTGTCGATCTTATATATAATGACAAGTCATGCGCTTCGACCACTTTTAGTTCTTCTGCTACGGCCAACGCGCAGCCACTGATCTTTGGGCGTTATTTTGATGGTAAATTGGATGAGCTTCGCATTCGTTCTTTAGGGGTCACTAAAAATTTGGCCATGAGCATTTATGCTCTCGATCAACCTAATGCTTTCTCGACATCGACTATAGAGGAGGTTCCTAAGGTAAGGAGCGAGATATCCATCTTTGGCTTACCAGATTCTAATACTGGCTATAAATGGCAAACATTCTCTTGCGATAGCAAGGGTGCGTGCTCTGATTGGACTCGCTTTAATGATGTCTTGCCTAATTTCTATGTCGATGCCAATAAGCCTTCCACCCCTGGTAATTTGTCTATCGCTGGACAAACAGCCAATAGTATAACTTTGAATTTTGGTTCGCAGTCATCTGATGTTTATTTCGATGAATATAAGATATATTACAAGGCTGGTTCTTCTGGTGTAACCGAAGCGGACACCCTCTGGAGCACGACTTCTGATGCTGATTTGGGATATGCCGATTTTAACGGATCTGGTTCGACGATAGTGACAGGACTTGATAATGGAACGCAGTATGTCTTTAAGATTTTCTCCTACGATCAACTTGGTCGCGTGTCTAGCTCCACTGGAGAGGTTTCCGGTTTCACTAATTTCGCGCCTACTTCGACTTTTGTCTATGCGTCACAGCGCGTAGATGGGACTGGACGCGTCGATATCTCTGCTACTTTTGCCGACGTCAATTCCGATGATCTTAAGGCTAAGATCGAATATGCCCCTTATTCTGGTGGGGCTTGTAATTTTGGTTCCGCAGCCGACCCAACACTCGATGAGGCTGATTATAACGCTACTTCTACTCAGGGGGATGCGAAGATCGATAATAGCGAGAACTATCAGATAGGTTCCTCCACTGGATGGATAGTTACGTCGGGAGGGGAGAATACCGTTAGTTTCGATTGGCTGTCGACCTTGAATTTGTCCAGCGGTAATGATACTTATTGTTTGCGTTTGACCGCTAATGATGGGGTTGATGATCAAATAACACCAGCTACCACGACTTTGACGATCGACAATGTCTCTCCGACCAAGCCTGGTGCTTTAAGTTTCGTTAGACGTGGCAGTGATAATATAACCTTGTCTTTTGGCGCTCAAACCACGGAGACCAATTTTAAAGATTATAGGCTTTATTACAAACAAGGAGTATCGCCGATAACCGAGTATAATTCGACGGAATTCGATGACACCGATCTCGATTATATAAATTACAATGGAACTGCCACGACCACTGTCACCGGGCTTTCGGCTGGTACTCAATATAGTTTTGTCGTGTACGCCTATGATGATTATGGACATAAGTCCAGCTCGACCCAGGTTACTTTCACGACCAATCGTTTGCCTACGGCTCATTTTAATTCTGCAGGGCAAAGGACTGATGGAAGTGGGCGCGTCGATGTTTCGATCGAGGTTTATGATTTGGACGGCGATAACGTCAAGGCCAAGTTGGAATACGGAACATATAGCGGCGGTCTTTGTAATTTCTCTCCTTCTTCCGATCCGACTATTGATACGACCGATGCCAATACTACGGCCGACTTTGGCGATCCTAAGATAGATAACAATGAAAATTATCAGATCGGTTCTACTACTGGCTATATCATTACGACCTCAGGGTCTAACACTGTTAACTTAGATTGGCTTTCTGGTCTTGATCTGTCTTCTAGTGAAGGTGTTTATTGCTTAAGGCTTACTGCCAACGATGGCATTTCCGATCAGGCTGTTAGCGCCACTACGACTATAATGGTCGATAATAAGGCGCCATCGGTACCTGGTGATCTAACTGTATCGCGAGTCAATGGCGATGATGTTGTTTTGGCCTTCGGTTTGCCATCGACCGATCTCAACTTCGATCAATATAAGATATTCTATGCCTTGGGAAGCACGACTGCTCCAACCGAAGCTGATACCAAATTCGACAAATTGAACGACCCAGACCTCGATGATATTAATTTTGGTGGTACTGCCACGACAGTTATAACTTCCTTGGCTCAATTAAGTGATTATTCTTTCAAGATTTGGTCTTACGACTCTTATGGAAATAAATCAGAGTCATCCGGATATGTTTCTACCTCCACTGGAGAAATACCTCCAGCTACTTGGCGCGAGGCCGAAGATACGATAGATCCGACCGTTAGCAAGTATTTAGGTAAGGAAAAACCAGTTCGTGTGCGTATTAGTGTGGCCAACTTGGGAGATTGGACAAGTGAAGATAAGTTCAAGATACAATATGTGTTAAAGGGTGCTGGGTGCGCTTCGGCTTCCGGTTGGGCCGATATCCCGACCACTACCGCTTCTGATGATTTCATTATGGTCGACAGTGAGAATATATTAGATCAAGAGTTCTCTGTACAACGACTTAGCAATTCCGAGGGTTATTCTTATGTTCCTGGTCGAATGATAGAGTCGCCGTCCAATCAGAGCGCTTCGACGACTTTGTCGGGCGGAGAATACACGGAGTTGGAGTATGCCTTTGAGGGAACTACCAATGCTTTGGCTGGCGTGCCTTATTGCTTCAGAGTACTGCGCAATGGTTCGGTTCTTGATCAGTATAGTCGTTATCCAGAATTGACATTGTCGCCGGCTCCGACTTCGACTTTCGTTTCTGTGATGCAGAGAGGGGATGGGTCTCATATAGTCGACATATCGGTTAAAGCTGCGATGGCCTCTGGAGATCCAATTCGTCTTAAGATGGAGATTGGCACATCGACTTCCGGTCATTGTGATTTTACTCCTTCGACCGATCTGACCTTTGACGCTTCCGATGCCAACGTCACCGCCACATATGGCGACCCCGACATAGACAATGAATCCGAATATCAAATAGGTTCGACCACTGGCAATCAAATATTAACGGCTTTTGGGGAGAATACTGTTAATTTCACCTGGCCAACAGCCAATGATCTTGGCAATGTGGAGACGACTTATTGTTTGCGCTCGACGGCCTATGATGGTTATGACAATCAAGTCATCCCAGCCACAACTACTGTGGTTGTCGATCGCAAGAAGCCGTCCACGCCTGGTGATTTGACCGTCGACGCCAAAACTAGCGCTTCGGTCACGTTGAATTTTGGCTCAGTCTCGACCGACGCTAATTTTTCCGAGTACAAGATATTCTACAAAGAAGGATCTTCTGGTGTTACGCCGTCAGATCAGCTTTGGGGGTCATCTTCCGATTCGAATTTGTCTAACATCAACTTCAACGGCTATGCTTCGACGACTGTGACCGGCTTATCCATAAATAAACAGTACGTCTTCAGGATCTTTGCTTATGACCAGTATGGTAATTTCGCATCTTCTTCCGGCGAGGTGACTGCCACTCTTTGGAGTAAGAAAGTTCCAGCGGAATGGATTTGGTACCAAGATCAATATAACGAAACCCCTAATTTGTCGTTCGGACTGAATACCACTGCTAGTGATGTGGTAACTGGTCGTATTTTGAAATTGAGAATGACGCTTAAGGAAACCGAGGGAATTACCGCGATAAACACCAAGTTAAGGTTGCAATATTCCACCTCTCCAACCTTTGCTTCCGATGTCAACTATGTGGGAGAAATAGGCTCGACTTCTATTTGGACCTATGGGGATGGCGTCGATCAGGACGATGATCCAATAACCACTCTCCTGATAACCCCTACATCTACCGTGGCCATGGGACATAATGAATCCGGTATCAGCACTACGACCTTCGATCAACCGGCATCGAGTTGGGCGGAATGGGAATTCACCATTAGGAATAATGGCGCGGCCACTGGCACGATCTATTATTTCAGGGCTTTTGACGTTAACATAAATGAACCAGTGGACCTTGAAGTTGGACAGACTTATCCGTCGCTTTTAACATCGGCTGGCAGCTTATCTATGACTGTCTTTGGCTTACCATCTGGAACCACAACAGAGGGAGTCGTCACTAACGCCACTACGACAGAACAGGCTGTAGATTTTGGCCAGTTATTGCCAAACGATCAAGTGATAGCTGCTCAGCGCTTCTCGATCAGTACTAATGCGGAGTATGGGTATAGGTTATATGCTTATAGTCGCACAGGATTTATCAGCAATAATGGTTCGCAGATACAGCCAGTCACGGCTACCAATGAGTCTCCAGCGGCATGGCCGGCCGTGCCAAGCCCATCGAATTTTGGCTACCATGTCGGTGATGATACTTTGTCTGGGAATGCCCCATCCCGCTTTGCGGCTAACAACACCTATGCGAGATTCGAGCAAAGCATGAAAGAAGTGGCTTACAGCGCTATACCAGTAGATAATGATATCTCTGATCTTGTCTTTAGGACTGAGATCGGTAGTCAGCAGCAGGCCGGCAGCTTCCAGACTAACATAGTCTATATTCTTGTTCCTGAATATTAGTAGTCCTTAATTGGTAATTTCTTACTTAAGATGGTCGAGTGGACTTATCCACAACTAGAACAGGACGGTTGCTAGTTAAGGGGGTTATCTGCTGGCTGATTCAGTTTTGCTCATTGCCATTTTTTATTTAAAATTGGCTAATAGATTGATTGCAAGAAAAAGTTATTAAGAATTTATCCGCTTATTTGACAAAATTGCAGATTGTTAACAACTGTCTTGAAATATGGTATAATTGTAGATAAGCAGGATATAAGAAAAACTCCGGATAGCCCCGTTTCTAGTTAACGGGCCCTTGGGGCTTGAAAGGTCGAATCATCGGCAGTCCTTATTGAATGCCGCTTTAACTATTTGTCTTAGGTTAAAAGCAAAATAAATTATGAAACTAAAAAGGCAGAAGTTTATCGTTGCTATAGTGATGTTCTCGTTGGTCTTCGTTCAGGCTTTGGTCGTTCCGTCTGTCGGTGAGGCAGCTTCTTTTGAGTTGGCGCAGGACACGATTAGTGATTCAGATGTTGGTGTCGGTTCTGTTACCCACACCATTTTAGCGGCTACGACTGCGACGATCCCGGCCACTGGTTATTTTGAAATCGTTTTCGATGACAACATAACTGGAATTAACTCGGCTAACCTGACTTGTCCTTCCTCCGGAGTTGCTGGAGGTTCGGGTAATACGGTTACGTGTACGTATGCGAGTCCTTTGGACGCTGGTTCATACACCATCACTTTGACTGGCACTACCAATCCTGGAGCCATAGGTAGTTATTTAGTACATATTTATACCAGAGATGGTTCAGCTGCGGAAATAGAGCATTCTACGGTTAGAATAGCCATTGTCAATGATGTGACCGTAACGGCGACTGTCGAAGCCACTTTGACGTTCTTCGTCGGTGGTCTAGCCACGTCTTCGGAGATTAATGATGAGTTGACAACTGGTTCTTCCACTTCTCAAACTTTGCCATTCGGCACTTTGGAGGTCGGAACACCTTCTACGCTCGGTCAGCAGCTTAGGGTTACTACTAACGCCTACTATGGTTACACGGTAACTGTCTTCCAGGATCATAATCTTCTTGCTAACAACGGGGCAGACATTGACTCCTTCGTGGACGGCACACCCGCTGCCGTCGGAACGGCTTGGGCGTCTCCTACCGGGACTCTCGGAAGTGAGAACACCTATGGTCATTTCGGCTTAAGTTCCGATGATAGCACCTTGACTGGTGGCGATTTGTTCGGAGCTGATGAGTGGATGGGCTTTAATGGTACTAATCCGATCCAGGTTATGTATCACGATGGTCCGGCTGATGGAGCGGCCGATGATATCGGTTTGACTACCGTAGCGTATAGGATTGAGATCAATGCCTTGCAGGAAGCTGGTGATTATAGCAACACTCTAACCTATATCTGCACTCCGACCTATTAAGGTTTGGGCTAGGATATTAGGTTAATCCAATTTGTAGATATATTGGATATATCTATAACACCCCTCCCAGGGTAACCCGGGAGGGGTGTTTTTTTAATAATAATCATCAAAAGTGGGAGAAGTATCTTTTTATCCACAATTAGCCAACAGAAAAGTGTTGAGTAAACCAGTGAAAATTGGTAAAATAATATTAAATAAAAAGTAAAACTAAATACCTGTTGTAAGGACGAAATGGGAGCTTGCGACAGGATTTTGATTTTTTGTATGCACAAGTGGAAAAAGGCAGCTCTTTTGGTTATCGGTCTGACGGCCATAATCTCTTTTAACTTAGCGCCAACAGCTCAAGCGCAGTCGCAGATCGGAATCAAGATAGTGCCGGCTGTCCTAGGTGGCGATGGCCCCTTCTTGGTAAAGCCAGGAGACTTCATAAGTCGCGAATTGAGGGTGACGAATAAATCTGGTCAAGAGTTGGAGATGTATGCTTACTTGAGAGATTTTCGAGCGGCCGACGAAAAGGGTTCTCCGGAGCTCATAGTTCCCGGAACCGAGTCCGGCAATTACATCTCTTCATGGATAAATATCACCAGCGAACCGATAAAGTTCGCTCCCGGAGAAGAGATTTCCGTTCCTTTCACTATAAGCGTTCCTGACAATGTCGGACCAGGAGGTTATTATGGAGCGATCGTTTTTGGAACGCAGGCGCCGAAGACTAAGCCGGGAGAGGCCGAAAAAGGAGCCGCGGTCGGTATAGCGCAGCAAGCGACCTCTTTGATTTTATTGCGAGTGGAAGGCGAGACCGACGAGCGGGCTGATATAAGAGAGTTTAAGACCGACAAAGGTGTTTATTCAGCTCCTTTTAAGGTCGATTTCACGACTAAGATAGAGAACTTGGGGAATGTCCACATTCAGCCGGCCGGTTTGATCGAAATAAAGAATATGTTCGGGAAAAAGGTGGCTTCGTTGATGGTCAATGAGGATCGCAATAATGTTTTGCCAAATAGCAATAGAGAGTATAAGAACTCTTGGGAAGAGAATTTCGGTTTCGGAAAATATGAGGCGTCTTTGGCTTTAAGTTACGGATTGTCCGCGGATAAGGGGGGCGAAGGAAGAAAGAGTATGACTATGGTGCGTTATTTTTGGGTCTTGCCTATGAAGATGGTCGCGACTTTCGTTTTGAGCGTGGCGTTGGTCGTCATTCTCTTCGTGTTCATATTGAAGATGTATAAGCGCCGAGCTATAAAAGAGGCCATAGAGAGAATGGGTGGTGGTCATAGGGCGAGCCATTCCAGACATTCCAAATCTGGTGGATATTTCTCGACCTTCTTCCTGTTGTTGGCTATCGCCGCCGTTATAATGTCTATAATGTATTTCCTTCTTTTCTAAGGATAATAGCCATGCATAAGATCGGAATAAAAAAAATATTTCTAGTTTTGATGGCCGTATTTTGCGTTTGGCCGACGACGTTATTAGCCGCTAGTAACGGTGATTCCGATTATACTGTCATCTTGTCCACCCCGCCAGTCTCGCCGACGATAATTAGGGAGATGGAGAAGGTCGATGTCGCCGAATATGATATTAAGATAAAAAACAACCTTGAGTCGGGTAATGTGGGGCTATATCCTTTAGTGTACGAGGTGGGCGTCGACGGAGTCTATAAATATTACGACGATCAATCGTTGAATCAAGATTCTTCTTTGGCTAAATGGATAGATTTCAAGCGTTCAGTCATAGAATTGGCTCCTGGACAAGAAAATATTCAAAAGCTTAGGGTTAGACCATCCCCTAATGCCAAGGAGGGTTCTTATCAGGCTGTGATAATCCTTAGTCGCGGATCGACGCAGTTGGGTGCGGCAGAGGCGGCCGAAAAATATAACGAGGCTAAAATAACGATAAATCTTACTATCAAGGCCCACATCATTGAAAGGGCGGAGGTTTCAGAATTTAAGCCGATTTCGCCTATTTTGACAAAATCACCTCTTGGTTTTTCTTTGAAGATAAAGAACATAGGCAATCGCCCCGTAACACCCAAAGGGGATGTACTTCTTTATACTAAGAACGGCAAGGAGCTATCATCCGTTTCGATCGGCGGACAAACGATTAAACCGGACCAAGTTGGGGATTATTCGGTCGAAATAAAATTTTTAGGGACCCCTGGAAGGTATAAAGTTAAATTTTTAGGCGAATATGGCGATGGTAATAAGGAGTTACAGGACATAATTTATGTCTTGTACTTGCCAGCTGTCGTATTGACGATACTAATCGTTCTTTTACTGTCGTTGATTGGGTATTTAGCTGTTTTGATAAATAAAAGAAGAATGAGAAAAGAGGGGGGCGATAATGATACGGCTGAAAAAGGCCGCAACGGTTACGTGATAAACCTTAAAAAATGAGGCGTTTATTTGTAATAAACTTATTTTTTTTGTTTTTAGCCATTCCGGCCACAGCTTTAGCTCAGGCCGATTCTTTGGCTTTAAGCGTCACTCCGCCATTGATCAATATAAATTTAACGCCGAAGCAAGAGGTGGCGACCGAGATAAGTGTCGTCAACAACAATAGCCGGCCACTCAAGGTGTATATTGAGGCGGTCGATTTTCAAGACAACGGCAATGGTGTTGAATTTTTATATTCAGAAGACATCGGGAATGATCCGGATTCATATAATATGTACATGAGTAGATGGGTGACATTGACAAAGACCGAGGTCGATTTGGCCCCGTATCGTAGCGAAAAAATACCTTTTGTAATCAGTGTGCCAGAGGGTGCGAATCCGGGTGGCCACTATGCCGCCTTGTTGGTGGGCACCAATCCGCCGGACGATCAGGAGCAAGGCTCTGTGGTCAAAATAGCTTCGAAAATATCATGTCTTATATTGGCCAGGGTCGAGGGGGAGGTTAAGGAAAAAGGAATGATCAGGGAGTTCTCCACTCAAAAGGCGATAGCTGGTACGGCTGAAAATATATTCAAAGTTAAATTCGAAAATCTTGGCAATATTCACCTTCGTCCTCAAGGCACTATTAAAGTGGTCGATATGTTCGGAAAGCAAAAGGGCGAAGTGCTTGAATTCAATAATAAAAAGGACTACGGGAATGTTTTGCCTAATGGAGAGAGGGAATGGGATATTCCTTGGAAGGACGATGATTTTTTTCTCTTTAATAGGTATAAAGCCGAGCTAGCGGTTTCTTTTGGGCAAGAGGCCATTCAAACCGACAATAGGTTCGTATATTTTTGGTCGGTTGATTGGAAGTGGCTGTCCGTAGCCGTGGCTTCGTTAGTGGGCTTGATATTGTTATTGTTGTTTGTGATCAAATTATACGTAAGACAATCTGTCAGGAGTCTGCAAAAGGAGATGGGTGTTATGGATAAAAAAGTCACTAGGGGGCCGATAAGTAGACGCCCAACTCCAAGGCGTTCTGGTACCGTCGATTTGAGAAAAAAGAAATAAACCATGAGTGATGTAATAGATTTAAGAAAAAGAATAAGAGTCTCGACTCGGACCGAGGATCAATCCGATGATTTTGTGTATGCTGAGGTTAGCAGGAGGCAGCGTGAATTGCCATTGAAAAAAAAGAGTGGTTGGTGGAAGACTGTTTTGGTGGTCGTGTTCGCCATCTGTTTGACTACGGCCGGAATAAAAGCCAGTGATCGTTTGTTTGGCGGTAAAGACGATCAAGGCGAAGGATCCTTGTGTCCTTCAGGCATGGTCTTCGTATCATCTCCGACCGGTGGTTTTTGTATGGATAAATATGAGAATTCAGCCGGTGTCGGTTGCAACAATGTCGATCCTGCTAATCAAAACGAAACTTTTAAAAACATAGAAAATCCAGATTGTCGCCCAGTCTCCGAGGCTGGCAAGTTACCATGGCGTAATATATCGCAAAATCAAGCTGCCGTAGCTTGCGCTAAGGCCGGAAAACGCTTACCGACCAATGACGAATGGGTGAGGGCGGCCTTGGGCACGCCAGATAAATTGACTGGATGGAAGGATAGCGATTGCCAAGTGAAAAATAATTGGGAAGCGCAGCCTGGAGCGTCTGGTAGCGGTAAGAACTGTGTATCGGCCTCTGGGGTTTATGATATGATAGGTAATGTATGGGAGTGGGTCGATGGGGTCGTTAGCGATGGTATGATAGATGGCAGGGAGTTGCCGTCAGAAGGATATGTTAAGGGTTTCGATTCAAATGGATTCCCGACCGAAACAGATCCAGAGATAGGTGATGAAAATTATTATCACGATTATGTCTGGCTGAAAAAGACCGGTAGTCGTGGTATAGCTCGCGGTGGGTACTGGGGCAATGGCTCCGAGGCTGGGCAATATTCGATGTATGTAGTTACGGAGCCGTCCTATGCTGGTGTTGGAGTAGGCTTTCGATGTGTTAAATAATAGCCCTATTTATTTGATGTTTGGTATTTAATGATTTAACAGTGTCTATGTTCGGTAAGGCTTTTAAATTCGCTTTAGTGATAGTGCTATCAGTTTTGATGGTGTCTTTGGCTGTGGATGCGGCCGATCATCGCGGCGATTTTGGCCAATCGATCGTCGGTCGTGTTTTTGCTGGAGAGAAAGAAGGTCCTTGCCCTTCGGATATGGTCTTGGTCGAATATGAGGGTGGTGGGTTTTGCATAGATAAATATGAGGATTCGGCTGGTGCAAAATGTTCATACAATGATCCTTCTAATGAAAAAGAGACGGCACTTAATTTAAACCAGCCTGATTGCCAGGCAGAATCTGCCGATGGTCGCATGCCTTGGCGTAATTTGACCCAGATCCAAGCAGTGAATATTTGCGCTAAAGCTGGTAAGCGTTTGCCTACTAATGAGGAATGGTTCGCTGCGGCCATGGGGACACCTGATAAGACCAGTGGCTGGAATGAAGATGATTGCCAGGTTAAAAATAATTGGACATCACAGCCTGGCTTAAGCGGCTCAGCTGCTAGTTGCTTTTCATATTCTGGGGCTTATGACATGATCGGCAATGTTTGGGAGTGGGTCAAAGGAGAGGTTAGTGATGGTGTATATAAAGACGTCACTATGCCAGAGAATGGTTATGTTAAAGTCGTTTCTGTCGATGGTTTACCACTGGAGGTCGATCCGGATAATCCCAGTGAATCATATAATAATGATTATGTTTGGCTTAAGACCAAAGGTGTTCGCGGCATAGCTCGCGGCGGGTATTGGGGTAATGGTTCTGAGGCTGGGCAATATTCTTTCTATGCCGTTACGGAGCCGACGTTCTCTGGAACAGGTGTCGGATTTCGCTGTGTTAAGGACGCTAAAAAATAAAGTTATTTGATCGAGGAGGGATAAAAAACGCAACCATGATCAGATTATTAAAAAAAATTTGGCGCAACACCGTAGTCTTTTTTCTGGCTGTGGTCTTTTCTTTTTGTCTTTTTGCTATGTTCCTCAATCCTTTGCGCCCCGTTTTCTTTTTAGGCGAAAAACTTCAAGCAGCCACATCGATAACGAATTCAGCCTCTGTTCCAGTCAATCCTATAAACAAGCTGGCTATGCAGCTAGATGAAAAAGAGAAGCAATTGAATGAGAAGGAAAAGTTTTTGGATGAAAGAGCCTTGGCGATGGAGCGAGAGAATAGTGTTTGGAGAAGCCGGGTCACTCTTGGAATAATAATCGGTCTAGTTTTAATGTTCTGTTTAGTGTTGGCTAACTTTTATTTTGACTCAAAGAGGTCTAGAGAGCTTGAGAAGTTAGAAAAAAGACAATAAAAGGAGTAAAGAGTAGGGAGTAAGAGTTTTTTGTTCCATGCTCCATGCTCCATGTTTTTGCCAATAAGAAGAAGATTTTGAGAGCAGCTTGTCTTTTGGTCTCATTTTTTTTGTTTTTTACCAATAATGCTCAAGCTGGACTATATAGAGTTTACGACCAGCTCGAGTATTCGCATCCGGCGACGTCTTCCAACCAAAGCATCAATTTTATAACCCCTAACGCCATTCCGCCATCAGGTATGATATCGGTCGTTTTTCCCTATGGCCTGACAGTGCCGGCTGCCTTTGATTACAGCGATGTCGATCTAGCTTCAGCCGCTTCTGGAACGTTAAATTTTTTCGACCGCAGCCTAGCTTCTTCGGTTGGTGCTTGGGATGACGGAGTTTCTGTAGCCACTGGTACTGGGGGCGGGCTTGATATAGTTTTGAATTCCATGTCTGGTATACCGGCCGGGAGTAGGATAAGACTAGATTTAGGAACTAATGCTACTTTTGGTGAGGCTGGAGACACTAAGATAATCAATGCGACGTCAACCGGTTCTTATCCTGTCGAGATTAAAACTTACGATTCCGGCAGTAGTCTTCTTGATCGCGGAAAGACTTTTGTGGTGATGATAAACCCAGTAGCGGTTACTACGTATATGCCAAAGATAAGGGGGAACGGTTTGCCTAATGGCGTTTTGGAGTCTTGGACGGTCACGACTATCATGTCTCTTACGACCAACTATCCGGCCGCTTGTCGTTATTCGACTGCTTCTGGAACAGCTTGGAGTTCGATGACAGACGTTTTTTTTACCAGTGATGGTGTTTATCATACAGTCCTTTTGACCGGACTTATGAGCGCTATGCACTATACTTATTATGTTCGTTGCCGAGAGACCTCTACGTTGATTCAAGACTCGACTGATTATGTTATAGATTTTTTCATTGCGGCCCGAGGCAGCGGCACAGGTGGTGGTGAGGGTGGCGGCACAGGCACAGGCACTGGTGGCGGTACTGCCGGAGGTAGCTCTAGTGGTGGAAGCGGTGGTGGAAGTGGAAGCGGTGCTGGGCGTTTTCAAAAATTCCCTGTAGATGAGCCTTACCCGCCTGATTTGACTTTATCAGGATGGGCATATCCATCGTCGCTGATAACTGTTTTGCAGAATGACAAGAAAGCTGGTGATGTCAGTGCTGGGGCCGATGGATCTTTTATGTACACAGCCCAAGATCTGACCAAAGGGTTGTATACTTACGTGGTTTGGGCTAGGGATAGTGATGGCATAAAATCTGCTCCGCAAACTTCGACTTTTTGGATGGAGGATAATACGCAGACCATAATATCAAATATTCTGATACCACCGACAATAAGATTGCAGAGCGATTACGTCGACTTAGGTACTAATGTTGGCTTGTTTGGTCAATCGATTCCCGGGAAGAAGGTCGAAGTTTTGATCTATATGCCATCACAGAAAAAGACCATTGGGACACAAGATACGTCTAGTGGCGCCGATGGTAGATGGACTATGTCGGTGTCAACAGCTGGCTTGGAAAAAGGAACATATGAATTCAAGGCTAGAACGCTACATGATAAATATGGTTGGAGTCTCTATGGTGATACCGTAAGATGTGGTGTGGGCGAGAACGCCACAGAAGAAAGTCCTTGTGCTAGATCCGATCTTAATAACGATGGCAAAGTCAACTTGGTCGATTTTTCCATTTTAATGTATTACTGGGGAACAACCAACGCCACATCGGACATTAACAAAGATGGCAAAGTCAACTTGGTCGATTTTTCCATTATGATGTATTGTTGGACTGGCTAATTTTTAAATGAAAAATAAAAAATAAGAAATAAATAAAATATTGTTTTGTTGTTGTTTTATTTTTGTGTTATAATTTAAAAGAACCAATTTAACTGTTAATAACTTCAACATATAACAAGGAGATATGTCGTTCTTAAGTAAAATTAAGAAGAGGACTGAGTCTATAGATATCGAACAAGAGTCTAAACTTCCCAAGAGGCAGGCATCTCGCGAAGACATAGGCGATCACCTGCAACTCGATGTCGATATCTATCACACCTCTTCCAAAATCGTCGTCTATGCACCCATAGCCGGTGTTAAGATTGACAAGCTGGATATTTTTGTTGAAAGCGAGAACGATGTCATCACGATTTCCGGCAAAAAGGAAATACCTAAGGCCGTAAGAGAGGATGATGAAGAAAAAGAATATCTTTGCCAGGAAAATCGTTGGGGTGACTTCTATCGCCAAATAATTTTGCCAGAGGAAATAAACGTTTCCAAGATCGAATCGATCATGGAGAACGGTGTTTTGATATTGAAATTGCCTTTATTAAGGATTCAGACGAGAGGCAAAAAGAGGATTGAAGTTAAATTGAATGAGGAGGATGATGTATTGGTATAGAATTTTTATGAAAAGAGTTTCGACTCTTGTTTTAGCAATATTTTTTTGTTGTTTATTGATTGCACCATTGAGCGCGGTCCAAGCGGCTGGTGCGTCTTTGTCGTTTTCCCCATCATCGTCCGCTAAGAATGTCGGCGACAATTTCAGCATCAAGGTCATGGTCAATTCCGGAGGAGGACAAGGCATCAATGCTTCCGACGCCACCATCACTTTCGACAAAAATTTGCTTGCCATTAAAAGTGTTACAACTAGTGGATCCATTTTTAATATGTGGCAAACCGACCCGACTTATCCAGTTGAACCAGGCCAAGCAAGTCCTGTTTCCAACACTAATGGAACTGCCAATTATTCCGGAGGCAAGACTCCGCCGGCGTATACCGGTACGGCCGGAACTTTGATGACCATAAACTTCACCGCACTGAAAGCGGGCGAGGCGGTCGTCAAATTCTCCGCAGCTAGCGTTTTAGCGGCTGATGGGCAAGGGACTAATGTGCTTTCTGGTACATCACAGGCCAAAATAACCATATCCGAAAAACCGGTCGAACAAAAACCAGAGACTAAGCCGACGACTAAGCCAACGACAGAAAATAAACCAACGACAGAGACTAAGCCAACGGAGGCTAATTCTGGAATAATACCTCCTCCGCCAAAGGTAAAATCTTCAACTCACCCGGAAGAGGGAGTTTGGTATAGCAATTCTAGTCCAGAATACGATTGGAAACTTTTAGCTGATGTTTCAAGTGTTAGCTTTCTTTTAGACACTTCAAGTAGTTCTGATCCGGGAAACAAATCAGACGGTATAGTCGAGTTAAAGAAATTCGAAAACGTTCCTGACGGAGAGAATTATTTTCATATTAAATTCCAAAATAAAAATGGTTGGGGACCAACGACGCATTTTAGAACCTTAGTAGATGTTACTCCTCCGGAGGATGTCATGGTCTCTGTTGATGATGAAGGAGATAAGACTAACCCGACTCCAAGACTGTCATTCCAGACATCTGACGCTACTTCTGGTTTGGAAAAATATCGCTTCATACTTGATGGAGAAATGAAGGATATGATGGCCGACGATTATGATAAGTCGCCCTATGTATTCCCTGTTTTAAAGCCAGGATTACATAAAATTTCCGTTGCTGCTACTGATCGAGCCGGCAATACTTCAAGCTCGACCAAAGAATTTATCGTTGAGGCCTTAAAAGCGCCAGTTATTACAGAGATGCCAGGTATCATCGATAAGGGTGATGATCTGCCGATACAAGGAACGTCGTTCTATCCAGATGCAACGATCAGGCTTTATATAGCCAAGGACTCCGACAAGGATGGTAAGGACGCTAAGGTGGTTGAGACCAAGACAGACCCAGATGGTAATTGGACATATTTCCAAAAAAATGAATTGGACAGAGGCGTCTATCGTGTTTGGGCTAAGGTCATAGACTATCGCGGAGCAGAGAGTTATGAGAGCATGAAGAAGACTTTATCTGTTCAAGCTAAATCCATTGTTTGTGCTTATGGTTGGTGGATAGTGTTCGGCTTGTTGATGATCATTGTCTCTTTGATAGTTTTCATATTCTACTTACGTCACGTAAATCGTTTACAAAGGAATCGCGCTATTCGTGAATCGCACGAATTAGAGCGTCGTCTTAATGAGATTTTCTCTGCTTTGAAAGAGGAGGTCAACGAGCTCATGGAGGTCGCCGACAAGAAACCAGGTCTCTCTGATTCTGAAAAACGAGTCAAGGAGAAGATCAATGAAGCCCTTGATATTTCTCAAGAATTCTTAAGTAAGGAGGTAAAGGATGTGGAAAAAGAGATAGAATAAAAACGAGGTTAAAAAATAGCTTAAAATAGCCAAGAAAGAGTAGGGCCCAAGAGGGGTCCTATTCTTTTTTAATATATATACTCTGTGATATAATTTAGAGGTAATCAACATACGCTTTTTGGGCGATAATATAAGGTTTTTAGAGCCAAAAAGGAATGTCAAAAACGATAGGAAAAATCATTTCGCATCCAATCCCTAAGGTGGCCATTTTGACATTGGTCCTGGTTTTTATTTTTTCCCATTTTAGAACCGATGTCGCGGTTAGAGCCTCTGAAGAGAGGGTGAGTGTTTTCCCTCATTCCGTGGGGTCTTATACCAATGCCAGCGATTCAGGCTTTGATGCTTTGGGGACTTCTTCTCTTTGGGCCGACATCGACAGAACAAAGATCGTCGAAGCTATGCCAGGTGCCTCTCTTTCTGATTTCAAAGTCGACTGGTCGGCTTCTTTGTCGTTCGGTAATTTTCAGGCTTTGTCCGGCGTCATCTTTGAGCCGGAAGATAATACCGAAACGATCGGTGGCGGCTCTTCTGGGGCTGGAGCGGAAGATTTAGAAACAGAGTCCTCTGGTGATCAGAACAACGACGAGCAAGCCGACGCTGATCAGGGACAAGAGAGCGACGATGTGGTTGATGGCGATAGCGGGGCTGTTGTCATTGAATCTGGCGAACCAATAGATCCGGTTGTCGAAAACACTGATGGGCAAGATGTTTCCAATGAAGACCAAAATATCAGCGAAGAAGAAAATAGCGATTCTTCTGATGTGATAAATAATTCCAATTCCTCTGAAGATCAGGAGCAGGGTGCTGATGCCAATATTGACGAATCAGCTGCTCAAGATTCCAATGAGGACGCTTCGACGAACGATTCGTCGACGAGCTTCGAAAATTCCCAAAGTCCTGTAGAAGATTCAGGGTCTTCTGCCGCACCAGCAGAAAGTTCATCTCCTTCAAACGATTCTTCGTCCGATTCTTCCAGTGATTCACAATCTGCGTCTCCATCTTCTGATAGCTCCCAGTCGTCTGATTCTGGTGAGTCAAGCAGCCAAGCATCTGGCGATGTTAGCTTTTGGGATGATTTTAGATTTAATACGGCAGCTCTTTTTGCCAGACTCTATGGACCTGGGCAAGCCTTGGCGCAAGAGATTGGTGCTGACGATCAAATAGTTGCTGATGTGGTAGAAAATAGCGATGAAAACGTAACGTCGACGGCCGATGAATTATTGGGAAACAATGTCGTTGCCGAAACCGCTTCTGGTGATAAGGTTGTTATGATCGAGGAACCTTATGCTGGTTTAAAGGATTCCGTGACCTTTACCGACTTCGTTGTCGACAAACCGTTGGAAAAAAATGAGATACTTAACGCTCAATTGCGCTTATCTTTGGCCGCCGCCAGCAACTTCAACGACGATGAGCTTTTGATCGAATATTCTCTGGGTAATTCCACTTCTTGGGAAGAGGCTGGGCGCCTGCCTCTTTTCAGGGAAGCGTCAGATGCTTCCAATGATGGATATTTTCTCTACGCCCTTCCAGTGTTTCAGTCCTGGAGAGATATAAGCTCTTTGAGAGTTAGGGTTAGTTACCTCAATCCATCTATTTCGACTTCCACAGATCTTTCCGCTGGCGGCGTGAAGGTTTTGCTCGATTCGGTTTGGCTAGAAGTCGATTATGCGGTTAAAGGCGACGTTAAGGGCGAGGAGGAGTTTAAAGATGAGATGGGTGATTTTGGCGAGAAGAGCTTTTATGATCAGGATGAATTGGAGATCGGTGATAAGACGATCGATTTTCAATATAGCGACGATAACAGCAACGAAACACTCATCATAAAGACCGATCGAGCCAATTATATTGGCTTGTCTCAAACTGATGTTTATTTAAGCGTCACCAACTCTGGAGATGAAGATGAAAAATTCGGTTTGCAAGCCTATTTCCCAAATGGTACTGGCGATGTGGTGTCTTTGGAGAGTTTCAGGAGAATGAATGAGGTCGTTAGCAGACCTTTATTCGGTAATACTTTTTATCATTGCTCCAGTAGTTGGATCTCTGTATCGACCACTACTGAAAACAACAGTTATGTTTGTGAGGACGATAAAGATGAGCGCCGTTGCTTGCATTTGGAGGATGGCGGTCTGACATGTTTTGTCGAGAACGACAAAATTGGAAGCACGAACGATGTTTCGGTCAGCGACTATTGGGATAAGAATGAATTGAAGAACGGCAAATTAGCCGATCGTCGTAATATCTTAAAAAAGATATTTGGCATAGGCCCTAAAAAGAAAAAAGTCGAAGGCAGTTTTGTGGCCAAGAAAAGCACTAACGAAGAGGCTTATTCTATAAAACCTGGAGAGACCAAGTTCTTTAAGATGAGAATAGAGTTCCCTAAGGGTTCGAGCGGTGAATTCTATGTCGAGACGATCGGTTCGAATAATGGTTATGGACTTCTCGACCCATGGTGGAATGCTTCTTGGGATTATGAAAGACCGATCAACATAACGTATTCTGGCAGCGCTTTGACCGATTATCAGGTTTCGATCTCTGTCGACACCGCCTCTTTGATATCTGCTGGTAAGATGCAGAGCGATTGCGATGATATCCGTTTCGCCGATTCCAATCGTTGGTCGGTTGGCAACGAATTATCGTATTATCTCGAACCAGGATCTTGCGGTCGTGCTAATACTAAGATTTGGGTAAAGATCCCATCTATCAATGGCAACAAAACGATATACATGTACTACGGAAACGCCGCCGCTGTTGGAGCTTCAAGTGGTAGCGATACTTTCGTTTACTTCCAAGGCTTTGAATCGAACAATGATTTTAACACTGGTAGCTTGACCGTTAATCGCAAGGGTGTAGCCGCTAAAAATGGCAGCTATGGATTGTCTTCCACTGTGACTGGCGGATCGAATAGGATAGCTGTTAGAGATGGCGTGAACTCTGGTCGCAATTTGATTTGGGAGAGTAATGTTCAGGCTTTATCCAGCTCTACTGTTCCATTGCCAGGAATTCAAATCGCTCACCCTAATGGGAATAATGATACCAGTGGTTATACCGCCTATCTTGATACTCGTGGCGGCATCGACCTCGGGATTAGAAAAGATTATGACAGCGGTCAGATATTAGCTTCTTATAGTTCTTATACCGTAAGTATCGGTCAGTGGTATTTCTTGCGTTTCGATTGGCGCAAGGATGGTCTTTTAAGCGCTTATTTGTATCAAAATTCCACTTCCACTACGGCGCTAGCTTATTGTTCTACGACTGATTTGTCGTATAGCGACGGTGAATATGGAGTGGCCGCTCAAGACTATGATTACTGGGATAACTATCGCATCCGCAAGATGGCCACTAGCTCCATCAACACTTCTTTGGCTAGCGAGATATTGATAGCTAATCATCCGCCGACAGATCCGACCTCCCTGTTTCAATATCAAGTGAACACTTCCACAGCCCTTTCTAACGGTGAGTGGGCAAATTCACAAAATATATATCTTTCCGCTACCTCTACGGACAAGGACGGCGATGATGCGACTATTTACTATCAACTCGTAACGACTAGTACTTCTTTCGCTACTGCCACTTCCGTCCCAGGTGTCTATTGTTACAGTGGCACTGCCTTTGATTCTTGCTCTTCGAAGATTTGGTCTAATCGCGGTTCGTTCTTGTCGAATTGGTATGATCCTGATTTCCTATTCCGTTCTAAGATCACTATCTTGTCTTCTAAGGTCGATTCGGATCTTAATGATTTCCCAGTCTTTATCGATCTAGCTCGCTTGGGGTCTTCGAATTCTTTTTGGCAGAGCGTGCGTTCTGCAAATGGCGGGGACCTTGTTGTCACAAATTCAGTTGGTCAACGTTTACCATTGGAGGTCGTTGGCTTTTCGACTTCGACCAAATCTGGCCAGATATATTTCAAGGCCGATGCTCTTTATGATCTAACCGATACTGATTTTTATTTGTACTACGGATCTTCGACTGCCTCTCAGCCAGCCTCTACCACTGAGTATGGATCACGCAACGTTTGGTCTGGATATGGCGGTGTTTGGCATTTGGATTACAATGGCACTGGAGCTCAAGGCGATTGGCGCGATTCTACGGCCAATTCTAATTACAGTTCGACCACGGCCAGTGCGCCGACTCGCGTGGCTGGCCCATTGGGATATGGTCAACAATTCAATGGAACCAATAACGTAATTCGTTTTGAAAAGAGCAGCTCAATGGAGCCAGCTGGAGATTTTACTTTGTCAGCTTGGGTTTGGTGGGGCAATCAAACTAGCGCTTGGTCTAAGCCTGTGCATTATGGTCAAGACGGCATCGCTCCTTATGGTGCGTATATGTTCCAGATAAACAATGCTGACGAATCACAGACTCAATTCCAAGTCGGTAAATCAACCTGGGAAGCTATAACTGCCACTAATTTCGCCACCGGAACTTGGTCTTATATGACCGGTGTCTATGATTTTTATTCAGATAGTATTTTATATATAAATGGCGTGAATCGCGCCAATACCTCGGCCGGAATAAACACTCCTACGGTTTATGATAATTATGGTTTGTCGTTCGGTGCCAATGGAAATGCCGCTGGTTCTTGGTTTAACGGAAGAATCGATGAAGTTAGAATATATCCTGGTGTGCGTTCACCGGAATGGGTATCGACCGAATATAACAATCAGGTCAATGTAGGCGCTTTTATTTCTACATCTTCACAAGAGACAATAAGTTGGTATGACACTGAATATCCGTATCGTGTCAAACTTAAAGCTAATTCTTCGCAGGTCGACGCCGATCTCGCTAATTTCCCGGTGTACATCGATTTGTCTCATTTGGGAGTTAATAGCGGTTTTTGGTCTCACACTAAAAAAGATAGCAGTGGTGGCGACTTGCTCATAACTGATGTCCGCGGAAATAGATTGCCATTGGAGATAGTTTCTATATCTACATCGACTAAGACCGGTGAAGTTTATTTTAAAGCGAGCTCACTGAAAGATACTGTTAATACAGATTTTTATCTCTACTACGGCTCATCCACCGCTACACAACCGGCCTCCACCACTGCTTATGGCGCTCGCGCCGTTTGGACCAATGGCTTCGAAGCAGTTTGGCATCTTAGCAGTATAACCAGCATCAAAGATTCGACTGGTAATGCTCATAATGGAACTTATTATGGCAATCCGACCAACTATGCTACTGGTAAATTGGGAGGATCGATAGCTTTTGACGGAGCAGGCGATTATATAGACATGGGCGTGTTCGGATCCAATACTATCGATTTCGGTAACTCTAATTTCACTGCTAGTTTCTGGGTCAGGCCAACTGACACCACGGCTGGTGCTCTTATGTCTAAAGGCACTAATGATACGACTTGGAGCTCTAATGAGAAACAATTTTTCTTCACTAATAATGCTGGAGCCGCTGGAAACGGTCTTATCCCGATTTTAGTCGGTTATGCTTGCGATTGGCAGAGTGCTACAGCTGGCAATACTGTAACTTCTGGTTCTTGGAACAATCTTGTTTATAGTCGCGTCGATTCTTCCAATACTAAAGCTATATATATAAATAATACTTCTGTTCCATTGACTGGAAACTATAATACTAGCAATACCGCCGATACCAACACTTGGAATCTCTATTTGGGTCGCCGTATTTCCACCGATGTTAATCCTAACGAAGATTTTAATGGAGATATGGACGAAGTCAGGCTTTCTAGTTCCACTCGTTCGGCCACTTGGTTGTCTACGGAGTATAAGAATCAGAATGCGCCAGCTAGCTTCTTGTCGACAAGCACTGAGGAGAATTATACTAGCTACGTCTCTGACTCAGTTAATATTACGAGCGTTCCAGAATCGGGAAATGGTTATAAGTGGCAGGCGATTTCTTGCGATTCCAAAAATTCATGTTCAATGTGGGTGCCATTCAATACCACTGTCCCTAATTTTAGAGTCGACACCATAAGCCCTACCGCTCCTGGTGACCTGTCGATC
Source organism: uncultured Gammaproteobacteria bacterium (assembly GCA_964547855.1). GTDB lineage: Bacteria > Patescibacteriota > Patescibacteriia > Patescibacteriales > WJLG01 > JBAZHE01. The sequence goes on along the minus strand of CAZJPG010000001.1, from coordinate 44,040 downwards.
AATAGAAGAAATGAGACTTCATTGGTCCTGTCTTTTGGCGCTACCACGACCGAATCGAATTTTGCCGAATATAAGATATATTGGAAAGCTGGTTCTTCTGGAGTTACGGAGTCCGATAACTTACTAGGATCTTCTTCCGATGCTAGTCTTGGAAATATATTGTTCGACGGCAAGGCTACCACCACGATAAATGGTCTTTCTGCCGGAACCCAATATGTTTTCAGAATATGGGCCTATGATGCATATGGGCATGGAACTCCGTCCTTATCGGAATTAACCGTCACTACCGCTGGTTATCCTCGCGACCCAGAAGATCTTGCGCAATATCGACATACTTCCATTCAAATAGACAATGGTGGTTGGAGCGATTCGAGTACGGTTAATTTGTCAGCCAGCTCCACAGCCGACGATGTTTATTTTCAATTAGTACCGATCGCTAGCGCTTTTAATACGACCACTACTACACCACCGATCGCTTGCGCATATAACGTTTCTTATAGTGATTGCGCTGGTAAGATTTGGAAGAATTCTTTGTCTTGGTATGACAATGATTTCTTATATCGCGCTAAGATCACGACGCAATCTTCTTTTGTAAATGCTGATCTTACTAATTTCCCAATATCAGTCGACCTTTCCGTTTTGGGTTCTAGCCATTCTTTTTGGAATCATGTTAAATCGAACGGCGGCGATATAATCATTACCAATTCTTCTGGTACTAGGTTGCCGGTCGAAGTAGTTTCTGTTGATACTTCCGCTAAAACCGGCGAAGTTCATTTCAAAGCTGATTTGATCGAGAATTCGACCTCTACCGATTTTTATCTTTATTACGGTTCCTCGACCGCTTCCCAGCCAGCTTCGTCTTCTGCTTATGGTGTGTATAGCGTTTGGAGTAAACCTTTCGGCGCGGTCTATCATTTTGAGAATGGCAGTCTTAAGAATTCAGCGTCGTCTTCGTGGAATGGCGTTAATTACGGGGCCACGGTTGGCGTTGGTGTTTTAGGTGATGGATTGACTTGCGATGGAGCGACTCAATACGCTGTTATTACAGATTCTGCTGCGATAAGATCTCCTTTTGAGGATAACTCTGCTGGCTTTACTGTCTCAGCTTGGGGTAAACAAGGTCTTGGTACGGAGGCTGGTTACATGTTGCATAAGGATGTCACTGGTTGGCGCCTTTGGCAGCGTTCGACCAATATACAATTCGGCGTTCGCAATAATGCCAATGCCACTTGGTTGAACTTGTCCACTACCACTGCTCAGACGGCCGGTGTTTGGTATTCTTTGGCCGCCACTATGAACAACACTCAGACGTCTCAAAATTTTTATATCGATAATCATACAGCTCTTAATGCTGTGATCGCGGCGCGACCTTTTGACAATATTTCCAATGATCTGACTTTGTGCGCTAACGTCGGTGGAGGGACAAATTGGCCTGGAACTATAGACGAATTACGCGTAGCTCGCACCGAGAGAAGCTCTACCTGGCTATCGACGCAGTATAATAATTTGTCATCACCAAAGACTTTCTTTGCGACCTCTTCGGAAACAATAAGATCATCAGTATCGGTAAATAGTATTCCTTTGAGCGGGATACCAGATTCTTCAACGGGCTATAAGTGGCAAGCTTTGGCTTGCAATTCGGATGGTTGCAGTGATTGGGTTGGGTTTAACGCATCTACTCCAAATTTCGTCGTGGATACCACCAAGCCGACAAATCCTGGTAGTTTGACATTCGATTCTAAGTCTCCGAATTCGATAACTATTAATTTCGGTTCGGCTTCGACTGAAGCTAATTTCGCCGAGTATAAAATATTCTATCGCGCCGATACTAGTGGAGTCTCTGAGTCGGACATGCTTTGGAGTTCTTCGTCTGACTCTAATCTTTCATCACGTACTTATAGCGGAATTGGCTCGACTACCATAACCGGTCTTTCTGGCAACACTAATTACGTATTCAATATTTGGGCTTACGATTTGGCTGGCAATAAGGCCAGCGGAACGGTCGAGTTATCGGCTAGGACTAGCTATTTAGTCTCTAACCCAACCGACCTAAACCAGTGGAAGGGGGCGACGATCATGCCTAACGGTTTTTGGACGAACTCTTCGACGGTCGGTTTTACCGCGACATCGTCCGGTGCTCAAGGTGTCGTCTCTATGTATTATCAGGTAATAGGAACGACATCCTCTTTTACTACTTCTACCTCAACACCGCAATCATTTTGTAATAGTGGCACCTCGTATGCTGGCTGTGCTTCGAAGATCTGGCGTTCAGGAGTGAATTGGGCTGATCATAGCTTCCCTTATCGTGTTAAGTTGACCGCTCAAGCATCTCAAGTCGATGGCGATCTAACCTATTATCCTTTGTATTTTGATATGTCTCACTTGGGTCCAAATAATAATATTTGGACGAAAATGAGAGAAGACGGAGGAGACTTATTAGTGGCGAACGCCTCTGGAACTAGATTGCCATTGGAGGTGGTCTCAGTGTCTACTTCTTCAAAGACCGGTGAAATATATTTCCGCGCCGACCTTGTCGAAAATTCCACCTCCACGGATTTCTACCTTTATTACGGTTCGTCGACAGCTTCGCAGCCAGCGGCCACTGCCACTTATGGTAGTCGCGCTGTTTGGTCGAATGAATATGTTACCGTTTGGCATTTTAATCAGACATCTGGTTCGTTGTTAGATTCGGCCAGCGGTAATACCGGTGCATTTAATGGCGACCTTCCGGATCCGCGAAGCACTAGATTTGGATATTCTCACCACTTCGATGGTACCGGAGATTATGTTCAGACGGATTCTGCGCAACTTGACTCGACCGCTATCGCCAATTATACGGTGTCGCTTTGGTTCGATGCCGATTCCACTGTTTCGAGCATGTTGATTTGGGAAGGAGACGTCTCTCAAAATGGTTGGGGAACTGGGCAGGAAATGCACATGAGCTTGGGTTATACCACTAATCCTAATTATATCGGTATGTATTTCGGCGATACGGAAGCCAATAGTGTTATCACTTATAATGCCTTTACTGATACTACTTCATGGCATTATGCAGCTGCCACTTTCTCTAATCTAAATACTGCTCCGACCGGTTCCTTCTATCTTGATGGTGGTTTTGTGGCTTCCGATTCTGGCACTGCCGTTACTCGCGGTTGGGATACTGCCATGCGCTTCGGTCGCCCAGGCACTAGCGAACGTTATTTCACTGGTTATATGGACGAGGTCAGAATCTCTTCCACGACTCGTAGCTCTACTTGGATATCGACGGAATATAAGAATATGAACAATAACGCCGCTTTCTTCTCGACGTCCAGTTCGGAATTCTTGGGAGCATCTTCTTTGGCCTACGTCACGAACATACCGGACTCCGCCGATGGTTATAGATGGCAGACTTTGGTTTGTAATGAGGATGGTTGCTCGAAAAATTGGGCAGTTTTCAATGCTTCGACTCCGAATTTCCGTGTCGACACAGTAGCTCCTAGTGTCCCTGGAAGCATGACGGTCGATAGCAAGAATCCAACCGATGTCACGTTGAATTTGGGTGCAACTTCATATGATGCTAATTTCGCCGAGTATAAGATATTTTACAAGGCCAATACCGCAGGAGTCACTGAAGCCAATAGTCTTTGGGGATCATCGTCGGATGCCGATCTATTAGCCATGAATTTCAATGGTTCGGCTTCTACGACCGTGTTGAATTTGTCGGCTTCGACTACTTATTATTTCAATATTTGGGCTTATGATCTAGCTGGTAACTCCGCCAAGGCAGTTACAGAAACATCGACCACTACCAGTGGTGGATTATTTAATCCAACTTCTTTGGCGCAATATCGCTATGCTACTTCAACTGACTTGATCAATGGCGATTGGACCAATTCGAGCACTGTTAGCTTCTATGCCACTTCATCTAATTCTGGAGGAGAGACCTATCTTTATTATCAGGTGATTAGTAATGGATCGTCTTTCTCGACAGCGACTTCTACGCCAGCGAACCCTTGTTTTACGAATACCACTTACAATAGCTGTTCAAGCAAGATATGGAAGAATGCCGAGCCTTCTTGGTGGAATACTGACTGGAAGTATCGACGTAAGATAAATTTCGGCACCAATCATTCCCTCTTGCCAGCTGGATATACCGCCTCCACAACAATGGATACTAGGACTGGTTCGACCAATGTCTCGCTCTCTTCTGGTGATGATGTGCGCGTTGTTTGGCAATTGGCCGGAGGTACGCCAACGGAAATAGATCGTATTGGTAGTGTTTGGAATAATGCTTCGACCAACATTCAATTCCGCTTGCAAACTGATATAGCAACTAGCTCTAATGAAGCGGCCCTCGGTTCTTATTATATTTATTACAATAATCCTTTAGCCGGTCTTCCTAAAGCTTCGTCTTCCAATGTTTTTTATGAGTATGATGATTTCAATAATAGCTCTATAGGTTCGGAGTGGAGTTTAGCGGATAACGACGGTACTGCCGGCACTACTTTTACAGAGACTTCGACCCTACGCATACATGCTAATGGTTCCGATGTCTGGATCGCTCCAGATGACTACTTTGGTGCGATTTATCGCACTGTCCCTGGTAATTTCGACGCCACTCTCAGGATTATAGCCCAAGGCAATCCCAATGGTTGGGCTAAGGCTGGTATTATGGTTAAGAATAATCTGCCGTTGACCCAATCTAATAATGGTTATGCCATTATGGTAGTGACTCCTTCCAACGACTTTGCCGAACAATGGGATAGTGATGGCGATGGTTACTTGGATGATTATAACGGTGCTGGAGCGACTGCTTATCCTGATTGTGTTCGTTTAGTAAAGAACGATGGCGTATTCCAGGGTTATTATTCGGCTGATTGTGCTACCTTTACTAGCATGCCGACATTCCAGCCAGTAGGCGTTAATCATACGCAAAACTTAGGTATCTTCACATCTTCTCATGCCAACGGGACATTGAGCGACGTTTGGTATGACTGGATAAAGGTCACATTGACGACCTCGGATAAAGAAGAGACTTCATTGTCTAACGAAGAAGAGAGGGGCGCGATCGATAAGGCTATCGTGGTCAAATCTTTCCCAGAGTCTTCGACTGGATATAAATGGCAAGCCATAGCCTGTAATCAATATGCTTGCTCTGGTTGGGAGCAATTCAATGCCTCGACTCCGAATTTCCGTGTCGATACCATAAAACCTACTGCTCCTGGCAATTTAACTTTGATCAGCCGTCGCTCTAGTAGTTTGACTTTGGGCTTTGGCTCGGCATCCACAGAAGCTAATTTCCAAGAGTATAAGATTTTCTATGTTCAGGGTGCGACGATCCCGACGGAGGGCAGCATTCTTTACGGGTCAAGCAGTGAGCCAAGGCTTGGATCAAGGACTTATAGCAATGGAACGTCGACGGTTATTTCTGGATTGTTGCCTAACACCGAATACACTTTCAATATTTGGGCCTATGATCAATCAGGACAGAAAGCAAGCGCCACTGCTGTGACTTTCCAAACTTCTAATACGGTCACAGAAACTTATGTCTACACTACTGGAGTTACCTCTGGGTGGATCGATTCTCCTTACGCCTGGGATGTAGTCGATAATACTTATGCTTATAGATTGGTTCCTGGCAATTCTGCCAACGATTCTGGTAATTATCTTTTGGGCACGGCTAATAATGCTCCGGCTTCGACTAAGACCATATTTGGCGTCGAACTTGGCATAGAGGGTTACACTAATGGGCCAGATTTCGTCGATTATAAGATAATACCGATCTTCTCTGGAATAAATTGGGGAGCCACTTCCACTATCGATGGTACTAATTTCGGCAGTGTCGATGGCGATGGCACATATTATGTAGACATAACCGACGATTCGAATGCCCCGGTTAGCTGGACTTGGAATGACATAATAAATCTTGATGCTCGCGTCCATGCACTGAATTCTTCCACTACTGATATTACGGCCTATGTCGATCAGATACGGTTGCGCGTTTCAGTCGATTCTTATCCAGAGTTAGCAGAGAATCTTTCCCAAAGTCTTGTTAATGGCACCACCACCTTGCCGGCAAATTATTGGTCTAATCAGGATTCCGTTGTTTTGTATGCCGAGGCTCGCGATCCAGATACGGCGGAGATGCCGACAGTCTTTTTCCAGTTTGTTCCGACGAGCACGGCTTATATAACGACGACGACTGCCCCAGTTGGAGCATGTATCTCTGGAACGGCTTATAATTCATGTGCTTCTAAGGTTTGGTTGGTGAACTATGTCGGTGCTCCAAGCGATTTCAGTGCTACGCCGTTCATCGCGACATCTTCGGTAACTGGCATCCCAGATGGCTCCTATCATTGGCAGGCTTTAGTTTGCGATGATGATGATATTTGTTCGGCGAGCTGGGTTAATTTCTCTTCTGCCACTAGCACACACCTTCGTGTTGATACGACTCCGCCAACGGCACCTGGTTGGTTGAGTTATGTTAGTAATACCAGTGGTTCGATAACCGTCGGTTTCGGAACTAGCACTGTCGAGACCAATTTCTATCGTTATCGCATCTTCTATACCAAGAGCTCTACGACCGCTGTCACCGAATACGATTCCGAATATAGCGATACGAATCTTTTGGCGATCGATTTCAATGGAGCTTCCACTGGAACAGTCGCTGGTCTTGCTAAGTCTTCGGATTACACCTTTAATATTTGGGCTTACGATCGCGCCGGAAATAAGGCTAGCGCTACGCCAATGATGATATCGTCGACGACAGCCGGTTATGTCATCAATCAAACATCGTATTTGATAGAGAATGACGACGGAGCTTCGGTGAATCTTAACACTTCTCCGGGTTTAGCCGATGTGCCATTGAATAACATGGAAAAAGGTCAGCGTTTCGTCGCTCGCTTCCAGATAGAGAACGTCGGCACCGATCAAACTTATAATAAGCGTTATAAGGTCCAGTTCGAGAATAACACCGACGCCCCAGGGGTCTGGGTCGATGTCGGTGGTAGTACTGCCATAAGCTATTCTTATGGCTTGTCTGGTGCGAACGGTGATGCTTTGACTGGTCGCAAATGTGCGGTCAATGGCAATGCTTGGGCCAATGGTTTGTGGCAAGAGGGGACTAACCTTTCCAATAATTACAATCTCCCGTTGAATACTTATAGCGAGCTAGCCTTTGCTTTGCAGACGGTCAATACGATCGCTGGTAAAACTTACAGACTACGATTGATCGATGGTACTGGTAGTTCGACGTTTGATGGCTATACGGTATATCCGACATTGACCATAAACGGATCCGCTTCTAGAAAATATTCCAAGAATAATCCTTCTTCGTTGCCATCGAACAATAATGACTTGACGTATTTCCTTGATAATCCAGGTTATACTGCGGTTTCTGTTGATGACTCTTCGTATGACACCATGACAGCAACCCCTGCCTATACGATCTATAATTTCGCTACTAAACACAAAGACCATAACTATGCTGTCACTGCCAATTGGAATGGCCAGTCATCATTGGCTCCAAGCAGTAATCCCGTGTACTTGCAGGTATATCATTTTGGAAGCACAAATTCTTGGGTAACGGTCTCTTATAATAATAGTGCCGCGGCCAACACCGATTTTACTTTGACAGGTTCGGTCGGCTATAAGATGAATGAATATTATGACACTAATGGCTATGTCTATTGGCGAGTTTATCAAACCACCGGCAGTGCTACTCTTAGGACTGATCAATATTATGTGTCCACCTCGACCATGGTTTCTTCTATTGGTCAGAAGCACTATCGTTGGCGCAATGACAATGGATATGTTGGGCAAGAGTCTTGGTATGACAATGACTACTTATATCGCAAGGAAATGGTCCTTGACCCAGATAAGATACCTGGCACGGCCTCTTTGTCTAATTTCCCAGTATTAATAGCTTTTACGGACACCGATTTAAGAGGAACCTCCTCGGGCGGTTATGTACAAGGCAGCTTTGGCTGGGATATAATTTTCACCAATGCTTCTGGTACTCAAGTCAAAATGGACCATCAAATAGAGAAATATGATCGCACTACTGGAGAGTTGGTAGCCTGGGTAGAAGTTCCAAATCTTTATGCTGAAAAAGACACTCAGCTATTCATATATTATGGCAACGCCACAACCAGCTCCTCGCAAGCTAATAATGCTGGAACGTGGAATTCTAATTACAAAGCGGTTTGGCATCTTGATGAGGCAGGTGCTTCGACTACGCGGTTAGATTCCACTTCCAACGCTAACAATGCTTCTACTGAAGGGTATGATGGTGATGAAGATGGTTCGACCAATATAGACGGCACCGACGATTTCGACGGCACCAATGATCACTTATCGGTGGTCGATGCCAATTCTTTAGATATGACCGGTAATTTTACTGCTTCCGGTTGGTTTAACCCTGATACAACAGCTAAGCCTTTGGCTTTTGAGACTGGTGGCTACGCTCGCTATCAGATCGCTGGAATGTACTGGACTTCTACCGGCGGCACGGATATCACTCCGTCAGGCGGCTTCTCTCCTGCCGCCATAAATCCTTACGCTGGGGCTTTGTATGGACAATCGACTTGGGCCACGGGAGGATTCTGGAAGGTTATTGATACTAGTTTGGCTAGTGTTTATACGGGAACGCAGTACACTGTGAATTTCGCCAACACGGACCTTTGGAATGGTACAGCTGACAATGCCGAGTCTTATTTGGTGACTTATATATATTCGCCGCGGGAAAAGCAAGTGACTTTCTCTTGCGGTTCAGACGATTCGAGGGTCATTTGGATCAATGGACATCAAGTTCATTTCGAGTCAGCCGCTCAAGCTATGGTCGTGGACGATCAATCTTTTAATTACACCGTTAAGCAAGGATGGAATACTTTCGTGATGTTCGTCTCTAATGGCGCAGCCGATTATCAGGCACAGTGGCGCATATCTTCCACTACGGAGGGAATGAGATATACGTCTAATCCAAGGATTTTGATCGATAAGCAGGAGTATCAAGTTTCATTGAAGGCCGGATATCTATCAGCTTTCTATGGCACTAGCACCGTCGATTATTCAGTAGCTTCGACCTCTTGGCAGTATTTCACTTTAACTGGCGATACATCAGGATTGAATTTGTATCTTGGTGGATCTTCTCGAGCTTCCACTACTTTCTCTTCCGGACCATCGGCCAACACTCTTCCATTAAGGATTGGATACTTGTTCGATGGTAAGATGGATGAAGTGAGATTGATGAGTTCCAAGGCCACTAAAGACTGGGTTATGGCTAATTATAATAGTCAGGCCAGTATTGGTGTTGGTAGCGGAAAATTCATTAAGTCGATCACGCCGCAACAAACCGAATACAATAATATCGCCACTTGGAGAGAGGCAGAGGACACAGGAGATCCGACCACTGGTACATATATAACTAAAAATAATAATATTCGCTTACGTTTGTCGGTTGCCAATACTTCGGGCGGTACTGCCTCTGGATATCGTTTTGGCTTGCAATATGCCTCTACTTCGATCAATTGTTCGACTGGTATCGGAGATTGGCATGACGTTCCTGTTAGTGCTACGACCGAACACTTCGAGATGTCCGCCAGTAGTTATATAAATAATGGCGAGCCGACATCTCAAGAGTTCTCGGACAGTGAAGGATATTATTTTATAACTGGTTCAGCCGTTGAGGATCCTAGCACTAGCTCCGCCCAGTCTACTTTAAAGGAGGATCAATATACTGAATTAGAATGGGTGTTGAACGCCAATGATAATGCTGGTGAGGGAGCGACTTATTGCTTCCGCGCCGTCGATTCCTCTGGTTCGCTTTTGGATTATTATGATCGTTATGCCGAGCTTACTTTAGCTGGTAATACTAATACCGCCCCAACGTTCACTTATTTGCCAAGCGATGGTGGGTCGGCGACATCGACTCCGACTTTAAATGGTACGAATGTCACGTTCTCGGCCATGGCCACCGATGCTCAATTAAATGAGTATTATCTGGCTGTTTGTAAGACAGATCAAATTATTACTGGTAATGGCACTGCCCCGACTTGTGCCGGTGGAGCATACTGTATTTCCGGCTTAGCCTCCTCATCGGATTGGGCCAGTTGTTCTTATGCTGTATCGACGAGTACGGAATCTTTGGATTGGTATGCCTTTGCTTGCGACTTGAAGTGGGGCGCTGGCGTTTCAAAATGCTCTACCGTCAGCCAAGGAGAATCTCCGCAAGAAGCTAGCTCATCGCCAGTTAAGGTCAATCATCGTCCGACATACACAGCACTAAGCACCACGGTCAATTTCCGCGACCCAGGAGGAACATTCACTATAAGTGCGACCGGAGCCGATACGGATGTCGATGGACCTGATGATTCCATGTATTTTTATGTATGTCGCACGAATTCAGCGACCTTCGGTACTGGTTGTGCCTCTGGTCAGACAGTGTGTTCTTCGACTGGATTGACGTCATCCAACCCTTCTTGTGATTTTGTCGATACCGCCCCAACCCCACCAGGCGCCAATACTTATTATGGATATGTCTTTGATAGCCATGGCGCGGCTTCTTCTCCTGCCTCTCGCAGCAGTACTTATACCATTAATAATGTTGCACCAGTACTCGGCAACATAACTTTAAATAATGGCAATCCGATAACGGTTAATATTAAAGGCGCAGCTGATAAACAAGTACAGATAATAGGCGCTTCGGTCACCGATCAAAATGGTTGCCAGTCATTGGTTTCGGCCACTGGCGTGATCTATCTTTCTAGCGTTTCCGGTGGGTATAACTGTTCCTCTAATGGAAATAATTGTTACCCGATAAGTACCGCTAACTGTGTGGTTAGTAATTGCACAGGAGCAGACGATTACGTGGCTACTTACACTTGTACAGCCAACATGAAGTTTTACGCCATCCCTACTGACGACTCGACCAATAATCCATGGGAGGCGGACAATTGGTTGTCTCGTTTGCAAGTCTATGATGGGTCAAACTACTCAGCCACATCTTCGGCTGGCGTCGAGCTTAATACTAACTCAGCTTTGGATATTACGGAAAATTTGATCGATTTCGGTTCTGGCATGGGCCCTGGTGATAATACTGGTGCGACCAATCAAGAAGTGACCATAGTTAATAATGGTAATTCTCCGTTGAACGGCGATTTGGACGGATCTTCTTTGAGAAATGCCATTAATAGCTATATATCAGCTAATAACGTTGAGTGGAGTTTAACTTCTGGGTTTAATTATTCCTCTGGCAATCCTTTGTCGCCGATTCCTGTTTTGGTCAACTTGGCTCTTGGTAAACCGATATCTGACACGGATGTCACTGATAATATTTATTGGGGAATCGGCTTGCCGGCGACGACCACTGCTGGAACATTCGAGGGTTCTACGACTTTAAGTGCAGCCTTGGACGATCTTGATTGGTAATTCTTTCCGGTTTTTTCCGATTTAGTATATAATAATTAAGAAGGGGAGAAGTTTTTATTGGTATCAAAGATGAATAAGAATATTTTTTGGGCGAATAGCGTAGTTTTCATTCTTTCTTTGGCGATTTGTTTCGTCACAGCCTTCTTTGTTTTGATGGCATTCGATTTTAACCGCGCCGAAGCGGCATCGAACGATAAGATCCCGCCGCAGATATATAATTCTCGGGTAGAGTCGGTGACAGCCACTTCGGCTATAATCACCTGGAATACCGACGAAGAATCAGATTCGATGGTCAACTATGGTTTGAATCGTAATTATGGAATAGCTAGGGATCCTTTTTATGACAAAAAGGTTCATGAAATATTATTAGATGACTTAGCTCCTGATACTACGTATTATTTTCGTATGGTATCGACAGATCAAGATGGCAATCAGACGATTTCCAGTGATTATACATTTACGACGGTGGGGGTGATTAAAGAGGAAAACATAAGCGAGCAAGAGGGCAAATCCCCTGGTCCTTCGGAGCAGGAAGGGCAGTATCCTGGACCATCGACCACGGAAGGCCAATTCGAGATGCCGGTCAACGAAGAGATAACAACCGAACAATTGACTCAAATATTACAGCAAATAAATCAAGTACAGAGCGAGAAAGTTCTGGAGATAATTCAACAGCAAATAGAGCAACAAGCCGAGTCGGCGACCGATAAGTTGGAGATAATACTTGATCAGATCGATGTCGAGACCGGCGTGGATTACGCTATCATAAAGTGGAGAACGAATAAGGAAGCTAATTCTGTAGTGTCTTTAGTTCAGGAAGGCGAGTACAATGAGACCGTTGAAGATCCCTACCGTTGGTCCGAGGGTAAATTCGAAGATTCCGTCACTGATCACGAAGTTGCCGTCACCGGCTTAAATGCTGCCACGACTTACCATTTTATGGTCTCTTCGGAAACAACTCTTGGTCAAAAGAGTGCTTCGACCGATCATGTCTTCGTGACCAAGGCGGTTTTGCCGGAGATATATAATATTAGTATAGCCAAGATAGAGGAGGATGCAGCGACTATAACTTTTACCACGAACATTCCTTGCTCCTCTTTGGTCGAGTACACCAATCTGGACAATAACGACACTAGAATGGAGGGCTCGTCCGCTTTTACGACGATTCATAACGTCCGCTTGACTAGTTTGAAATACGATACTTATTATTCGGCTGTCATAACCGTAGAGAATGAGCACGGAGATAAGACCAAAAGCGCACCAATAACCTTTTTGACCATAAAAGACGAGATACCGCCGGTCGTATCTAAAGTCAAGACCGAGTCTACTTTGTATGCTGGGTCGGATAATAAAGTTCAGACCATTGTTTCTTGGGAAACGGACGAGCAGGCTGTTTGTAAGTTTTTCTTTCATCAGGGATTGACCGCCCCAGACAAGGTGGATGAATTGCCTATCGAGACCGATTATACTCAAAAGCATACTCAAGTAACGACCAATCTTTTGCCGTCTACCGTATATAAGTTTTGGGTGGAATGCTATGACGATGTAGAGAACAAGGCTCGTTCCAGTGATTTCATAATATTGACCCCAAGCAGAGAGGAGAATATCATCGACATTATCTTGAAGAACTTCGAAGGTACCTTCGGCTGGGTCAAAAAAATGGGTAAATAAAAGAATGGATCCAATAATCAAAATAAAAAACGCAGAAGTCGTCTATAACCTTGGAAAAAAGAATGAATTCAAGGCGATTTCTGATTTCTCTTTGGAGGTGTTCCCTGGCGAATTCGTTTCGTTTTTCGGTCCGTCTGGATGTGGAAAATCGACTATATTTTACGCTATTTTAGGTGTTTTAAAGCCGTCTTCTGGCGAGCTTTTGGTTAAGGGTGAAAATCCTTACGCTTTTTCTCCGGCCGAGATGGTAACCTATCAAGCTAAGACCATAGGTATTATTTATCAGGCGTTTTTCTTGATACCTTCTTTGTCGGTCATAGATAATGTAGCCTTGCCCCAGACATTCATGGGATCTCCTTATCCAAAGCGTCGTAAAAGGTCGCAGGAACTTTTAGATCGTTTTGGTGTGGGAACGAAGTCCGATACTTATCCTGCTTTGCTCTCTGGAGGACAGAGCCAAAGAGTCTCCGTCGCTCGCGCCATGGTAAATAACCCAGACATTCTTTTGGCAGATGAGCCGACCGGAAATCTTGATTCAAAATCATCCGATCAGGTCATGGATTATTTAAGGGAGTTGAGCGATCGCGATAAGAAAACGGTTATTATGATCACCCATAATGCTGCTCAGTTGCATTATTGCCATCGCGTTTTCTATATGAAGGACGGGCGTTTGCTTCGTGTGGTGCCAAATCCCGACAGACCACAGATCGCTAAGTTTGATAAACAAAAAGTATTGGTCACAGAGATCGAAATATTATCAAAAATATATCCCTATTCCCAACCAGAAGAACTTAAGGTGAAAAGCATAATCAATTATTTAACTCAAGATTTGGATTTTTTGCAATTAGACAGGCTAGAGAAGGCCACCGCCAGAATGCTTTCACGCAAAGTTAGTAGGGACACTTTTTATGAGTATTTAAAAGTCCCAATACTTAAGGGTGGAGTAGGGCTTCCAGATGATCGAGCTAAGGCGATGTCTGACAAGATCGAGCAGATATTAAAGCAGTCAGAGGATGTTCGCCGTTATCGTCGTCGCATGAACGCTGGTGTTTTCTATAATCGCGAAGACAAGGTGATAAGTGATATACTTTTTTATATAATGGAAGAGACTAAAGTAGCGTTGACTCGCGAGAAGAAGATGAGGTTAAAGCAGCTCGTCCGAGATCGTGTCTCTGGTCTTTTGCGCAAAGAAGAACTTGAAGAAATATTAAAGGCACCAGTAGATAAGAAAGGTCTTGGTTTTAAGCCGGATCAAATTTTTAGTATCGTCTCTTATTTTGAAAAACTTTTGACACAGGGAGTGGATACTGCCAATAAATCATAATATGATAAAACCAAGTGATACATTCGCCTTGGCGACTAGAATGTTCCGCACCAGACCGATGAGAACCTGGTTGACGATTTTAGGTATCGGCGTCGGCATTTCGGCTGTTGTGGTCTTGGTCGGTCTTGGTTATGGTTTGCAGAAGATTCTCTTGGAGAAGATCGTTTTCGGAGAGGCCATGTTGTCTCTTGATGTCGTTACGCCTCCTTCACAAATAATCGTGATCGATAATCAGGCAGTCGAAGATTTTAAAGATATGAACAATGTTGACGATGTCTCTCCCTTGGCCAGTTTTAGCTCGTCCGTCACTTATGGCGACCTTACAGCCAGTATAATGTTAAAAAGCGTCAACTCTAATTATTTTCGTTATGCCGGTGTTCAGGTTTCCGATGGTGAGTTATTTAGTGACAATGAGGCCGATCGCATCGTGCTATCTTCTGCTGTCCTTAAACTCTTTGACAAAGAAGCCAAGGATATAGTAGGGGAATATATCTCGATAAAAGTTTTGGTTCCGACTAGTGATGGCAAGGTTCAAGAGACTCCACTAAATAAGCAGTATAGGGTTAAAGGCATAGTCGATGACGAGACGTCTTTATTCGCTTATATTCCATTGAAAGAACTCTCTGGTCAAATATCGATACCTTATTACGAAAGAGTACGCGTCAAAGTCACTAGCCGTGAAGTTATAAATCAGGCGGAAAAGGAGTTTTTGGATAAGGGATTTATAGTTAATGCTTTGTCTAAGACAGTCGAACAAGCTAATAAGATATTTACTGGTATTCAGGTCATGTTGGCCGTGTTTGGTGGTATAGCCCTTATCGTTTCGGCCATTGGCATGTTTAACACTATGACCGTTACCTTGCTTGAGCGTACTAAAGAGATCGGCATTATGCGCACTATTGGTGCATCCAATGCGACTATTGAGATATTGTTTTTGGCCGAGGCTGTTATTATGGGATTTTTTGGAGGTTTATCTGGTGTGGTGATCGGCGTTGGCGGTGGCGTTGGTTTTAATATTGCTTTAGGCTTGATAGCTAAGAGGATGGGCGGAGTGGCTGTCGATCTTTTCTATTTCCCACTATGGTTTTTAACTTTTATGGTGGTATTCTCCGCTTTATTGGGAGCATTGACTGGGTATTTCCCGGCTAAACGCGCGGCGTTGTTAAATCCTTTAGATGCTATTAGATATAGTTAATCAAATTAAGAATTAAGAATTAAGAATAAACCTTTTTATGGGCATTCAATCCTGGAATAAAAAAGGGGGAGCATTTTCAAGTCAATCTTTTAATGGGAGCAAAAAGAAGCTGTTAGTGGCTGGTGTTTTAATTTTAGTGTTAGCAATCATTGCGACATTGGTCGTTGTTATTAAGAATGGAGCTGAGAAGAAAGTTGAAATACAGAAACAAAAAGTAGAGGAGTCGAGGCAAATGAGGATGTCGGCGGCATCTTGGTCGCGCATTAGTTTTTTTGAGTCACTGCCCATAAACGCGACTTTTGCCATGCCGGACTATTTAGAAGGTAATTATCGTTTAGTAAAGGGTCCGGATCAGGCTACTTTTCTGTACATAAAAGATCCTTCCAATCCGGTAGAAATGCTGCATATAAAGGTTTTTACTGATGGTACGTATAAACTTGATGATGGTGAGACTGATCTGTCTTCTGATTGTAAAGGGTATAGGTTTACGTACAAGCTAGCATCAGGTGATTCTTATAATGGACAAGATAAGGATGCTTTTTCGCAGGCTATTTATGATTTGAATTATTTTTTAAGTAACGACGGATACTTTGAGTGTCGTTCTCGGAACTGAAAACAATGGGAATTTTAGAAATAATCATTATAGTTATAGTATCAACGTTCTTTACTTGCTTATTGCTAATATTGCGGCATCTTTTATTTTTTGGCTTTGTCCCGTTCATTCCGCATCGTCCGGAGGTCATTGAGAGAATACTTAAGGAGTTGGATCCACCAGAAAAACCCGTATTTTATTCTTTGGGGTATGGGCGCTCTGGTTTTTTGCCTTTGGCCAGAAAGAAATGGCCAGATGGTGAATATATAGGTGCGGATTGTGGGCTTATTAGCGCTTGGCTTTCAAAGCTACAAGCTTTATTGAAAAGGGAGAAGTTGAGAATATTGCACAGTGATTATTACAGGGTAAATATTAAAAGGGCGAATGTGGTTTATTGTTACTTGTCGCCAGAGGATTTAAGAGAGCTTTATCGCAAGTTGAAGATCGAGCCACGTGTCGATGCCGTAATAATAAGCGTTGGTTTTATTATTCCTTATTTGGATCCAATAAAGACTATTAAAGTCGAACCAAAAAAGGTCTGGTATGGTTTTCTCATACGCCATAAAAAGGTTTTGACTATAAAAGAGAAAGAAAACACCAGAGATGACAATGTGTATTTTTATCAGGTTTAATTTTGATTTAATATCAGCTGTTTAATAGAAAAAGGGTCTACATTCTTTTTTATTGCCATCAAAAATGGTATAATTATAAAAGTTATAATAGGCTGTGGATAAGTGCCATGCGCTTTTAAGAATATGGGTAAAATATTAAAAGAAAAAGCCAAACGTTCACTACCGGTTTTCGTGATTATCTGTCTCGTCAATCTTTTCTTTGTCGGGTTTTCTTTTAATTTGAATTTCGATCTAGTTGGCTTGAATCAAAATAAAGGCTTCATAGATTTCGGCCTAGACGCTAAGGCCGACCAAGCATCCACGACCGTCACCGTCATGAACGCTCCTCCATGGTTTACGGCTGGTCCGACCGAAAATCCGACATCAACTTCAACCACCCCAGTCAATGTTGGGGCTAGTATAGGTTTTCAGGGAACTGCCACCGACGGAGAGGACGATGACTATTGGTTGATAGTTTGCACTAGCAGCGCCGCGACTTCGACGATAGCTACTCCAGAACCTTGGTGTATAGGCGGTTCTGGCCTTTGTCGTTCGGCCAAATCAAGCTCTACCGTACAGGCTACTTGTACGTATAATGATGTCAAGAACGTGGCAAGCGAAACCCAGGAGTGGTACGCCTTCGTCTGCGATAATCATCTTGGTGATCCGCGTTGTTCAAAGATTGGCGCTCAAGGGTCCGGCGACGGTGGAAGTCCTTTTTATGTGAATCACCCACCAACACTGGTAGATGCTTATACTTCGGTCGATAATCAAGACCCCGGAGGAACTTTTACTATATTCGCAGAATCCACAGATACTGATATAACTGGCGGGGCAGACGACATAGAGATGTATGTTTGTTCTACTAATAGTTGGACATTAGCTTCTGGTTGCGCTAGTACGACTCTCTGTACTGGGTCTTCGAGTGCTCCAGATGTGAGCTGTGATTATACAGACACTGCACCAACTAAAGACAGGGCCTATAATTACTGGGTATTTATAAAAGACTGGCATGATCTCGCTGGTACGGCCAATGGCGATACTTCTACTTATACGATAACAAATGTGGCCCCAACGGTTTCCAATGTAACGTTGAATGGTGGGCAGAATATAGGTCTTGGGCTCAAGAATGCCCCAGGCACAGACGTGCTTGCGAGCTCGACGAGTATAACGGATAATAATGGATGTTCAGATTTGGTTAGCGCTACTAGTACTATATATTTAGGTACGGTTTCTGGTGGTGCTAACTGCACAGCCGATGATAATGATTGCTATCATACAACCGCTACGTATTGTTTTTTGAGTGGTTGTACCGGCGATCCGGACAATGACGCTACAGCTACTTTTGTTTGCAGTACTACGATGGCGTTCCATACTGTTCCAACCGATGCTGATTCAGCTGCCGCTGCCACATCTTGGTTCGCCAGAATAACCGCTTGGGATGAGGCAGCTTTCGGTTCAGGTAGTTATACAACAGTCGATGGAGTAGAAGTTATTTCTACGGCCGCTTTGGAGGTTACAGAAACCATGATCGATTACGGCATAATTCAGGCCGGTTTAGATACTGGAACAAATAATAGCACGACCACCATAGTTAATTTTGGTAACACTCCGATAGACGCGGATGTTTCTGGTACAGACATGTTGCGTAATGGAGTTGGCCCGGAGTTGATCGGCATAGAGAACCAAGAGTGGGGCATAAATAACTTCGCTTATGGCGTCGGAACCAATATGTCTTCAACCACCCCAGCCACGGCTGATGTAGTTGTTGGTAGACCAACGAGTGGAGTGGATGTGACGGATGATATTTATTGGGGCATATTAGTGCCTCTGGGAATACCATCAGCTGATTATGACGGAGAAAATACTTTTACAGTTGTCGAAGATCTTGATGGAAACTGGAATTATCCGTGATAAATAGATTTCTTTGAAGAGGGCGTTCATTACGCCCTCTTTTTTAGTTGATGTCAAATTAAGACCTTTTAAGAGATTAATAGAAATACCCATTTTTTCCCCAGAAAATCAAGTTGCAATTGTTGGTCTTATATTGTATGATTTAGGATGTGATAATATACCCATTCAAATGCCTATTAAGGGTGTTTTGTGGTAAAAGGAAATGCTAAGAAAATTAGCGCCTTTCCTATTTTTATTGTTATTTTTTGGTTGGGCGAACGCTGCTCATGCCGGCTTTGGTGTATCTCCGCCGCGTATCAAAAACCACCAATTGACTCCTGGTGCCACCTATCCAGTAAAGATAATGCTCCTTAGATCTTCGGCTGAAGAAGATCTAAAAGCCACTATCAAGGTGAATGCCACTGAAATGGAGTCGTGGATAAAAATAGATAAAGGCGAGGAGTTTATATTGCCCAAAGGTGAATTGCAGGTTCCAATGACAGTTACCTTTGAGATTCCGAAGAGCGCTGAGTTGGGCAATTATTCTGGTAACATAAATATTAAGGTCCTTCCTGATGGCGACAAGGCCAGCGGCGTCTCAATTGCTTTGGGCGCTAGGATAGACATCGATTTGGCATTAACAAATGTTTCTAATGCCAATTTTTTGGTGCGCATGGTGTCTATTCCTGACTTTGAAAAACTCGGCCCACCTTGGAATTGGAAAATTTGGTCCAAGGTGTTCGATAAGATATTTTATCGAACTAGGGTAGTGATGAATGTGGAGAATACTGGCAATGTGGAGACCGCCCCTTCTAAAGTTTCTTTGGAAGTTTATGACATAACTAAAACTAAGTTGATACAAGAAGGAGAGGACAAGACGATGAAGAAGGTTAAGCCTTTTTCGGTGGGTGAAGTGGTCGCTGATTTTCCAACCAAGCTACCGCCAGGACAGTATTGGGGCAAGATAAAGGTTTATAAAGAGAATGAAGTCGTTAATTTCTATGAAATAGCTTTCTCAGTAGAAAAACCAGGAGTGCTTGGTGCTAGCGCAAGGTCTCTTGGCGCTGGTCCGTGGTTGGTCTTGGCTGCTTTGATATTGTTGTCTGTGCTTGTGGTCGTTGTTTTGGTGAGGATAAGATTCTGGCGTTATATAATGTTGATCTTGTTGTTGCCAACGAAGCCTGTTGGCAAGGGGGTTAAGAGTGCGGCAAAGTCGGCTAATAAGAATTTTTGGCGCTGGGTAGTGAAGCAAGCGGAGAAGCATAAGGATGGTAATCACTAAAGAAATTTCCGAAAGGTTGTTTTTAAAAGGCGTAATTTCTTATGTTAAAAATTAGAAAGATATCAATTTTGGTTTGTTTTTTGTGCCTGCTGGCTATAACATTTCCCGGCTCTTGGACCGCGCCGTCTTTTAGGTATGCCGATGCCAGTGATAGCGTCTTGACTCATTTGGAAATACTTTTGATTTGCGGTGATGGAGTCGTCGATCCGATGTATGAGTTTTGTGACAAGGGTGATATCTTGGCTGGCAACCCAGTGAACACTGGAACTACGACCTGCCAAGATTTTATAAATCCCCATACCGGAGTTCCTTATATCTCTGGAACATTGGCTTGCACAGAGGATTGTTCGGCTTATAGCACTAGCACTTGTTATACTTGTGGTGATGGCTTTAAGGAAGGCCCTGTCGAGGAGTGCGATGGTACTGATTTTGGTGGTGGTACTTCTTGTGCCGATTATGGTTATACAAGTGGCGACTTGCATTGTGCGCCTGGTTGTCGTTTAGATCTCAGTGATTGTGTTATTGTTGGTACGACCGAACCAAAAGACGGAGAGACACCAACGACTGGTGGCGGCGGAGGATCCAGCGGGTCTACTAATGGTTATTTTCCTGGACAAAAAATAGAGCCAGATAAGACGGTCGTTATTATTAAAGGAAAGTCTTATCCTAACTCCGATGTTAGGGTTTTGATCGATGGTAAAGTCGTTGGCATAGTTAAGGCTGATGCTAGTGGTGATTTTCGCTTTCAGGAGGATGATGTGACCCCTGGCATATCGACTTTTGGTCTCTGGACCGAAGATGATAGGGGCTTAAAGTCCACTTTAGTTACATTGACTTTTCGTATAGCGTCTAAATCCGTAACGACCATATCGAACATATATCTTTCGCCTACGATCGATGTCGACAAGAAGAAAGTTAATAAAGGCGAGGACATTAAAATATTCGGCAAGAGTTCTCCGACTGTGGATCTTCAGATAAATGTTAACTCTTTAAAGGAGAATATAAGCACAACCACCAGTAACGCCGTTGGCGATTGGACGTTGTTGTTTAACACTAAAGAGCTAGAAGAGGATTTTCATACCGCCAAAGCCATGATCAGGCTTAAAAGCCCAGAGGGGGTGATCGAGAGTAACTTTTCTCGTACGGTAAGTTTTTATGTTGGCAATAATGTCCCAGAAGAGGGTAATTGCGGTATCGCTGACTTAAATTGTGATGGGTCGGTAAATTTGGTCGATTTTTCTATTCTCCTTTATCACTGGAACACCACAGAGAAAACAGCCGATATTAATAGTGATGGAAAAGTTGGTTTGCCAGATTTTTCCATTATGATGTTCTATTGGACTGGATAAATTAATTATGAATTAAGAAATATGAATTTCAGTAGGTTATCTTTTATTTTCTTATCGCTGTTGCTATTACCACTGTCGGCACGGGCGGCTACTTTGTATTTAGACCCTCCGACTGATACGGTCGGACCAAACGACATATTCGAGGTTAAAGTCAAAGTCGGTGTTGGTGATGGAGAGTGCATCAATGCTGCCAATATATCGCTGTTGTTTCCTTCGGAGGCGCTAGAGGCCAAGGATTTCGATACTGGAGATTCGATTTTTTCATTGTGGATAGATAGGCCGACCAGAGAGGATATGGACGCTATAAACTCCAAAGGGGAGATAAGTTTTTCCGGGGGGTTGCCTGGCGGTTATTGTGGCAGGATATCTGGCGATCCTGGTGATAGCAATGTCCTTGGTTCTGTAGTTTTTGCCGTGAAAAATCCAGTGCTTTTTCATAAAGCTGGTGTAGATTTCGGTGTTAATACCGAGGTTTATCTTAGTGATGGACAGGGAACACTGGCTAAGATGGAGACACAGGGCATGAACACTACTATAGATGAGCAAATATCGGAGGTTAGGGATGACTGGAGTCAAAAAATGATCGAAGACAAGGTACCTCCAGAGCCTTTTGTCATAGAGATAAGTCACGACGATAAAGTCGCAGGAGGAAAATATTTCATAGTTTTTTCTACTACTGATAAACAGACCGGAATAGATCACTACGAAGTATTGGAAGCTAAGCCAAACGATCTCGTGAGCAATAAGAATAAATCGTTTTGGGACTCTATTCGTCGTGGCGTCTTTAAGTCGAACGAATCAATCTCTTACGAGAAGACGTCCTCTCCTTATGTGTTGAAAGATCAGTCCTTGAATAGCGTGATTAAGGTCAAAGCAGTGGATAGGGTTGGGAATGAAAGAGTGATAGAATATCATAACGACGCCCTAGAAGATTTCGTCAAGCTTCAAAATCGTCCGCCGGTGTGGCCATGGGCGGCCGGAGTGGCTTTAGCTTTTGTCTTGGCTTCGATAGTTTGGTTGACATTCGCCAAGGTGAGAAGAAAATAAAAGTTGCCTTATGTCAGGTGACCGTAGTATAATAATAACAAGTTAGTTATTCTTCGAATAAACAAGGAGTATGAAAAAAAGGATATCGTTTTTCCTTCTCACTTTACTTTTACTGGTAGTATTTTTGCCAGCTAAGGGTGTTTTTGCTGCCGGCGCCTCTCTTTATTTTAGCCCATCGGCTAGCACACAAAGCGTTGGCTCAAGGTTTACGGTATCGGTTAAGATGAATACTGGAGGACAGGCGATCAATGCTACTCAGGGCACTATAAGTTTTGATAAGAAATCTTTAAAGGTAGTTGGAGTCTCAAAGAATGGCTCTGTGCTGGCTTTTTGGACGGACGAGCCATCGTTTTCTAATTCCGAGGGGGCTATAAATTTTGGAGGGGGAATTCCGCGCCCTGGTTATGACGGTAATGGTGGTTCTGTTTTCTCTATCGTCTTTGAAGCTCTGCAAGCCGGGACGGCTGAGGTTACTTTCGTTTCAGGCTCGGTTTTGGCCAATGATGGGAAAGGAACGAATATTTTAACTGCTATGGGCGGGGCTAGTTTCTCGATAAATCCAGCGGTCATAGTTCCAGGAGTGGAAAATACGGCAATTAAAATATCTAGCCAAGAGGGCGAAGAAATGCCTTTTTTGGAACCAGTAGTCTCTTCAGAGACCAATCCTGACCCCGATAAGTGGTATCGCGATCGACAGATAAAATTGTCTTGGAAACTACCCGATGGAGCGGATGGCGTAAGTGTGTCGTTCGATAAAAATCCGATAGCTGATCCAGGTGATACTTCAGATGGGCTTTTTGACAGTAAGGAATATATAGCCGACTCCGATGGTGTTTGGTATTTTCATATCAAAGCCAAAAAAGGAAAGGAGTGGGGAACTGTCGTTAATCGTCCTATAAGGATTGATACGACGCCACCAGAGGCATTTGAGGCTTGGAGTGAGCAGCAAGATCCGAACGATTGGCCAACTGTGTATTTTAAGACTATAGATAAACTCTCTGGTCTTACTAAATATTCTTTAGTTTTGAATAGCTTGAAATCAGAGCCATTCGTAGTTTCTTCTGATAAGGGTTCTTTGAAGCTTTCGGATCTTGAGACCGGCGAGCATACGGTCATGGTCAGGGCGGTCGATGAGGCTGGTAATGAGACTGTGTCCACTGTCAATTTAGAGATAAAACCAATCTTAGAACCAAAGATAGATAATTATTCCGCAGAATTGTCTTCTGATGATAAATTTTTCGTTTCTGGCACGTCAATTCCTAATGCCTCGATAAAGATATTCATTAAAGGAGAGGATTCTGATAAAACAAATATTTATTCAGTCAATTCTGATAAGGATGGTTCTTGGTCTTTCGTTTCGCCTAATAATTTGGCAAATGGTCGCTATGTGTTTTGGGCGGAGGCGGTCAATGTCAATGGTTTGTTCAGCCGTCCTTCGAGTATAGCCAGCTTTTTGGTGTCTCCTCCTGTCTTCGCTCGTTTCGGGTCTTTCGTGATCAATTATTTCACTGTTTTTGTTTCTTTGATCTTCATGGTCGTTTTGATAATATTTTTGTCAGTATTGATAGCAAGACTGCTTAGGAAGCGCTTAAGAAAAGAAACTATAGAGATAGAAGAAGTTTTAGAAAAGAATCTAGAGATATTAAAGGCATCACTGACTAGCGAGGCCGCTGCTCTGGCTAGACTGTCCAGAGATAGGGCAGGAAGAGGCGCTAAGGGGGACGTTTCCAGGGAGATCGTTGGCTTGAAACAGAGATTAGAGGAGCGCATTATCGATACTGGTAAAAAGATAATGAAAGAAGTTAAGGATGTCGAAAAGATATTGAAATAGTTAGATAGAAGAAATATATGATCCACCACCAGCTTAAAGCTGGTGGTTTTGGTTTATCTGATCGGAGCGAATACTTGGTTATTAAAAACCTCGGTCTAGTACCGAGGTTTTATAGAGATACCTACTTCTATTGTTCTAAATTTATTTTTTGATTCTTTATTTCCCTTACTATATTCGTGCCATAGCCGTCGTTGGCTAGAACCATGGATCGAGGTGATAATCTTATCTCTGTCTCTCCTTTGTCTTTTTTCTCAAAGGTTAAAGTGTAGACATTGCGTATTTCTTTGATTCCTGGAAAAGGAGCTAGACAACTCAATTTAATTTTTCCGTCGACAGAAACATCTTCTTCGATGAAGAATTCGCAAAATGATTTATCGTGACTTATGTCTATTAGTTTAAGTCTGTCTTTGTCGAAACTTATTTCAGTGTCGATGGCATTCACATCCTCTCCGCCAGGGTCGACTACTAAATCGATGATCAGTTTTTCTCCTGAACGATCTTTGATGGGTGTAATAAATAGGGAAGCTGTCTTAGGGGATGGGTTAGCTTTTATTTCCCGATATATATCATCGTTTTCAGCTTGTGCCGTAGACAAGCATGGTGCAATCAAACAAGACGATATGGCAACGACCGACAATGATCTTTTAAACCATTTAGTAATTTATTATTTTGTTTTTATTTTTGTTTATACTATAATAATAGCATGATTTATATGTTTTTATGAAGAAGAGGCTTATTTTACTTAGTTTATTGGTGGTTTTGACAGTTTCTGGTTGCTCTGGTGGTAAAAAAACACCAAAAAATGAACAACCAGAGATACTCCTGGCTCAAGATTGTGGCCTGGATCTTTTGCCTTGTTGTGCCTCCGATCCGACCTGTAATTTTGGTCAACAGTGTTGCGTCGATCCGAATAATCACAACAGGAATCATTGTGCGGATTCTTGTGCTTGCGGTGGTGAGGATCAGTTTTGCTGCGAAGGTGACCAATGTTCCGAGGGTTTGGCTTGTCGCGACGGGGTTTGTTCGCATTGCGGTGACGAAGGCGATGTCTGTTGTCCTTCCGAAGCTCCTTGTTCTCCTGGTTTAGTCTGTTCTGAAGATGAGTGTGTGCAATGTGGTCTTTTGGGCAATCCTTGTTGTGTTGGTTCTGAGCCTTGCGTAATCGGTAAGGGCGAGAATAATGAATGTTATGAAGGATATTGCCGCAGTTGCGGTTTTGATGGGGCTCCAGCGTGTTCTGGTGGTAGTATTTGTCTTGATGGTCAGCTTTTGACTGGAGGTCGCTGTGAAAGGTGCGGAGAGGCTAATAACCCATGCTGTTCCTCGTCTTCGTCCGCATATGTTTGCGATCCAAAAGATGATTTGGAGTGCAAACTAGGATTTTGCTCTAAAAAATAATAAGTAGGTTTTTGCACTAAAAGTCTGCCTGTTTAGGCAGTTTTTTTAGTTTGCCGCAAGTTCGTTAAAATGGTAAAATATCAATATGAATATGTTGCCGATAGCAATCGGCAAGCAACTATGCCTCGATGTGAAAAGATTTTCATTTCGAGGATTCTACTATGGATATAGTCATTGATTTTCCGGCTATTATAAACTCGATACTTGAGGCTTCACGCTATCCTGACATTCTTTTAGCGAAGATGCTGTTTTATTTTGGCTGGATACCGATAAGTTTCACTTTCCTTTGGGGGGCTCGTCTTCTGTGGCTGGACTACAGACAGAATCTTTGGTTGGCCAAAAATGCCAAATTTACCTTGTTGGCCATAGATATCCCACGCGGCAACGCCCAGTCGATGAGGGCGGTCGAGAATATGTTCACCTACCTTGGCGGCGCTCATAGCACTAACAATCTTATTGATACTTATTGGGAGGGTAAATTGCAGTTAGCTTTTAGTTTTGAGATCATATCTGTTGGCGGCTATACGCAATTTTTAGTTCGCACCCCGATCGCTAATCGCGATATGGTGGAGTCGGCGATCTATTCACAGTACCCAGACGCCGAAATAACCGAAGTGGAAGATTATACTACCCCTTATGCCAACATTAGTTTTCCTCATGATAAATATGACCTCGCTGGCTCAGAATTCGTTTTAGTGACAGATCCGGCATTACCGATAAAGACTTATCCGGATTTTGAACACCAATTCGGCGAACCAGAGACTACGTTCCGTGACCCCATGGCGGCTTTAATGGACCTTTGTTCCTCTTTGAAGTCTGGTGAGCAGTTGTGGTATCAGATATTGGTGGTGCCGACGGAAATGGCTTGGCCAGATTTTATAGAAAATAAAGTCTCGGAGATCTTAAAAGAAAAACCAAAGGCCAAACCAAATATTTTCAATCAGGGCGCCGATCAACTCCTTGGTCTTATAAATACTGGAGCAACAATGATCACTGGTGGCGAAGCGGCCGAGGCCAAAAAAGAAGAGAAGAAAGACGACTCGCTGAAGATGATGAATCTTAAGCCTAAACAGAAGAAGCAAGTCGAGGCCATCCACGAGAAATCGGCTAAGATGCCGTTTAAGTTTAAAATCCGTGGTATATATTTGGCAGAAAAGGAGGTTATGAACAAGGCTAAGGGCTTTGGAGGTTTCGTTGGCTTTATCAAACAATTCACCGCCACAGACCTTAATGGTCTTAAGCCTGACATGGATAGGACTGGTACTTCGACCGCGTATTTGTTCAAGAACTCACATTTGAATTCTAAGAAGAATAAAATACTGAAAAACTATATTAAACGAAGTGTTTCTAGCGGCCGCACCCCTAGTTATTTGAACGTCGAAGAATTAGCTACTTTGTGGCATTTCCCAATAGAGGGCGTAGTCAAGGCTCCGCTAATTCAGAAGACCGCTGGAAAGAAATCGGAACCGCCAATGACTTTGCCACAAGCCGAAGAGGAGGTTGGCGAGTACAAGGCCGAGCCTTTGTTCTTGGGTGATATAGACGAGGAGGACGAGAATGACCCATTATTCATGTCAGAGGAGGTAAAGGAGACGCCAGTTGTTCAGTCTTCGCTGCCAGAGGATGTCAAAGAGACGGACATTGCCGATGTGGCCAATGACCTTGATGAGGCCAATGATAAAGGGGCGCCGCCTTCTAATTTACCATTCGTATAATCCTCAATTTTTATGATAAACAGTGAGATAACAGTGTTCGCCGAAACAACTTTTCGCAATAAGCGATTGAAGTTCGGCATCAAGACCGACGATCGGCGTCGTCACATGTATTTGATCGGGAAGACTGGTATGGGCAAATCGACCATATTGGAGAACATGATCGTGGCCGATATCCGCGCCGGTCGAGGAGTGGCCGTGGTCGATCCGCACGGTGATTTGGCTGAGAAGATAATGCAATTCATTCCCTCGGAAAGAATTAAGGACATTATTTATTTCAATCCTTCGGACTCTGACTATCCAATAGCTTTTAATATAGTCGAGCAGGTCGATATAAAAGTTCGTCATTTGGTCGCTTCAGGTTTGATCGGCGTCTTTAAAAAACTTTGGGCCGATTCTTGGGGACCTCGTTTGGAATATATTTTACGCAATGCCATTTTAGCCGTCCTTGACTATCCAAATTCAAATTTGTTGTCGGTCATCAGGATGTTGTCGGACAAAAACTATCGCAAGAAGATCGTCGACATGGTTCAGGATCCGGTGGTCAAATCTTTCTGGCAGAAAGAATTTGCTGGTTATGCCGATAAGTTCGCCTCCGAAGCCGTATCTCCTATACAAAACAAAGTCGGCCAATTCCTTTCCAGCTCTCTTATTCGTAATATCGTTGGGCAGACGAAATCATCGATCGACGTCAGAAAAGTCATGGATGATAGAAAGATTTTGATCATGAATCTTTCCAAAGGACATATCGGAGAAGATAATTCCGCGCTTTTAGGAGCCATGATGATCACTAAAATTCAGTTAGCGGCCATGAGTCGTGTCGACATACCGGAAAACGAACGTAAAGATTTTTATCTTTATATCGATGAGTTTCAAAATTTTTCCACTGACTCTTTCGCCAATATTTTATCCGAGGCCAGAAAATATCATCTTAACTTGATCATCGCTCATCATTATATATAGCAGCTCTCCGATGAGGTCAAGGCGGCCGTCTTCGGCAACGTCGGCACTTTGGTCAATTTTCGCGTAGGCGCCACCGATGCCGAAGAATTGGTCAAGGAACTAGCCCCGACTTTCATGGAGGAGGATATTCTTAATCTTCCTAAGTTTGAGTTCTATATAAAGTTGATGATCGATGGCGTGGCCTCGACACCATTCTCAGCTCGTGGTCTGATGCCTTTGCGCGAAGATGAAAAGACTCATAATTTTGAAAAAGCAGTGGAATGGACAAGACAAAATTATGCCAAGAAAAGAGAGATCGTCGAAGAAGAAATAATGCATTCTCATTTTCAAGAGGAACAGCCGCCAGAACCAAAACCAGGGAAGGTCATTAATGTCAGTTCTGGTGCTCCGTCTTTTAATCGTATTCCTGGAGCGCAATTCGCGCCCAAGGCGCCAGTTCAAAAACCGCCATCCTCAAAACCAGTGGCTCAAGAATTTCATAAACCAGTAATTGACCCACAAGTCATTAACATGATCTCTGGTGTTGCCCCTAAGGTCGAGGATAAAGTCGAGGTTCCGGCGATCGAGCAAGCGCAGTCTTTTAAAAAAGACATATTAGGAGATGACAGCGAAGAGGTTGTAAGTGGTTATGGCTTAAACGACGCAGTTTGTTCCAGTTGCGGCGAGCAGACCAAGGTTCCGTTTAAACCAGATGGTACCAGGCCGGTTTATTGTAAGAAATGTTTATCGGAATTAAAGAAAAAAAAGAAGGAGGATATGGCAAAGAACAAGGCCAATTCGTCTCGGCCTGATTTTTCTTCTATCTCGCCATCGGCGCTTGCCTCATCGTCTTCCGTTGAGCCGGTTAAACCGCCAGCCTTATCACTTTCGGCGCTTAGCGGCACTAACCTTGTAAATTTTTCAAAAAACGCCCATAATCATAAAGAATCCCCTAAAGAAGAGGAAAAACCCAAGACCGCGCATGAAAAAGAGTTAGAAGAAGGGGAGGATATTATATTCGAATAAAAGCCAATTATGGTCGATTATCTTAAGGTTGGAAAGGCCACTGACCTCTCTGGCCGCGATCGTGTTATTTATAGGATCTTAGAGATGATCCCAGGAATACTTTCCTGGGGTCTGCTTTTGCTTTTGGTGATTTTGTCTTATTTTAAACCTGTCTGGGTGGCCTATTTCATAATCATCTTCGATATATATTGGTTGCTTTTGGTCTTGTATTTAGGTGTGCACCTTTTTGCTTCTTATTTTAAGATGCGTAAAGGCGAGAAGACCGATTGGATGGAAAAATGCCAAGAGCTTGATGCTGGCAAGATCAGCGGCTTACCTGAAGATTGTTTAGCAAAGAAAGGATGGAAGTCGAGCGATATCATTCACGTTATAGTCGACCCAACTGCCGTGGAGCCGGTCGATGTGCTTCGCCCTAGTTTTAATTCGATAATAAACGATGGTTTTCCTACTAAACAAATGATCTTTGTTTTGGCTTTGGAAGAAAGAGAAGGTGAGAAAGGTTTGGAAAAAGGAAGGATATTAAAAGAAGAATTTGGTCATTTTTTTAAGGAATTTTTGGTTACGGTTCATCCTGACGGAATGGCCGGCGAGCTTAAGGGAAAGGGTGCCAATCAGGCCTGGGCCGCTAAAATTTTAAAGAAAGATATAATCGACAAGCAAGGCTTGGATTATGACAAGATAGTCGTTAGCGTCTTTGATAGCGACACCGTGGTCTATTCAAGTTATTTCTGTTGCTTGACCTATAAATTTTTGACCGTCAGCGATCCATATCGTGCCAGTTATCAACCAGTTCCGCTTTATCATAATAATATTTGGGAGGTTCCGTTTTTTTCGAGGGTGGCGGCTATGAGCAATACTTTTTGGCAGATGATGCAGCAGATAAGAGTGGAAAAGCTGGCTACTTATTCTTCTCACTCTATGACTTGGAAGGCTTTGGTAGATATCGGTTTTTGGTCTACAAATATGGTCAGTGAGGATTCACGTATTTTTTGGCATTGTTACCTTCACTATAATTGCAATTATCGCGTAGAGCCTTTGTATTTCCCAGTATCGATGGACTCCATTCAAGTCCAGAGCATTTGGAGAACGGTGACGGGTCTCTATAAACAACAGCGTCGCTGGGGCTGGGGAGTCGAGAATCTTCCTTATTTGGCCTTTAATGTCATAAAAAGATGGAAATCTCTCAAGAAGAGGAATGCTATTAGTAAAATAATGATCCAGGTGCATGGTTTTCATTCTTGGGCTACGAATGCTTTGATCATCGCTTGCATAGGTTGGTTACCTATAATTTTAGGTGGATCCCGTTTCAATTCTACTGTTCTATCTGGAAATCTTCCCCAAATCACTAGAAATCTAATGACCGTAGCTATGTCTGGCTTGCTTTTTTCGTCTATCGTTTCGACTTTGCTTTTACCTCATAGGCCCAAGTCAGTCGGTCTTTGGAAGAGGATTTATACTCGTATTTTGGCAGTTTTAGAATGGATACTTTTGCCGCTGGGAATAGTCGTTTTTGGTGCCATACCAGCCTTAGATTCACAGACTCGTTTGATGATTGGTAAATATATGGGATTTTTAGTAACTCCAAAGGAAAGAAAGGTGTAGGCCTGAATGCTGAATGCGTAGCCCTCTATCTTTTTGTTATAAATATAGTAAAAATTTCGGCTTAAGTATAAAAAATGGCGTTTTGGCGCTATTTTTTGTTGTTTGTTTAATATTGACAAAATATGAATTTTGTGCTATGCTTATAACAGTTCGTTCTCAACCAATAATTTTACCGGAAAGGGGTCCACTATGGATCAAGTCAATCGTGTTGTTTTCAGAAAAGACGTCCTTCATGTCTTGGCATTTGGCAAGACAGAAGAAAAGATCGTTTGCCCTGTCTGCGGTAAGCCCAAGGCTACCGATAAACTGATCTGCCAGGAATGTTACACCAATAACTCAAAGCTCGTGAAAGCGGTCAAAAGAGCGATCGAAAATATCGTCGCCGGAAAACAGAGAGAAAGAAAGCCGCAGCTTTCGCGCGGTATTAAAGTTGATATGGTGACATACTCAATCGAGCTTCTGGTCAAAGGCGCCGAAGGCGGCATTATTCCTTTGGCAATGGCCAAGGACGATGAATTCTCCAGGGTTCCTGAGGCTGATCGTCAAAAGGCGGTCGTCGATGCACAGGCAGCGATAACATTCGCGCCGGAAATCGAGAGATATGCATCGGAAAACGATCTCAGTTTCGATGACGTCAATCAGCTGGTCGATCGGTTCATCTCCGAAAAAGCCAATGGAAGACTCACGTCTTTTGTTGCCAAGGCGGCCATATACTGCGTGATCATTCCGAAAATGGAACGAGATCAGTCATATGAAGCCAAGGTGGCTGAAGCGATGTCCGAGCTGGATGGCATGACCATCGGTGATGTCCTTAAGACAAAGCCGGAAGACCTGCGCGACTCCCTCATCGAAGCCTACATCGGCGACAATGAAAACAAAAAAGTCGGCGACGGTTTCCGTCGTTTCTGCTATGCCTGTGCTGCTGAAGCGATCAAGCGCTTCAAAGAAATACATAAAGAGCAGATCGATGCCGAGGTCCAAAAGACCATTGACCTCGGTCGTAGTCGGACAGTCAATCGTTTTCGAGGTAAGGGCTGGAACGCCAAAGTCGCCAACGGTTGATATCCGGTAAGCTTATTTTCAAGGCTCGCTATTCGAAAGAATAGCGAGCCGTTTTTTTATCTAATTATTTGTTTCAAATAATAGATGTTCTATGTTTAGCGTTTCATGTTATAATGATGTTGAGCCCATATAAAGTGGGTCGATTTGTGAACAAACCCAATTTCATGAGCGATTTTCATTCAATATCAGCTAAAACTTGTTTAAAAGAGCTTAAGGCATCGGAGAATGGCCTTACTCTTAAAGAGGCGGAGTCTCGTTTAAAGAAGAATGGCCTAAATGAGTTGGCGGCCAAGAAAGATTTTTCCAAGATCAAGCTTCTTTTAAAACAATTTCAGAGTCCATTCATATATATATTATTGTTGGCCGGATTGGCTTCCTTGCTTTTACGCGAGAATGGAAATGCCATAGTTATATTCGTGGCAGTGGCTTTGAATACTGCCATTGGTTTTTTCCAGGAGAACAAAGCTAACGATTCTCTTAAGAAATTACGCAACATGGTCAGACATCAGGCTGTGGTCTTGCGTCAAGGAAGAGAAAGGAAGATCGATGCTAGCCAAGTCGTGGTAGGCGATATAATTATATTGGAAGCCGGCTCCCGTCTCCCGGCCGATGGTCGCCTTTTGGAAGCTGCCGAGCTTTCTATTAATGAGTCTATACTTACCGGTGAATCTTACCCGGCACGCAAGACCGCTGACAAAGTTCCAACAGGTGCTTCTTTGCCTGATCGCCATAACATGATCTATGCCGGGACAGTGGCCGTGTCTGGTCGAGGTAAGGCAGTCGTCGTTGCCACTGGCAGAAATACGGAAGTCGGTAAAATATCCGATCTAGTGTCCACTGAGGAGGGTCTAACTCCTTTACAGGAGAAATTAGATGGTTTGGCTAAATTTTTGGCCACATTATTTCTTTCTGTTTGCACATTGGTTTTTATACTTGGCATAGTCGAAGGTAGAGGCATCTATGAGATGTTTATGGTCTCAGTGGCCTTGGCAGTGTCTTCTATCCCAGAGGGCTTGCTTATCTCCATGACCTTTATTTTAGCTCTGGGCATGCAGCGTTTGCTTAAGGTCAGTGCTTTGACGAGAAAGTTGGTGTCGGCCGAGACATTGGGCTCGACGACCGTCATTTGTTCTGATAAGACTGGCACCTTGACCGAGGGGCATATGGCCGTATCTCACATTATTATCGGTGAGAACGAATTCGAAGTATCGAGTCCAGGATCGCGCCAAGAAGGGGAGGAGGCCAAGATCGTCTCCTTGGCCATGCAAATTTCCGCCATGTGCAACAATGCCATAATCGATAATCCGGACGAGCCTTTGGCTAAATGGCGTTTTACTGGCACTCCTACTGAAAGGGCCCTACTTAAGGCGGCTTATGAAGCAGGAATTGACAGTTGGGAATTGCAAAAGAAAGAGCTTAGAGTGGCCGAGCGACAATTTACCAGCACCACGAAGTTCATGGCCACCTTACATAAAACAGAAAAAGGCTTAAAGCTTTATGAAAAAGGTGCGCCAGAAGTTATTTTAGAAAAAAGCAAAACATTCTATCATCATGGCGAGATCGTTTCTCTAACTGATTCTCATAAAGATAAGATACTTAAGAATTTTGAAAAGTTGGCCGCTACCGGATTTCGTTTGATCGCCGTTGGCCTAAAAGATATTGAAGGCGACTTAGCCTTAGAAGATAAACTAGATTGGGATGCGATCGATAACGAATTGACCTATGTAGGACTGATCGCTTTAAAAGACCCATTACGACCAGACGCCAAGGAGACAATAAGACAGGCGCGAGACGCTGGTATTAGGCCAGTTATCGTTACTGGTGATCATAAGTTGATCGCCTTAGCGATAAGTAAAGAAATTGGATTGTCGGTGACCAAAGATGGCGTGGTCTCTGGTGAGGACTTGGATAAGATGAGTGATGACGAATTAAAGAAGCGCTGCACCAAGATAAATATTTATGCCCGTGTCAGCCCGCATCATAAATTACGCATCATCAATGCCTTAAGAGAGCGCGGTGAAGTAGTAGCTATGACTGGGGACGGAATAAACGATGCTCCAGCTTTGAAGGCGGCTGATGTCGGTATTGCTTTGGGCAATGGCACTGACGTGGCCAAGGAATCGGCCGATATTATTTTGCTCAATAATAATTTCAAAGTTATCGTAGCGGCCGTGGAAGAGGGACGTAAGATATATTCGACTTTGCGCCGAGTAGTGACTTACCTAACCTCTGATGCTTTTTGTGAGATTGTTCTAGTGACTAGCTCCATATTATTGACTTCTCCGTTGCCGATCTTGCCAGTGCAGATATTGTGGCTCAATATAATAAACGACGGTTTTCCGAATTTTGCCTTATCATTCGAAAAGGTGACTAAGACCATGATGGATAGAAGGCCGAAGAAGCGCGACTCGGCTCTGTTGACCGGCGAGATGAAGGCTATAATATTCTTCGTCGGCATGATAGTCAACGTCATTATTTTCATTTTCTTCTTCTATCTTTTTAAAGCTGGTGTTGAGATAGATCATTTAAGGACCTTGATGTTCTCGATATTGGGAGCCAAGTCTTTGTTGTCGATTTTCTCCTTGCGTTCTCTCTCCCGTCCGATATGGCAACTGAATCCTTTTAGTAATCTTTACATTTGGCTGGCCGTTGGTCTGTCCGCTGGCCTGTTGCTCTTAGCTATTTATTTACCGCCACTTCAGGGATTGCTTGGCACAGCGTCTATCGGCTTAAAAGATTGGATGACTATTTTGGGCTTCTCGATTTTTAATTTGATTTTGTTGGAGGCGACTAAACTATATTATTCCAATAAAGAGTATTCAAAAAAATAAAGCATGTGGAAAGAACGTAAGAAAAAAAACATATTATCGATTTTCTTGTCTAGCCCGTTATTTTTGTCGCTAGTCCTTTTGGGATTGTTGGCGGTAATAGTTTTTCCTTTGTATAAAAATATGTCGAGCCGTTATCGTATCGATGGTGAGATCAATGATTTAAAAAAAGAGATAACGTTACTGGAGACAAGTAACCAGGATCTAAAAAAATTACTCTCTTATTTACAGTCGGATCAATTCGCCGAGGAGGAAGCAAGATTGAATTTTGGTATGAAGAAGGAGGGGGAGGAAGTAGTGGTCATAAAAGAAGATGACACTCTATCGATCGTTAATTCAGTGACTGACGATACTGAGATCGATATGCCCAATCCTGCTAAATGGTTGAAATATTTTTGGGGTCGGAAATGATCGCCATCGATCGTCTAAATAAAAAAACCAACATCGCCTCAAAGAGTCGATATTGGTTTTCATGGGAGCCGAAAGTGGGATTTGAACCCACAACCTACGGTTTACGATACCGTTGCTCTACCGTTGAGCTATTTCGGCCAAGTTGGTATTATAAAGGTATCATATAAGTTTATATAAAATCAAGATTATTATGCGTTTAAATTCAAAATTATCGATAACTTTTGGGAAAATAGCCATTTTTTCTTTTTTGTCTTTATTTTTTTCTTCTAGCATAGTATTTGCCGCTCCGTCAGAGACGATAATTTTCGACGACGCTCAAAACGCTTCCTCGTCTCCTGTTGCTGTTGAGCCGGTCGTGACATCGGCAGAGCAGATCCCTGTCGCTGCTTTGAACGAACAGTTCAGCATCAATCTCGATAAAGAAACCATCGCCAAGGGTTATACAGTGGCGCCTTTCGATGGCGAATTAAAGTTGTCTTTAGTACCTGGCATATTATCGGAATCGACTAGGGTCGATTCGGAAATTTTGAATGAGGATATTCCTTCGCCGTGGCGTTTTGATCGCATAAGCAAGATATATCAATTCGAATTTCGCAATAAGGCCGCCTATGACGATGAAAAGCCTTTTTATATTCAGATGTCCTATGATGAGGCTTCTACTGGGCTTAAGAAAGTTTTTTTCTATGACAAGAATGTGGCTGGATGGCGAGAGTTGCCGACCGTAGATTATCCGAACGAGAAATTCGTTCGCTCTTTGATACATTTACCTTTTGCTAGAATCGCCGTTTTTGTCGATAACTCGGTCATGGGTAGCGGTAAGGCTAGTTGGTATGCCTATAAGGGCGGTAATTTCGCCGCTTCACCCGATTTCCCTAAAGGATCGATATTGAGAGTCTATAATATCGATAATGGAAAATACGTTGATGTCGAGATCAACGATTACGGACCAGATAGGCGTTTACATCCTGACCGAGTCGTCGATTTGGATAAAGTCGCCTTTAGCAAGATCGCATCGCTATCCGAGGGAATAATAAACGTCAAGATAGAGCCATTGTCCGTTAAGGCCGATGCTCGCGGCTTGGTAATGGGCATAGCTGCTAACGGCAAGGCTTCTTTCTTGCCAGAGACAGCTTCTCGAGCTTTGGCCGTATATAACGAAAAGACTGGGGAATTTATTTTCGAGAAGAATGCCACCACTTCTTTGCCGATAGCCAGTTTGACTAAATTAGTCGCGATAAAAGTTTTTTTCGATCAGCATCCGACTTTAAGCCAGGTGGTCGAATATAAAAAACAAGACGAGGATTATAATGCTCTTTATTCGGATCCTGCTAGAAACGCCAAGTTGAATGTTAAGGATGGCGAGACGATGACGATAGAGGATCTGGTCTATTCCGCTTTAGTCGGTTCGGCTAATAACGCCGTCGAGTCATTGGTCAGGGTTAGCGGTATAAATCGTGATGAGTTTATAAAGCAGATGAACGATTTTGCCGTTTCGGTTGGAGCGACTGGCAGTAAGTTCATCGAACCTACGGGATTGGCCTTTCAAAATGTGAGCACGGCCCGTGATTATGCTATAATGATACGAGAAGTGTATAAGAATCCGATAATCCAAAAGATCAGCACGACGCCTAAGTACACGTTTTCTACTATCAACACTAAGAAGGCTCATACACTTTACAATACCAATACCTTTTTGCGCGATGGTCTGTTCGCTTTGGAGAACAACGTTCAAATAACCGGTTCTAAAACAGGATATTTGGACGAGGCTATGTATTGTTTGATGACGCGCGTCTTGGGTCCGTCCGGAGAGAATTTGACCGTAGTCAATCTCGGCGCGCCGACAAAGACCGACAGCTCCGAAGAGGTTATGGAATTGATTAGTTATGGACTGAAAGAAAGTAATGGCAAATGATAAAATTATTCAACGCTTACAAATCATATAAATCTGGCAATCCGGTATTGAAAGACATCAACCTGCATATTAAGCCGGGAGAATTTGTGTCCATAGTCGGTCAGTCGGGTTCTGGTAAAACGACTTTGGTCAAGGTTTTGATCGGCGAGGAACGTGTCGATGATGGAAAGGTCGTTATCGGAGGTTGGGATATAACTCGTTTGAATAAGCGAGAGGTCCCTGATCTTAGGCGCCAGATCGGTGTCATCTTTCAGGACTATAAATTATTACCGAAGAAGACTTTGTTCGAGAATGTGGCTTTCGCTTTGGAGGTTTGCGGTCAGCCGACCAAAAGAATAAAGACGATCGTCCCACATGTTTTGAAGATAGTCGGTTTAGAGGAGAAGATGAACCGTTATCCGCATGAGGTGTCTGGTGGAGAGAAACAGAGGACGGCCATCGCCCGTGCTTTAGTGCATAGCCCCAAGGTGCTTCTGGCCGATGAGCCGACCGGCAATCTTGACGCCATCAATGCCAATGAGATAACCGACCTGCTATTGCATATCAATAAATTCGGCACCACGGTCGTTTTGGTAAGTCACAATAAAGAAATAATCAATCGTTTAAATAAACGCGTCATAGTTATAGATAACGGCATGGTCGTATCCGATCGTGAGCGTGGCAAATACGCGTTGTGATTTTTTTTAAAAAACGATTGGCAACCAGCCATTTCAAAAGACGATCGACTCGCTCCGGCGGCGAGTCATCGCTGTGTTTTTCTCCGATTTTTCGCCATTAGGCGATCCTAGCAAAATCGTCGAAAAAAGCTTTTGAAACGCCAGCTTGCCAATCGTCACGAAGAATTTGTGTTTTTACTCTCGTTTTATCGTATTATCAAATTCAGCCTGCAGGACATAACCAGAAATATTTGGTTGTCCATGGTCACGGTGATTATTCTCACCTTGGCTTTGTTTTCCGTTAACATGTTGTTGGTGGTCAAGGTCATTGGCACAGCAGCAGTCGGTGCGGTCAAGGATAAGATTGATATTAGTCTTTATATAAATCCTGATTCCGACGAGAGGGAAGTTTTGGCCTTGAAAGCCCAAATCGCAAATATAAGTGATGTGAAAAATGTAGAATATATCTCTAAAGACGCTGCCCTGGAGGCTTTCAAAAATAAAAATAGTGATAACCCAGAAGTGCTTCAGGCTTTGCGCGAACTTGGGAAGAATCCATTGACACCCACATTAGTCATAACACCCAAGAGCGCTGAGAATTCCGATAATCTGATCAATCAACTCAATAAGATCGAGAACGATATTATTGACTCACGAAACTTCACTGATCACAAGCAATTATTGGGCAAGATAGATTCTGTGACCGATAAAGTCACCAAGGCGGGGATTTTCTTGTCCATCGTTTTCGTCTTGATAACGATATTAGTTATCTTTAATTCGGTAAGAGTCGCTATCTATACGCACAATATGGAAATAGCCATAATGCGTTTGGTCGGTGCGCCTAATTCATTCATCTTCTGGCCGTTTTTGCTATCAGGTATAGTCTATGCATTGTTCGGTATAGCTGCCATCGTTTTCTTGTTCTATCCTTTTCTTGGTCTTCTGC
Organism: uncultured Gammaproteobacteria bacterium; assembly: GCA_964547855.1. GTDB lineage: Bacteria > Patescibacteriota > Patescibacteriia > Patescibacteriales > WJLG01 > JBAZHE01. The sequence continues at coordinate 5,341 of CAZJPG010000001.1, read as the reverse complement.
AGCCTTATTTAGAAACTTTCTTTGTCGGTTATAATATAAATATCGTCGATTATTTCAATCATAATTTCTTAGAGATATTCGGCCTAGAGTTTGCCGGCATCGCCTTCATTAATGTTTTTGCCGCTTGGTGGGCTGTTAGGCGCTATGCGCAAGTCTAAGGAATATTTTGTTATCGTATTCAGGATTTAAAAAGGCACCTCTTGTTTGAGAGGTGCCTTTATTTTCTATGGCTTGATGGCAACCTTGGTCATCCCAACCATCTCTTCGCATAACTCGGCCATATGATTGCCGATCTCTAATCCGGACGAGGCGTAGAAGTGATAGAAGAAGTTGGCGCTCATATCGACATAGTGTTTAGTGGAGAATCCGGTTTTGGGATGTATCCCTGGAAAAAATACCGCTACAATGAAGCATTTTTTGCCGCCTTCTTCGTATAGATATGGTCCGCCATTCTTTTCGGCCAGTCTTAGTTCTTGGTCGATCGGGTACCATTTGGGGTTAAAGATCGTTTTTGGTCGGCTTAAGAATTCAGCGATGTAAGTCGAGCAAAGGAAATACTCGATATCATAAATTCCTTTTTCTAGAATAGTGACATTGAGCTTGGTCTCTAGGAAATGTCGCAGATCGTCTATGATCTTTACTCCTGATGAATTAGGATATCTTTCAGAATCACAGTTTGTCCGCAGCCTTTCCAGGGCATCTTCTTGGCGAAAAAGGTTTATGTCATCATCGAAATCGAGCATGGAAGACCTCCTTTTTAAAGTACTATAAAAATTTATACCTTTGCCATTTATTTTGCAAGTTGACTTTTGTCGTTCTCTGTGTGAAAATCTTAGGAAATATAAAATAGCACATTTTAATTCAAGGAGGACGTTTTGAAAAAAAGAGTTTTAGTTTTCGCTTCTGGGAGTATTTCTGGTGGCGGCTCTGGTTTCGAGGAGCTAGTCGAGCAATCAAGACTCAATCCTCCAATACTTGACGCTGATATAGTCGGCGTGGTTTCCAATTATGCTTCCGGAGGAGTGCAGAAAAAGGCCGGACGGTTGAAAGTTCCTTTTTATTTTTGGAATGGGCCCTTCGACGGTGAAAGTTATCGATCTTTGGTCAGAAAGTTTCATGCCGATTTCGTCATGCTTTCAGGGTGGTTAAAAAAAGTCGACGGTCTTGACCCTCGCAGGACTATAAATATTCATCCTGGTCCATTATCCAGGAGAGGAGCTGTCGACCATTTTGGCGGTAAAGGTCTGTATGGTCGTCATGTTCATGAAGCCGTCCTAAGAGCGTATCACCAGAGCCGCATAACCCAAAGTGCTGTCTCGATACACTTCGTTACCGCCGAATATGACGAAGGCCCGCTAATAGTCAAATGGCCAGTGGCGATACGCCCCGATGATACGGTCGATACTTTGGCGGCTAGAGTCAATGAGAAGGAACGGGCGATACAGTCTTGGGTCTTGAATCTTGTGGTAAACGGCAAGGTATAACTCTCTTCATGTGGCGGGATGTCATATATTTCCGGTAAAAAGGAAATATCCGATATTTTGCCCGGTAATGGCATCACGCACGCCATCGATTAATGCTCTCGACGCGGCAATACACTGTATAGCCGCGTTTTTTGACAAAAAGAAGCGGATAAATTATCATAGTTATGAAGCCGCCTAGAGTAGGAGCGGCTTTTGGTATTATTTTGGGAAGTCGTCCAATGGTCCGCCCGAGGCGGACAGGCTTAAAGAGTGTAGTAGGTGTGGTAAGCGGGGCGATGGATTTTTTGATTGTTTTAGTGGTAGTTTTTAGAGTTAGATATTTGGGAAGTCGTCCAATGGTCCGCCCGAGGCGGACAGGCTTAAAGAGTGTAGTAGGTGTGGTAAGCGGGGCGATGGATTTTTTGATTGTTTTAGTGGTAGTTTTTAGAGTTAGATATTTGGGAAGTCGTCCAATGGTAGGACAGCGGCCTTTGAAGCCGTTTATCATGGTTCGAATCCATGCTTCCCAGCATTAAAACAAGACTGACCTTCCTGGTCGGTCTTGTTTTTAATATCTCGAGAAAGACATGGATTCGAACAAAGGGGGTGAAGGGGGAAGGATTCCCCCTTATTTTTGGGGAGTATTGAGGGGTGGAAACCCTTCAAAGAGCGAGCTTGCGAGCGGGTATTGGATTAATCAGGATGTGGAAATTCTATCCGACGAGGATGTTATTGAAAGAATGGCCGCTACATTGGAAAAATCCGACGGCGACGTTGACTGGGATTATGGATTGTTAAAGAGGTTGTCAATTTTTGCGGAAAAGAATGGTGAAAAAACATTCAAAATAATCAAACACTATCTGCTTAGCTCTGGCGGAGAACTAAATTCGAATCTTCGCACGCCATTTTTACATGATGATGATCTGAAAAAATCGTTGGAGGTTATTTGGAAAAATGGCGATCAGGAGATTAAGGACGAAATAAAAATTCTCGCAAACACCCTGATTGAAAAAGGCAGTAGTGCTTTTTGGTGGATAAAAGATGTTATTAATCAGTAAACTGCTTTAAAATTGGTTGTGTTCATTCTTGTTTACACATTGTTAGTTTTGGGTTATGCTTAGAAGATTAAAATATGCTTCCTAATAAAAAAATCACAACAATATTATTTCTTATTTTATTCCTTTCCGGGTGCAGTTTTAAGGGTGGCGCAAAAGACGACAACTGGAAGGTCAGTTGTAATGATAATCTTGGCATAGAATTTAAGTATCCATCTGACTGGATGTCGGAAGATAGGAGTGGGTATTTTTATTTGTACGATAATGGTAAATCGGGAAATATCTTAATGATGAGGGGTGGTAGTTTTCTAGATTTGGAAAGTGAGGATGTCAAGAAAGATGAGCACGTCATTGATTCCAATGTTTTAGAGATCAATGGTGTAAAAGTCATTGTAAGAAATTACAAACAAACCGAGTCAAAGAATATGGTGGCAATAAAGGGGTATTTTTTTAATGATGATGGTAGGTGGGTGGCAGTAATGAATAATTTTTCCGATATCAATGGTGATGTTTTTGAAAAAATCGTTAAAAGTGTAAGGGTTCTTGGGGCTAATCGGTGTGCCAGTGCTGGAAGCAAGGCAGGCACAGAGCATGCCTCCACAACGATAAATAATGAGAATACTGATAATACCTCTTATTCTTTAAAAGCGGATGAAAATAACCCTGGCTGGAATGTTTATGAGGATAAAATCGATAGTTTTATTATTAAATACCCAAATCCGTTGGTTTATGTGAAGGAGACGGGCAAAAATCCATTTGGTCGTGTAATTTTTCAAATTCAATTTCCGTATAGCCAGGATGGAGGTGAGCCTGCTGATGTAGCCAAGATGTCAGTGATCAAGCATGAGCGCACAGGCAATGAGTCTTTGTTGGCTGTGGCCGAAGAAAGAGCCAATCAGGAAAATGGTGCCAAAGTTTACGCTTGTGCTGTTGGTGGCAAAGAGGCGGCTTGCTTTAATTCTAAGGTGTATTTCAATGATATTGAAATTAAAAATTATTATTCCAAGACTGCCTTATTGGAAAAAGGAGATTCTGTTTACGAGGTGAATTTTTTCGCATCAGGAAAAATAAAAGATGAATTCAAGGATATATTCAATCAAATTGAGAATAGAATTGAATTTATCGAATAATTGTTCTTTAAAAATTTAAAAAAGGAGGAAATATTTATGCTCAATCAATCGTAAATAGTTGAGTTTGTTTTTCTGCTATCCCTCAAAATTCTCTAAAACGTCTTTCAAAGGAGTTTCTTGTGAAAAAGTTGTCAATGTTGTTATGGTTGGTTGTTTTTTGTTTTTCCATTTTTGCCAAACCAATTTGGAGGGTTCCATTGCCGGCCGGATACTATAAGACCAACACAGTCTTCGGCGATGTCGCGAATAGCCAATTTCACAGCAATGCTTATAATGCTTATTGGGCATTAGATATAGGAAGAGCTGTAAATGCCCAATACGAGATAATAGACAATCACCCTCTTATATATGCGCCAGCAGAAGGCGTAGTGTCTGATAAGGGGTGGAGTAGTAGTGGTGGTTATTCTTTGACAATAAACCATGGAGACGGTTATTCGACAAAGTATTTACATCTTGATGGAGAGGCTTCGGTCAATGTTGGTGATATTGTCATTCCAGGCAGGCCTATTGGCGTAATGGGAACTACGGGATCAAATTCTGGTGGCATTCATCTTCATTGGCAGGTGTATTACAATGGCAATTGTTATAGTTATACTCCGGAAGCCAATCCTTTGCCCATGACTAGGGGAAAGTATTCATTGCCAAGTCATTTGATTGTTGACAGGCCACTAGAGTCTGATAACTATTCCCTTGATTATTCCCATCCAGCCTATGCGTTCAATTTCTTAGGAAAATCTCCGGAGGGTTGGAGTCTCGGTTGGGACGTCTCGTCTCCGCAGAGCTCTGGACAGCCTGGCTACGGTGCTGACAATGGTTCTTGGTTTGTGAAGGTCAATGGTTCTAATCCGGGCGTTGTTAGTCCTGAATTTGTGAAAACGCTAATGGCCAGAAGTACGGTGATGGAATTTTCGGCGAAAGTCTATGCTAGTGTCAGTCAGGATTTTTTGCAGAACGCTAAGGTTTGGGTCAAAGACCAGAGTGGCTCCTGGAATAACCCGGTGCCATTAAAATTGTTCAATTACGCGTATAATTATAATAACGGCGTTTTTAAACAGAATGATTACAATGTTTATTACGTGGATTTTTATAATATTCGTACGCCAGAAAACGAGGCGCAGTATGGCGGTGAATTGCAGATAAAACAGTTTAGCATTGAATTAACTAAGGCATTAAACAGTGCAAGTGAGTATTGGGCCATAGACTGGGTCAAGATCTATTCAAAGAACGGTGATGGCTATGTTTACATTGCCTCGAGCGGTTCTGGCAGTAGTTCAAGTAGTTCGGGTTCGTCCAGTGGCAGCTCTGGCGGCAGTAGTCAAACATCAACGCCGCCAACGCCTCCGCCAACGCCAAGATATCAATATTCTGGGGCTTGGACTTGTCAGGGTTTTGCTGATGGCACAATTCCATGGAGTAAGGTCCCAGTAAATCCAAAGATACAGTTTAACCAAGGAGAGGACTTGAGTTGCTTGGTTGAAATAAAAAATATCAGCGTTAATCATTGTTTGAAGGTTGATATTTATAAAGACAGTTCTTTGTATTGGACCTGGGGAGGAACTTATTGGAATAACGTCGGAGGAAATACTTGGGGTTATTCTTATGGTCAAGTGACAAGTGCCAATGCCGATCCCGGAAGTTATGGCAGGTACCCCGCAATTTTGACACTTTCTCCACTCGCTCCTACAATGTGAGC